>NZ_FNLF01000002.1:1349026-2023539 GCF_900103175.1 Tsukamurella pulmonis
GCCGATCTGTCGCGGACGGCGGCGAGCCGGCGACCGGTGTTGAGCGCGGTGTACCGCGCCGTGGTCATCAGCCAGGGCAGCACCGATTCGTCGACGATCCGCACGGAGTCGATCCGGCGCCACAGTGTGAGGAAGGTGTCCTGGGCGACCTCCTGCGCCGCATCGGCGTCGTGCAGCACGGAGTAGGCCTGCCAGTAGACCGCGCGCACGTGGCGGTCGTGGATCGCCGCGAATGCGGCGCCGTCCCCGCCCGCGGCGCGGGCGAGGAGGGCCCGGTCCGCGGACTCGTCGGTTCTCATCGTGGACGTCACACCCCTTCATGTCGCCGGGGCGCCGAACCGTCTCACCTTCGGCGATCCGGCGCGTCAGACGGTCAGGTGGATGCCCTCGTCGTCGACGGTGACCGTCACCGTCGTCAGGTCGTCGACCTGCACGTCGGGCGAGAAGCGCGCCGCCTGCGGGCCCACCCCGACCACGCGCATCCCGGCGGCCCTCGCCGCGGTGGTGCCCGCCTCCGAATCCTCGAAGACGATGCAGTCGGCGGGGTCGAACCCGAGGAGCGCCGCGCCGCGCAGGAAGCCCTCGGGGTCGGGCTTGCTGGCGCGCACGTCCTCCGCGGTCACCCGCACCGCCGGCACCGGCAGGCCCGCTGCGCCCATGCGCGCCGTCGCCAGCGCGAGGTCCGCGGAGGTGACGAGGGCGTGCGGGGCACCGTCGAGCGCGGCGAGGAACGCGGGCGCGCCGGCGACGGGGACGATGCCCTCGGTGTCGGCGGTCTCCTGCGCGAGCAGCGCGCGGTTCTCCGCGAGGTTGACCTCGACGGGGCGGTCGGGCAGCAAATCCGCCATGGTGGCGTGCCCCTGGCGGCCGTGCGCGACGGCGAGCACCCGCGCCGGATCGAGGCCCTTCTCCCGGGCCCAGGCCGTCCAGCAGCGTTCGACGACGGCGTGCGAATCGACCAGTGTGCCGTCCATGTCCAGCAGTAGAGCGCGGCCGGTGAGCATGCGTTCCTCCTCGGATGGGCCTGTGCGCACCACGATACGGATCGGCGGCCGGCCGGCGGGGGTCAGCGAGGGACGACGAGGTCGTCCGTCAACTCCCCGAGATGCACGGCGCCCGCCAGCCCCATGGCGTGCCGGAGGTCGTCGTGGAGCCCCGCCAGCAGGGCTGCGACGCCGTCACCGCCCGAGTCCGCCAGGGCCCACAGGACCGGGCGGCCGACGAAGACCGCGTCCGCGCCGAGCGCGAGCGCGGCCAGCGCGTCCAGGCCGCCGCGGACATCGCCGTCCACCAGGACCCGCGCTCGCTGTCCGACGGCCGCGGCGATCCACGGCAGCGCCTGCGACGGCGCGACGGTGCGGCCGAGCTGCCGCCCGCCGTGATCGCTCACCCACACGCCGGCCGCGCCTGCGTCGACGCAGCGCCGGGCCTCGTCGGCGCGCAGCACGCCCTTGACGATCACCGGGAGGCCCGTGAGGTCGGCGAGCCGGCCGATGTCATCCAGGACGGCACCGGCGTCCTGCTCGATAGCGGTCCACGCGTCGGCGCCGGGCGGCAGGTGCTGGGCGACGTTGACGAGGGCCAGGTCGTCGTCCAGCGGTGGCAGCCCGCGGCCGCCGGAGCGTCCCACGTACGGGGTGTCGCCGGTGAGGACCAGCGCCGTCGCACCCGCCGCGGCGGCGCGCTGCACGAGCGCATCGGTGATGCCGCGGTCCCGCATGAGGTAGACCTGCTGCCACCACGGCCCACCGGCCGCCGCGGCGACCTCCTCGATCCGGGTTGTCGCGCGCATGGACAGCACGAACGGGGCGCCGCAGGCAGCCGCGGCGCGGGCCACCGCCGCCTCGCCGCCGGTATGCACGAGGCGGTGGAACGCAGTCGGGGCCACGCCGATGGGGGAGCGCCAGTCGCCGAAGACACTCGCCGAGGTGTCGATCGACCGGACATCGCGCAGTACCCGCGGCATGAATCGCCATCGCTCCCAGGGTGACTCGCCGTCGGTCGCGCCGCGCATCAGATAGGCCCAGACGTCGGGTGCGAGTACCCGTTCCGCCCGCGCTGCGAGTTCGATCATGTGGGATCCCCCTGACTCGTGGCGCTCGCGCCGTACGGGAGCCTTCACGATCTCACAGCCGGGTCTCGGATTCGCGGGGGACGGCCGCAGAGCCCGCGGCGCAGGACTAGGGTGAGGAGCATGACGAGGTTCAGCCCCCTCGAATGGCCCGTGCTGCGGCAACTCCGCTCCGGGGACGTCTTCGGCCGCGGCCCGGCCGTCGAGTCTCCGCGCACCCGCGCGCTCGAGCCGCGCACGAAGACCGCCGACCGCGTGGTGCAGAGCGTCTGCCCGTTCTGCGCCGTCGGCTGCGGCCAGAAGGTCTACGTCAAGGACGAGAAGGTCATCCAGATCGAGGGCGATCCGGATTCGCCCATCTCGCGCGGGCGGCTCTGCCCCAAGGGCTCCTCCAGCGAGCAGTTGGTGAACAACCCGCTGCGGCAGACGAAGATCCGCTATCGCGCCCCGTACGCCACCGAGTGGCAGGACCTGGACCGGGACACCGCGATCGAAATGATCGCCGACCGGTTCGTCGAGGCGCGGCGGCACGGCTGGCAGGACTTCGACGAGCACGGGCGGCCGCTGCGCCGCACCATGGGCATCGCCTCGCTCGGCGGCGCCACGCTCGACAACGAGGAGAACTACCTCATCAAGAAGCTGTTCACCGCCGCGGGCGCCATCCAGATCGAGAACCAGGCCCGGATATGACACTCCGCCACGGTTCCCGGTCTGGGAGCCTCGTTCGGGCGCGGCGGCGCCACCCAGTCCCTGCAGGACATGGCCAACGCGGATTGCATCGTGCTCATGGGCGGCAACATGGCCGAGGCGCATCCCGTCGGGTTCCAGTGGGTCGCTGAGGCGAAGGCCCGCGGCGCGCGGGTGATCCACGTCGACCCTCGGTTCACGCGGACCTCCGCGGTGGCGGACCGGCACGTGCCGATCCGCGCGGGCTCCGACATCGTGCTGCTCGGTGGGCTCATCAACCATGTGCTCGCCACCGACGCCTACTTCCACGACTACGTCGTGGCGTACACCAACGCGGCCGAGATGGTGGGCGAGGACTTCCGCGACACGGAGGACCTCGACGGCCTGTTCTCCGGGTTCGACCCGGAGACCGGCAAGTACGACCAGTCGACCTGGCAGTACGCGCCCGGGCGCGACGAGACGCTGCAGGACCCGCGCACCGTCTTCCAGGTGGTGCGCCGGCACTACGCGCGCTACACCCCCGAGGTCGTCGCCGACATGTGCGGCATCTCGCCGGCCGAGTTCGCCTACCTGGCGGAGTCGATCACGAGCAACTCCGGACGCGAGCGCACTACGTGCTTCGGCTACGCCACCGGCTGGACGCAGCACACGATGGGTGCGCAGTTCATCCGCACGGCCGCGATCCTGCAACTGCTGCTGGGCAACGTCGGACGGCCGGGCAGCGGCATCATGGCGCTGCGCGGGCACGCCAGCATCCAGGGCTCGACCGACATCCCCACGCTGTTCAACCTGCTGCCCGGCTACCTGCCGATGCCCTCGGTGGGCAGGCACGACACCCTCGCGGACTACCTCGCCGCCGTCCGCCCGGAGACGGGCAAGGGCTACTGGCAGTACGCGGACGCCTACATGATCAGCCTGCTCAAGGCCTGGTACGGCGACGCGGCGACGGCCGAGAACGACTTCGCGTACGACTACCTGCCCAAGCTCAACGGCCCCGCGGGCACGTACCAGACCGCCGTCGACATGCTCGACGGGAAGGTCGACGGGTACTTCGTGCTCGGCCAGAACCCGGCCGTCGGCTCCGCGAACGGACGCCAGCAGCGCATGGGCATGGCGAAGCTCAAGTGGCTCGTGGTGCGCGACCTGAACATGATCGAGTCGGCCACCTGGTGGAAGGACGGCCCCGAGATCGCCTCCGGTGAGCTGCGCACCGAGGAGATCGGCACCGAGGTCTTCTTCATGCCCGCCGCCACGCACGTCGAGAAGGCGGGCTCGTTCACGCAGACCCAGCGGATGCTGCAGTGGCGCCACCAGGCCGTGCAGCCCCCGGGCCAGGCGCAGAGCGAGCTCGACTTCTTCTACGAGCTCGGCCTGCGGATCCGCGAACGCCTCGCCGGCTCGACCGACGAGCGCGACCGCCCGCTACTGGACCTCACCTGGGACTACCCCATGGACGAGCACGGCAACCCTGACCCCGAGGCGGTGCTCTCGGAGATCAACGGTCGCTTCGTCTCCGGGCCGGACGCGGGGCGCAACCTCACGACCTACACGGAGCTCAAGGCCGACGGTTCGACGATCGCGGGTTGCTGGATCTACACCGGCGTCTACGCCGACGGCGCCAACCGTGCCGCGCGCCGCGTTCCGCAGGGCGGCGGCGGGATCACGCAGTCCGAGTGGGGCTGGGTGTGGCCGGCGGACCGCCGCATGCTCTACAACCGCGCCTCGGCGGACCCGCAGGGACGGCCGTGGAGCGAGCGCAAGAAGTACCTGTGGTGGGACGAGGCGGCCGGGCGCTGGACCGGTGCCGACGTCCCCGATTTCCCGGCGACGCTCGCCCCCGGCACCGTCCCGGAGCCCGGGGCGACGGGGGCCGAGGCGCTCGCCGGCGACGATCCGTTCATCATGCAGTCCGACGGCAAGGGGTGGCTGTTCGCGCCCACGGGCCTGGTCGACGGTCCGCTGCCCACGCACTACGAGGCGCAGGAATCGCCGGTGCGCAACGCGATCCACCCGCAGCAGCAGGCGCCCGCCCGCGTGCTCTTCCCGCGCGAGGACAACCTCGACGCGCCGAGCGCGGGCGATCCCGGGGCGGACGTCTACCCGTACGTCTTCACCACCTACCGGCTCACGGAGCACCACACCGCGGGCGGGATGAGCCGCTGGTCGCCGTACCTCGCGGAGCTGCAGCCGGAGATGTTCTGCGAGGTCTCGCCGGGCCTGGCCGCCGAGTGCGGGCTGGAGAACGAGGGCTGGGCCACCATCATCTCGCCCCGCGCCGCGATCGAGTGCCGCGTCCTGGTCACCGAGCGCATGCGCCCGCTGACCGTCGGCGGTCGCACCGTGCACCAGGTCGGCCTGCCGTACCACTGGGGCGTCGGCAGCGATGCCGTGGTGACGGGCGACGCCGCGAACGATCTGATCGGAGTCACTCTCGACCCGAACACCCAGATCCAGGAGTCGAAGGTGGGCTCCTGCACGGTGATCGCGGGCCGCCGGCCGCGCGGCGCGGCGCTCGAGGATCTGGTGCAGAGCTACCGGGACCGGGCGGGCGTCACCGTCGACACCGACAACGTGCGGCTGACGCCGCCGAGGGAGGCCTGATGGGACAGCTGACCGGCCCCACCGACCCGAGTGCCGACGCGCACTGGCACGTGCACGAGGCCCGTCGCGGCTTCTTCACGGACACGTCCATCTGCATCGGCTGCAAGGCGTGCGAGGTGGCCTGCAAGGAGTGGAACCGGAACCCGCGCGACGGCGACCTCGAGCTCACCGGCATGTCCTACGACAACACCGTCGCGCTCGGCGCCAGCACCTGGCGGCACGTGGCGTTCATCGAGCAGGACCGCGAGAGCATCGAGCGCGCCCGCGAATCCGGCCGCGCGCTGGTCGGTCTCGGCATGCCCGCCGTGCGCGGCGCCGCGCCGGTGAGCGCGGAGACGCCTGCGGGCGAGACCATGCCGGCGTGGGGCGAGGCCGACGTGACCCCGCCCGACACCCCGGAGTTCCGCTGGCTCATGTCCTCCGACGTGTGCAAGCACTGCACCCACGCGGGGTGCCTCGACGTGTGCCCGACCGGCGCGATGATGCGCACCGAGTTCGGCACCGTCGTGGTGCAGAACGACATCTGCAACGGCTGCGGCACCTGCGTGGCCGGCTGCCCCTTCGGCGTCGTCGAGCGGCGCAGCGACGGCACCGTCGCCCCGACGGTCCGCGAGGGGCACCGCAAGGGCGAGCAGCCGCCGGTGGACAACCGCGGGATCGCCCAGAAGTGCACCCTCTGCTACGACCGGCTCCGTGATGATGAGACGCCGGCGTGCGCCAAGACCTGTCCCACCACGTCGATCAAGTTCGGCGAGCGCGAGGAGATGGTGGCGACGGCCCGCGAGCGCGTCGCGCAGCTGCACGCGCAGGGCATGACCGAGGCGCGGCTGTACGGCGCGAACGACGACGACGGGGTGGGCGGCACCGGTTCGGTGTTCCTGCTGCTCGACGAACCCGAGGTGTACGGCCTGCCGCCCGACCCGCGGGTGTGCACCGCCGACCTGATGACCATGTACAAGCGCGCCGGCACCGCCGCCGCCGGCATGATCGCCGCGGCCGCGGTCTCGTTCCTCTCGGCGCGGAAGAAGGGCCGCCGGTGACCAGCTCCGAGTTCGACCAGTTCCGCCCGCCCCGGCCCGAGCGGCGCGGTAGGCGCGGCGACGGCTCCGGCAGGCGTCGCCGCCCCGACGACCTGATGGTGCCCGAGGCCGTGATCGAGCACGTCGACGGCTACTACGGCCACCCGATCGTGAAGCCGCCACCGTGGGAGGCGCCCGTCGGCGCGTACCTGTTCCTGGGCGGCGTCGCCGGCGGCTCGGGCCTGCTCGCCGCGGGCGCACAGCTCGCGGGGTACCCCGCGTTGCGCCGCAACGCCCGCCTCGCCGGTCTCGGCGCCGCGGGCGTCGGCGCGCTGGCGCTCGTCGCGGATCTCGGTCGCCCCGAACGCTTCCTGCACATGATGCGCACCTTCAAGGTGACCTCGCCGATGAGTGTCGGCTCGTGGATCCTCTCGGGCTACAGCGGTCTGATCGGCGTCGCCGCGGCGGCGGAGGTGGACCGGTTCCTGGGGGAGCGGCTCCCGCTCGGCCCCCTGCGGGCGGTGCTCCGGTTCGGTGAGGCGCCGGCGGGGCTCGGCGCGGCGGTCTTCGCGACGCCGCTGGCCGCCTACACCGCGGTGCTCCTGGCGGACACAGCGATGCCCACCTGGAACGCCGCCTACCGCGACCTGCCCTTCGTCTTCGTCAGCTCGGCGAGCCTGGCCGCCGGTGGCCTGGCCCTGGTGACCACGCCCGCGGACGAGGCCGCGCCCGCCCGGAACCTCGCCGTTCTCGGCGTGATCGGCGACGTGGCCGCGACCCGGATCATGGAGTCCCGCATGGACTCCGTGGCGGCCGAGCCCCTGCATCACGGCACCCCCGGGAAACTCATGCGCTGGGCCGAGCGGCTCGCGGTCGCCGGCGGCGTGGGCGCGCTCCTCACGGGAGGTCGTCGGGGTCGGGTCCGACGGTGCCTCGCCGCCCTGTCCGGGGGTGCGCTCATGGCGGCCTCGGCCTGCACCCGCTTCGGGGTCTTCGAGGCCGGTCTCGAGTCGGCCAATTACCCGCGCTACACCATCGAACCGCAGAAGCGGCGCCTCGCGGCCCGCCGCGCGGCGGGGAACACGGGCGACTCGATCACCGGATGACGATGCGTCCGGCCGCCTCGGCGGTCGTCCGGCCGATCACGGGGTAACCCGGCACCTCGCCGACGACGAGGAGACCACCGGAGGTCTGCGCGTCGGCGAGGAACAGCAGATCCTCCTCGGTGGCGCCGTCGGCGTCCACGTGCGGCGCCACCCAGTCGAGGTTGCGGCGCGTTCCGCCGGAGACGAAGCCGTCGCGCATCGCCTCGCGGGCGCCGTCGACCAGCGGCACCGCGGCGGCGTCGATCTCCGCGCCGATCCCGGACGCGCGGCACATCTTGAACAGGTGGCCCAGCAGACCGAAGCCGGTGACGTCGGTGGCGGCACGGGCGCCCGCGTCGAGGGCCGCGGCGGCCGCGTCCCGGTTGAGCGTCGTCATGGTCGCGAGGGCGGACTCGAAGACCTCGCCGGTGCGCTTGTGGCGATTGTTGAGCAGCCCGACGCCGATCGGCTTGGTGAGTGTGAGCGGCAGGCCGGCGACGGCGGAGTCGTTGCGCAGCAGGCGGTCCGGATGGGCGACGCCGGTCACGGCCATGCCGTACTTGGGCTCCGGATCGTCGATGCTGTGCCCGCCGATGACGGGGCACCCGGCCTCCTGCGCCACGGCGAGCCCGCCACGCAGCACCTCGGTCATCAGCTCCATCGGCAGCTCTTCGCGCGGCCAGCCGACCAGGTTGATCGCCATCACGGGTCGGCCGCCCATCGCGTACACGTCGGAGAGGGCGTTGGCCGCGGCGATCCGGCCCCAGTCGAAGGCGTCGTCGACCACGGGGGTGAAGAAGTCTGCGGTGGAGAGCACCGCGAGGTCGTCCGAGAGCCGGACCGCGGCCGCGTCGTCACCGTCGTCCAGGCCGACCAGCACGTCGGGCGCGACCTGCCCGGTGAGCCCGCGCACTGCGTCCTCCAGCTCGCCCGGCGGGATCTTGCAGGCGCAGCCGCCGCCGTGCGCGAAGGAGGTGAGCCGGGCGATCTCGTCGGTCATGGCCCCACCGTAGCCCCGGCGGGGCGGGCGCCCCCGGGGGACCGGTACCGCACCCGTCGTGGGCGGCTATGTTGGTCGGCGGAGGTGTCTGGGTTCCTGGTGGGCCCCCCGGTCTTCAAAACCGGTGAGGTCGAGTATCTCGGTCTGGCGGGTTCGATTCCCGTCCACCTCCGCCACGCCCCACCGGCGCGGCGCGAGCAGGCGAGTTCCGAGGAGGACGCGTGACGGACCCCCGCAGGCGGATTCCGCGCACCGACCGGCTGCTCGGCGCGCCCGCGATGGTCGCCGCGAGCGAGCGCCTCGGCGAGCGCCGGGTGCGCGCCGCGATCGCCGCCGCCCAGGACGCCGCGCGCCGCGGGGATCTCGATCCCGACGCGGTCGCCGCGACCGTGGAGCGCGACCTCGCCACGGCCTCGCCGGCGTCCCTGCGCCCCGTCCTGAACGCGACCGGCGTCGTGGTGCACACCAACCTGGGCCGCGCGCCGCTCTCGGGCGCCGCGGTCACGGCCCTCGTGGACGCCGCCGGCTACACCGACGTCGAACTGGACCTCGGCACCGGCACCCGCAGCAAGCGCGGGGTGGCGGCGCGGGCCGCCCTGCTCGCCGCGTGCCCCGCGGCGGAGGAGGCGCTGGTGGTCAACAACGGCGCGGCCGCCCTGGTCCTCGCCACCACCGCGCTGGCGGCGGGGCGCGAGGTGGTGATCAGCCGGGGCGAGCTGATCGAGATCGGCGCCGGCTTCCGCCTGCCGGACCTCATCGCCTCCACCGGTGCGCGGCTGCGCGAGGTGGGCACCACCAACCGCACCCACGCCCGCGACTACGCCGAGGTGATCGGGCCGGAGACCGGGTGCGTGCTCAAGGTGCACCCCAGCAACTTCCGGGTGGAGGGCTTCACCGCGGACGTTCCGCTGGAAGAGCTCCGCGCCGTGTGCGGCGACGTGCCGCTCGTGATGGATCTCGGCAGCGGACTGCTCGCCGCCGATCCCGCGCTGCCCGGCGAGCCCGACGCCGCGTCCGCGCTCGCCGCGGGCGCCGACCTCGTGACCGCCAGCGGCGATAAGCTGCTGGGCGGACCCCAGGCCGGAATCCTGCTCGGCCGCGGCGAACTCGTCACCCGCCTGGCCCGCCACCCGCTCGCCCGCGCGGTCCGCGCCGACAAGCTCGTGCTCGCCGCACTGGAGGCCACCGTGGGTGGGCCGGAGGCGCCCGTGCTCGCCTACCTGCACGCCGACCCCGCGGTGCTGCGCCGCCGCGCGGAGCGACTGGCCGAACGCGTGGGCGGCACCGTCGTCCCGCACGACGGCCGGGTCGGTGGGGGTGGCGCACCCGGAGTCCCGCTACCGGGCTGGGCCGTCCGCCTGCCCGAGGAGATCGCCGCCCCGCTGCGGGCCGGGGAGCCGCCGGTGCTGGCACGCCTGTCCGACGGTGCCTGCCTGCTCGACCTGCGCTGCGTCCCCGAGGATTTCGACGGGGCCGTGGCGGAGGCGGTGCTCGCATGCACGTCGTAGCCACCGCCGGCCACGTCGATCACGGCAAGTCAACGCTGGTGCGGTCCCTGACCGGGATCGAGCCCGATCGCTGGGTCGAGGAGCGGCGTCGTGGGCTCACCATCGACCTCGGATTCGCCTGGACGGCACTGCCGTCCGGGCGGGAACTGGCTTTCGTCGACGTCCCCGGCCACGAGCGCTTCCTGGGCAACATGCTGGCCGGGCTCGGCCCGGTGCCGGTGGTCTGCTTCGTGATCGCTGCCGACGAGGGGTGGAGCGCGCAGTCGGACGATCACCGCGACGCCGTGGCGGCGCTGGGGATCGAGCACGGCCTGATCGTGATCACCAAGGCGGACCGCGCGCCCGACCGAGTGGACGCCGTGCGCGATCAGGCGCGCCGCAACCTCGCCGGAACAGGCTTGGCGGACGCTCCCGTCGTGGCCGTCTCCGCCGTCACCGGCGCCGGCCTGGACGAGCTGCGCACTGGGCTCGACGCCGTGCTCGACGACCTCCCCGAGCCCGATCAGAAAGCGCGCGTACGGATCTGGATCGACCGGGCGTTCTCCATCGTCGGGGCAGGCACCGTGGTCACGGGCACCGTGCCCGCCGGCACCGTGCGGGTGGGCGACGAGCTGGAGCTGCTCGGCGCACGCGGTGCTCGCCGGGTCACCGTGCGCGGCCTGCAGCGGCACGGCGTCGCCGAGGAAGCGGTCGGACCGGTCTCCCGGCTGGCGGTGAACCTGCGGGGCGTGGCGGTCGAGGAGATCCACCGAGGGGACGCGCTGCTCACGCCCGGTCAGTGGCCGGCCACCGGCGTCGTCGACGTGCGCGTCTCCCGCGCGGACGACGATGCGGTGCTCCCGGAGTGGCTGACAGTGCACGCCGGTACCGTCGCCGTCCCGGCCCGCGTGCGGCCGTTCGGAGACGACCACGCCCGGCTCACCCTCGCGCGGGCACTTCCGCTGGCCGCGGGCGATCCGCTCGTACTGCGCGATCCGGGGGCCAAGCGGATCGTGGGCGGCGCGCGGGTGCTCGACGCGGATCCGCCGACGCTGCGGCGCCGAGGCGACGGTGGGCGGCGGGCGAGCGCCCTCGCCGGGCGCGGCACCGAGGGTGACCTGCTCGCCGAGGTCGCGCGCCGCGGTGCGGTGCGGCGCGAGCGGCTCGACGATCTGGGTTTCGGCGACGAGGTCCCGGACGGGGTGCGCGTGGCCGGCGCGTGGTGGATCCACGACGCGGCCCTGGACGGCTGGCAGGCCCGCCTGCGTGGGGCGGTCGCCGATCTGCACGCACGCGATCCCCTGGCGGCGGGCCTGTCGCTGGGCGCGGCGCGCGAGGCGCTCGAGCTGCCCGATCCGGCGCTGCTGTCAACGGTGCTCGACGGTGCCGGACTCGAGTCCGACGGGGGCAGGCTCGCCCTCCCCGGACACCGCACGGACCTCGGGCCGGCGGAGTCGGGCGTCGCCGAGATCGAACGCCGCCTGGCGCGAACGCCCTTCGCCGCGCCGGAGGCCGACGACCTGGCGGCGCTGCGGCTCGGTCCGCGCGAGCTCGCGGCGGCCGAGCGGGCGGGGAGATTGCTCCGCGTGGCGGACGGAGTCGTGCTCGCGCCGCACGCCCCCGCGCTGGCCATGCGGGAGCTCGCCGCGCTGTCGCAGCCCTTCACGGTCTCGCAGGCGCGGCAGGCGCTCGGCACCAGCCGCCGGGTCGCGGTGCCTCTGCTGGAGCTGCTCGACGGCCGCGGGTGGACGCGGCGGATCGATGCGGGACGGCGTGAGGTCGCTCGGTGACCCGCGCGCCGAAAGTGTTCCAGCACACAGTGTCCCCGATCACAATTTAGGTCATCACTTAAAGAATGGCGCAGGTCCGCGGAGGCGGGTCTACTTGTGGTCATGACCAGCTACCGTGATTTCAAGAACCTCACCGCCGACCCGACCGCCGGCACCGTCTACGCCCGCCTCGCGGACATCCACGACGCCGCCGCGCTGCCCACCGCCGCTCCGCGCTCCGGGTTCGCGGCCGCCGGCATGCGCGCCGCCCTGCAGCGCTTCGTCTCCGCGAACCCCGAGTACACCGGTCCCGCCGCACTGCGCTTCTGATCCCTCACGGGCGGTGGCCGCGCACCAGTCGATCACCCTCGGTCGTGCGCCGGTAGAGCACCTCGCGCCCGCTCCGGGCTCGGTCGATCAGGCCGTTCTCGTAGAGCACCCGCAGGCTCTGGGACACCGCCGAGGGGGAGATCTCCAGCCGGCGCGCCACTTCGCTCACGGCCACGGGCTCGTCGAGCGCGTGCAGCACGTCGGCCTTCGCCCCGCCGATCAAGCGCCGCAGCGCCCCGGGCGGCACCTCGCGCACCGATTCCGTGAGGGTCGCGCTGCCCCGGGCCGGATAGCCCACGTGCGGCGCCGCCGTTTCCGGCGAGTGGGCGCTCACCAGCCGGGTGAGGAAGACGCTGGGAATGAGCACCAGTCCGCGTCCCGCCGTGGCGTACTCGCCCGCATCGCGTGCGTAGGCCAGGTCCAGGCGCAACCGCCCGTCGCGATCCCAGCTCAGGTTGGGGTTGAGCGAGGCGAACAGCTGCGTCGGGCCGCCGAGCGCGAGCTCGCGCCCGCGGAAGGTGACGTCCGCCTCCAGGATCCGATTGACCGCGGGCCAGATCGGGGCGATCGTCACCCGGTGGTAGCGCTCCAGCGCGCCGGCGATGCGCGGGCCCGCCCGCTCGGGATCGTCGAGCAATCGGGCCAGTGCCGGCGACGGATCGGCGCCCTCGCGCAGCTCGTCGAGTTGGGTGTGGATGAGTGCCGGATCGGTCTCCGCGATCGCCGTCAAACCCTCCGTGAGCGACGGGCGCGATACCCCGGGCTCGGGCACCGGGGTCAGGAAGTCCGGGATCGCCTTGCCCGACGGTGCGATCAATGCGCTGATCAACCGGTGGTCGTAGCGATCGCTCTGCGCACGCGCGTTCTCGCGCCAGCGATGCAGATGCGCGGCGCCGTCATGCTCGGAGTTCAGGTGGAACAGGCTCAGCGCCGTCTCGTTCAGCGGGGCGAGCACGAAGCGCACGTCCGACAGGTCGCGGACGTCGAGCACGTAGGTCAGCATGACCAGACGAGCTTACGACCGGCCGGCGGGAATCGTTGCCGATTCGCCTGTCCCGCCGGGCCGGTCGGGCGATCAGGAGGGCGCGTCGGTGTAGTAGGGCGTTTGGCCCTGCGCGAGCTTCCATCGGGTCCACAGGTGCATGTTGATCACGGCCGCCGCGACGTCCTTGATCTGCTCGATCGTGAAGTGCTCGGTCATCGCCTGGTGGAAGCGGTCGAAATCATCGGTGTTCGGCACGGTGAGCGCATCGCAGTACCGCAGCGCGGTCTTCTCCGCCTCCGTGAACAGGTCGGAGTTCGCGTACGAGGTGAGGCCGTCGATCTTGGCCTGCGGGATCTGGTTGTCGCGCGCCGATTGCCCGTGCAGGATGTTGCAGAACGCGCAGCCGTTCACCTGGGAGACCCGCAGCCGTAGGAGTTCGGCGAGCTTCGGTTCGACGGACAGTTCGGCGGTGTAGCCGACCGCCTCGGCGAGGGGCTTGGCGGCTTCGTTGAACGGGTGCCCTTCGGGATCGAAGCGGGTGTTCTTGTACGCGATCTCGGACACGGGGTGCTCCCTTGCTCGTCGTGGAATCCTCCCTCACCGTATTTTGCGATCCGCACAACGGCAAGCTCCGCGCGGAGCGCCCGCTCACCGAGGCGTGCGGCTGACGGCGCGCAGGAGGGAGGGGCCGACGACCGGCGCGGTCAGCATCCGGATCATGAGGTTCTGCGCGCCGAGGTGCAGCCGACTCGGCGGCGCGAACCGCGCCATCCCCGCGCGCGCGTGGCGCTGGCGCGCAGCGACTTCCGGCCGCAGGTCCTCCTCCCACGAGCGCAGCGCCGCCGCGACGTCGCCCGGGCGGTCCGCGATCGCGCGACCCAATCGGTCGGCACCGGCGAGTGCGAGGCCCGCGCCGTGCCCCGCGAACACCGAGACGCACCAGGCGGCGTCGCCGAGCAGGACCACGCGGCCCGCGCTCCACGCGCCCATGACCACCTGGCTCACGGTGTCGAAGTACGCGCCGTCGACGCCGGCGGACCGTCGCACCGCCTCGTGCACCGATCCCGACAGGTCCCCGAAGTGCGCGGCCAGTGCGGTCGCGGTCCCGCCCGCCACGTCGGCCGACGCGGATGTCGTTCGGTAGGTGAAGAACGCCGACGGGACGCCCCGGCGGGGGCGGAACACGGCCGCCGTGCGGCCCACGTCGATGAAGGTGGCCGCGGTCTGCTCCGGCAGCGCCGCGGGCGGCGGATCGAGCGGGAACGCGGCCACGACGTGGTCCAGATCGCGGATGTACCCGCCCGGCGGGCCGAAGGCCAGATCGCGGACCCCCGAGTGCAGCCCGTCGGCTCCGACGAGCAGGTCCACCTTGTGCTCGGTGCCGTCGCTGAGGGTGATGCGCAGCGGCCCGTCGGGCGGCCCGTCGATCCCGGTGACGGTGGTGCCGAACCGGATCGGTGCACCGTCGTCGAGGGCGTCGTGCAGGACCGCCTCGAGATCGCCCCGGAAGAGGGTGAGTGCGCGCGATCCGAGTGACTGTTCGGCGAGGGCCGCCGGCATGGTGAGCTTCGTGCTGCCGTCGGCGCGGACGAGCACCGAGGAGAAGATCCCTTGGTCCCGATCCCGGAGTGCTGGGACCAGGCCCAGTGCTTCGGCGGCGTCGAACCCCGGCCCGAGGAGGTTGACCAGGTAGCCGCCGGTCCGACGCGCCGGGGCGCGCTCGATGAGGAGGACGTGGTGCCCGTCGCGGCGCAGGCGCAGTGCCGCCGCGAGGCCCGCGATCCCCGCGCCGGCGATCAGGATGCGCAGTGGGCTGTCGGTGTCGTCCGGCACGAGTTCCTCCTCAGTTTGAGCGACTGTTCATTCTCAGTATGAGCATCTGTTCATACCTGGCGCAAGCGGGGGCGGCGGACTCGTAGAATCGACTCATGCCCAGAGGAGTCGCGATCGACGGAGCGCGCCAGCGCCTCTTCGCGGCCGCCGAGGCCGTCGTGCTGCGCAGCGGCGTCGACGGGCTGTCGGGACGCGCGGTCACCGCGCAGGCGGGCGTGGCCACCGGCCTGCTGCACGCGCACTTCGGCGATTTCGACGCGTTCCTGGCGGCCTACGCGGTGGACCGGAGCTTCCTGCTGGCCGCGGACGCGGCGGAGACCGGCAACGACGCGTGGGCGCTCCCCGACGTGCTCTGCGCTCAGCTCGACGCTCTGACACAGCCCGCGGCCACCGCCTTCGCCCGGCTGCTGGCGGCACGCCCCGCACTGCGGGACCGGGCCGCCGAGGTGCTCGGCGACGGGGCCGCCGGCTTCGACGGCGTCACCGCAGCGGTGGCGGCCACCCTGGAGTCCGCCGTGGACGGCGGCCGGCTGTCACCCGCGGTCGATCCCGCGGCGCTGGCCTACGCGATCGTCGGTGCGGCGCTGCGCGCCTGGTGCGCGGGCGATCCGGACGCGTGCTGGCACGCGGCCGTGCGCGCGAGCGTCATCGCGTCCGTTCGCGCCGACTGACGGACCCGCGAGCGCCGGGTCAGGCGCGCGTCACGGCGTAGTGGATCTGATCGGGGCTGCGCTGCAACCGCTGGACCGCGGAGCGGCCGAGCAGCCACCACCCCGCCCCGCCGACGGCCGCCGCCACGGGCACGGCGATCCACGAGGCGGCGCCGGGCAGCAGCGCCCCGAGCAGCGCGCACGGGCCCACCGTGACCACCAGGATGCCGGCGGAGGCGAAGGCCCAGCCGATCGCTGCGCCGCTCGACGAGTTCCGGGTGGCGACGGACATCATCTTGCGCGCCTCGGGGACGGGGTACGGCGCCGCGGCCGAGGCGAGGACGACCAGGCCCGCGCCGACTCCGATCGCGCAGACGGTGACGGCCGCCGGGACCGCGAGGCGATCGAGGGGATCATCGCCGAAGGCGCGGACGATGATCACCGGCAGGACCGCGATCGGGGCGATCACCAGCGCCCACGCCAGCTGTCGCCCGCGCACGTCGGCGCCCGCGGCGCGCGGGATCATCGCGATGTGCCAGAAGGAGCGGCCGTCCAGTCCGTAGAGGTTCAGGCCCGACATGACCGCCATCAGCAGCACCATCCACGCGCCCCACCGGGCGTCGAACGGGAAGTCGTCGACGAACAGCGGGAGCACGCCGCTCATGATGCCGAAGGCGATGGGCGCCATGAGCTGATACCGGCGGCGGACGTCGCCGCCCCACAGCGAGAGCTCGCGCGCGACCACCGCGCCCCGCGGGCCGGCGCGCCATCCGCCGCGGAGGCGGCCGCGCCGCTCGCGACCGCTGCGCGAGGACGTCGGCACCGGCACCGCGCCGGCGAACAGCCGTCGCACCAGGCTCTGCCAGGCGGCGAGGAGCGCCGCATCGAGGGCGGCCAGCCCGGCGACGGCGCCGAGGGCGATGCCCCATTGGCCGTCGACTGCGCGCTCGACGGCGGCGATGCCCCACGCGAAGGGGATGGCGAGTGCGATGCGCGGACCGTCGTCGCCGGCCGTCGCGAGCAGCTTGTTGAGCAGGAACTGGCCGGCGTACAGCACGCAGAAGCCCGCGACGAAGAGCAGCAGCGCGGCTTCCCGGCCCCGCCGGGTGCGGACCGCCTGCGACAGGGTCAGCGAGATCACCCGCGACAGCGCGACGACGAGGACGACAGTGAGCAGCGCGGCGGGCGCCGCGAGGACCAGGGTGAGCGGCGCCCGGGCCGCCGCGTAGCCGATCACCGAGAGGAAGGCGAGCGCCGTCAGCGGCACGGGGACGCCGATCAGCGAGGCGAGGAACAGAGCCCGCGCGAGCGGACCCGGCTGCAGCGGCAGCAGCGTGAACTGGCGCGGCTGCAGGGTGTTGTCGGAGAAACCGGAGAGCGCCGGCAGGTACGCCCAGAGGACGCCGATCCCCACCAGGGTGGCCGCGATGTACGCGGCGGCGGAGGAACTGCGCTCGAGTCCCGCGGCCACGGCGCCGAGGACGAGGCCGAGCGCCGCGAGGGTGCCGAGGATCCCGAGGACGATGGTGACCGCGAGGCGCCCGCCCGTCGACCGGCGCTTGTAGAGCGTCCACTGCATGGAGGCGACGACGCGGTGGAGGTCCGCCTCCGGCGCGGTCACGACTGCAGCCACGACAACCCGCCCGTGTGCGCCGGGCCGCCGACCAGCCGGACGAAGGCGTCGTCCAGGGTTCCGCCCGCCCGGACCTGGTCGACGGTGCCCGCCGCCGCGACCCGTCCGGCGTTGATCACCGCCACATGCGTGCACAGCTGCGCCACCGTCGCCATCACGTGGCTGGAGAGGATGACGGTGCCGCCTCCCCGCACGTACTCGATGAGGATCGACCGGATCGTGGTGCTCGAGACCGGGTCGACCGATTCGAAGGGCTCGTCCAGGACGAGCAGTCGCGGGCTGTGCAGCAGTGCCGAGGCCAGGCCGATCTTCTTCGTCATGCCGGCCGAGTAGTCGGCGATCACGGTGCGGTGCGCATCGGTGAGCCCCAGGACCGCGAGCAGCTCGTCGCGCCGGGCTGCGATCGTCGCCTCGTCCATCCCGCGCAGCCGCCCCAGGTAGGTCAGCAACTCGCCGCCCGTGAACTGGTCGGGTAACGAGAGTCCGTCGGGCAGCACGCCGATGAGCTGCTTCGCGGTGATCGGGTCCTGCCAGACGTCCACACCGAAGACGAGGCTCCGGCCGTGGCCGGGGCGCAGCAGGCCCACCGCCATCGACAGGGAGGTGGTCTTGCCGGCGCCGTTGGGCCCCACCAGGCCGAACATCGAGCCCTGGGGCACCCACAGCGACACCCCCGCGACCGCCGGCTTGCCGCCGAAGGCGACGTGCAGGTCTTCGAGCAGCAGAGCCGGCGGCGGGGGTGAGGTCATGTAGCGAGGCTAATTCACGATCTCCAACGGGACAATGGTGATTCCGTCAGGACTCGCGGAACTCCGCGGAGGTCAGCCCCTGCTCCTCCGCCTTGCGCAGCTCCACGCGGCGGATCTTGCCGCTGATGGTCTTGGGGAGTTCGGCGAAGGCGATGCGGCGCACCCGCTTGTACGGCGCGAGGTGCTCGCGGCTGTAGTCGAAGATCGACTTCGCCGTAACCTCGTCCGGCGAGAAGCCCTCCGCGAGAACGATGTACGCCTTCGGCACCGCCAGTCGCAGCTCGTCGGGCGCGGGGACGACAGCGGCCTCCGCCACTGCATCATGCTCCAGCAGAACGGACTCCAGCTCGAACGGGCTGATCTTGTAGTCGCTGGACTTGAAGACATCGTCGGTGCGGCCGACGTAGGTCAGATAGCCGTCCGCGTCCTTCGAGGCGACGTCGCCGGTGTGGTAGACCCCGCCCTCCATCACCTTCGCGGTCTTCTCGGCGTCGCCGTGGTAGCCGACCATGAGGCCGAGCGGCCGCGGGTCCAGGCGCAGGCAGATCTCGCCCTCGTCCACGCCCTGCTCGCCGGTGGCCGGGTCGACGAGCACCACGTCGTAGCCGGGGCACGGGCGGCCCATCGACCCGTCCTTGAGCGGCTGACCCGGCGTGTTCGCCACCTGCACCGTGGTCTCCGTCTGGCCGAAGCCGTCCCGGATCGTCACGCCCCAGGCGTTCCGGACGCGGGTGATCACCTCGGGGTTGAGGGGCTCGCCGGCGCCCACGACGACGCGCGGCGGGGTCTTCAGCGCCGCGAGGTCGGCCTGGATCAGCATGCGCCACACCGTGGGCGGCGCGCAGAAGCTGGTGACGCCGGCCCGCTCCATCTGCTTCATCAGCGCGGCCGCGTCGAACCGGTTGTAGTTGTAGATGAACACACAGGCCTGCGCGATCCACGGCGTGAAGACGTTGCTCCACGCGTGCTTGGCCCAGCCGGGCGAGCTCACGTTCAGGTGCACGTCGCCGGGGCGCAGCCCGATCCAGTACATCGTCGACAGGTGGCCCACCGGGTAGCTCGCATGGGTGTGTTCGACCAACTTCGGCGCGCTGGTGGTGCCGGAGGTGAAGTACAGCAGCAGGGTGTCGTCGGCTCGGGTGGTGTGCGTCGGGGTGAACGTGTCGGGCGCGGTGTAGGCGGAGGCGAAGGTCTCCCAGCCCGGCACGGGCGAGCCGATGACGATGCGGCTGACCTGCGCGTCGGCGGGAACCCGCTCGGCGAGCTCGCTGCGCACGATCACGTGCTTGGCGCCGCCGCGGGTGATCCGATCGGCGATGTCGCCCTCGGCGAGCAGGGTGGTGGCGGGGATGACGACCGCGCCGAGCTTGATCGCCGCGAGCATCACGTCCCAGAGCTCGACCTGGTTCGAGAGCATCAGCAGGATCCGGTCGCCGGGGGCGACGCCGCGCTCGCGCAGCCAGTTGGCGACGCGGTTGCTGCGGGCGCTCATCTCGGCGTAGCTGAACTTCGACTCGGAGCCGTCCTCCTCCACGATCCAGAGGGCGGGGGCGTCGTTGCCCTCGGCCACGCGATCGAACCAGTCGAGGGCGAAGTTCCACTCGTCGAGCTGCGGCCAGGCGAACCGCTCGCGCGCCGCGTCGTAGTCCTCCGCGAGCTCCACGAGCAGGTCGCGGGCGGCCAGGAAGTCCCGATACCCCTGTGCACTGGTCACTTTCACGCCTTCCGGTTGATTACTTGGATATCCAAGTATATAGTGATGGGCAACACATCGCGCAAGGGATTCGCGATGGACCTCGATCGAGAGAGAAGGACACAGCATGGCTGACGTGCGCACCATCCCGCATTTCATCGACGGTCGCCGGGTGGAGGGCACCGGCCGCACCGCGGACGTCTTCGACCCGAGCACGGGTCAGGTGCAGGCCACCGTTCCGCTCGCCAGCACCGCGGAGGTCGACGACGTCGTCGCACGCGCCAAGAAGGCGCAGTCGCAGTGGGCCGCGTTCAACCCGCAGCGTCGCGCCCGCGTCTTCATGAAGTTCATCGACCTCGTCAACCAGAACGTCGACGAGCTCGCCTCGCTGCTCTCCAGCGAGCACGGCAAGACCGTGGCCGACGCCAAGGGTGACATCCAGCGCGGCATCGAGGTCATCGAGTTCTCGATCGGCATCCCGCACCTGCTCAAGGGCGAGTACACCGAGGGTGCCGGCACCGGCATCGACGTCTACTCGATGCGCCAGCCGCTCGGTGTCGTCGCCGGCATCACGCCCTTCAACTTCCCGGCCATGATCCCGCTGTGGAAGGCCGGCCCGGCCCTGGCCTGCGGCAACGCCTTCATCCTCAAGCCCTCCGAGCGCGACCCCTCCGTGCCGGTGCGCCTGGCCGAGCTGTTCATCGAGGCCGGCCTGCCCGAGGGTGTCTTCCAGGTCGTCCACGGCGACAAGGAGTCCGTCGACGCGCTGCTGAACAACCCGGACGTCAAGGCCGTCGGCTTCGTCGGCAGCTCGGACATCGCGCAATACATCTACGAGACCTGCGCGAAGAACGGCAAGCGCAGCCAGGCCTTCGGCGGCGCCAAGAACCACATGGTGATCCTCCCGGACGCCGACCTGGACCAGGCCGTGGACGCCCTCATCGGTGCCGGCTACGGCTCCGCCGGCGAGCGCTGCATGGCGATCTCGGTGGCCGTGCCCGTCGGCGAGGAGACCGCGAACCGCCTGCGCGAGCGCCTCGTCGAGCGCGTGCAGCAGCTGCGCGTGGGGCACAGCCACGACCCGAAGGCCGACTACGGCCCGCTCATCACCCCGGCCGCGGTGGAACGCACCCGCAGCTACATCCAGCAGGGCGTGGACGCCGGCGCGGACCTCGTGGTCGACGGTCGCGACCGCACCAGCGACGAGCTGACCTTCGGCGACGCCGACCTCTCCGGTGGTAACTACCTCGGCCCCACGCTGTTCGATCACGTCACCAAGGACATGTCGATCTACACGGACGAGATCTTCGGCCCGGTGCTGTGCATCGTCCGCGCGAACACTTACGAGGAGGCCCTCGCGCTGCCCACCGAGCACGAGTACGGCAACGGCGTGGCCATCTTCACCCGCGACGGCGACGCCGCCCGCGACTTCGTGGCGCGCGTCGAGGTCGGCATGGTCGGCGTCAACGTGCCGATCCCGGTTCCCGTGGCGTACCACACCTTCGGCGGCTGGAAGCGTTCCGGCTTCGGCGACCTGAACCAGCACGGCCCGCACTCGATCCTGTTCTACACCAAGACCAAGACGGTGACCTCGCGCTGGCCCTCGGGCGTCAAGGACGGCGCGGAGTTCTCCATCCCGACGATGCACTAGGAGCGGCACGTGCCCTACCCCAATCTGACGGGCGACGACCTCGCCATCGTCGAGATGGCGCGCGATTTCTCCCGCAAGCGGCTCGCGCCCTACGCGCTCGAATGGGACGCCACCAAGCACTTCCCGGTGGAGGAGATGAAGGAGGCGGGCAGCCTCGGCATGGCCGCCATCTACACCCGCGAGGACGTGGGCGGGTCCGGCCTGCGCCGGCTCGACGGCGTGCGCATCTTCGAGGAGCTCGCCAAGGGCGACCCGGTGACCGCGGCGTTCATCTCGATCCACAACATGTGCACGTGGATGGTCGACACCTACGGCTCCGAGGAGCAGCGGCAGGAGTGGATCCCCAAGCTGGCGCCGATGGACGTGATGGCCAGCTACTGCCTCACCGAGCCGGGGGCCGGCTCGGACGCGGCCTCCCTGACCACCAAGGCCGAGCGCGACGGAGAGGACTTCGTGCTCAACGGCACCAAGCAGTTCATCTCCGGCGGCGGCGCCTCCGACCTGTACGTCGTCATGGCGCGCAGCGAGGGCGAGGGCGCCCGCGGCATCTCGACCTTTCTGGTGGACAAGGGAACACCGGGGCTGTCCTTCGGTCCGCCCGAGGTCAAGATGGGCTGGCACAGCCAGCCCACCACCCAGGTGATCTTCGAGAACGTGCGGATCCCGGCCTCGCGCATGCTCGGCGGGACCGACGGTGCCGGTAAGGGCTTCGGCATCGCCATGAACGGGCTCAACGGCGGCCGGCTCAACATCGCCGCCTGCTCCCTGGGTGGAGCGCAGGCCGCGTACGACAAGGCGCTGCAGTACATGACCGAGCGGGAGACCTTCGGTCGCAAGCTGATCGACGAGCCGACCATCCGGTTCGCGCTCGCCGACATGGCCACCTCGCTCGAGGCCTCGCGCCTGATCCTGTGGCGCGCGGCGACCGCGCTCGACGAGAACGACCCCGACAAGGTCGAGCTGTGCGCGATGGCCAAGAAGTTCGTCACCGAGACCTGCTACCAGGTCGCGGACCAGGCGCTGCAACTGCACGGCGGGTACGGCTACCTGCACGAGACCGGTGTCGAGAAGATCGTCCGCGACCTGCGGGTGAATCGGATCCTCGAGGGCACCAACGAGATCATGCGGATGGTGATCGGCCGCGCCGAGGCCGCCCGCGTCCAGGGCAAGTAGGGAAGGCACCTCTGATGAGCACGATCGCATTCCTCGGCCTCGGCCACATGGGCGGGCCGATGGCGAAGAACCTCGTCGCGGCCGGCCACACGGTGCGCGGCTTCGACCTCGTCCCGGCGGCGCAGGAGGCGGCCCGCGCCGCCGGCGTCACCGTGATCGACACCGCCGAGGAGGCGGTGGCCGGTGCCGACGCCGTGGTCACGATGCTGCCCAACGGCGCCATCGTGACATCGGTGTACGAATCGGTCCTCCCGCACGCCGCGCCGGGCACGCTGTTCATCGACAGCTCCACCATCGCGGTCGACGACGCCCGTGCGGTCAACGCCCTGGCCGTGGCGGCGGGGATGAAGCAGGTGGACGCGCCCGTCTCGGGCGGCGTCAAGGGCGCCGACGCCGGCACGCTGGCCTTCATGGTGGGCGGCGACGACGCCGCCTTCGCAGCGGCCGAGTCGGTACTGGAGCCCATGGCGGGCAAGGTGATCCACTGCGGCGGCTCCGGCAACGGGCAGGCCGCGAAGGTGTGCAACAACATGATCCTCGCGGTGCAGCAGATCGTCGTGGGCGAGGCCTTCGTCCTCGCCGAGAAGCTGGGCCTGGCGGATCAGGCGCTGTACGACGTGGTCACCGGTGCCACCGGCAACTGCTGGTCCCTGCACACCAACTGCCCGGTGCCGGGGCCGGTGGCGGGGGCACCGTCGGGCAACGAGTTCAAGCCAGGCTTCGCGACGGCCCTGATGAACAAGGACCTGGGCCTGGCGATGGACGCCGTGGCGTCCACCGGTGCGCGCGCGCCGCTCGGCACGCATGCGGCGGAGCTGTACGCTGC
Source organism: Tsukamurella pulmonis (assembly GCF_900103175.1). Lineage (NCBI taxonomy): Bacteria > Bacillati > Actinomycetota > Actinomycetes > Mycobacteriales > Tsukamurellaceae > Tsukamurella > Tsukamurella pulmonis. The sequence goes on from NZ_FNLF01000002.1 coordinate 1,372,269, forward strand.
GTTCGCGCAGGACAACGGCGGCCTGGACTTCAGCGCGATCATCCAGACGCTGAAGTAGCGACCACGACGAGGAAGGCGGGTGTGATGGCGGAGCCGGATTCCCGGGACCCGATCGCGCGCGCCCGCCGCAACTGGGAGGACGCGGGCTGGGGCGGTGAGGTGGCCTCCGGCATGGAGGCGGTGACCTCGGTGATGCGCGCCCATCAGATCCTGCTGGCGCGGATCGAGGCCGCGCTCAAGCCCTTCCGCCTGTCGTTCTCCCGGTTCGAGCTGCTTCGGCTGCTCGCCTTCACCAAGCGCGGCGAGCTGCCGATCTCGAAGGCGAGCACCCGGCTGCAGGTGCACGTCTCGTCGGTCACCCATGCGATCGATCGGCTCGGCGAGGCCGGGCTGGTCGAGCGCAAGCCCCATCCGACCGACGGCCGCACCACCCTCGTCGCCATCACCCCGGCCGGCCGGGAGCTGGTGGAGAAGGCGACCGTCGTGCTCAACGACGTGTTCTCCGACATCGGTATGCCCGACGACGAGTCGGAGGCGCTCGTGGGCGCCATCCGCTCGCTGCGTCGCTTCAACGGCGACTTCTGACCGGCTCCGCGACGGTGCGCCCGTCGTCGGCCGACGGTCCGCCGGTGTGCGCGTGCAGGCTCCACGCGCACACCGCGAAGGCGAGTGCGAGCGCCGCGTGCACGACGAGGATCACGGCGAACGCGTTCTGCGCCGCCAGGTGGCCGCTGAGCGCCGTGAAGCCGGTCCCCAGCGTGGCCACACCGAGCGCGAGCGCCGCCTGCTGCGCGGTCGCCACCAGACCGCCGGTGAGCCCGGCGATCCGGTCCGGGACCGCGCCCATGATGGTGGCGACCAGCGGCCCGAACTGCATCGCCTGCGCGGCCCCCACCAGGATCAGCGCCGGCTGCACCGCCCAGGCCCAGATCGACGGCGCCGCGAGGCAGCTCGCGGCGAGCAGGAGCAATCCCACGGCGTTGAGCGCGGCGCCCACCGGCATCGCCTGCGCCCCGAGGCGGCCCTGGATCGTGGACTGCGCCAGGGAGACCGTGACGAAGGCGATCCCGTAGGGCACCAGCGCGAGGCCGGAGGCCACGGGACTCATCCCGAGGGCGTGCTCGCTGAGCAGCGCGAACTCGAAGATCAGGGCGCCGTAGCCGGAGAAGAACAGCAGCGCCATCAGCAGGCCGAGCCGGATCGGCCGGTGCGCGAACACCGACGGCGGCAGCATCGGCGCACCACCCGCGGCCTCGACCCGGCGCTGGGTGGACCAGAACGCGATCGCGGCCGCGGCGGCCACCGCGAGCAGCGTCCACGACCCGGCGGGCCAGCCCAGGGCCCCGCCGAGGGAGAGCCCGACGAGCAGCGCGAGCAGCGACACCGTCAGCAGCGCCGTGCCACGGTAGTCGAGCGGCAGCCTGCGCTCGGCCCGGGTGGCGGGCACAGCTCCGGCGGCGGCCGCGGTGACGAGGGCGATGCCGGCGGCCGACCACCACACGGCCCGCCAACCGAGGCCCGCCGGGTCCCAGGCGAGCAGAGCGCCGCCCAGCACCTGTCCGCCGCAGAAGCCCAGCCCTGCCGTCGCCGCGATCACCGCGATCGCCCGGCGCCGCGCGTCGCCCGCGGCGGTCGCCTGCACCGTGGAGAGCACCTGCGGGGTGAAGGCCGCCGCGCCGACGCCCTGCACGGCGCGCAGCACGAGGAGCGAGGTGATGTCCGGGGCGAACCCCGCCGCGACGGAGGCGATCCCGACGGCGAGGAGGCCCGCGACGAAGATCCGCCGCCGCCCGCGGTTGTCGCCGAGCCGGCCGAACAGGATGAGCGCCGTCGCGAACGTCGCCGAGAACGCGGCCAGGATCAGCGTCTGCTGCGCGGGCGACGCGGAGAGGCGCCGCGCCACCTCGGGGACGGCGACGTTCGCCGAGGCGAAGAGGAAGGTGGTGAGGAAGTAGGCGGTGCCGAGGACGGCGAGCCCGCGGCGGGTCAGGCGGGGAGCGGAGGTCATGGCTCGACGGTGCTCCGCCGCCATCCGGGTATCCAGACCGTGCGGATCCTAGTAGTGACACCACCGGGCCGGCGGCGCGGCGACGGGCCCGCGACAGGGGATACTCGGTGCATGGGGACCCGCAACAACGCCGAGCTGGCGCGCTTCCTGCGCACCCGCCGGGAGCAGGTGACCCCGGAGCAGGTGGGGCTGGCGCCCGGTGGTCGGCGACGCACGCCCGGGCTGCGCCGGGAGGAGGTCGCGGCGCGCGCCAGCGTGGGCACCACCTGGTACACGTGGGTCGAGCAGGGGCGGGACGTCAATCCCAGCCCGGAGGTCCTGTGCGCCGTCGCCGACGCGCTCCTGCTGGATCCGGGGGAGCGGGACCACGTCCTGCGCCTGGCCGGACATCCGCCCGGCCCCCCGGCCGCGGACACCGTCACGGACACCGTCCAACCCGTCCTCGACGCCCTCCTGCCGAATCCCGCCGTGGTGCTCAACGCGCGGGGCGACATGATCCGCTACAACCGCGCCTTCCGCTTCCTCATCACCGACGTCGAGGAGTTCGCCCCGCAGGACCGGAACTGCCTGTGGCTCGACTTCACCGACGAGCTCTGGCTCGGCGCCTACGTCGCGGACCGGCAGGAGCTGGAGGCCGTCGTGGCGCGGACCCGGGCGATCTACGCCGACAGCCACGCCGACCCCGCGTGGAAGCCGCTGCTCGACCGGCTGCAGGCGGCGTCGCCGTTGTTCGCGCAGCTGTGGGGCGCGGGCCTGGTGCTGGACGCCGCGGACTGGGAGAAGACGATCCGCAATCCGCGGGTGGGGGAGCTGCGCCTGCAGGTGAGCACGTTCAACCTGCGGGACCGGCCCTCGCTGCGGATGCTGACCTACCTCCCGCGCGACGAGGAGACCCGGGAACGCCTCACCCGGCTCGTCCCGCCCGAGCACCGTCCCGCCTGACCCGCGGAGGCCGTGCTCAGCGCGCGCCGCGATCGGAGATCATGCCCGTCAGGTGCTCCCGGCTCAGCCGCGCGGCCGCGTCCGCGTCGCGCCGCTCGATCGCCGCCAGGAGCTCGGCGTGCGAGCGCTGATCGTCGTCGCCGCCGAACTCCCCGGCGCGGGTCCGCAGCATGTCGATCATGGCGCGGCGCAAGTGCGCGGCGATGCCGTCGAACATCTCCAGCAGAACGGGGTTGTGGGCGGCGGCGAGGACGGCGCGGTGGAAGGCGGTGTCGGTCTCGACGTGGCGCACCAGGTCGGCGCGGTGCGCGCCGCGGATCGCGAGCGCGGCGCGGATCGCGTCCAGGTCCTCCTCGGTGCGGCGCCGCGCGGCGAGGGCGGCGGCCTCCACCTCGACCGCGATCCGCGCCTCGAGCACCGCGTCGATCGCGGCGCCGTCGAGCAGGACGTCGAGGCCGGAAGGTGTGTCGAGCCTGGTCACGAACACCCCGGCGCCCTGCCGGGTGGTGAGCACGCCGATCCCGGCGAGCCGGCGGATCGCCTCGCGCACCGTCGAGCGCCCGACCTCGAGCTGTGGCGCGAGGGTGGTCTCGCCGGGCAGCTTGTCGCCGACCGCCCACTCGCCGGACCGGAGGCGGGCGAGCAGGGCGTCGGCGGCCTGGTCGGCGAGCGAGGCGCGGCGGATCGGGGGCATGCGTCGAGAATACTTCTCAGCTTGTCTGAGGAGTTGTGATAGGGTCGTCCGCATGACGCAGCACCTCCGCCTCCTTCTCCTTCCGCGCCACGGCGGGGCCTGATCTCTCGGGCCGGCCTCCCGCCGTGGGGGATTCGCGCCGGCCCGCAGCAGACTCGACGAAGGAACCGTCATGCCCTTCCCCACGATCGACACGCCCCGCGGACCCGTCCCGGACGCCGCGCCCGCCTGGAACCGGCAGCGGGGCTCGCAGATGCCCCACCACCGCTACCGCGACGCCTACGCCCGCGTCGACGTCCCCCTTGTGGACCGCTCCTGGTCCGCGCGGCGCCTGACCGCGGCGCCGCTGTGGGTCCCCGTCGACCTGCGCGACGGCAACCAGGCCCTGCCCGAGCCCATGGACCCCGCGCGCAAGCGCCGATTCTTCGAGCTCATGACGGCCATGGGGTACAAGGAGATCGAGGTCGGCTACCCGTCCGCCTCGCAGACCGACTACGACTTCGTCCGGCTCATCGCGGAGACCGATATCGCGCCCGACGACGTCACCGTCGTGGTGTTCACCCCGGCGCGCCGCGACCTGATCGAGCGGACCGTCGAATCCGTGCAAGGCATCCGGAACGACGTCGTCATCCACATGTACACCGCGACCGCGCCCGTCTGGCGCGACGTGGTGCTCGGCCGCGACCGCGCGGAGCTGCGGGAGCTGATCCTCGACGGCGGCCGCGACCTGCTGGCCGCGGCGGGAGACCTGGACGGCGTGCGGTTCGAGTTCTCGCCCGAGGTGTTCAACCTGACCGAACCCGACTACGCGCTCGAGGTGTGCGACGCGGTGACCTCGCTGTGGGACGCGACCGCGGAGCGGCCCGTCATCCTCAACCTGCCCGCCACCGTCGAGATCGCCACCCCGAACGTCTACGCCGACCAGATCGAGTACATGCACCGCAACCTCGCCCGGCGCGACGGCGTGATCCTCTCGGTGCACCCGCACAACGACCGCGGGACCGGTATCGCCTGCGCGGAGCTGGCGGTGCTCGCCGGGGCGCAGCGCGTGGAGGGCTGCCTCTTCGGCAACGGCGAGCGCACGGGCAACGTGGACCTGGCGACGCTGGCGCTCAACGTGTTCGCGCAGGGCATCGACCCGATGGTCGACTTCTCCGACATCGACGAGGTGCGGCGCACCGTCGAGGCGTGCAACGGGATCGCCGTGCCCGACCGGCACCCGTACGTCGGCGACCTGGTGCACACCGCGTTCAGCGGCACCCACCAGGACGCGATCAAGAAGGGCTTCGCCGAGCACCGCGCCCGTGCCGCCGACGAGGGGCGCCCGGAGCGGGAGATCGAGTGGCGGGTGCCCTACCTGCCCGTCGATCCCGCCGACATCGGCCGGACCTACGACGCCGTCATCCGCGTCAACTCCCAGTCCGGCAAGGGCGGCATGGCGTACCTGTTGGAACGGGACCTCGGGCTGGAACTGCCGCGGCGGCTGCAGATCGACTTCGCCCGCCACGTCCAGGCCCACGCCGACGAGCACGGTGCGGAGCTGGACGCCGCGGCGCTGTGGGCCGTCTTCGAGGGTGCCTACCGGGCCGGGACGGGCCGGTTCGAGCTCGTCGACTGCGTCGTCGAGGAGACCGGGGCCGGCAGCCGCGTCACCGTCGGGCTCCGGGTCGACGGTGCGCCGCGCCGCGCCGTCGTCGACGGCGCCGGCCCGGTCGAGGCGCTCGTCGCGGCCCTGGCCGAGCACGACGCGAAGATCGACGTGCTCGGGCTGCACCAGACCGCGCTCGGCCACGGCGACGACGCGGAGGCGCTGACCCTCCTCGAGTACCGCCGCGACGGCGAGGTGTCCTGGAGCATGGGCCGCGACCGCTCGGTGCTCGCCGCGACGGCCGCCGCCGTGATCGGCGCCGCGCAGGCCACATGACCGGCCGGTAACGTCGCGGGCGGCGCGGGCAACCAATAGGGTCGGTAGGCGTGCACGCAGAAGGAACCTTCACCGTCGAGCCCGTCTACCCCGACTCGCTCGCGCCGCTCGCCGAACTCGCGCTCAACCTGCGCTGGGTCTGGCACGGGCCCACGCAGGACGTCTTCGCCACCGTCGCGCCCGACGTCTGGGCGGCCACCCGCGATCCGCTCGCCGCACTGCGCGGCGCGGACCAGGCACGGGTCGACACCCTCGGCGCCGACGGGGAGTTCGTCGCGCTGGTCCGCGCCGTGCACGCCGACCTGAACGACTACCGCACCCGCCCGGCCTGGGCGGACGAGCTGCGCGACGGCGCCAAGGGGATCGCCTACTTCTCCATGGAGTTCGGCGTCAGCCAGACGCTGCCGAACTACTCCGGCGGACTGGGCGTGCTGGCCGGCGATCATCTCAAGGCCGCCTCCGATCTGGGGCTGCCGCTGATCGCCCTCGGCCTGCTCTACCGGCACGGGTACTTCCAGCAGTCGCTCTCCGCCGACGGTTGGCAGCTCGAGCAGTACCCCGAGCTGGACCCGGGCCGCCTGCCGCTGCGTCCGGTGACCCTCTCGACCGGGCAGCAGCTGGTGGTCTCGGTGCCGCTCGAGAACCGCGTGCTCAGCGCCGCCGTGTGGCGCGCCGACGTCGGCCGCATCCCGCTGCTCCTGCTGGACACCGACATCGAGAACAACGATCCCGATCTCCGCGCCGTCACCGACCGGCTGTACGGCGGCGACGCCGAACACCGCCTGCGCCAGGAGATCCTGCTCGGCATCGGCGGCGTGCGGGCGGCCCGCGCCTTCTGCGACCTCACGGGGCATCCCGGCTTCGAGGTCTTCCACGCCAACGAGGGCCATGCGGGATTCCTCGGCCTGGAGCGGATCCGGGAGTTGATGGCCACCGACGAACTGACCTACCCGCAGGCGCGGACACTGGCGCGCACCGCCACCGTCTTCACCACCCACACGCCGGTGCCCGCCGGGATCGACCGCTTCCCGGTGGATCTCGTGCGTCGCTACTTCGGCGACGGAAGCCAGATGTGTTCGCTGCTGCCGACGGTGCCGCTCGACGAGATCATCGCCCTCGGTGCGGAGGCCGACCCCGGCGTCTTCAACATGGCCCACATGGGTTTCCGGCTCGCGCAGCGCGCGAACGGCGTCTCGCGGCTGCACGGCGCCGTGAGCCGCGAGATGTTCGCCGGGCTGTGGCCGGGCTTCGAGCCCGCCGAGGTGCCGATCGGCTCGGTCACCAACGGCGTCCACCACGGCACGTGGGCCGATCGAGTCGTCGCCGAGCGCGCGACCGATCCGCTGTCGATGCCCGACGACGCACTGTGGCGCCTGCGGACCACGCTGCGGCACCGCCTCGTCGACGAGGTGCGCACGCGCACCCGGGCCGCCTGGATCGAACGGGGCGCCGTCGACGCCGAACTCGGGTGGACGGACCGGATGTTCGACCCCGAGGTGCTCACCATCGGCTTCGCGCGCCGCGTCTCCACGTACAAGCGGCTGACGCTGATGCTCCGCGATCCCGAGCGGCTGCGTGCGCTCCTGCTCGACGACGAGCGCCCCGTACAGGTGGTGATCGCCGGCAAGAGCCACCCCGCCGACGACGAGGGCAAGCGCCTGCTGCAGCAGCTGCTGCACTTCACCGACGACCGCACCCTCCGACACCGGATCGCCTTCCTGCCCAACTACTCCATCGGCATGGCCGGCTATCTCTACCACGGGTGCGACGTGTGGCTGAACAACCCGCTGCGGCCGCTGGAGGCCTGTGGCACCTCCGGGATGAAGAGCGCGATGAACGGCGGTCTGAACCTCTCGGTGCTCGACGGTTGGTGGGACGAGCTCTACGACGGCAACAACGGCTGGGCCATTCCCTCGGCCGTCGGCGTGGACCCGGGCCGGCGCGACGACATCGAGGCCGACGCCCTCTACGACCTGCTCGAGCACGAGGTGGTGCCGGCGTTCTACGACCGGCGCGACGGCGGCGATCCACCCGCGCGCTGGCTCGCGAAGGTGCGGCACACCCTCTCGTCGACCGCACCCGAGGTCTCCGCGGAGCGCATGGTCCGCGAGTACGCCGCCGGCTACTACCGTCCCGCCGCGCGATCGGCCCGCGCGACCCGGCCCGCCGTCGCGGAGCTGGTGCAGTACATCGACCGCGTGCGCGCCGGGTGGCCGGACGTGAGCGTCGGCCGATCGAGCGCCGCGGTGGTGCCCGAGGGCGTCGACCTCACCGCCGAGATCGAGCTCGGTGCGCTCGAGGACGGCGACGTGCGGGTGGAGGCCGTGATCGGCGGCGTCGGCGAGGCCGGGGAGATCGTGAGCGGCCGACCCGTTCGTCTGCACTTCGACGGCGAGCGCTACCGGGCGGTACTGCCCGCCCAGGTGGGGCGCTTCGGCTACGCGGTGCGCGTACTCCCGCAGCACCGCCTGCTCTCCGGGCCCGCGGAACTCGGCCTCGTGCGGTACGCGCGATGACGGTGCTCGCGGTCGACCTCGGCGGCACCAAGGTGGCCGCGGCGCTGGTGCAGCCGGACGGCACGGTCGTCGAGGCCTCGCGGCACCGCGCCCCGACCGGGCCCGACGCGACCACCGCCGAACTGGAGGTCGCGATCGCCGGTGTCGTGCGGGACGCCCTCGCCGTCGCGGACGGCCGCGTGCTCGGCGTGGGGCTCGCTGCCGCCGGCCCCGTCGATGAGACGGCGGGCACCACCTCCCCGATCAACCTCGAAGCGCTGCACGGATTCCCGTTGCGGGATCTGGTGGCGGACGCCGCCGGCGGGCTGGACGTGGAGTTCCGCCGGGACGGCGTCGCGATCGTCCTCGGCGAGCACTGGCTCGGTGCCGCGCGCGGCCACGACGACGCCCTCGGCATGGTGGTCTCCACCGGCATCGGCGGCGGCTTCGTCGTGGGTGGGCGCGCGCTGGTCGGCAACGCCGGGCACATCGGGCAGATCGAGGTGTCGGGATACACCGGCAGCGAATCCCTCGGCCGCACCACGATGCTCGAGTCCGTCGCGTCCGGTCCGCACACCGTGGAGTGGGCGCGCAGCCAGGGCTTCACGGGGGAGACCGGTGAGGAGCTGGGGGCCGCCTATCGCGCCGGAGACGCCGTCGCGGTGACCGCGGTGCGGCGGTGCGCCGACGCGGTCGGGCAGGGCATCGGCAGCGCCGTCGCCCTGGTCCCCGTCTCCGTGGTGGTGCTCGGTGGCGGCTTCACCCGCGTCGCCGACGATTTCGTCGATCAGGTGCAGACGACCGTCGCCGCGCATCCGCTGCCGTACGTGGCGGCCGCCCGGGTGGTGCCCGCGGGCCTGGGCGGCGATGCGCCGCTCGTCGGTGCGGCGGCACTGGTCTACCGGCGGGACCGGCTGCCGTGACGGGCGGGTTGCTCGCGCCGCGCGATGCCCGCACGTTCTGGGCGTCGCGCGTGCTGCCGAGCGACCAGTTCCTGCTCTACTGCTTCGATCACGGCGCCGGACCGGCGCCGTCGGCCGCGGAGGTCGCGGACGTGGTGCTGGCGCGCGCACCGTCGATCATGGACCTGCGACTGCGGATCGCGCCCGCCCCGGTCGATCTCGAGCATCCCGCGTGGGCTCCGAACGCGGTCGTCGACGTCCGCGAGGGCATCGCCCGCACCTGGGACGCGATGCCCGCCGCGCTGGCCCGCCTCTTCGCCCGGCAGGTCGACGCCACGGTCTCGCCGTGGCGGCTGCACGTCTTCCCGCACGTGCACGGGGCGCCGCGGTGCACCGGCCCGGCCACCGTGGTGGTGCTGCAGCTCTCGCACGCCCTCGCCGATGGTCGACGCTCCGCCGAGATCGCCCGGGAACTGTTCGCCGGGAACGGGGGAGTGATCCCCGTCGTGCGGCCGGCGCCCGGCCCGGTGCGCGCGGCCCGGGGACTGCTCGGGCTGCCCGTCGCGCTGGCTCGCACGGTCGCCCTCGGCGCGCGGGCCCCACGGGCGCGCGTCGCGATCGACCGGCGCACGGCCGACGGAACACTCCCCGAACCGGTGCCCGGCTGCCCGCCCACCGCACTCAACGCCGCCCCCGACGAGAGCCGCGACGTGCGGATGCTGGTGCGCGACGGCGCATCCCTGCGCGGGGAGCACACCGTGACGGTGTCGGCGCTCGCCGCGGTCGCGCTCGCGGTCGAGCGCTATCTCGCGGCCCGCGGAGCGGCGGTGCCGCCGCAGCTGTCGGCGGAGGTGATGGTCGCGCGCGAGCGGCGGGCCGGCGAGCGCAACGCCTTCGGCAACGTCTCGGTGCCGCTGTACCCGGGGCTGCCCGCCGCGGAGCGCCCCGCCCTCATCGCCGCCGCGCTCGCCGCGGCGCGCCGCCGCGCCGCGAGCCCGTTGTGGCGCACCGTGGGCGCGGCGGAGGACGCGGCACCGTCGGTCCTGGCGGCGCTCGGGGTACGCTCCTTCGACCCCGCCGTCGTCCCCGAGCTGATGGCGGGTGCGACCGTGCTCTCCAGCGTGCATCGCGGACCGGCGGACCTGGAGCTGCTCGGCGGGAGATCCGTTTTCACCGCGGGATTTCCGGCGCTCTCGCCCGCCATGGGGCTCACGCACGGCGTGCACGGCCTCGGCAGTGCGGTCACGGTGTCCGTCACCAGCAGCCGCACGGCCGTGCCGGACGTCGACGAGTACGCGAGCCTGCTCGCGGCTGCGCTCGAAGAGGTGGGTCAGGTGCGCTGAGGCGCGGGCCCGGTGGTGTCGCCGAGGACGAGCTCGACGTCCATCGCCCGGGTGGGCAGGGGCGCACCGTCGTGCGCGGCGAGCACCGCCTGCGCCGCGAGGCGGCCCATCTCCACGATCGGCTGCCGAATCGTGGTGAGGGCGCGGTCGAAGCCGTCGATGCGGACGCCGTCGAAGCCCACGACCGAGAGGTCCTCGGGGACGCGCAGCCCCTGCGCCTCCGCGGCCCGGATCGCGCCGACGGCGAGGAGGTCGGACTGGGCGACGATCGCGGTGGGACGGCTGCTGTGCCGCAGCAATTCCTGCGCGGCGCGGAAGCCCTCGTCGATGGTGCTGTCGGTGCTGATCGCGACCGGTGACCCCGGGTACGCCGCGAGCGCGGCCTCCGTGCGCGCCCGCTCCACGTCGCCGTGCCGGAGCCGGACGATGCCGGCGGTGCGGTGACCGAGCGCCCGGAGGTGGTCGGTGAGCTGCTCGGTGGCGGCGTGGTTCTCGACGCCGACGCTGCCGATGGCGTCGACCTGGTTGCCCGCAGTGACCACGGGGATGGAGCGCCGCGTCATCGCGGCGCGCAGCTCGGGCAGCGTCGGCGAACAGCCCGCGGCGACCACCCCGTCGACGGGGAGCGTGCGCAGGCGCTCCTCGGGGACCGAGTCGGGGATGAGCAGGACCGAGGTGGGGCTGGCGGCGAGGGCGGCCGACACTCCGTCGAGGATGCCGATGATGACCGGATCGCGGAAGGCGCGCCCGGCCTCGTCGTCGACCTGGACGCCGATGATGTCCGTGCGGCCGCTGCGCAGCGAGCGGGCCCGCGGGTCGGGGCCCTCGTAGCCGAGCTCCTCGGCCGCGGCGAGGACGCGGGCGCGCGTGGCGTCGCTGATCGGCTTGTCGACGCCGAAGGCGTGCGAGGCCGTGGACAGCGAGACGCCCGCCGCCTCGGCGACGTGCACCAGCGTTATCCGGTTTGACCCGCGTGTCATGGGGACCTAGCCTAGCAACAGCAATCGAAACGTTTCGAAGGGTTGATCGGTGAGCGTGGACTTCCGGGAGCAGAGGGCGGACGCGGCAGGGGCCTCGGTCCTCGCCTGGCGCAACGCCGTCGCGGTGATCTTCGCGCTCAGCGGCCTCACCTTCGCGAGCTACCTCGGTCGGCTGCCGCAGGTGCGCGACGACCTCGGCGCCACCACACTGCAGGTCAGCCTGCTCACCTTCGGTCTGGCGGTCGGCTCCGTCGTCGGTCTCGTCGGCTCGGGCACGCTGGCCGCGCGGTTCGGCGCGCGCCGGGTGATGGCCGTGACGCTGCCCGCACTGGGCGTCACCATGATTGCGGCCGCCGCCGGCGCGCAGTCGGGGATCTACGCTCTGACGCTGCTTCCGCTGGTGTTCGTGGGCCTCTCGCACGGCATCACCGACGTGTGCATGAACCTCTCCGGTGCCGAGAACGAGCGGGCGCTGGGGCGCACCGTGATGCCGGCCTTCCACGCAGCCTTCTCGCTGGGCACCGTCGCGGGTGCGCTCACCGCGGCCGCCGCCCAGGCCGCGCACGTGCCGCTGCTGCCGCACCTGATCGTGGTGAACGGCGTGCTGTTGGTCGCGGGCTGGTTCGCCCTGCGCCACGTGCCGTTCCAGGCGCACGACGCCGACGATCACGCCCCCGTCTCCCGCCGCGAGCGGCTCGCGGTGTGGCGCGAGCCCCGCACCCTGCTCATCGGCCTGATGGTGCTCGGAATGGCGCTCACCGAGGGCAGCGCCAACGACTGGCTGGCGCTGGCCATGGTCGACGATCACGGCACGTCGAAGACGGTCGGCACGCTGACCTTCGCGGTCTTCGTGACCTTCATGACCGTCGGCCGGCTCGCGGGCACCCGCGTCCTGGACGCCTACGGCCGAGTGCGGACGCTGCGGGCCTGCGGCGCGCTCGCGTTCGCCGGCCTGGCGCTGGTGATCTTCGGCCCGACCTGGGCCGCCTACGTGGGCGTCGCGCTGTGGGGTCTCGGCGCCTCGCTCGGCTTCCCGGTGGGCATGTCCGCCGCGGCCGACGAGCCGCGCATGGCGGCGGCGCGGGTGTCGGTGGTCTCCACGATCGGCTACCTCTCCTTCCTCGCCGGCCCGCCGATCATCGGCGCGCTGGGCGAGTACGTCACGCTGCTCAACGCGCTGATCCTGGTGCTCGTCGCCGTCGCGGTCACCGTCGTGGTCGCGCCCGCCGCGCGCGAGCCGCGCGAACCGGCACCGTCGACCTGATTCGAGCGGGCGGACGGCTTTCCCTCCCGCCCGCCCGCTCGCGCTCCCTAGGGGGACGTCGCTGCCGAAGATGGCGCTCCCTAGCGGGGCGTGCTGCGCCATGGCGTGTCGTGCATTCCCCATGTCCATGGACCTAGGGACGTTGCCGCCCCGCTAGGGAGCGCCACGAGCGCAGCGAGGCTAGTCGGCCACGGGAACGTGTCGGTGGCCTGTGGATAACCACGTTTCTGTGGAGGAAAGTGCGGATCGGGAGGCTCTGAGAGCGGGGCGGAGCAGGGGCGAGCGGCACGATCGACATCATGGGGGAGTTGATGACGCGCGATCTGCTGCTCGCGCAGGGATGGACGCGCAACGGGATCCGGCAGGCGATCCGCGGCAAGAAGCTGCGGATGCTGTGGCCCACCGTCTACACCGATGCGTCGGTCGGGGAGGCGTGGGTCGAGTACGAGCGGATGGTGCGGGCGGCCGGCACCGTCGGCGGATGGGGAGTGATCAGTCACCAGAGTGCGGCGGTGCTGTGGGGCCTGCCCGTGCTCGGTCCGGACTACGCGCGCGTGCACACCACGATCGACGACAGGCACAAAGGCGGTCTGGTCAGCGGGAAGCGGCACGTGCATCCCAGGCCGCTGCCGCCCGAGGACGTCGTCCTGCTGGACGGGATCCGGGTCACCTCACTCGCTCGGACCGCGGTCGACGGTGCGATGGCCGGGACCTACGAGCAGGCCCTCGTGCTTCTCGACGGTGCGCGACTGGTTCCCCGAGTGCCGGGGGCGACGGATCGCCCTTCGGTGCCACTGCGGGAGTTGGCGCGGATCGTGACGGCGCTCGGAAGGCGGACCGGCAGCGAGATGGTGATGCGCGCGCTCGCCGACTCCGTGGAGTGCAGCGAATCGGTGGGGGAATCGTGGTCGCGAGCACGGATGATCCAGTGGAAGCTGCCGGCGCCGGAGTTGCAGCGGACGTTCCGGATCCGGGGCAGGACCTACCACGTCGACTTCTGCTGGGGCCGACTCGTCGGCGAGTTCGACGGGGAGAGCAAATACCGCTCCGACGCGGACCGTCGGGCCTACGAGCAGCGACGGGACGCGGACTTCGCGACGATAGGCATCACCGTCTGTCATTGGAAATGGGAGGACCTGCTCGACCGGCGCCGGTTCTACTTGATCCTGACGAGCCAGATGTACAACACCGGCGTGATCGCGTCGATCCCGCGGTTCCCCGGGTGAGACGGGGCGCGAACTGCTGCCGGCCCCGTCGGCCCTCCCTCCCTAGAGGGACATGCTCAGCCACGGCGTGTCGTGCATTCCCCATGTCCATGGACCTAGGGAGGTTGCCGCCCCGCTAGGGAGCGCCACGAGCGAAGCGAGCGCCACGAGCGAAGCGAGTCGCGGGCCGCGCGCGATGGCCCGCCCGAACTCAGCGCAGGAGCTGCCAGGCGAAGGCGGCGGCCAGCGCGCCCGCGCCGTTGAGGCACCAGTGCAGGGCGATGGGGGCGATGAGGGAGCCGCTGCGGGAGCGGAGCCAGGTGAACACCCAGCCCGCGAAGGCGGTGGCGATCACGGCGCCCGCGATGCCGGCGAACTGGGCCAGGGGGCCGGCGCCGAGGATCTTGGTCAGGCCCGCGTTGCCGCTGGTCAGGCCCAGCGACGAGGCGATGTGCCAGAAGCCGAAGAGCAGCGAGCCGGTGACCACGACCCAGCGGAAGTGCATCGCGCGCGACAGGGTGCCGTGCAGGGCGCCGCGGAAGGCGAGCTCCTCGGGAATCACGGTCTGCAGCGGGATGATCACCATCGAGGCGATGATCGCGGTCGAGAAGGTGGCGTAGCGGTCGTTGAGGAACAGGCCGCGGGTGACGGGCAGGAGCGCGCCGACCACGATCACCGTCGCCACGACGAACACCGCGGCGGCCGCGTACTTCGCACCGGAACGCCAATGCTCGCGGCCGAGGCCCAGCTCGTGCCAGTCCAGGCCGCGGTGCCGGGCGATGCCGATCAGCAGGACCGCGGACACCGGCACGGCCAGCAGGGCTGCCCAACTGCCGGTGAAATGCGCCACCAGATTGGTGGCGACGAGGACCGCCACGACCACGCCCACGTCGACGATCGCGCGTGCCCCGGACACCGCCGAACGCAGAGCGGAGTGATCGGGTGCGCTCGTCTGTGCAGTAGTCACTCGATCCATGGTCCAGACGCGCGGCGGTTCGCGCAATGAGTGTGACCATCGCTAAGGTGTCCACCCGTGACCAAGGACCGCAGCACGTCGGCCGACGGCGGTCCCGCGAGCGGCCTCCGGCGCGTCGCGCTTCCCCTCTTCCTCGTTGCCATCGGCGCCCGGATCGTCTGGATCCTCGCCGGGCAGCACAACTTCAACTTCGTCGACCTGCGCGTCTACTACGAGGCGGCGCAGCGGGTGACCGCCGACGGCGGTCTGTACGACTTCGCGCTGCGCGACTACACGCCCCAGCAGCCGCTGCCGTTCACGTATCCGCCCTTCGCGGCCCTGTTCTTCTACCCGCTGAAATTCCTCCCGTTCCCGGTCGTTGCGGTCGGCTGGGTGGCGCTCACGGCGGGCCTGTTGTTCCTGGTCATCCGCATGTGCCTGGCCATCCTGGCCGCAGGGCGCGGCGCACCGTCGCGCCTGGGCGACGTGCCGCGCGAGCTGCCCCTGGTGTGGACCGCCGCCGCACTGTGGATCGACCCCGTGCGCACCAACCTCGACTACGGCCAGATCAACGTGGTCCTCATGACCTTCGGCGTGTGGGCGGCGTACCTCATCGCCCGGACCGCGCCGTCGCCGTCGCTCGCGCTGCGCCCGGAGAAGGTCGACGGTGCCTCCGGCTTCCTCGTAGGCCTCGCCGCCGGGATCAAGCTCACGCCCGCGGTGGGCGGGCTGTTCCTGCTCGCGCGCGGTCGCGTGTGGGCGGCCGTCTTCTCCGGTGTGACCTTCGCCGCCACGGTGGGGATCAGCTACCTGATCCTGCCGTCGGAGACGCGCCGCTACTTCACCGTGCTGCTCGGCGACACCGGGCCCATCGGCGACCCCGCCAAGCCCGACAACCAGGCGCTGCGGGGCGCGATCTCCCGCTTCGCCGGGCACGATGTGGGCACCGGGCCGGCGTGGATCATCGCGGTGCTGGTGGCGGCGGTCCTCCTGTTCGCCGCCTGGTGGGTGGTGCGCCGCGGTGACGCGCTCATCGCGCTGGTCCTGGTGCAGTTCCTCGGACTCCTGGCCTCGCCGATCTCGTGGATCCATCACTTCGTGTGGATCGTGCCCCTGCTGATCTGGGTGGTGCACGGCCCCCTCGGCCCGCGCGGCGGGGAGGGCTTCGAGGGTCCCGGCGCCGCGTTCACCTCGTGGGCCACCAGGGCTGCTCTCGTCATCGCGGTGTTCGGGTACATCGGCGTGCACTTCCTGCGCAAGGGACTCGAGGCGATCGGCATCGAGGACGGCGTCGTCTGGGCGTTGCTCATGGCGCCCGGGGTGCTCGCGGTAGCGGTCCTCGTCGCCCTGATCCTGGCGCAGCGGCGGCGGCTCGACGCACTAGTCTGAGCGAATGAGCAACCTCGGCCGGATCGGCCTCGCGATCCTGACGGCGGCGGCCCTCGCGACCAGCGCCTGCGCGACGAGCACGGCACCGTCGGCGGAGAGCGGCGCACCGTCGGCGACGGGGGCCGTGACCCTGGTGACCCACTCCAGCTTCCACCTGCCCGAACAGGTCCTCGCCGACTTCACGAAGCAGACCGGCCTCGCGGTCAAGACCGTCGAGCTCGGCGACGGCGGCGAGCTCGCCACCAAGCTCTCGCTGACCCCGGGCAACCCGCCCGGCGACGTCGCCTTCGGCGTGGACAACACCTACGCCGCGCGGCCCGTACGGGCCGGCGTCTTCGACGAGTACGTCTCGCCCGCCGCGGCCAACGGCGCGCAGGAGTACGCCCTCGCGGGCATGCCGCAGCTCGCCGCTGTCGACTTCGGCGACGTCTGCATCAACATCGACACCCGGTACTTCCGCGACAAGAACCTGCCGGAGCCGGTCACCTACCAGGACCTGGCTAAGCCCGAGTACCGCGGCCTGACCATCGTGGAGAACCCGGAGACGGCCTCGCCGGGGATGGCCTTCCTGGCCGGCACCGTGGCGACCCTCGGCGAGGGCTGGCAGGACTACTGGCGCTCGCTGCGCGCCAATGACGTGGTCGTCGCGCCGGACTGGTCGACGGCGTACAAGACCGACTTCTCCGGCTCGTCGGGCAAGGGCCCGAAGCCGATCGTCGTCTCCTACGCCAGCTCGCCCGCCGCCGAGGTCGGCGAGGACGGCGCCGCGCCGCCGACCAAGGCGCTGCTCGACACCTGCTTCCGGCAGGTCGAGTACGCGGGCGTCCTGCGCGGCACCAAGAACCCCGACGGCGCGCGCAAACTGATCGACTTCCTGCTCTCGCCGGCGGCGCAGGCCGCGATCCCCGACGCGATGTACGTCTACCCCGTCACCCGCGGCGTCCCGCTGCCGGAGGCCTGGGCGAAGTACGCGCCCGTCCCGCCGAAGTCCGCCACCCTGCCCGCCGATCGCCTCGCCGACGAGCGCGACGGCTGGGTGCGCCAGTGGCGCCAAGCGATGGGGCGGTGAAACCCCTGTCGTTGCGGGGCGCCGTGACGTCATCGTCGAGCGGGCGGCTCGCGCTGCTGGCCGCGCCGCTGCTGTTC
This sequence comes from Tsukamurella pulmonis, assembly GCF_900103175.1. NCBI lineage: Bacteria > Bacillati > Actinomycetota > Actinomycetes > Mycobacteriales > Tsukamurellaceae > Tsukamurella > Tsukamurella pulmonis. Next base: position 1,389,516 of record NZ_FNLF01000002.1, read on the forward strand.
GTCGCGGTCTTCTTCCTCTGGCCCGTCGCCGCGATCATCGCGCGGGGCCTCTCCTCCGACGGTGTCGGCCTGTGGCAGGGGTTCACCGGCGCGGGCGGCCTCGGGCTGGTCCGGTTCACGCTCTGGCAGGCCGCGGCGTCGACGCTGCTCACCGTGGTGCTCGGGCTCCCGCTGGCGTGGCTGACCGCCCGGGTCCGCTTCCGCGGGCAGTGGCTGCTGCGCGTGGTGGCGACGGTGCCGTTCGTGCTGCCGACCGTCGTGGTGGGCGTGGCCTTCCGCACCCTTTTCGCGCCGGAGGGCAGCCTCGGCTTCCTCGGCCTGTCGGAGACGGTGTGGGCCGTGCTGCTGGCGCACGCCTACTTCAACGTCTCGGTGGTGGCGCGGATCGTCGGCGGAGTCTGGTCCGCGATCGATCCCCGGGCCGAGCAGGCGGCGCGCACTTTGGGCGCCGGTCCGGTGCGGGCCTTCCTCACCGCGACCGGGCCGGCCCTGCTACCCGCGATCGCCTCGGCGGCGTCGGTCGTCTTCCTGTTCTGCGCCACCAGCTTCGGCATCGTCCTCGTGGTCGGCGGCAGCCGCCTGCGCACCCTGGAGACCGCCGTCTACCAGGAGGTCGTCGGCGCCTTCGACCTGCGCACCGCGGCCCTTCTGGCCCTGGTCCAGATCGCCGTCGTGGTGTTCGCCGTCGCGCTGAGCGGCGCGCTGCGCGTGCGGGTGTCCCGGCCCTCGAGCGCCGCGCGCACGGAGCCCGCCCGCCCCCGCGGCCGCGCCCGGCTCGCCGTCCTGCTGGGCGTCCCGGTGAGCGTGGTGCTGCTGCTCTTCCCGCTCGGGGCGCTGGTGGTGCGCTCGCTGCACCCGCACGCCTCGGGGGCGCTGAGCCTCGACGCCTACCGGCGGCTCACCGCCGACTTCGGCGGCGTGGTCCCCGCGAAGGCGCTGGTGATGTCGCTCGTCACGGCCGCGCAGGCCGGGGTGATCGCGCTGCTCGTCGGCGGCCTCGCCGCGGTCGCGATCGCCCGCTCCCGAGGCCTGCTGAGCCGGTTCGCCGACGCCGTGGTGATGCTGCCGCTGGGCGTGAGCGCGGTGACGCTGGGCTTCGGCTACCTGCTCGCCCTGCAGTCGCTGCCCGCGGTGCGCGAGTCGCCCGCCGTGCTGCCCTTCGTGCAGGCGCTCGTCGCCCTGCCGCTGGTGGTGCGGGTGCTGGTGCCCGCGCTCGCGGCGGTCGATCCGCGGCAGCGGCAGGCCGCGGCGGTGCTCGGCGCCTCGCCAGTGAGGGTCTTCGCCTCGGTCGACCTACCGGTGATCAGCCGCTCGGTGGCCGTCGCCGCGGGCTTCGCGTACGTCGTCACGCTGGGCGAGTTCGGAGCGGCGAGCTTCCTCGTGCGCCCCGAGCAGATGACGCTGCCCGTGCTGATCGGCCGGATCGCCGGCCGCCCGGGCTGGGACAGTGCGGCGCTGGCCGCGTCCTGCTCGGTGCTGCTCATCGTCGCGACGGTGCTGGTGATCGGCGTCGTCGAGGCGCTGCGCCGCGACGACGCGGGGAAGGCCGAGTTCTGATGCGCGATCGTCACGACAGGGGAGGGTGGATTCGGTGCTGACCATCGACCGGGTCTCGGTGCGCTACGGCGACCGGACCGCCGTGCGGGACGTCTCGCTCACCGTCGGCGAGACCGCGGGGGGAGAGACGGCCGGGGACGAGAGCACCGCGGTGACCGCGCTGCTCGGCCCCTCGGGCTGCGGCAAGTCCACGCTCCTGCGGGCCGTCGCCGGGCTCGAGCCCCTCGCCGAAGGGCGGGTGCTGTGGGACGGCGAGGACCTCGCGCAGGTGCCCACGCACCGCCGCGGCTTCGGCATGGTCTTCCAGGACGGCCAGCTCTTCGGACACCGCGACGTGGCCGGCAACATCCGGTACGGCCTGCAGCGCCACCACTGGCCGCGCGCCGAGGCCGACGCCCGCGTCGAGGAACTGCTCGAGCTGGTGGGGCTGCCGGGAATGGGAGCGCGGCCCGTCGGGGAGCTCTCCGGCGGACAGCAGCAGCGCGTCGCGCTCGCCCGGGCGCTCGCGCCGAAGCCCCGGCTGCTGCTGCTCGACGAGCCGCTCTCGGCCCTCGACCGCCAGCTCCGCGACCGCCTCACCGCGGACCTGCGGCGGATCCTGCGCGAGACGGGCACCCCGGCGCTGATCGTCACCCACGATCACGACGAGGCGGTCGCGTTGGCCGGCACCGTCGCCGTGCTCGACGCCGGCGAACTCGCCCAGGTCGACCGGCCTGCGCGGCTGTGGCGGCGGCCGCGCACGGCCGACGTCGCCCGCTTCCTCGGCTACTCCGTGCTGCTGGACGCGCAAGTGACGAATCTGCAGGCGACGTCCGCGCTGGGGCGGGTCCTCGTCGACTGCCCCGACGGCCGGTTCCAACTGGGGCTGCGGCCCGGCTCGGTCGCGATCCAGGCACACGGCGTCGAAGCCCGGGTGATCGGCTCGGTCCCCACGGCCGACGGGGTCCGGATCACCGCCGCCGTCGACACCGAGGACGGCGAGCTGCTCGTGGACGCGCTCGGCGACACCCCGCCCGCCGACGGCGAGATCGTGCGCGTCGCGCTCAACCCGCGCCGCATCGCCGTGATCGGATGATGCCGTGACGAACGACGTCTTCACCCCGCGCCAGGCCCGTGCCCTGCTGTCGATCGCCGACACCCTCATCCCCGGCGGCGACGGCATCCCCGGCGCCCGGGAGATCGACTTCCTCGCCTCCGTCTCCCGCACGGCCGCGCACAAGATGCTGCCGCGGGAGCTGCGCGAGCTCAAGGCGTTCCTCGACGTCTGGGACACCCGTGGTTTCGGGCTCGTCAACAGGATCGGGCCGCGGCATTTCTCCGCGCTCCCGCACGCGCGGCGCGAGCAGGCCCTGCTCGGCTGGGGCACGCACTCCCTCGCGCCGGTTCGCGCCGTCTTCCAAGGGCTGCGCTCGCTGATCATCGGCGCCTACTACATCGCGCCCGATGCGACCGGTGCCCGCGCGACGATCGGCTACCCCGAGGCGCCCGGCCCGCTGCCCGACGCACCGGAGCGCCCGCTGCGGCCGCTCGCCATCCCCGCGGGCGGTGCGCGACTGACCGCGGACGTCGTGGTGGTGGGCTCCGGCGCGGGCGGCGGGACCGCCGCAGCGGTCCTCGCGGCGGCCGGGCTCGACGTGCTCGTCCTCGAGCGCGGCGGCTACCACGACGACCGCGATTTCGGTGCGGGCGAGCTGGAGTCGCTGACCACCCTCTACGCCGGTGCCCCGGCGATCTCCGCGGAGGGGCAGTTCTCCTCCTTCATGGCCGGCGGCACACTCGGCGGCGGCACGGTGGTCAACTGGTCCACCTCCTTCGCCACGCCCGAGCACGTCCGCGCCGAATGGGCCGCGCACGGCGCCCGCCAGTTCGCGGCCGGCGAGTTCACCCGCTCGCTCGACGCCGTGCAGCGCAGGCTCGGCGTCAACACCGACCATGGCACCGTGTCCTCGCGCGACGCGCTCCTCGAACGCGGCCTGACGGCCCTCGGCTGGCACTGCGAGGCGATGCCCCGCAACGTGCTCGGCTGCGACCAGGGCGTCGAGTGCGGCCGCTGCGGGTACGGCTGCCGGATCGGCGCCAAGCAGTCCACCGCCAAGACCTGGCTGCACGACGCCGCCGCCGACGGTGCGCGGATCGCCGTCGGCGTCGAGGTGCGGCGCGTGATCGTCGAGCGGGGCCGCGCCACCGGAGTCGAGGCGATCGGGCCCGACGGTGCGCCCGTCACCGTCGCCGCGAAGGCGGTCGTGGTGGCCGCGGGCTCGCTGCAGACCCCGCCCCTGCTGCGTCGTTCGGGCCTGCGCAACAAGCGGATCGGCGAGAACCTGCGGCTGCACCCCGTGACCGCCGTCGCGGGCGTCTTCGAGGAGGACGTGCGCCCCTGGGAGGGGGGCCTGCAGACCCGGTATTCCACCGAGCACGCCGATCTCGACGGCGAGGGCTACGGCGTGATCTACGAGACCGGGCCGGTGAGTCCCGGCGCGATCACCTTGTTCCAGCCCTGGCACTCCGCGGCGCAGCACGCCGCCGACATGCGGGCGATGCGGCACACCGTGCAGGTGGGAGTCATTGTCCGCGACACCGGGAGCGGGCGGGTCACCGTCGGGCGCGACGGTGAGCCCGTCGTGCGGTACCGGCTCAACGAGCACGACGCCGCCCACATGCAGCGCGGCGTGGTGGGCGCGGCCGAGATCATGGCCGCCGCCGGGGCCCGATCCGTGCGCAGCTCCCACCAGAACCGGGTCAGCGCGGACCTCCCCGGATCGCTCGACGGATTCGCGGCCGCCGCGCAGCGGGAGGGCTACGCGCCGGCGCGGTGCCAGATGATCGCGCTGCACATCATGGGGTCGGCCGCGATGGGCGGCAGCCGCGAGACCTCGGCGACGGACCCGGACGGAGCCACCTGGGAGGTGCCCAACCTCATCGTCGCGGACGCCTCGTGCTTCCCCACGCCCAGCGGGGTGAACCCGATGATCTCCATCGAGGCCATCGCGCACATGAACGCCTCGCGGCTGGCGGCCCGCCTGGCTTAGCGCGTCGGCGGGTCACCGGGACGGCGCGGCGCCGTCCTCGGGGAGGTACCAGTCGGGGAGCGGTTCGAGGGCGAGCCGCGTCGTATCGCCGGGGCGGGTGAGGGTGAAGACCGCGCGCTGGATGCGCGGGATGCGGTGCATGTCATCGGCGATCGTCGCCAGGCGCGTGGCGACCTGGGACTCCGGCAGGTCGCCCTCGAGGTCGACGGCGGCGACGAGGAACAGGCGGTCGGCCCCGACCCACTCCATGTGCAGGAAGCTCACCTGCTTGATATCGGGGTGCGCGTACAACTCCTCGAGCATGCGGTTGCGCGCCAGCGGCGTGGCCTCCTCGCCGGTGAGGAAGTCCATGTTCCGGCGGATCAGAAACACCGCGACGAAACCGAGCAGGATCCCGACGGCGATCGAGCCGATGGCGTCCCACACCGGGTCGCCCGTGATCTGGTGCAGCGCGATCGCGACGGTCGCGATGACGATGCCGATCAGCGCACTGAGGTCCTCGGCGAAGACGGAGCGCAGCACCGGATTCGAGGTGATCCGCACGTACCGCAGCGGTGATAGATGCCGCTCCTGCGCGCCGGACTTCATCTGGCGCAGGGCCTGCAGGAAGGAGATGCCCTCGAGGACGAACGAGATGCCCAGCACGGCGTAGTTCCAGCCGTAGTTCGTCACCTCCTCGGGATCGCCGAGCGCGGTGATCCCGTGCCACACCGACACAGCCGCGCCCACGCTGAACAGGCCGAAGGCCGCGAACATCGACCACACGTAGCCGGAGCGCCCGTACCCGAAGGGATGGCTCTCGTCGGCCGGCTTGCCTGCGCGTTTGGCGCCGATGAGCAGGAAAACCTCGTTCCCGGTGTCGGCCCACGAGTGCGCGGCCTCGGCCAGCATCGCCGCCGATCCGGTGATCGCCGCCACCACCGATTTCGCCACCGCGATCAGCACGTTCGCGCCGAAGGCGATGAGCACCGTCAAGAGGCTCTCGTCCTGGGAGTCGTCGACCGCCTCGTCCGTCATGCTGCCGATCGTAGGCCCGGGGACCCGGCAGCCGGGCATGATGGGGGACATGGGTGCATTCGATCCGTACGCCGCGCGTGAGAACCGCTATGACGACGGGGTCCCGTACCGCCGGGTGGGGGAGTCGGGACTCAAGCTCCCGGCGCTCTCGCTGGGGCTCTGGCACAACTTCGGCGACGATAAGCCGTTGCAGACCCAGCGCGACATCCTGCGCCGGGCCTTCGATCTGGGCGTGACCCACTTCGATCTCGCGAACAACTACGGGCCGCCGCCCGGCAGCGCCGAGCGCAATTTCGGCACGATCTTCGCCGAGGACTTCCGTCCCTACCGTGAGCAGTTGGTCATCTCCTCCAAGGCCGGTTGGGTGATGCAGCCCGGTCCGTACGGCTTCGGCGGCTCGCGCAAGTACCTACTCTCCTCGCTGGACCGCTCGCTCGAGCGGATGGGCCTCGATCACGTCGACATCTTCTACAGTCACCGTCCCGATCCCGAGACGCCGCTCGAGGAGACGATGGGCGCGCTGCACAGCGCAGTCACCTCCGGCAAGGCCCTGTACGTCGGAATCTCCTCCTACAGTGCCGATCTCACCGCGAGAGCGCAGGAGATCATGCGCGAACTCGGCACGCCACTGCTGATCCATCAACCCTCCTACTCGATGCTCAACCGCTGGGTCGAGCGCGGCGAGGAGACCACGACGGGGACGTCGGGGCCGTCCCTGCTGGAGACCACCGCCGCCGAGGGGATGGGGGTGATCGCCTTCTCGCCGCTGGCGCAGGGGCTGCTCACCGGCCGCTACCTCGACGGGGTGCCCGAGGACTCCCGCGCCGCGGCCGGCAAGAGCCTGTCCGGGCGGATGCTGTCGGAGGAGAACCTGGCCAGGGTGCGCGGACTGGCGGGCATCGCCGCCGATCGCGGACAGAGCCTGGCGCAGATGGCCATCGCCTGGGTGCTCCGCTCACCGGCGGTGACCTCGGCACTGATCGGGGCCTCGAGCGTCGCGCAGCTGGAGGACAGCGTCGGCGCCGCCGCGAACCTGGAGTTCACCGCCGACGAATTGGCCGCGATCGACGAGTTCGCGGTCGACGGCGACGTCAACATCTGGTGGGGCGCCACCGCCTCGACGTCGTGACCGGGTCTGTTCGCTAAGCCACGCGGGTGCGGTGCGGGTTGTCGCGCACTGCCTTGAGCGACTTCTTCAGTTCCTTCTTGGAGGCGCCGTCGGCCGCGAGGCGATTGAGCCGGTGGATCACGACGGGGCACTTCATGCACCGCGTCTTCTTGCGGCAGCACTTCTTCTTGGGCTTGCTGCCCACGAGCTCGTGCGCCTTGGTCTTACTCACCTCAATAGGTTAGCGCAACCTAATCAGCGATTGTCAATCGTCACACCGGAGACGTCCGATTCGGGGCAGAACCGGGTTTGCCCGTAACCTGGAGTCGACCAGGCGTGTCCTCACGCCCCCTTCCCCGTGTCCGCGTGAGCCGTTCGACGAACCTCATGCGCGCGCGGACGCCAGCACAGGAGAACTTCGTGACCCAGCCCAGCTTCCGCAACGTCGCCATCGTCGCGCACGTCGACCACGGGAAGACCACCCTGGTCGACGCCATGCTGCGGCAGTCCGGCGCGTTCGGTGAGCGCGCCGAGCTGGTCGACCGCGTGATGGACTCCGGTGACCTGGAGAAGGAGAAGGGCATCACCATCCTGGCGAAGAACACGGCCGTGCACCGTGTCAACGCCGATGGCACCACCACCGTCATCAACGTGATCGACACCCCCGGCCACGCCGACTTCGGTGGCGAGGTCGAGCGCGGTCTGTCCATGGTCGACGGTGTCGTCCTGCTCGTCGACGCCTCCGAGGGCCCGCTGCCGCAGACCCGCTTCGTGCTGCGCAAGGCGCTCGCCGCCTCGCTGCCCGTGATCCTCGTGGTGAACAAGACCGACCGCCCCGACGCCCGCATCGAGGAGGTCGTCACCGAGGCGCAGGATCTGCTGCTCGACCTCGCCTCCGACCTGTCCGACGAGGCCGCGGAGGCCGCCGAGCTCGCGCTGGGCCTGCCCGTCATCTACGCCTCGGGCCGTGAGGGCAAGGCGTCGACCACCGCCCCCGCCAACGGCGAGGTCCCGGCCGCCGAGAACCTCGACGAGCTGTTCCAGATCCTGCACGATCACATCCCCGCCCCCAAGGGCGACGCCGCCGCGCCGCTGCAGGCGCACGTGACCAACCTCGACGCCTCGGCCTTCCTCGGCCGCCTCGCGCTGGTCCGCATCCACAACGGCACCCTGCGCAAGGGCCAGACCGTCGCCTGGATGCGCGAGGTCGACGGCGAGCCCGTCATCACCAACGCCAAGGTCACCGAGCTGCTCGCCACCGACGGCGTCGAGCGCAAGCCGGCCGAGGAGGCCGTCGCGGGCGACATCGTCGCCGTCGCGGGCTTCCCGGAGATCATGATCGGCGACACCCTCGCCGACCTGGACAACCCCGTCGCGCTGCCCCGCATCACCGTCGACCAGCCGGCCATCTCGGTCACCATCGGCACCAACACCAGCCCGCTGGTCGGCAAGGTCTCCGGCCACAAGCTCACCGCCCGCATGGTCAAGTCGCGCCTGGACTCCGAGCTGATCGGCAACGTCTCGCTCAAGGTGCTCGACATCGGCAAGCCCGACCAGTGGGAGGTGCAGGGCCGTGGCGAGCTGGCGCTGGCCATCCTCGTCGAGCAGATGCGCCGCGAGGGCTTCGAGCTCACCGTCGGCAAGCCCCAGGTGGTCACCCAGAAGATCGACGGCAAGGTGCACGAGCCCTACGAGCACCTCACCATCGACGTTCCCGAGGAGTACCTCGGCTCGGTCACCCAGCTGCTGGCGAACCGTCGCGGACGCATGGAGACCATGGCGAACCAGGGCACCGGCTGGGTCCGTATGGAGTTCGTCGTCCCCTCGCGCGGCCTCATCGGCTTCCGCACCGACTTCCTCACCGAGACCCGCGGCACCGGCATCGCCAACGCCGTCTTCCACGAGTACGCGCCGTGGGCCGGCGAGATCCGCGCCCGCCACACCGGCTCGCTCGTCTCCGACCGCCAGGGCAGCGTGACCCCGTTCGCGATGATCCAGCTCGCGGACCGCGGCACGTTCTTCGTCGAGCCGGGCGCCGACACCTACGAGGGCATGGTCGTGGGCATCAACCCGCGTGCCGAGGACCTCGACATCAACGTCACCAAGGAGAAGAAGCTGACCAACATGCGTCAGTCCTCCGCCGACGTGATGGAGACCCTCGCCAAGCCCATCAAGCTCGAGCTCGAGGCCGCGATGGAATTCTGCGCCGCCGACGAGTGCGTCGAGGTCACCCCCGAGGTCGTGCGGGTGCGTAAGGTGCACCTGAACGCCACCGAGCGCGCCCGCGAGCGGTCGCGCGCGAAGTCGCGGGACCAGTCCGCGGGCTGATCGAAGCCCCGGTGACGTGATCCCGGCGACGATCGTCGGGCGGTGGAGCGGCAGCGAGCGGTAGGAGGCACGAGCAGTGCGGCGTAGGTCCCTGGGGCTGACGGTGGCGTCGGCACTGCTCGCGACCACCCTGACCGCGTGCGTCGCGGACCCGCCCCCGGCCGTCCCGGGATCGGAGACCTCGGCGCCGCCGCAGGCTCCGACCGCCACCGGCGCCACCGTGCAGGTGGCGATCGACGGCCTCGGTCCGGGCTTCAACCCGCACCTCGCATCCAACTCCTCCTCGGCCTCGCGGGCTCTGGCGGCGATGACGCTGCCGAGCGTCTTCCGCGAGGTCAAGGAGCCGGACGGCCGGGTCACTCCGGTGCAGAACACCGATCTCGTCCCGACGATCGAGCACCCCGCGCCGCTCCAGATCGCCTACACCATCCGGCAGGACGCGCAGTGGTCCGACGGTGCGCCCATCGCGGCCGAGGACTTCGTCTACCTCTGGCAGTCGATGATCACGGCCCCCGACACCGTCGGCTCGGCACCGTACCGGCAGATCGAGTCCGTCGCCTCCGGCGCCGGCGGCAAGAGGGTCATCGTCACCCTCAAGGCGCCGCTGCCGGGCTGGCGCACGCTGTTCCAGAACCTGCTCCCGAGCCACCTCGTCAAGGGCTCGCCGGGCGGCTTCAACGGCGCCATGCGGGAGAAGATCCCCGCGTCGGGCGCCGGATACCTGGTCAAGAAGGTGGACGTCGCCCGCGACGAGGTGACCCTCGAGCGCAACGACCGCTACTGGATGAAGCCCGCCCGCGTGGACCGCATCGTGCTCCGCAAGGGCGGGACCGACACCCAGCTGGCCAACTCGGTGCGCACCGGCGACGTGCAGGTGGTCTCGATGCACGGCGGACCGTCGCTGCTGGCGCAGCTCACCTCGATCTACGAGGTGCGCGCCGTCGAGCAGGTCGATCCCCGCGTGCTGTCGCTGACCCTGAACACCCGCTCGAAGTTCCTCGCCGACGTCGAGGTGCGCCGCGCGCTGCTGGACGCCGTGAACGTCGACCTGCTCACGACGGTCGGCTCCGGCGGCGACGCCGTGCGGCCCGCCCGCGCGCAGGTGCTGGCACCGTCGGACCCCGGCTACGTCCCGACGATGCCGGGGCGCCCCACCCAGGCCGAGGCCAAGGCCAGGCTGGAGCAGGTCCTCGCGACCGCCGGGTACTCGCTGCAGAACGCGCCCATCCCGCCCAGCCAGAGCGTGCCCCCGACCCCGCCGCCGCCCACCACCGAGCCGGCGATGCCGAGCACCAGCACCGATCCGTCGGCGCTGCCCGTGCCGCCCTCGCCGTCGCCCGGCGAGAACGTGCGGCAGTACGTGCGCGACGGGGTGCCGATGTTCCTGCGGATCGGTGTGCCGCAGGGCAACGTGCCGGCGTTCGCCGTCGCGAGCAACGCCACCGATCAGCTGCGCGCGATGGGGGTCTTCGCCTCGGTCGTGACGCTGGAGCCGCAGACGGTCGCCGGGACGGCGCTGCTCGACGGCGGCGTCGACGCCGTGGTCGGCTGGTCCAGCACCGGGCCGACGCCCACGGAGCGGTTCGCCTCGCGCGTCGAGTGCCCCGCGCCCCCGTCGGAGAGCGGCCCGCGGAGCACCACCACGCCGGCGCCGACGCCGAACGCCGAGAACGACCCCGCCGCCACGACGGTGGGCGGCAACCTCGCCGGCCTGTGCGACCAGGCCCTGCAGGGGCTCGCCCTCGACGGGCTGCGCGGCGGCCCGATCGACCTCGCGGCGATCGACACCCAGCTGTGGTCGCAGGCAACGGTGCTGCCGATCCTGCAGGACGTCACCCTGACGGCCGTCGGGCCGGCGGTGCAGGGCGTGACCCTGGAGGGGCCGCCGCGCGACGGCGTCTTCACCGGCGTGGAGGGATGGTCCCGGCAGTGACCCAGGCGAGCGGGCGGCGGCTGCTGCTGGTGCACGCGCACCCCGATGACGAGACGATCACCACCGGCGGGAGCATCGCCCGGTACCTGGCCGAGGGCGTCGAGGTCACCGTCGTGACCTGCACCCTGGGCGAGGAGGGCGAGGTGATGGAGCCGCGGTTCGCGCAGCTCACCGCCGAGCACGCCGATCAGTTGGGCGGCTATCGGATCGGTGAGATGACCGGCGCACTGGCCGCGCTCAGCGATCCCGGCGGTCCGCCGCTGCGGCCCCGGTTCCTCGGCGGGGTGGGGCGTTGGCGCGACTCCGGCATGGCCGGCACACCCGCGGCCGAGCACCCCCGCGCCTTCGCCTCGTCGCCCTACCTCGAGCCCGCCGACGACGGGCCGCTGCAGGCCCTCACCCGGATCATCCGGGAGACGCGGCCGCAGGTCGTCGTGACCTACGACGAGGTCGGCGGCTACGGGCATCCGGATCACATCGCGGCACACCGGCTCACGCACGCGGCCGTCGACGCCGCAGCGGCGCCGGGTGGGGCGGGGGAGCCCTGGGAGGTCGCCAAGCTGTACTGGACGGTGACCTCTCGCGACGACCTGACGGCGGGGCTCGAGGCGCTGCGGGACGCGGATCTGCCCGACGGCTGGCGCGTGCCCGCCGCGGACGAGCTGCCCGCCCACGACGACGCCGCGATCACCACCCGCGTCGACGTCACGCACGTCCTGGACCGCAAGCGCGCCGCGCTGCGCGCGCACGCGACCCAGCTCGGCGTCGATGACACGGGCGCGGCGCTCGCGCTGACCAACCGGATCGCCCAACCGGTCTACGCCGAGGAGTCCTTCGTTCTCGCCCGGGGGACCGCCGCACCGGGCCCCGACGGGATCGAACGCGATCTGTTCGCGGGGGTCGGATAGATGGAGCCGATCGACAAGGTGCTGCTGGGCGCCGCCACCCTCGGCGGCGCGGTGTGCGCCGTGGGCGCCGCGATGTACCTCTACCTGTACGTCGGGGTCGTGCCCCTTCCGCTCTCCGCGGTTCTGTTCGGCGCGCTGCTGGCGTGGATCTCCGTGGCGGCGCGCCGCCTGGGCGGCGAGCCGGTCCACGGCGCCCTGCCGGTGATCGCGTTCCTCCTGGTGACCGCCGTCTTCCTCCTGGGTGGGCCGGGAGGCGACATCGTCCTCTACGCCGACTGGCGCTTGCCCGTGCTCCTGCTCTGTGGAATCGGGATGCCGATCCTGGCGGGACACCTGGCATCATCGACAGAGTGACGGACGCTACTGAGCAGACCCCCGCTCTTCTGCCGGTGCCCTCGGTGCCGAAACGCACGGCGGAGCCGTACGTGCCGACGGCGTCGGCGATGCGACGCGCCCTGCGCCGGGCGCGGGACGGCGCGGTGCTCAACGTCGACGAGGCCCAGGTCCTCCTCGCCGCCCGCGGCGAGGACCTCGACGACCTGTGCCGTTCGGCCGCCCGGGTGCGCGACGCGGGCCTGCTCGAAGCGGGCCTGACGGGGGCCGACGGTCGCCCGCAGGTCACCTACAGCAAGAAGGTCTTCATCCCGATCACGCGGCTGTGCCGCGACAAGTGCCACTACTGCACCTTCGTGACGGTGCCCGGCAAGCTGGCCGCGGAGGGTCACGGCGCCTACATGGAGCCCGACGAGATCCTCGAGGTGGCGCGACGCGGAGCCGAACTCGGCTGCCACGAGGCGCTGTTCACCCTGGGCGACCGGCCGGAGGACCGCTGGGAGGCGGCCCGCACCTGGCTCGACGAGCGGGGCTACGACTCGACCCTGGACTACGTGCGCGCCATGGCGATCCGCGTGCTCGAGGAGACGGGCCTGCTGCCGCACCTGAACCCGGGCGTCATGAGCTGGGAGGAGCTCTCGCGGCTCAAGCCCGTCGCGCCGTCGATGGGCATGATGCTCGAGACCACCTCGGAGCGGCTCTTCACCGAGAAGGGGCAGCCGCACTACGGCTCGCCCGACAAGGACCCGGCGGTGCGGCTGCGCACCCTCACCGACGCCGGGCGTCTCTCGGTCCCGTTCACCACGGGCCTGCTCATCGGCATCGGCGAGGACGAGCGCGAGCGCGCCGAGTCGATCATGGCCATCCGCAAGGTGCACAAGGCCTTCGGGCACGTGCAGGAGGTCATCATCCAGAACTTCCGCGCCAAGCCGGACACCGCGATGCGCTCCGTCGAGGACGCGGATCTCGAGGTCTACCGCGCGGCGATCGCCGTGACCCGCATGGTGCTCGGCCCGTCGATGCGGGTGCAGGCGCCGCCGAACCTGGTCTCCGCGGAGGAGTGCCGCCTGCTGCTGGAGGCCGGCGTCGACGACTGGGGCGGCGTCTCGCCGGTCACCCCGGACCACGTGAACCCGGAGCGGCCCTGGCCGGACCTGGACGCGCTCGCGCAGATCACCGCCGACGCGGGATTCGAACTGCGCCAGCGGCTCACGGCGCAGCCCAAGTACGTGCGCGCCGGCAACCCGTGGATCGATCCGCGGGTCGCGCCGCACGTCGCCGCCCTCGCCGACGCGGAGACCGGGCTCGCGGATCCGGACGCGATGCCCGCCGGCCTGCCGTGGCAGGAGCCCGACGAGGAGTGGGCGTCGTCCGGCCGCACCGACCTGAACACCGCGATCGACGTCGACGGCCGCAACACCGACACCCGCTCGGATCTGGGATCGGCGTTCGGCGACTGGGAATCGGTGCGGGAGCAGGTGCTCTCGCTGTCCGCGCCGGAGAAGGTCGAATCGGATGTGCTCTCGGCCCTGAGGGCGGCCGAGAAGAATCCCGGCGGCCTGAGCGACGACCAGTACCGCGCGCTCGCCTACGCGGACGGCAGCGGCCTGGAAGCCCTGGTGGCCCTGGCGGATCAACTCCGCAAGGACGCCGTGGGCGAGGTCGTGACCTACGTGGTCAACCGCAACATCAACTTCACCAACATCTGTTACACCGGCTGCCGGTTCTGCGCCTTCGCGCAGCGCAAGGGCGACGCGGATGCGTTCACGCTCTCGATGAACGAGGTGGCCGACCGCGCCGAGGAGGCGTGGCGGGTGGGCGCGACCGAGGTGTGCATGCAGGGCGGCATCGACCCGGACCTGCCCGCCACCGGCTACGCCGACCTGGTGCGCGCGGTCAAGCAGCGCGTGCCCGGCATGCACGTGCACGCCTTCAGCCCGATGGAGATCGTCAACGGCGCGGCCCGCTCGGGGGAGTCGGTGCGGGACTGGCTGATCGGGCTGCGCGAGGCCGGCCTGGACACCATCCCCGGCACTGCGGCCGAGATCCTCGATGACGAGGTGCGCTGGGTGCTCACCAAGGGCAAGCTGCCCACCTCCGCGTGGATCGACGTGGTCACCACGGCGCACGAGGTGGGCATCCGGTCGTCGTCGACGATGATGTACGGCCACGTCGACAACCCGTCGCACTGGGTCACGCACCTCAACGTGCTCAAGGGCATCCAGGACCGCACCGGCGGTTTCACCGAGTTCGTGCCGCTGCCCTTCGTGCACCAGAGCGCGCCGCTGTACCTCGCGGGCGCCGCGCGGCCCGGGCCCACCAAGCGCGACAACCGCGCGGTGCACGCCCTGGCGCGGGTGATGCTGCACGGGCGTATCGAGCACGTTCAGACTTCATGGGTGAAACTGGGCACAGCGGGTACCCAGGCCATGCTGCAGGGCGGCGCGAACGACCTGGGTGGCACGCTCATGGAGGAGACGATCTCGCGGATGGCGGGATCGGCGCACGGATCGGAGAAGACGGTGGCGGAACTGCACGCTATTGCCAACGGCATCGGGCGCCCGGCGCGCGAGCGCACCACGACGCACGCCCAGCGGGGTGCCGCGTGAACGCCCTCGAGCCGCGCGGCGGCGCGGTGACGGGCACGGTCAGCGACCTGGATCTGGCGCGCACGGTCGGGGTGTTCGTGGCGGCGGCCCGCCCGGCGGTCGCCGGGGCGCGCTTCGTCTCCACGCTCGCCGGCCTCACGCCGATCCCGGTGGTCAACGGCTACCTGCGCCGTGACGCCGACGGCCGCTCGCGGTGGTGGGTGATCCCCGTCGGCGCGGTGTCGACGGTGGCCGTGGCCTGGCCGGGCGCGCTCGGCGTCGTCGCGCGCCTGCTGCCGCTGCAGACCTACCTGGGCTTCGCGAACCAGACGCTGGTCGTGGTCGGTGTCGCGGGCGAGCACGGCGTGGATCAGGTGCCGGAGCAGATCGACCTGGTCGCGCGCGTACTCTCGCGGCGCCAGATCGACGCCCGCACGCTGCTGGGCGACCACCCGGGCTTCCAGGACCTGGTGCCCGTGCGGGAGACCACCGACAAGCTGCGCGGCGGTGTCTTCTCGGCCGTCGGCGCCGTGCGGGACGTCCTGGGCATGGTGAAGTCGGCACGCTCCGCGCTCGAAGCGCGGCCCAAGCCCGCCGGCGTCTTCGACACCCTCGGCAAGCTGCCCGTGGTGGGTGCTGCCGCCGGGTACGTGGGCGAATTCGCCACGCTGCGCATCGTCGAGGCCCGGGCCTCCGACGGTGCGAAGATCCTCGGCCTCGAGGCCGCCTTCGCGGGCGGTGCGGCACCGTCGGGCATCGAAGCCGATCCCGAGTCGGAGTCGTAGCCAGGCACCGTCGTCGCTAGTCGACGGTTCCCCCTCGATCCGTCCCCTCCCCGCCCCAACGCCGGTCGTTCCGGTGGGGAGGCGACGAATCGGTGGGGAGAGGGCGTGGTCGGCGCCGCGTCAGGAGATGAGGCCGACGACGGTGGCGGAGAGGAACGAGACCAGCGTCGCGCCGTAGAGCAGCTTGAGGCCGAACTTGGCGATCTGATCGCCCTGTGACGGGGCGAGCGACTTCGCGGCGCCGGCGATGATGCCGATCGAGCTGAAGTTGGCGAAGGAGACCAGGAAGGTCTGCACGATCGCGGTGGCCCGCTCGCTCATCACGACGGCGCCGCCGGGGTTCTGCGGGGTGAAGGAGAGCATCGCCACGAACTCGTTGCTCACCAGCTTCGTGGCCATGATCTGGCCCGCCTGCACGCACTCGCTCCAGGGGACGCCCGTCAGCCACGCCAGGGGCGCGAAGATGTGCCCCAGCACGTCCTGGAAGGTCGTGCCGTTGAAGACCCAGGCGAAGAGGCCGTTGACGAGGGCGAGCAACGCGACGAAGCCGATGAGCATCGCGGCCACCGTCAGCGCGACCTTGGCGCCGTCGAGGATGTACTCGCCGAGCATCTCGAAGAAGGACTGCTTCTTCTGCTCGGGGGCGGCGAAGACGTCGTCCTCGGGCGCCACCTCGTACGGGTTGAGCAGCGAGACCACGATGAAGGCGCCGAACAGGTTCAGCACGATCGCCGCCACCACGTAGCGGGGCTGGATCATCACCATGTACGAGCCGACGATCGACATCGAGACCGTCGACATGGCGGACGCCGACAGCGTGTAGAGCCGGTTCGGCGGCAGCGTCGGCAGGATCTTCTTGATCGCGATGAAGTTCTCGGACTGGCCGATGATCGCCGAGCTCACCGCGTTGAAGGACTCCAGCTTGGGCATGCCGGTGACCTTCGACAGCACCAGGCCGAGGTACTTGATGATCAGCGGCAGCAGCTTGATGAACTGCAGGATGCCGATGATCGCCGAGATCACGATGATCGGGAGCAGCACGTTCATGAAGAACGGCCCCGCCCCGTCGGGGTTGGTCTTGTAGTCGACCAGCCCGCCGAAGACGAACGACGTTCCCTCGTGCGCGAACCCGAGGAGGTTCGTGAAGCCCCGCGAGAGAGCGTCGATCACCTTCTCGCCGACCGGTGTCTTGAGCATGATCAGCCCCAGGATGAACTGGATGGCGATCATCCCGATGATGTACGGCGCCTTCTTCTTGAGCATCGCGACGTTCCGGGTGGGAAGGTACGCGAGGAGGAGGAAGACGATCAGCCCGAAGGTACCGACGATTACGTGCACCCGTGAATGAAATCACAAGGCGGGAGGTTAGGCGACACTTCTTTGTGACGCGTTCCAGCGGCGCGGAATACTGTGTGGTGGAAGCAGTCGGTGCGAAGGAGATGACAGGTGACGTACACCATCGCAGAGCCCTGTGTGGATGTGCTCGACAAGGCATGTATCGAGGAGTGCCCCGTCGACTGTATCTACGAGGGCAACCGGATGCTGTACATCCAGCCCGACGAGTGCGTGGACTGCGGCGCCTGTGAGCCGGTGTGCCCCGTCGAGGCGATCTTCTACGAGGACGACGTGCCGGACGAGTGGGCCGAGTACGTGACCGCGAACATCGATTTCTTCAACGAGATCGGTTCGCCCGGCGGTGCCGCCAAGCAGGGGAAGATCGACTACGACCACCCCTTCATCAAGGCGCTCCCGCCCATGAACACCGAGCACTGACGTGCCACGCGTGCCCGTGGCGTCCGGCCTGCCGGACTTCCCGTGGGACACCCTCGCGGGAGCCAAGGCGAAGGCCGCCGCGCACGTCGGCGGCATCGTCGACCTCTCGGTCGGCACGCCCGTCGATCCGGTGGCCGAGCCGATCCGCCGTGCCCTCTACGAGGGTTCGGCGTTCCCCGGCTACCCGGCGACGATCGGCACCGTCGCGCTGCGCGAGGCCGCGGCCGAGGCCCTGAGCCGGCGGTACGGCACCGTCGAACTGCCGGAGAACGCGATCCTGCCCGTGATCGGGACCAAGGAGGCGATCGCGCAGCTGCCGTCGACGCTGGGCCTCGGCGCGGGTGACGTGGTCGTGATCCCCGAGGTCGCGTATCCCACGTACGAGGTGGGCGCGCTGCTCGCCGGCGCGCGGCCGGTGCGGGCCGACGGTACCGCCCAGCTCGGCCCGGAGCGGCCGGCGCTGGTCTTCATCAATTCGCCGTCGAACCCGACCGGCAAGGTGCTCGGCATCGACCACCTGCGCAAGGTGGTGCAGTGGGCGCGCGAGCGCGGCGCGATCGTGGCCTCCGACGAGTGCTACCTGGGCCTGGCCTGGGAGGCCGAGCCCGTGTCGGTGCTCGACCCGCGCGTCTGCGACGGCGACACCACCGGCCTGATCGCGATCCACTCGCTCTCGAAGACCTCCAACCTGGCGTCGTACCGCGCGGGCTTCCTCGCGGGCGACCCGGCGCTCATCGCCGAGCTGGCGGCGGTGCGCAAGCACGCCGGCGCGATCGTGCCGTTCCCGATCCAGGCGGCCATGAGCTACGCGCTGTCGGTCGACGAGCACGAGGCGGAGCAGCGCGCCCGGTACGCCGCGCGCCGCGCGGTGCTGCTGCAGGCCGTGCGCGGTGCGGGCTTCACCGTCGATCACTCCGAGGCGGGGCTGTACCTGTGGTCCACGCGCGGCGAGCCGTGTCGTGACACCGTCGACTGGCTCGCCGAGCGCGGCATCCTCGCCGCCCCGGGCGAGTTCTACGGCCCGCAGGGTGCGCAGCACGTGCGCATCGCGATGACCGCGACGGACGAGCGGATCGCCGCCGCCGCCCAGCGCCTGGCCCGATGAGCCTCACCGGCGTCTCGGCCGCGTGGCGGCCCGAGCTCGCCGGGATGCTGCTCGACGGCGCGCGGTCCGGTTCCGTCTCGTTCACGGAGGTGGTGGCGGAGAACGTCGACCCCGCCGACCCACCTGCAGATCTGGTGGAACTGGTGCGCCTGGGCGTCACCGTCGTGCCGCACGGCGTGACGCTGGGCATCGCGGGTGCCGACCGCCCCGATTCGGGCCGGCTGCGGCGGCTCGCGGACCTGGCCCTCGCGTTCGACGCGCCGCTGGTCAGCGAGCACGTCGCCTTCGTCCGTGCCGGCGGCATCGGGCTCGACGGGGATGTGACGATCGGTCCGCACGACGACGTCCTCGAGGCCGGCCACCTGATGCCCGCCCCGCGCACCCCGGAGGCGCTCGACGTGCTGGTGGAGAACGTGCACTTCGCGCAGGCGGCGCTGCCCGTGCCGCTGGCGCTCGAGAACATCGCGGCCCTGTTCGCGTGGCCCGAGGACGACTACGACGAGCCGGCCTACCTGCGGGAACTGGTCGAGCGGACCGGGGTGCGCCTGGTGCTCGACCTGGCGAACGTCTACGCCTCCTGCACCGCCCGCGGGGTGGACGCGGTCGCGGAACTGCGGCGGTACCCGCTCGAGGCCGTCGCGTACGTTCACATCGCGGGCGGGCGCTTCGACGGCGACCTCTACCTCGATACCCATGCCGACCCGATATGTCCGGAAGTTCTTGATCTCCTTGCGGTCTGGCGGGATTCACAGGGTCCTCTTGGGGGCGTTCGTGCAGGTGAGAGCCTGTTGCCCGGAGTGTTGCTCGAACGTGACGAGTCCGTGATCGAATCCGCGGTCCGGCACGAGATGCTGTGCCTACGAGAGGTTCTCGGGATCGACTGAACGACCTGGAGGTGCGAGATGGAATTCCTGGTGGTGTTCTTCGTGATCTTCGCAGTGATCGCCGCGTGCGTGTCCATCGCGGGCGGTCAGAACGGTGGGCGGCGCGGCGGGCGGTCCCGAGGGCGAGGCGGGTCGGCGGGCGACGGCGGCGGTTCGGCCTGGTTCTTCGGCGGCTCCGACGGCGGTTCGCACCACTCGGGCCACGATTCCGGTTCCAACTGCAGCGCGAGCAGCTGCGGGGGTTCGAGCAGTTGCGGGTCGAGCAGTTCGAGCAGTTCGAGCAGCTGTGGTTCCTCCTGACGCGCGGGAGCGGTTGCGGCACCGGCAGGCCGAGGTCCTCGCGGATCTCCTGGCCTGCCGGGTGCCGCCCGGCTTCGATGCCGCCGGCGCCACGCTGACGGGCCGCGTCCTCGCGGTCAAGCGGGCGGGGGCCGCGGCCCGGGCCCTCCCGGCGCTGCGCACGTTGCCGGGCTGGCCGGGCGGCTTCGTCGACTACGCGGCATCGCATCCGAAAGCGGACTGCTCCGCCCACGACGCCCGCGACTACATCGCCTGGCTGCGCGCGCACGGCTCCGATGCCGAGCGCGCGTGGGTCGCGGTCGAGGCGGTCCGCAGCGGCGCGCGGCGCTGGGCCCTCGCGCACGGCCGGCCCGTGGTACGGGTGGGATCTCGGGTGTACGGCGGCTGACTGTGGCGCGGGCATCGGCGCTCCGGCGCATGCCGACGAGGGTGCTGTGCACGGGCGGTCGCGCCCCCCGCGCAGGACGACGACGAATTTCGATGCTTTCGGTTGCGAATTGTACGACCGTCCGTGCTACGCTATCGCAAAGGTGATTGAGGTTCAGTTTCGATCGGGCGGTGAGGATGAGATTCAACAAGGCGCGTGCGGCGCTGACGTCGGCATTGTGCGCGGCGGTGCTGGCGGGCGGTATCGGCCTGTGGACCGTGGAGTCCCGCCTGCTGGAGGGGCATCCGGAATGCTCGACCACGGGTGCCTCCCATGCCTCCATCGCCGCCATGACGGAGGCGGAAGTGGGCTCCGACGGGACGTCGACCTACGGCCGTGCGGTGGAGAAACTGCTCTCCAGGTTGGGGTGCAACGGGGCGCCCGTGTCCCGGAGTTGACGAACTGACATACCCGACGAACGCGAAACGGCGGCCGATGTACATCGGCCGCCGTTTCGCGTTCGAGGAGATCAGTTCTTGTGCAGTGCGGCGTTCAGCTCGACGCCGTCGCTCTTCCACGGAACGACCTCGACCGCGCCGGTCATCGAGTTGCGGCGGAAGAGCAGGTTGCTCTTGCCGGCCAGCTCGCGCGCCTTGATGGTCTGCCCGTCCGGGCCGGTGACCTTGGTGCCGGCGGTGAGGTAGAGCCCCGCTTCGAGCACGCAGTCGTCGCCGAGCGGGATGCCGAGGCCCGAGTTGGCACCCAGGAGGCACCGCTCGCCGAGGGCGATGATCTCCTTGCCGCCGCCCGAGAGGGTGCCCATCGTCGATGCGCCGCCGCCGACGTCGGAGTGATCGCCGATGACCACGCCCGCCGAGATCCGGCCTTCGACCATCGCCGTGCCGAGCGTGCCCGCGTTGAAGTTCACGAAGCCCTCGTGCATCACCGTCGTGCCGTCGGCCAGGTGCGCGCCGAGGCGGACGCGGTCGGGGTCGCCGATCCGGACGCCGGTGGGCAGCACGTAGTCGACCATGCGGGGGAACTTGTCCACCGCGAGCACGGTGACGGTGCCGCGCTTGCGCAGTGCCGCGCGCACCAGCTCGAAGCCGGCGGGCGAGCAGGGGCCGAAGTTCGTCCACACCACGTTGGCCAGCAGGCCGAACTGGCCCTCCAGGCTCAGGCCGTGCGGCTGCACCAGGCGGTGGCTGAGCAGGTGCAGGCGCAGGTACACGTCGTGCGCATCGACGGGGGCGGCGCTCAGGTCCGCGATCGTCGTCTCGACGACGACGGTGCGCACCTTGCGGTCCGCGTCCGCACCGGCGAGTGCGGTGAGCTCCGCCGGCGCGCCCGCGGGATCCTGCACCGAGCCGGCGGTGCCGCCGCCTTCGGTCAGCTCCGGCGCGGGGAACCAGGTGTCGAGCACCGTCCCGTCGTCGGTGAGGGTGGCCAGTCCGTACGCCTTCGCTCCACGATTCGTCACGTCGCTCAGGGTACCGGGCGGGCGTGCGGGCCCCGGGGCGCCCGCGGTGCTCGCGCTGCGGACATCGCGGATTCGGATACCGTGCATCCAGTGACCACGACACTCGACACGGCCAAGCTCGCCGACCGGATCGATGACGCCGTCGATGACGGGGACCTCACGGAGGTCTCGTCGCTGATCGCGCCGCTCACGTCGCGTCAGGTGGTCGACGTGCTGGAACGGCTCAGCCGCAAGGACCGCGCCGTCGTCTTCCGACTCCTGGCCAAGGACGAGGCGCTGACCGTCTTCGAGTCGCTCGACGCGCCCCTGCAGGGCGAGCTCATCCACGATCTGCAGGACGAACAGGTCACCGGCCTGTTCGCGGAGCTCGATCCCGACGACCGGGTGACGCTGCTCGACGAGCTGCCCGCGACCGTCGCCGCGCGGCTGCTACACGGCCTGCCCGAGGGAGAGCGCGCCGCCACGGCCGCGCTGCTCGGCTACCCGCAGGGCTCGGTCGGCCGCGAGATGACCCCCGAGTTCGTCTCGGTCCACCCGGAGTACACCGCGGAGCAGGCGCTCGCCGCCGTCCGGGCCCGCATCGACGACGTCGAGACCATCTACGGCATCCCGGTGGTCGGCCCCGGACGGGTGCTGGTCGGCATCGTCGGGCTGCGCGGCCTGCTGCGCAGCGACCCGGAGACCCCGGTGCGCGAGATCATGAACATCGCGGGCACCGCCCGGGCGCGGGAGTCGGCCGAGGACGCCGCTCGCCGCTGCGCTGAGCAGCGCCTGCTGGTGATGCCCATCGTCGACGACGAGCACCGCCTCGTCGGCATCCTCACCGTCGACGACGCCCTCCGCATCCTCGAAGAGGCGGAGAGCGAGGACGCCGCGCGTCAGGGCGGCGTGGAGCCGCTGAACCGGCCCTACCTGTCCACGTCCGTGCGGACACTGGTGCGCTCGCGCGTGGTGTGGCTGCTGGTGCTGGCGATCGGCGCGACCCTCACTGTCAAGGTGCTCTCGGTGTTCGAGGACAGCCTGCAGGAGATGGTGGTGCTCTCGCTGTTCGTGCCGCTCATCATCGGCACCGGCGGCAACACCGGCAAC
Organism: Tsukamurella pulmonis; assembly: GCF_900103175.1. Classification (NCBI taxonomy): domain Bacteria; kingdom Bacillati; phylum Actinomycetota; class Actinomycetes; order Mycobacteriales; family Tsukamurellaceae; genus Tsukamurella; species Tsukamurella pulmonis. The sequence goes on from NZ_FNLF01000002.1 coordinate 1,412,100, forward strand.
CAGGCCGCGACGACGGTGACCCGCGCGCTCGCCCTGGGCGACATCACCACCCGCGACGTCGCTCGCGTACTGGGCCGCGAGGTGCGCGTCGGCGCGACACTGGGCCTGGTCCTCGGCGCCCTCGGCGCGGTCATCGCCGGCGTCCTCTTCGGTACCGACGTGGGCCTGGTCATCGGGGCCACCCTGTTCGGGGTGTGCACGATGTCGGCCACCGTCGGCGGTCTCATGCCGATCGTGGCCAAATCGATCGGGGTGGACCCGGCCGTCTTCTCCAACCCGTTCATCAGCACCTTCGTCGACGCGACGGGCCTGATCCTGTACTTCCTCATCGCCAAGGCGATCCTCGGGATCTGACCGCCTACCCTGGAGGGGTGACTCTCGACATCGCCTCGGACCCGATCGACCTCACCGCTGCGCTGGTGGACATCCCCAGCGTCAGCCACGACGAGGAGCGGATCGCGGACGAGGTGGAGGAGGCACTGCGCGCGCTCGGGCGCTTCGAGGTGCTCCGCGTGGGCAACAACGTGCTCGCGCGCACGAATCGCGGCCTGCCGCAGCGGGTCATGCTCGCCGGCCACCTCGACACCGTGCCGATCGCCGACAACGTGCCCAGCCGCCGCGAGGGCGCGATCCTGCACGGCTGCGGCACCGTCGACATGAAGAGCGGCGACGCGGTCTTCCTGCACCTGGCCGCGACCATGGCCGAGCCGGCCTACGATCTGACGCTCATCTTCTACGAGTGCGAGGAGATCTCCGCGCAGTTCAACGGTCTCGGCCGCATCGAGCGCGAACTGCCGCAGTGGCTGCAGGCCGACGTCGCGATCCTCGGCGAGCCCTCCGGCGGCCTCATCGAGGCGGGTTGCCAGGGCACGATCCGGGTGCGCATCACCGCCTCGGGCACCCGCGCGCACAGCGCCCGGTCGTGGTTGGGCGACAACGCGATCCACAAGCTCGGACCGGTGCTCACGGCACTGCAGGGCTACATCCCCCGCACGAAGGACATCGACGGCTGCGAGTACCGCGAGGGCCTGTCCGCCGTGAAGATCGAGGGCGGGGTCGCCGGCAACGTCGTGCCCGACGAGGCCTTCGTCGACGTCAACTTCCGCTTCGCGCCGGACCGCTCCGTCGACGAGGCCGTCGCCCACGTCCGGGAGGTCCTGGCGGGACCGCTCGCCGACGGTGCCCTCGGCTTCGAGGTCACCGACGCCGCGCCGGGCGCCCTGCCCGGCCTGGGCGCCCCCGCGGCGGCCAAGCTGGTTGCGGCCGCCGGCGGACGCTTCCGCGCCAAGTACGGCTGGACGGACGTCTCGCGGTTCGCCGCGCTCGGCATTCCCGCGGTGAACTTCGGGCCCGGAGACCCGAACTTCGCGCACAAGCGCGACGAACAGGTCGAGATCGCGCAGATCACCGAGGTGGCCGCCGTGCTGCGCGCCTTCCTCGCTGGGTAGGTTGTCCGTCATGGCCTCCGATAAGAAGCCCTCCCACGACCACTACCTGCGTTACCGCGGACCCGTCCGGGTGCAGGGCGCGGCGGCGACGGAATCGTCGACGACCGACCAGCGGCTGCTCGCCAACGCGGACGATGCCGACTGGCTGCACCGCGACCCCTGGCGGGTCATGCGGATCCAGGCCGAGTTCGTCGAGGGCTTCGGCGCCCTCGCGGAGCTGCCGCGCGCCGTCACCGTCTTCGGATCCGCACGGATCAAACAGGATTCGCCCGAGTACGCCACCGGACGGGAGCTGGGCGCCGAGCTGGTGCGCGCGGGTTACGCCGTCATCACCGGCGGTGGGCCGGGCGCGATGGAGGCCGCGAATCGCGGTGCCAAGGACGCCGACGGGCTGTCCGTCGGCCTCGGCATCGAGTTGCCCTTCGAGCAGGGCCTCAACGACTGGGTCGACCTGGGCATCAACTTCCGCTACTTCTTCGTGCGCAAGACGATGTTCGTCAAGTACGCGCAGGCCTTCGTCTGCCTGCCGGGAGGTTTCGGCACGCTCGACGAGCTCTTCGAGGCGCTCACCCTGGTGCAGACCCACAAGGTGACCAGGTTCCCCATCGTGCTCCTGGGCTCCGCCTACTGGGGCGGCCTGGTCGACTGGATCCGCGGCACGCTCACCGAGCAGGGCATGATCTCGCCCGGCGACGCCGACCTGATCACCGTGACCGACTCCGTCGCCGAGGCCATCGACATCATCGTGCGTGCCGACGCCGCGCGCGAGCGCGAGGCGGCCGCGAGCGAGGTGGACCCCTCGTGACCGCGATCGCCGTCTTCTGCGCCTCGCGTCCCGTGCCGCAGGAGTACATCGACCTCGCCCTCGACGTCGGCCGGGGCATCGCCGCCGGCGGGGACTCGCTCGTGTGGGGCGGCGGGCACGTGTCCATGATGGGCGCGGTGGCCCAGGCCGCCCGCGACGGCGGCGCGTACACGCTCGGCGTCATCCCGACCGCCCTCGTCGACCGGGAGGTCGCCGACCGCGGCGCCGACGAGCTGCTCGTGGTCGACACCATGCGCGAGCGCAAGCAGCTCATGGACGATCACGCCGAGGCCTTCCTGGTGCTGCCCGGCGGGGTCGGCACCCTCGAGGAGTTCTTCGAGGCGTGGACCGCGGGCTACCTGTCCATGCACGACAAGCCCGTCGTCGTCCTCGACCACGACGGCTTCTACGCGCCGCTCCTGGACTGGATCGACGGACTCAAGGCGAAGGGCTTCGTTGGTGATGCCGCTCTCGCGCACCTGCGGCGCGCGACGGACGTCACGACCGCCCTCGACGCGTGCCGTGGTACGGCGGTGCCACGGTAGGCTCGCCGCGTGAGCTCTACGCATAAGAACACCACCGTCCGCGTCGCGGAGCTGGCCAAGGGTGTCCGCAAGCTGGTCCCCGACCTGCCCCTGCTGATCAAGGAGGGCCCGTCGATCCTGCTGCGTTCGCAGAGCAGCAAGGAGACGATCGGCACCGTCTTCGCCAAGCGCGCCGCGCAGTACCCCGGGCGCGACTTCCTCCGTTTCCACGGCGAGGGGATCACCTACGCCGAGGCGAACGCCACGGTGAACACCTATACGCGCGTGCTGCTCCAGCGCGGCGTGAAGGTGGGCGACGTGGTCGGCGTCGTCATGCACAACCACCCGCAGATGGTGCTGGTGATGCTGGCGATCGTCAAGGTCGGCGCCACCGCCGGCCTGGTGAACTACAACCAGCGCGGCGCGGTGCTCGCGCACAGCCTCGGCATCCTCGAGACCGACACGATCATCGCGGGCGCCGAGGACCTCGAGGCCTTCGAGTCGCTCGACGCCGCGGACCGCCCGGCGGACGGCGTGGTGCTCACCATCGACGAGCTCGCCGCGCAGGCCGAGCAGGTGCGCGCCGCGGATCCGCGGGCCACGGAGAACCCGGCCGTGACCGCGACGCTGCCGGCCGGCACCCGCGCCTTCTACGTCTTCACCTCGGGCACCACGGGCATGCCGAAGGCGTCGATCATGACGCACTACCGCTGGCTCAAGGGCATGTCCGGCTTCGGCGGCACCGCCGTCCGGATGCGTGGCGACGACGTCATGTACTGCCCGCTGCCGCTCTATCACAACAACGCCGCCCTGGTGGCCCTCGGTTCCGTGCTGATCTCCGGTGCGACGCTGGCCGTCGGCCGCAAGTTCTCGGCGAGCAGGTTCTGGGACGAGGCCAACGAGAACTCGGCCACGATGTTCATCTACATCGGCGAGATCTGCCGGTACCTGCTCAATCAGCCGCCGAAGCCCACCGATCGGGACAACACCATCCGGGTCGCGGCGGGCAACGGCATGCGGCCCGAGATCTGGCGGGAGTTCCAGGAGCGCTTCGGCATCGACCGGATCATGGAGTTCTACGCGGCCAGCGAGACCAACATCGCCTTCGTCAACGTCTTCGACGTCGAGGCGAGCGTCGGCCTGTGCCCCCTGCCGCACGCCGTGGTGGAGTACGACATCGACACCGCCGGACCGAAGCTCGACGCGCGCGGCAGGCTGCAGCGGGTGCGGCGCGGCGAGAACGGGCTGCTGCTCACCAAGATCACCAAGGCCGCGCCGTTCGACGGCTACACCGACGGAAAAGCGGGTGAGGCCAAGCTGATCCGCGACGGCTTCAAGGACGGCGACGTCTGGTTCAACACCGGTGACGTGGTGACCAACCAGGGCTTCTTCCACATCGCCTTCGTCGACCGCCTCGGCGACACCTTCCGCTGGAAGGGCGAGAACGTGGCCACCACGGAGGTCGAGGGCGCGCTCGACGAGGCCGACCAGGTGGAGGGCGCCATCGTCTACGGCGTCGCGATCCCCGGCGCCGACGGCAAGGCCGGCATGGCCGCGATCAAGCTGGCCGAGGGGCACGATTTCGACGGTGCCGTGCTCGCCAAGCAACTGCGCGGCGAGCTGCCCGGCTACGCGATCCCGCTGTTCGCGCGGGTCGTTCCCAGCCTGGAGGTCACCTCCACGTTCAAGAGCCTCAAGGGCGAACTGCGCGAGCAGGGCTTCGAGAAGACCGGCGACGACCCGCTGTACGTCTTCGTCGGCGGCGCGGACGGCTACGTCCCCGCCTACGACGGGTTCGTCGCGGACGTCGCGGCGGCCAAGGTCCCGGACCTGCGCTCCTAGATGACCGCGCCGGCGGAGGGCCCCGTCCCCGTGCGACCGACCTTCTGCGGCCGGCCGGTCCCGACGGACCGGGCCCTGGTGATGGCGATCATCAACCGGACCCCGGACTCGTTCTACGACCGCGGCAGCTACTTCGCGGTGGACGCCGCACTCGGCCGGGTGGACGCCGCCGTCGCCGAGGGGGCCGACGTCGTGGACGTCGGCGGCGTCAAAGCCGGGCCGGGTCAGGACGTGGACGCGACCGAGGAGATCGCACGGACGGTGCCCTTCATCGCGCAGGTGCGCGACCGGCACCCGGACTTGCTGATCAGCGTCGACACGTGGCGCGCGTCCGTGGCCGAGGCCGCGGTGGACGCCGGCGCGGACCTCATCAACGACACCTGGGCGGGCGCCGACCCGGACCTGCCCCGGATCGCCGCCGCGACGGGTGCCGGCCTGGTCTGCTCGCACACCGGCGGGGCGGTGCCGCGCTCGCGTCCGTTCCGGGTGCGGTACCCGGACGTGGTGTCCGACGTGCGCGAGCGGCTCCTCGCGGCGGCCGAGGCGGCCTTCGCCGCGGGCGTGCGCGAGGACGGCATCGTCATCGACCCCACCCACGACTTCGGTAAGAACACCCACCACGGGCTCGCACTCCTGCGCCACCTCGACGAGCTGGTCGGCACCGGGTGGCCGGTGCTGATGGCGTTGTCCAACAAGGACTTCATCGGCGAGACGCTGGACGCCGGGCTGGAGGAGCGGGTGGCCGGCACCCTGGCGGCGACCGCGCTCGCCGCCCACGCCGGGGCCCGGATGTTCCGCGTGCACCAGGTGGCCGACACCCGTCGGGTGGTCGAGATGGTGGCCTCCATCGACGGCGTCCGGCCGCCGGCGCGCGTGGTGCGGGGCCTGGCGTGAGCGGCGAGGCGCCGCAGGCGCAGGCCAGCGAACGCTTCTTCGCCGAACCGACCTGGTCGGTGGAGGAGCTGATCGCGGCGAAGGACGGCCGGACCGTCTCGGTGGTGCTGCCCGCCCTCAACGAGGAGGAGACCGTCGCCGGGGTGGTCGAGACGATCGTCCCGCTGCTCGGCACGCTCGTCGACGAGCTGATCGTGCTCGACTCGGGATCGACCGACGCGACCGCGGAGCGTGCCCGCGCGGCGGGTGCCACCGTGATCAGTCGCGAAGAGGCGGTCCCCGGCATCGCGCCGGTGCCGGGCAAGGGGGAGGCGCTCTGGCGCGGCGTGGCCGCGTCCTCGGGTGACCTGATCGCCTTCGTCGACTCCGACCTGATCGAACCCGACCCGCGGTACGTGCCGAGGCTGCTCGGGCCGATGCTCTTCGATCGCGACGTGCACCTGGTCAAGGCCTACTACCGGCGGCCGCTGCGGGTGTTCAAGCAGGGCGAGGACCCGACGGGCGGCGGTCGCGTCACGGAGCTGGTGGCCCGCCCGCTGCTGGCGGCGCTGCGACCACCCCTGCGGGTGATCCTGCAGCCCCTCGGCGGCGAGTACGCGGGCACCCGTGAGTTCCTCGCCTCCGTGCCCTTCGCGCCCGGCTACGGCGTGGAGATCGGGCTCCTGCTGGATGCGGAGGCGCGCTACGGCCTGGACGGCATCGCGCAGGTCAACCTGTCCGTGCGCAAGCACCGCAATCGGGACCTGCGCGACCTGGGCGTGATGAGCCGGCAGATCATGGGAACGGCCCTGCGCCGCTGCGGGATCGAGGACTCGGGCGCGGGCATCACGCAGTATCTGGTGGAGCCCGGGCCGGAGGATCGGTTCACGGAGGTCACCTCCGATCTGAACCTCGAGGACCGACCGCCGGTGAGGTCGCTCGGCATCTGACGGCAAGTACTTGCCAAAGTGGAAAGTCCTTTCTATAGTCGGATCACCGACGAGGGAAGGGCTTCGATCATGGGCGAGGATTCCGGGCGCATGAGTGCCGATGAGGCGCGACGCACCCTCGAGGCCGCGGACGCGGCGTCGATCGCGACACCCGCGGATCGCGAGCGGCTGGAGAAGGGGCTCATCCGCATCGGCGTCCTGGTCGGGCTGCTGATCGTCGCGCTCCGGCTCACCATCGGCAACCCCGACGCGCCGTTGTGGCTGCGGCACTGGGGCTTCGGCGCGGTGATGGTCGTGTACGTCGTGGCGATCATCGCGGCGACGGTGGTCATGCGGCGGGCGAAGGCGGTGCCGCGCGGCTTCTCGAGCCGGTACACGGTGGGCCTGGCGCTGACCTTCCTGGTCTACACCGGGTACATCGTGATCCAGGCGGGCACCGTCGACACCGGGATGCCCTGGGGCTGGGTGGTCTTCGGCGCCGTCGCGACGATGACGCCCGCGCTGCTGGCGGCGCGCTCGATCTCGCGGCTGGCCCTCCGGTGACGTCGACCGACGGCGGGCACGCCCGGCACCGGCTCGACGACGTGATCCACGCGCCCGTGCGGTTCTCCATCGTCGCGGCGCTGTCGAAGGTCGAGTACGCCGAGTTCGCGGCCGTCCGTGACGCGGTGGAGCTCTCGGATTCGGTGCTCTCGAAACAGGCGTCGCAGCTCGAGACGGCGGGATACGTGAAGATCACGAAGGGCTATGTGGGCAAACGCCCGCGCACCTGGCTGTCGCTGACCGCGCAGGGCCGCAGGGCGTTCGCGGCGCACCTCGACGCGCTGCGCGCCATCGCGGAGGGCTGACGCTCGGAGAATCGGCCGATCTCCGGCCGGTATCGCTCTCAGGGAATCGCCGGCCCGACATCCGCGGATTCCCCGAGGGTGCTCAGGAATGCATCGAGTGCGGCGGCGCCGGCGACGAGGGCGCGGCCCCGGCGCGTGAGCGCAGCGCTCCATCCGTCGAGCGTCCCCCGCAGCGGCTCGACCCCTCCGGCGGCGCGCACCTGCGCGGTGAGTTCCGCGATGCGGGCGAGGCCGTAGCCGCCGCGGCGCAGTTGCTCGGCCATCCGGGCGTCGCGCACGTCGCCGGGCCCGTAACACCGATATCCGGTGGCCCGGTCGCGCGGCGGCGCGACGATTCCCGCCCGCTCCCAGGCGCGCAGCGTCGCCGGGACGACGCCGAGCCGCCGGGCCACGTCGCCGACGAACAGCGGGGGAGTGTCGGCGTCGTCGGGATCGTGCAGGTCCTCCAGCGCGGCGCGCACCCGGCGGAACGTGGCGCGGTCCTCGGCCAGCTCCTCGTGCGCCTGCCCGAGGAGGGCGAACGCCCCGTCGAGGTCGCCGCGGTGCACCGCGCGCAGGATCGACCCCGCCCGCGCGTGGCCGCAGCCCGGGATCAGGGCGAGGAACGCGTTCAGGGCGAGGCGGTGCGCGGGCGTGTACATCCGGTAGCCCGACGGGCTGCGCTCGGCCTGCGGCAGGACGCCCTGCTCCTCGTAGTTGCGGACCGCCTGGGTGGAGAGGCCATGCGCCCGCGCCAGGTCTACGGGGCGCAATCGCGGTGGAAGGTTCTGCGACATCGACTCGAGTTATCTGGGAAAAGTTTCAACGGAGTCTTCAACGATACCGTGGAGGGAATGAATCACCAGCAGATCGACCTCGTCTCCTTCCTCGACTCCTGTCCCACCGAGACCCGGCTGCTCGCGCTCGGCGAGCCGATGCACGGGTCCGAGGAGGTGCTGCGAGCCCGCAACGCCGTGATCGAGGACCTGGTGCTGCGCGGCGGGTACCGCTCGATCGCGGTGGAGTCGGACCTGCACCGTGGCCCGCTCGTCGACGCCTACATCGGCGGCGCGGACGTCGCTCTCGACCGGGTCCTCGACGAGGGCTTCAGTCACCCCTACGTGCACCGGCTCGCGGCGACCGGCGAGTTGCTGCAGCGCCTGCGTGAGCTCAACCGGACGCTGACGACCCCGGTGCGGTTCTACGGCTTCGACGGCCCGATGGAGATGGCCGCCGCCCCGAGCCCCCGCGCGTACCTGCTGCGCCTGCGCGACGCGCTGGCCGAGCTCGCGCCCGGCGTGGTCGCCGAGGACGAGTTGGATGCTCTGCTCGGCGACGATGCGCGGTGGACCGAGGAACGCGCCATGTACGAGGCGGACCGGGGCGTGGGGCGGACCGTCGACGCGGATCGGTTGCGCGTACTGGCCGACGATCTGTGCGCCCTCTTGGCGGAGCGCGCTCCCGACCTCGCCGAACGCGGGGACGCGTGGTGGTGGCTGCGGGCGGACGCCGAGACCACCGTCGGCCTGCTGCGCTACCACGCGATCATGGCCACCGACACCCCTGATCGCCTCGGTCGGCTCAGCGCACACCGCGACGCGATGATGGGCGGCAATCTGATGGCGATCCTCGAGCGCGAGCAGGGGCGCGGCGGCACCATCGCCTTCGCCCACAACCTGCATCTGCAGCGCGGGGTGAGCGAGATGCGGATGGGCCCGCACCCGGTGCGCTGGTTCAGCGGGGGCGCGCAGGCGGCGGCGCGGCTGGGCGAGGGGTACCGGTTCGTCGCGATGGCCCTCGGGACCGCGCCCGCGCACGGCCTGGGCGTGCCCGCGCCCGGCACCGTCGAGGGGGATCTGAACCGCGATCAGGACGTGCCGGCCCGCCTGTACTCGGGCCAGGAGCTCGCCGCGCGGCTGGGCGCGGCGCCCGCACGGGAGGACCGGGACGCCCTCGGGGCCTACTTCCCGCTGGAGGCCGATCGGCTGGGGACGACCGACGCCGTCCTCTTCCTCCGCGAGGTTCGGGCATGATGGCCTCATGGTGATCGTGTTGTACGCCCTGGGACTGCTGGCCGTCGCGGCCGTGCTGTACGGCGTGGCCGCGCTCGTGTTCGGGCGCGGCGACGACACCCCGCCCCTGGAAACCGGCGCCACACCCACGGTGCTCCCCGCTGAGGACGTGGCGGGTGCCGACGTGCGCGCGCTCCGGTTCCAGCAGGTGGTACGGGGGTACAAGCCCGCCGAGGTGGACTGGGCGCTGGAACGACTGGCGCGGGAGATCGATGTCCTGCGCGCCCGGCTGGCCGCCGAACAGGAGCCCGCGGCGGTCGCGACGGAGGACTCCGCCGAGGCCGACTAGGTCCGCTTTGCCAGTAGTCCGCGCCGATCAGCGCAGCGCACAGGCTAGAATGTAGAGCGGACCCGCGGCGGGCGTGCCCGGGCGGGTGAAGGATCTGAAGGGAGCAACGGATGGCGGCGATGAAGCCACGTACGGGGGACGGCCCCTTGGAAGCGACCAAGGAGGGGCGCGGCATCGTGATGCGCGTACCCCTGGAGGGCGGTGGTCGCCTCGTGGTGGAGCTCACGCCCGACGAGGCCGCGGCACTCGGCGAGGAGCTGCGCGGCGTCACGTCGTGATGAAGTCGTAAACCTGCTTTCACTGGAGATCCCGCGCGGTGCACCGTGCGGGATCTCCTCGTTTCCCGGGGGTGTCCCATGGCGCAAGTCCCACCCGGCCTGGCCGCGGTGCTGCCCGCGCTGGCCTGCCCGCACTGCGGGGGCGAGCTCGACGCCGACGGCGGCACGCTGCTGTGCCCGCGCGGTCACGCCTTCGACGTGGCGCGGCAGGGCTACGTGGCGCTGCTCGCGGGCGACGTGAGCGGCTTGACCGCCGATGACGCCGAGATGATCGCCGCGCGCGAGCGCTTCTTCGCGACGGACCACTACGCCCGCTTCCACACGGCCGTCGCCGAGGCCGCGGCGAGCGCACCCGCCGGCCCGATCCTCGACAGCGGGGCCGGCGAGGGCGAGTACCTGGCCCGGGCGTGCGCCGCGCGCGCCGCCGCCGGGCTCGGCGGCACCGGCATCGGCCTGGACCTCTCCAAGCCCGCGGCGCGGCGCACGGCCCGCCGCGGACCGTCGATCGGCTCCGTCGTCGCGAACGGCTGGGGTCGACTTCCCGTCGCCGACGGTGCCGTCGCGGCGGTGCTCTCCGTCTTCGCGCCGCGCAACGCCGCCGAGTTCGCGCGCGTCCTCGCGCCCGGCGGCCGGCTCGTGGTGCTCACGCCCGGACCGCGGCACCTGCGCGAGATCGTCGAGCCGCTCGGGATGATCTCCGTCGAGGAGGGCAAGGTCGCGCGGCTCGACGGTGCGCTGCACGACTTCTCGCTCGTCTCCCGCGAGAAGTACGAGTGGATCATGGATCTCACGGCCGAGGCGGCCGCCGACCTGGTCGCGATGGGGCCGAGCGCGCACCACGGTTCGCCGGCGGCGCGCGCCGCCGCGATCGCGCGTCTCACCGCCGACGGGACCGCCCCTGTGACGGCGTCGGGCACCGTCAGCGTCTACGAATCGCGCTGAGCCGCCGCGCAGGATCGCGGTTCAGTCGCGCGCAGCGAGCGCGTGCCGGTAGACCTCGAGGGTCTGCGCGGCGATGGTCTCCCAGCTGAACTCGGCCATCGCCCGGGCGCGACCTGCGGTGCCGAACGCGGCGGCGCGAGCGGGATCGGCGCAGAGCGCGTTCACCGCTGCGGCGAGATCGGCCTCGAAGGTGGCGGTGTCGGACTCGTCGTAGTGGACGAGCGTGCCCGTCTTCCCGTCGTCGACGACCTCGGGGATGCCGCCGACATCCGAGGCGACCACGGCCGTGCCGCACGCCATGGCCTCGAGGTTGACGATGCCCAGCGGCTCGTAGACCGAGGGGCAGACGAACACCGTCGCGGCACTGAGGATCTCGCGGACCTTCGGGGTGGGCAGCATGTCCTGCACCCAGTGCACGCCGTCGCGGGACTCCGCGAGGGCGGCCACGGCGTCCGCCGTCTCGGCCGCGATCTCGGGGGTGTCGGGGGCGCCGGCGCACAGGACGAGCTGGACGTCCGGCGCGAAGTGGTGCGCCGCGGCCACCAGGTGCCGCACGCCCTTCTGGCGCGTGATGCGGCCGACGAAGGCGACGATCGGCCGGTCGGGGTCGACGCCGCGCTCCGTCAGGGGCGAGTCCTCGCCGAAGGCGGTGGCCGGGTACCAGACGTCGGTGTCGATCCCGTTGCGCACCACGTGGACCCGGTCGGGATCGAGGCGGGGGTAGGCGTCGAGCACATCCAGGGCCATGCCCCGGCTCACGGCGATCACCGCGTCGGCGTACTCGACGGCGTTGCGCTCGGCCCAGCTGGAGAGGCGGTAGCCGCCGCCCAGCTGCTCGGCCTTCCACGGCCGGCGCGGCTCGAGGCTGTGCGCGGTGAGGATGTGCGGGACGCCGTAGAGCTGTCCCGCGACGTGTCCGGCGAGGCCGGTGTACCAGGTGTGGCTGTGCACCACGTCCGCGCCGGAGGCGAGGTTCGCCATGCGCAGATCGGTGGAGAACATCTCGAGGGCGGTGTTGGCTCCGGCCAGCTCGGGGTCCGGGCCGGAGACGGTGACGTCGTCGGCGTCCGGGCGCGGGGCGCCCATGCAGTGCACGTCGACCTCGCAGAGGTGGCGCAGGCGCGCGACGAGTTCGGTCACGTGCACGCCCGCCCCGCCGTAGACCTCCGGCGGGTACTCCCTCGTCATCATCGCTACGCGCATGGCACCACGCTAGAGCGTGCCGGCGCGGGACGCAGCGGGTTCGCCCGAGCCCGAGCGGCGCGGTTCATCTGTGGTTGTCCGCCCGGACGCCTGTGCTTCCCCCTGGAACCGGATGCACTGTCGCAGAACACTGCACGGGTGCCCGAATTGGGGTTAGCGTGGACCCGTGAGCAACCAGCCTCGTGTCCTGGGAATCGTCCTCGCCGGTGGCGAGGGCAAGCGCCTGTATCCGCTGACCGCGGATCGCGCGAAGCCCGCAGTGCCCTTCGGCGGGTCGTACCGCCTCATCGACTTCGTGCTGTCGAACCTGGTGAACGCCGGGTACCAGCGGTTGTGCGTGCTGACCCAGTACAAGTCGCACTCGTTGGACCGGCACATCAGCCAGACGTGGCGCATGTTCGGTTTCCGCGGCGAGTACATCACCCCGGTTCCGGCGCAGCAGCGCGTGGGCAAGCGCTGGTTCACCGGCAGCGCGGACGCGATCTTCCAGTCGATGAACCTCATCACCGACGACGACCCCGACTACATCGTGGTCTTCGGTGCGGATCACGTGTACCGGATGGACCCGTCGCAGATGGTGCAGGCGCACATCGAGTCCGGTGCGGGCGTGACCGTCGCCGGGATCCGCGTTCCGCGCGCCGAGGCGAAGGCCTTCGGTTGCATCGAGTCCGACGACGCCGGCCGCATCACCCAGTTCCTGGAGAAGCCGGCGGACCCGCCCGGCACCCCGGACGATCCCGAGGTCACCTTCGCCTCGATGGGCAACTACGTCTTCAGCCGGCAGGCCCTCGTCGAGGCGATCATCGCCGACGCCGAGAACCCCGACTCAGACCACGACATGGGCGGCGACATCATCCCCGCCTTCGTCGCCCGGGGCGAGGCCGCGGTCTACGACTTCAGCGACAACGAGGTGCCCGGCGCCACCGAGCGCGACGCCGGCTACTGGCGCGACGTCGGCACCATCGACGCCTTCTACGAGGCGCACATGGATCTCGTGTCCGTGTACCCGATCTTCAACCTCTACAACCGCCAGTGGCCCATTCGGTGCGAGAACGACAACCTGCCCCCGGCGAAGTTCGCCCGCGGCGGCCTCGCGCAGGAGTCGATGGTCGGGGCGGGCAGCATCATCTCGGGAGCGACCGTGCGCAACTCCGTCATCGGCGCCAACGTCACCATCGGCGACGGTGCCACCGTCGAGGGCTCCGTCCTCATGCCGGGCGTGAAGATCGAGCCCGGCGCCGTCGTGCGCCGCGCGATCCTCGACAAGAACGTCGTCGTCGGCCGCGGCGAGATCCTCGGGGTGAACCTCGAGCGCGAACGCGAGCGGTTCAACGTCTCGGCCGGCGGGGTGGTCACCGTCGGCAAGGGCATCCGGATCGGCTGACGCCGCAGAAGCCTCGCACGCAGCAGAAATCTCCGCTGCCCCCGGCGATTCGCGGGGCGGGCGGAGACTTCTGCTGCTACCGGAGACTTCTGCTGCGTCAGGCCGCGTCGTCCGCGCGGGCCAGGAGTCCGCCCGAGGAGCCGCGGAGCAGGATCTCGACGACGGCGTCGGCGTCGTCGGACATGGGGACGTGACCGCTGCCCGGGAGCCAGATGTGCTCGGCGGTGGGGAGCTGCGTGCGCGCGCGCCGGGCCTGGTAGGGCAGGAGCACGCGGTCCTGCGTGCCCCACGCGATGGTGACGGGCACGTCGTCGGCGATCTCGTCCTCGAACGGGAAGGCGCCGCCGATGATGTCGGCGAGGGTGTGCCGCGAATCGACCATGTTGCGCAGGTCGCCCAGCACGCGCTCCGGGGTGAGGCGCTCGCCGTGCGTCATCAGCGAGGCGAGCATCAGCTTGCGGCCGAGGCCGCTGCGGGTGAGCTGCGGCGCGAGCGGCGCGGCCAGGCGTCCGGCGGCGATCAGCGCGACGAAGTGCGCGCGGATGAGGAGGAAGTCCTTGTCGCCGCGCCAGAAGCCGGCGGGGGAGAGCCCCGTCGCGCTGCTGACGATGCCGCTGGCCGCGGCCTCGAGCGCGATGCGGCCGCCGAGGGAGTTGCCGGCGATGTGCGGGCGGACGAGGCCCAGCTCGGTGAAGAGGTCCTCCAGGTGCTGGTGCAGGGCCTCCTGGACCGTGCGGCCGGCGAGGTCGAGGGCGGGGGACTCGCCGTGGCCGGGGAGGTCGAACAGGATGACCTCGCGGTGCTCGGCGAGCCGCTCGGCCACGGGGTACCAGGCCTGACGGCGGTGCGCGATCCCGTGGACCAGCACCAGCGGCTCACCTGAGCCGAATCGTTCGTACGCCAACATCTCGTGCCACCTCGTCGTGGTCGGGGCGGGCCGCGGCCCGCCGGGGTCCGACGGTGCGCCGGACGGTTGTTCGGAGCGTACGGATTGATAGGAACTAACGCAATGCCTCTCAGAAAAGTCGTCGGTGCTGGGTTCGGGGACGCCGCGATCGGCGGGGTCGGCGGGATCGAGGGCTTGCGTTCGAGCGCGCTCGAAGGCCTAGCGTCGCCGCCATGAACACGAACAAGGAACGAACATGGCTGGTCACCGGGGCTTCGCAGGGTTTCGGGCGCGCGCTCGTGGAGGATGCGCTGCGGCGCGACGATCGCGTCGTCGCCGTCGTGCGCGACGCCGGATCGGTGGCCGATCTCGCCGCCGCCCACCCGGACCGTCTCGACGTCGTCGAGGCGGACCTGCGCGATGGACGGGCCCGGGAGCGGGTTGCGGACAGGCTCCGGACCGCGCCCGTCGACGTGCTGGTCAACAACGCCGGCCGGGCCATCGCGGGCTCCGCCGAAGACCTGCCCATCGAACTCCTGCGGGAGCAACTGGAACTGAACTTCTTCGCCGCGGCGGCGCTCACCCGGGCGGCCCTGCCCGGCATGCGTGCGCGCGGCGCGGGCACGATCGTGCAGATGAGCAGCCAGGGCGGGCGGTTGTCCTTCCCGTCGGTCGGCGCGTACTCGGCGAGCAAGTTCGCGCTGGAGGGCTGGTCCGAGGCGCTCGCCGCCGAGGTGGCGGAGTTCGGGATCGGTGTGCTCATCGTCGAGCCGTCGCGGTTCCGCACCGGCTTCAACACCGCGCACTCGCTGGCGGTCACCGCACCGTCGGAGGCCTACGGGCGGACCGTCGGGGCCGTGCAGCGCGACCTGACGGGCTCCGACGGTGCGCAGGAGGGCGACCCCGTGCGCGCGGCCCGGATCATCGGCGACATCGTCCGGTCCGGGGACGTGCCGCTGCGGCTGCCGCTCGGCGCCGAGGCCGTCGAGCGGCTCAGCGCCGCGTACGCCGCCGCGGGCGAGAACGTCCGGCGCTGGGCCGATCTCGCCCGCTCCGCCGACTTCCCGAACGCGGCCGCATCGTCGCGGGCGATCCCGACGGCGTGACCGTGGATCAGGCGCGGCGGGGCGGCACCGTCGTCAATCCCGGGCGAGGGCGGCGCGCACCTGGTGGGCCACGGTGGTGTGCTCGGCGGACTCGGGGAGGGCGTCGACGGGCCACCAGCGCAGGTCGTTCGACTCCTCACTGATCGCGAGGTCCGGCGTGCCGGGGCCGACGGCGAAGGCGCGGAAGCGCAGGTCCAGGTGGCGGGTGGGGACGCCGAGGGAGCAGCGGATCGGGTGGGTGTGCAGGGTCAGCAGATCCGCGTCCAGGACCAGGTCGGCCAGGCCGGACTCCTCGTGGCCCTCGCGCAGCGCGGCCGCGGCCACCGTCGAATCGGAGTCCTCGCAGTGCCCGCCGAGCTGGAGCCACTCGCCCACGCGGGGATGATGCGTCAGCACGACGTGGGTGCGCGCTTCGTTGAGGATCACCACCGACGCGGTGATGTGACCGGGGACGTTGGCGCGGGCGCACGCGTCCGGCTGGGCGTCGAGGAAGGCGAGGACGGTGTGCCGCAGCGCGTCGTCGCCGTCGGTGCGGGCGTCGAAGCGGGCGAGGACGTCGACGGCGGAGGCGTGCAGAGAGGCGAAGGTCATTCGCGCGGACTACCTTTCGATGAGCATGTCGCCGGGTGGCAGCGGCGGCCGGGGCGCGGACAGCACGGACGGATCGGCGGGGTAGCCGACGGCGATCGCCCCCGCGGGGCGGTAGTCGTCCGGCAGCCCCAGCTGCGCGCGCACGGTCTCGGCGGCGAAGATCGTCGATCCCACCCAGCAGCTGCCGATCCCGCGGACGGCGAGCGCGACGAGCAACGACTGGACGGCGGCGCCGACGGCGACGGTGAACATCGTCTCCTCGGCGGCGGTGCGACGGGCATCGGGGTACGGGTGGGCACCGTCGGGCACCATGAACGGGAGGATGAGCTCCGGGGCGTCGTAGAGCAGTTGCCCGCGGCGCACGCGCTTCGCGACCGACTCGGCCGTGCGCCCGTCGCCCGACAGATCCGTCGCCCACTGCTCCTTCATGGCGTCCAGCAGCGCCGTGCGGCGCGCGGCGTCGCGCACCCACACGAACCGCACGGGATGCGTGTGGTGCGGCGCCGGGGCCGTCAGGGCCTCCGCGACGGACTGCCGCACGTCGTCCTCGGGGACGGGGTCGGCGGCGAAGGCGCGGACCGAGCGGCGCACCAGGAGCGCCTGCCGGCGGGCCAGCTCGACGCCCGTGTGGAAGAGGTCGTCCTCGCCGGGGCGCACGAGGCCGCGGGCCGTGGCGAGCGGGGAACCGGGAGCGGGCGGGCGCACCGCGAATCCGCGCACCACGGCGACGGGGACGCCGCCCAGCTTGCCCTTGACCAGGTCCGCGGCGGCGGCGAGCTCGTCGGCGACGGCGATCTCCGTGACCACCAGATCGTTGCCGTAGGCGTCGACCGCGCCCGCGTAGCCGTGCAGCACCTCCATGCCGGCGGCACCGATCGCGGTGTCCGTCTGGCCGGTGCGCCAGGCCCGGCCCATGGTGTCGGTGACGAGCACGGCGACGTCCACGCCGAGGCGCTCGCGCAGGCCGGTGCGGACCGCGGCCGCGCTGCCGTCGGGATCCTCGGGGAGCAGGGCGACGGTGTCGGAGGCGACGTTGGAGGCGTCGACGCCCGAGGCGGCCTGCACGACGCCGAGCCTGTTCTCCGTGATCCAGGTGCGGCCCTTGGTCGCGAGCACGCGCACCGATTCCTCGGCGATCAGGCGGCGCCGGAAGGCGTCCCGCTCGTCGGGGTCCGACGGGGCCGGCAGCACCCGGCCCTCCGCCTTGGAGAAGACCTTCGAGGTGATGACCACGACGTCGCCGTCGGCGAGCCAGGGCGCGGCGTCGGCGAGCAGCGCAGCCACGTCGTCGCCCGCGGTCACCTCGGGGACGCCGAGGACCGGCAGGATCTCCAGCGACGGTGCGCCGTGGTCCCGCTCCGGGCGTTCGGTCCCGGTCACAGGCCGACCAGCTCGAGGCCGGCGTCGATCATGGCCGCGGTGGCCTGCGGCGAGCTCATCAGCAGCGGGACCGCGGCGACGGGCAGGCCGGGGATCTCGACGCCCGCGTCCTCCTCCGAGACCAGCCAGCCGTCGAGGATGCCGTTGCCGCTGCGGGCTCCGAAGTGCTCGCCGATCGCCTGCGCGCTGGTCTCGATGCCGAGCACCTCGAGGCAGCGGTCCGCCATGCCCCGCAGCGGCGCGCCGCCGATCACGGGGGAGAGGCCGACGACCTTGGCGGAGGTGGTGCGCAGCGCCGCGCGGATGCCGCCCACGGAGAGGATCGCGCCGATCGAGACCACCGGGTTCGACGGGGCGAGGAAGACCACGTCGGCCTCCTCGATCGCGGCGATCGCGGCCCGCGAGGCCTGTGCCTTCCCGGAGCCGGGGCCCTCCGCGCCGCCCACCTGGGCGAAGCCGAAGGTCTCGATGTCGGCGCGGTAGCGCACCCACCACTCCTGGAAGTGGATGGCCTTCTTCGCGCCGTCGGTCGCATCCGGATCGGCGACCACGACGTGGGTCTCGTGCCGCGCGTCGGTCGCGGGGAGGAGTCGGACGCCCGGCTGCCAGCGGTTGCACAGCGCCGCCGTGACATCGGTCAGCGGGTAGCCGGAGGAGAGCATCTGCGTGCGGATCAGGTGCGTCGCGAGATCGCGGTCGCCGAGGCCGAACCAGTCCGGATCGGCGCCGTACTTCGCGAGCTCCTCCTTGGCGTTCCAGGTCTCGTTCCGGTGCCCCCAGCCGCGCTCGGTGTCGATGCCGCCGCCGAGGGTGTACATGCAGGTGTCGAGGTCCGGGCAGATGCGCACGCCGTGCATCCAGGCGTCGTCGCCGACGTTGACCACGGCCGTGACCGCGTGCTCGGACGGGGGAGCGGCGTCGGGCCCGTCCTTGTCCGGGAAGGGCGTCACCCCGAAGCGTTCCCGTGCACCCTCGAGGAATCGCGCCCCGCCGACACCGCCCACCAGCACCGTCACCTTCACGGCTTCGAGGGTAATGGTCGGTGGGCGATGACCGCCGCGACGGGTCACGGCGGTCGAGAGGGTCGCGCGGAAGGCCGTGGGGCTGGCATGATCGAGGGCGCGACGCGTCCCCGTGACGCGTCGGTGATCGCGTGTGAAGTGTGACGCGGATTACAGCTCAACCACGTGTCGAGGGCTCGGATCCGGGCATCCAGGTGGTATTAGCTAATTTCCCGGTTCAGCTTGACGTGGCGGCTTTGCACGTGTGTAATCACAACCGTGTCATTCAGTGCGGCGCGATCGTCGCCGGCGCGGGGCATGCAACCGAAAGACCATCGAACACCACGAAAGCAACGAGGGAGGCGGGCCGATGACGATCGACGCTCATCGTGAACCGTTCGGAAGCTTCTCCGGTGGGTCCAGCCGCGCGCACTTGAGTGTCGTGCCCGCGGGTTTCGAGGAACTCTACGAGGCCGTCGAGGATCAGTGGCAGGACCGCGCACTGTGCTCGCAGACGGATCCCGAGGCGTTCTTCCCCGAGAAGGGCGGCTCCACCCGCGAGGCGAAGCGCATCTGCCTGGGGTGCGAGGTACGCAACGAGTGCCTCGAGTACGCCCTGGCCAAGGACGAGCGCTTCGGCATCTGGGGCGGCCTGTCCGAGCGTGAGCGCCGCAAGCTCAAGCGCGGCATCATCTGACTTCTCGCCGTACGGCGACGAACGGCCCGGCCGGCCCGCAGCGCGACTGCGGACCGACCGGGCCGTTCCGGTCGTGCAAGGAGCGTGTCCCTCAGAGTGAATCCGGGCCGGCGAGCAACGTCTCCTCCGTCACGCCCAGGTAGTCGCTGATCTGGTGCACCAGGATCGCGAGGATCTCCTCGAGCAGGTCCGCGTCCGTCTTCGCGCGACGCTGCAGCGGGCGGCGGAACAGGATCAGTCGGGCCCGGGTCCGGTTGCCCCGCCGATCGATCCCCACCGGGACCATGCGCGCGAGGGGGATCGGGCCGTCGGCCTCGACCTCATCGGGCCACGACACCGAGTCCGGGTCGCGCGGCAGGATGCCCGGCACGTCGTCGACGGCGATGTCCAGGTCGGTCAGCCGGTCGTGCCAGAGCGAGTCGATCTCGGCGAAGGCGTCGAGCACCACCTCGTCGAAGTCCTGCGCCCGGGTCCGGTGCGCCGGGAGGTCGCGCGGCACCAGCGGCCCGCGCAGGCCGTGGCCGCGCCGGTCGCGCGCCACTCGGCGGCGCAGCCGGGCGCCGCTCCCGGGCGTGGTTCTCCTACTTCTCATGACCTTCTCAGTCTAGGTGGAGGCGCCCGTCGACGGCCGCCGTGTACCGCCGAACGGTGTGTCGGGGGCGGCGCCGTTGCGGCCACGGGTTAACCTTCTTGCTGTGAACTCCGTCCGTCAGTGCTGCCGCCCCGGCTGCAGGAACCACGCCGTGGCGACGCTGACGTTCGACTACCGCCAGTCGATCGCCGTGCTGGGCCCGCTGGGAACCACCAGCGAGCCGCACTCCTGGGACCTGTGCGAGTTCCACGCCACCCGGATGACGGCGCCCCGCGGCTGGGAGATGCTGCGCAACCTGCCCGCCTACAGCGCCGCCTCCGTCGGCACCGCGGCCCTCGACGACGACCTGACGGCCCTGGCCGACACCGTCCACGAGCGCGCGGTCCGCGAGCACGGGCGCCCGGCCTCCGAGCCCGCCGACACCCCGCTGCGCTCGCTGCCACCGATCGGCGCCATGCGCCCCGTGCACGACGGCCTCGGCGGGCCGCAGGCCACGCCGTCGAGCAAGCCCGCGGGATCCGGGCCCAAGCACGCGGCACCGTCGGGACGCCGCGGGCATCTGCGGGTCCTGCCGGACCCGGTCGACTGAGAGTCGCCGCCCGCGCCGTCACCCCCGCCGCGTCGGATGCCTGTCCGCGCGCCGATTGCCGATAGGGTGGGGCGTCCGTAACGGGGCCCGCCGGGTTCCCGCACGCCGTTCACGAGGAGGTCGTCGAGCGTGGTTCGAGCGCTGGAGTCGGTGCAGGCTGTCATCAAGGCGTACGACGTGCGCGGCCTCGTCGGAGAGCAGATCGACGAGGACTTCGTCCGCGACGTGGGCGCCGCGTTCGGCGCCCTGATCCGCGGCGAGGGCGCCACCGACGCCGTGGTGGGGCACGACATGCGCGACTCGTCGCCGTCGCTGTCCACGGCCTTCGCCGAGGGCGTCACCGCGCAGGGCGTGAACGTCACCCTCATCGGGCTCGCCTCGACCGACGAGCTGTACTTCGCGTCGGGCCTGCTCGACTGCCCGGGCGCGATGTTCACCGCCTCGCACAACCCCGCCGCCTACAACGGGATCAAGCTCTGCCGCGCCGGCGCCAAGCCCGTCGGGCAGGAGAGCGGCCTGCGGGCCATCACCGAGCAGGTGGCGCACGGCGTCCCGTCGTACGACGGTGCCCCCGGCCGGGTGTCCGAGCGCGACGTGCTCGACGAGTACGGCGAGTACCTGCGAAAGCTCGTGGACCTGTCGGGGTCGCGTCCGCTGCGGGTCGCGGTGGACGCCGGCAACGGCATGGGCGGATTCACCGTGCCCTCGGTGCTCGGCCCCGTCGAGGCGCTCGACGTGCGCGCGCTGTTCTTCGAGCTGGACGGCACCTTCCCGAACCACGAGGCGAACCCGCTCGACCCGAAGAACCTCGTCGACCTGCAGAAGTTCGTGCTCGAGCAGGGCGCCGACATCGGCCTCGCCTTCGACGGGGACGCCGACCGCTGCTTCGTCGTCGACGAGAAGGGCGAGCCGGTCTCCCCGTCGGCCGTGACGGCGCTGGTCGCCGAGCGCGAGCTGGCGAAGAACCCGGGCGCCGTCGTCATCCACAACCTCATCACGTCGAAGGCCGTGCCCGAGATCATCGCCGAGAACGGCGGCACCGCCGTGCGCACCCGCGTCGGGCACTCCTTCATCAAGGCGCAGATGGCCGAGACCGGCGCCGTCTTCGGTGGCGAGCACTCCGCGCACTACTACTTCCGTGAGTTCTGGGGCGCCGATTCCGGCATGCTCGCGGCGATGCACGTCCTCGCCGCGCTCGGCGAGCAGCAGGCCCCGCTCTCGGAGCTGATGGGCGTCTACGACCGGTACTCCGCGTCCGGCGAGATCAACTCGACCGTCGCGGACCAGGCGGAGCGCACCCGCGCCGTACTCGATGCTTTCGCAGACGAAATCCGGAGCACCGATGAACTCGACGGCGTGACGGTAGAGTTGGAGTCGGGTGCCTGGTTCAACCTCCGCGCCTCCAACACGGAGCCGCTGCTCCGGCTGAACGTCGAAGCCGCGACCCCGGACGAGGTGCGCGCGCTGACCGAGCGGATCCTGGCGATCGTCCGTGCCTGATTCTGCGGTGCGCTCCGGCGCCGGACGCCGCGTCGTCGGCGCGGACACGGCGAGCGAGGGCGGGGTTCCCGCGCGGATGCAGCGCCGATGGAACGGGAGGAAGCCGTGACCGAGGTGGCCGATCTCGATGATCCGGCAGGTCTGATCGCGGCCGATGAGGGTGGTCACCTGCGGGCCGCCGCGCTCGCGGGCGCGCAGGTGCGCGCCGTCGCCACTGCGGTCGACGAGGGTGCGCTCGCCCAGCTCGACGGTCTCGCACCGCGCGCCGTCGTCGTGGTGTGCGGCGCCGGGCCCGCCGCGGCCGCCGCCGGTTTCGTCGAAGCCCTCACCGCCGGCCGTTTCGACGTCCCACTCGTGCGCTCCACCGAGCTGCCGCCCTGGGTGGGCGCGCTCGACGTGGTGGTCGTCTGCGGTTTCGACGCGGGCGACCTCGTGCTCGCCCGAGCCGTCGCCGTGGCGTCCCGGCGCGGTGCCACCGTGGTGGTGGCCGTTCCCCTGGAGGGCCCCGTCGCCGAGGCCGCCGCGGGGCGCGCCGCCGACCTCTCACCCCGCCTGCGCGTACCGGAACGGTTCGGGTTCGTCGGGGTCGCCGCCGCGCTGCTCGCCGTGCTCGGCCGCCTCGCCGGCCTCGACCGCGGAGCGGAGCCCGGGCAGGGCTTCCTGTTCACCCTCGCCGAGACACTCGATGACGAGGCCGTGCGCGGCGCGCCGGACCGGGACGTCGCCTCCAACCCGGCCAAGCGCCTGGCCGCCCGCATGACGGGACGTCGCGTCGCGCTCACCGCCGACACGGCGCCGGGGCTCGCCATCGCGGAACACGCGGCCTCGCAGGCGCTCACGCTCGGCGGCCAGGTGGTGGCCGCGGTCGGCTTCGCGGACGTCGAACTCGCGACGCCCGAACTGGCGGCCACCCCGTCCGGCGGTGCGCTGGAGACCCGCAGGGACGCGGCGGTCGATCCGCTCTTCCACGATCCCTTCCTCGACGGCCCGGCGGCCCAGACCCCGCTGCGGGTGCTCATCCTCACCACGGAGGAGCGCGCGCCCCTGGTGGAGGCACGACTGCGGGCACTGCCCGAGGTGGAGGCGCTGCCCGTCGACGAGGGCACGGACCGCGCGGCCGCGCCCGCCGGCCCGCACGCCGACGCGCTGGCGTTGCTGGCGCTCGCGGTACGGTTCGATCTGGCGTCGGTGTACCGGCGCCTGACGGGGGAGGCGTGATGGAGCGGATCGAGGGGGTCATCCGGCCGTACGCCTGGGGCTCGCGCACCGTCCTGGCGACGATGCAGGGCCGGCCCGTGCCGTCGAACCACCCCGAGGCCGAGCTCTGGTTCGGGGCGCATCCCGCCGACCCGGCGAAGCTCTACAACGCCGCGGACACCGCGCCCGACGGCGACCTGCTCTCCGCGATCACCGCCGACCTCGACGGTCAGCTCGGCTCCGCCTGCCGGAACGAGTTCGGCGATCGCCTGCCGTATCTGGTGAAGGTGCTCGCCGCCGACGAGCCGCTCTCGCTGCAGGCGCACCCCTCGCGGGAGCAGGCCGAGGAGGGCTTCGCCCGCGAGAACGCCGCCGGCATCCCGCTGGACGCGCCCGAGCGCAATTACCGCGACGCCGCGCACAAGCCCGAGGTCGTCGTCGCGCTGAGCCGGTTCGAGGCCCTGGCGGGTTTCCGCGACCCGGCCGTCACCGTCGAACTGCTGCGCGTGCTGGCGGTGCCGGAGCTCGACAGCTACCTGGGACTGCTCGCCGGACAGCCGGATTCGCAGGGACTGCGCGCTCTGGTCACCACCTGGATCACCCTGCCCCAGCCCGCACTCGCGGTGCTCGTGCCCGAGGTCCTCGCCGGCTGCATCCGCTACCTCGAGAGCGGCGCCGAGC
The DNA here is from genome assembly GCF_900103175.1 of Tsukamurella pulmonis. Classification (NCBI taxonomy): domain Bacteria; kingdom Bacillati; phylum Actinomycetota; class Actinomycetes; order Mycobacteriales; family Tsukamurellaceae; genus Tsukamurella; species Tsukamurella pulmonis. The sequence continues at coordinate 1,435,757 of NZ_FNLF01000002.1, forward strand.
GGTTCAAGGGCGAGGCGCAGCTCGCGCTGACGCTGGGGGAGCGCTACCCCGACGACGCCGGGGTGCTGGCCGCTCTGCTGCTCAACCGGATCGTGCTCGAGCCGGGGCAGGCGCTCTACCTCTCGGCAGGCAACCTGCACGCGTACATCAACGGTGCGGCCGTCGAGGTGATGGCCAACTCCGACAACGTGCTGCGCGGCGGCCTCACGCCCAAGCACGTCGACGTGCCGGAGCTGCTGCGCGTCCTCGACTTCACGCCGCGCGCCCCCGACGAACTCGCCCCCCGCACCGCGGCGGTCGGGCCCGAGGTGGTCTTCTCCACGCCCGCGCCCGAGTTCCGGGTCTCGCGGGTGCGGCTGGACGGTACCGCGCTCACCCGCGCCGCCTCGGTGCAGCTCGACGCCCGCGGACCGCAACTGCTGGTGGTGACCGAGGGAACGCTGACCGTGCGCGGCGCGGGCGGCCCCACCCTCGAGGTGCCCGCGGGCAGCGGCCTGTGGATGCCGGCATCGGATCCCGGTGTCGTCGTCACGGCGCACTCGCCTGCTACGGAGTTCTTCCGAACGCTCGTCGGCGGCCACTGATCCGTCGTCGCGGCGTCGTCGTCGTCGATCCATTGAGCCCCTTGAAAATTCGGCGGGACCAATTTCTCCGTACGTTTGCAGGCGCAATGGACCAGGCGTAGGTTTCGGAGCGGGGCGATCGCCCCCCCTGCCCGAGCGGTTGTCATGGGCCTTCGGGCGGACCATGCCACAAGGGAGAACTGCGATGTCCGTCGTCACCATCATTGGAGCTGGAGTCATCGGCGTTTCGTGGGCGAAGCTGTTCGCCGATGCCGGTTGGGAAGTGCGGGTCTCGGACCCGCGGCCGGATCTCGCGGAGGTCCTCAGCGGGGTCAACGCCACGGCGGTCCCGGATCTCGCGGAGGCCGTCACCGGAACCGACTACGTGCAGGAGGCCGGTCCCGAGCGGATCGAGCTCAAGCACTCGATCTTCGAGACGGCCGCCGCGAACACCGGCGACGGCGTCGTGCTCGCGTCCTCGTCCTCGTCGCTGCTCCCGTCGGTCATCGCCGAGGGCAACGCGGCGGCCGATCGGATCGTCATCGGCCATCCGTTCAACCCGCCGAACCTGATGCCGCTCGTCGAGGTCGTCCCCTCGCCCGCGACGTCGGCCGCAACGGTCGACCGCGCCATCGAGGTCTACCGCTCCCTCGGCAAGCTGCCGATCCGGGAGAAGAAGGAGATCCCCGGCTTCGTCGGCAACCGGCTGCAGAAGGTGTTCGTCGACCAGGCGACCTACCTCGTCCAGCAGGGCGTCATCGAGCCCCAGGACCTGGACGAACTTGTCCGTGCCTCCCTCGGACTGCGCTACGCCGCCGAAGGGCCCTTCGCCTCCGAGCACCTCGGCGGCGGCCCCGGCGGCATCCGCAAGCTCACCTCGGGCATCGCCTCGCAGTTCACCTTCGAGATCGGTGAGCCCGATCCCGCGCGCCTCGGCGACGTCCTGGACTCCGTCGAGAAGGCCTACGGCACCGGCGAAGAGGTCTACAACAACCTCGTCGCGCAGCGCGACGGCCGCACCAACGCGATCCTCAAGGCGCTCAAGGACGCCGACGCCGCCGGCGGCGCGCGATGACGGCCGAGGAGCTCACCGCGCTCCTGCGGAAGCCCGCCGCGACCACCGACGAGTTCGACCCGTACGGCCCGCTGGAGGAACTGCTCTCCTCGATCGGGTTCTCGTCGGCCGACTCGGGTGGCTCGATCGACTTCGTCGGTGCCGACCCGGTGCTGCCGGGAACGCTGCGGCTGGCGGGTGGCACGGCGATCACGCTGGTCGCGAAATCGGTGGCCATCGCCGCTCTGTGGCGGATGCGCGGCGGTGCGGGGCAGGACATCGCGATGGACCTGCGGGTGGCCCCCCACCGGCTGTGTCCCTTCTACGACGGCAGGTGGGAGCTGGTCAACGGCTACCCGATGATCGACCCGGTCAACGTCACCGACGCGTACACCTACGACATGTTCTACCGGACCAAGGACGACCGGTGGATGCATCCGATGGGGCCGTACCCCAAGCTGCGCAACGACACGTCGGTGCTGCTCGGGGTCCCGGAGTCGAAGGAACACGTGGCCAAGGCGATCGCCGAGTGGAACTCCGCCGATCTGGAGGAGGCGGGGGAGAAGGCCGGCGTCATCATGCCGATGTGCCGGACCACCGAGGAACTGATCGCGACCGAGCAGTACCGCGACGTGCTCGGTCCCATGCCGCCGGTCGTGATCGAGAAGATCGGCGACAGTGACCCGGAGCCGTTCACGCCCGATCCCCGAACGCCGCTCGACGGGGTGCGCGCCCTGGCTCGCGCCCACATCATCGCGGGCGCGGGGTGCGGCCGTGCGCTCGCCCTGCACGGGGCGGACGTGCTCAACGTCTGGGGCCCGGACGAGTACGAGATCCCGCTGCTGTACGCCACATCCAACATCGGGATGCGCTCGACGATGCTGGACCTGCATACCGAGCACGGCACGTCGGTCATGCTGGACCTGCTGCGCGATGCGGACGTCTTCTTCGCCAACCGCCGCCCCGGAAGCCTCGCCCGGCACGGCATCGACGCCGCCTCGGCGGCGGCGATCCGACCGGGCATCATCCACGCCTCGGTCAACCTCAACGGTGAGACCGGCCCGTGGGCGGGCCGCGTCGGTTTCGACCAGACGGCCGGTTCCCTCTCGGGCGTCATGATCAACGAGGGCGAGGACGGTGTGCCCCACCTGCCCGCGCTCCCCGTGGTGAACGACTACATCACCGCCTGGTTCATGCAGATGGGCATCATCCGTGCCCTCATGCTGCGCGCCGAAGTCGGCGGCTCGTACAAGGTCACCGTGTCGCTGACCCGGACCGCTCTGTGGCTGCTCAGCCTCGGGCGGATCGACAAGGCGTACTCGTACGAGGTCGCGGGGAAGGCGCCGGGGCACGAGTACCTGGCACCGCAGACCTTCCTCGCGGACACGGCGCTGGGGCGTTACCAGGGCATCACCGAACAGGTCCGGATGTCGCAGACGCCGGGCTACTACACCTACCCGTTGATTCCGCGTGGCTCGCATCAGCCGCGCTGGTTGTGAGGAGCGCACGCATGACCACTTTGTTGGCACTACACATCACGGAGAACGCGATCGTGCGGATCTCCGTCGAGGACGGCTCGTCCGAGTACCTGACCCGCTCCTCGGGCGCGGCACCGGACGGGATCGTCGTCGTGGGCGACCGGGCCTACTGGACCACGATGGGGGCGCCCATCGAGAACCCGGACATCCCCGGCGAGGCGGGTGACGACTTCTCCGTGCGCAACGGCGGGGTGCACACCATCAAGCTCGACGGCACGGACCTGCGGGACGTGCTGCCGACGGGGTCGATCACCACCGGCAAACAGATCGCGACCGACGGGCGCAGGTTGTACTGGTCCGATCGTGAGGGCTACAAGGTCTCCTCGTGCAACCTCGACGGTTCGGATCTCAAGGACCACGTGGTCAACACCGGCCGGGACATCGCCGAGCAGTGCGTCGGGGTCACGGTCGACTCGGCCTCCGGTCACCTGTACTGGACGCAGAAGGGCCCGGCGGACGGCGGCAAGGGGCGCATCCTCCGGACATCGCTGGCGGATCCCGCGGATCCCGCGGCGCGCAACGACATCGAGACGCTCTGGTCCGGTCTCCCCGAGCCGATCGACATCGAGATCGCCGACGGCTACCTGTACTGGACGGATCGCGGTGCGCCGCCGAACGGCAACACCCTCAACCGGGCACCGCTGCCGGCGCCCGGGGCCACGGGCGCCGCACCCGAGATCGTCGCGCGGGACTTCCGGGAGGCCATCGGCCTGGCGGTCGACGCGGCCGCCGGCCTCGCCTACGTCTCGGATCTGGGCGGCACCATCCGGGCCGTGCCGCTGCCGGGCTCGACCACCGCGGACCGGGTGGTCGCGACCTACAACGGCCCGGTCACGGGCATCGTGCTCGAAACGCGGTAGTCGCGCACCGCGTCGACGGACCTCCCCGGTGGCTCAGTAGCCGCCGGGGAGGTTCTCGTAGAAGGTCTCGGGGATGTCGAAGGTCTGCATGTTCTCGACGGCGACCGCAGTCGGCTGGGCCTTGCTGAGCACGGCGAGCGGCTTCCCGTCGCGCGTGAGCAGCACGTCGTCCCCACCCTCGACGATGCCCAGGAGCTGGGCGACGGTCTGGTCAGTGGTGTGCGCGAATGTCTTGGTCATAGGCCCGACGGTAGGTGTTACTTACCGGTACGCCAACACTTTTCGCCTACCAACCAGTAACACCCGTCGGTAACTTCGGCGCCTCACCCGCGCCTTGCCAGCGTCCGTCCAGAGTGCGTTCAGGTGGCGATCCCACAGTGGAGCGCGTCCATCGGTACGAGGCCGCGCGGGAACGGAGACACCGGCTCCGCGCGGCGGCGACGCAGGAGGTCGGCACATGGGAGCACGAGGACTGAGCGGGATCACCGAACGCAGACCGGGCGGCCCGTCGCCCGAAGCCCCGCGCCCGCGGGTGCGGCAGTGGAACCGGCACGCCCGCCGGTGGGACTGGGTCCGGCAGGACCCGGCGGCGACACCGTTCGGCCCGGGGGCGCGGCGCGCGGTCTAGGCGACTGAAATGCCTCGCTGCGCTGCCACGATGGTGTTTGATGAGTCGTCACACTCGCAGAGGACTCAGGAGCACGCATGGCCAACCCATTGCTGCGTACCAAATCGGTCGAACAATCCATCGCCGACACAGAGGTCGTCGGCACCCGGCTGATGAAGCAGCTGACGGCGTGGGATCTGACGATCTTCGGCGTCGCCGTCGTCGTCGGTGCGGGCATCTTCACCATCGGTGCCTCCACGGCCGGCGACTTCTCGGGGCCCGCTGTCACGGTGTCGTTCGTCATCGCCGCGATCGCCTGCGGCCTCGCGGCCCTCTGTTACGCGGAGTTCGCGTCGACGGTGCCGGTCGCCGGCTCGGCGTACACCTTCTCCTATGCGACCTTCGGCGAGTTCGCCGCGTGGATCATCGGCTGGGACCTGGTGCTCGAGTTCTCCATCGCCGCGGCGGCGGTGGCAAGCGGGTGGTCGAGCTACCTCGGCACGGTCTTCGGGACGGGGCCCGCAGCGGTCGAGATCGGAGGCCGCACCATCGACTGGGGCGCCATGCTCATCGTCGCCGTGCTGACGGTGCTGCTGACCTTCGGGGCGAAGGTGTCCTCGCGCGTGTCCGCCGTGATCACGGCGATCAAGGTCGCGGTGGTGCTGCTCGTCATCGTGGTCGGCGCCTTCTACATCAAGGGCTCGAACTACTCGCCGTTCGTACCGGCGTCGGTGCCGGGTGAGAACGCCGGCATCACGCGGGACTCCACCCTGTTCCAGGCGGTGTTCGGTAGCGGCTCGTCGTACGGCTGGTTCGGCGTGCTCGCCGGCGCCGGCATCGTCTTCTTCGCGTTCATCGGCTTCGACATCGTCGCGACCTCCGCCGAGGAGACCGTGAAGCCGCAGCGCGACGTGCCGCGCGGCATCCTGGGCTCGCTCGCCATCGTCACCGTGCTCTACATCGCGGTCACCGTCGTGGTCACCGGTATGGCGAGCTACAAGGACCTCGCGACGAGCGCAGGGGAGGGCGGCGAGAAGAACCTCGCCTACGCCTTCTCGCTCAACGGCGTGGACTGGGCGGCGACGATCATCTCCATCGGCGCGCTCGCGGGCCTGACCACCGTGGTCATGGTGCTGCTCATGGGCCAGAACCGCGTGCTCTTCGCCATGGCCCGCGACGGCCTGCTGCCGCGCCAGCTGGCGAAGACCTCCGATCGCGGCGTGCCCGTGCGGATCTCGATCGGCGTCGGCGTCGTCGTCGCGCTGTTGGCGGGGATCTTCCCGCTCAAGGAACTGACGATGCTGATCAACATCGGCACCCTGTTCGCCTTCGTGCTGGTGTCCGTCGGCGTGATCGTGCTCCGCAAGCAGCGCCCGGATCTCAAGCGCGGCTTCACCGCTCCGCTGGTGCCGTTGGTCCCGATCCTCTCGGTCATCGCGTGCGGATGGCTCATGTTCAACCTGTCGATCGAGACGTGGATGCGGTTCCTCATCTGGATGGCGCTCGGCATCGTCGTGTACTTCGTGTACTCGAAGAACCACTCCGTCCTCGGCCGACGCGAGCGCGGCGAGAAGATCGAGTCACTCGCCGACTGATCGTCCACCCGCTGAGAACCGCGGTCGGAGCACCTGCTCCGACCGCGGTTCCCTGTTTTCGCGGGGCAGATGTGCGGGTTCGCCGGGTGGTCGGTGTGCGAGGCGTCGGGTGCGCCGGGACTGCGCCCTCGGATTCTGTCCATCTCGGATACGGCGGCGCTATATTCAGAATCGTGAATACTGACGTGGGGGTAGCGCGCTGGCGGGAGCTGATCGAGGCCTTTGAGGAGCAACGGGAGCGCCTGGTCCGGATCCATCCCGATTTGTACGCGATGTCGCGGCCGAACCCCGGCGCCACTGAGGAGCAACTGCTCGCCGCGGAGAAGCGGCTCGGCCACCCGATTCCGGCCCAGTACCGCGAGTTCCTCACCGTGGCGAACGGGTGGAGTGAATGGAATCAGGACGTTGCTCTGCTCTCCTGCGATCAGATCGGACACGGCACGATCAGCGAATCGGAGGGCCTTGGGATCCGTCTGGCAGAGGGCGACGTCCTGGTGGAATGGTCGACCGACACCGACTGGGTGCGGATCGCTGACAGTGACGGAACCTACTGGGAGACGTTCATGCTGCACCGTGACTCTCAGGGGTATCTGGCGGGACAGATGATGATGACACCGCACGGTGACCACTTCTACGATTCATTCGAGCAGTACCTCGTCGAGGAACTGGCTTCGCTGACCGAGTGGTTGGACGGCGAGGAGTTGGGCCCGCACGGCAGGTACTGGGGGCGCGACCTGCGGATCGATCCGCCCACGATGCGGCAGATAGTCGAGCGGCTCGCCGAGCTGCGCGTCGAATACGCCGCCGTTCGTGGCGAACCGGCCCCGGATCCGCCGAACCCTGGCGCGGCACCGTCGGACATCGCCGCGCTCGAACAGCGCCTGGGTCGGCCGCTCCACCCGGAGCACCGCGAAGTCTTGGAGGTCGCCGACGGCTGGCCCGGCAACCCCCACATTCTGAGCTGCGCGCAGATCATCACCGGTGACTTGTGGGCCGAGGCGCTCGCGGCACGCGACCGGCACAACGCCTGGCAGGCAGCGGACTTCGCGAGATGTGGTGTCTCCACGTGGCAGAAGCCCGGTCCGGCGGCCGAGGCGGCCGCCGGTGTTTCCGTGACGCCGTTCGCGACGCAAGCCATCTTCGTGTGGGGGATCGATATCGAAGAAGGCCGCGTCCTCGATGTGCTCACGTACGTGGAGGACGTTGCGCGCGGCTACAAGAGGTCCTACGGCACCGTGCGCGAGCACTTGTTGTCGCAGATCGACGGGCTGTGTCAGCAGATCGAGTCTTGGCGGCGGACGTTCGGGTAGGCGGCACTCGGGGAATTGGCGGATTTCGCGATGGGACTCGTATATACCGCCGCCGGCCGAAAATCGGCCGATTTCACGATCGCAAGCCGGGTGACGGTGTGGATACGTACAGGTAGCGATAGCCTGGTGCGCGTGACTTCTACGCTGACCGCCGATACGGCGAACGGAATCGACTTCAAGGTTGCGGACCTCTCCCTCGCCGAGGCGGGCCGCAAGCAGCTGAGCCTCGCCGAGCACGAGATGCCCGGCCTCATGGCGCTGCGTCGCGAGTACGCGGACGTCAAGCCGCTCAAGGGCGCACGGATCTCGGGCTCGTTGCACATGACGGTGCAGACCGCGGTGCTCATCGAGACGCTCGTGGAGCTCGGTGCCGAGGTCCGCTGGGCCTCCTGCAACATCTTCTCCACCCAGGACGAGGCCGCCGCGGCCGTCGTCGTCGGCCCGCACGGCACCGTCGAGGCGCCGCAGGGCGTGCCGGTCTTCGCCTGGAAGGGCGAGACCCTGGAGGAGTACTGGTGGGCGGCCGAGCAGATGCTCACCTGGCCGAACGAGCCCGCCAACATGATCCTCGACGACGGTGGCGACGCCACCATGCTCGTGCTGCGCGGCGCGCAGTTCGAGGCCGCGGGCGTCGTGCCGCCCACCGACGAGAGCGCGGACAGCGCCGAGTACCAGGTCTTCCTCGCCCTGCTGCGCGAGTCGCTGGCCAAGGACGCCACCAAGTGGAGCGCGATCGCGGAGTCGGTCAAGGGCGTCACCGAGGAGACCACCACCGGCGTGCTGCGCCTGTACCAGTTCGCCGCCGCCGGTGAGCTGGCCTTCCCGGCGATCAACGTCAACGACTCGGTCACCAAGAGCAAGTTCGACAACAAGTACGGCACCCGCCACAGCCTCATCGACGGCATCAACCGCGGCACCGACGTGCTGATCGGCGGCAAGAAGGTCCTCATCACCGGCTACGGCGACGTGGGCAAGGGCTGCGCCGAGTCGCTGGCCGGCCAGGGCGCGCGCGTCCAGGTCACCGAGATCGACCCGATCAACGCGCTGCAGGCGCTCATGGACGGCTTCGACGTGGTCACCGTCGAGGACGCGATCGGCGACGCCGACATCGTCATCACCTCGACGGGCAACAAGGACATCATCCTGCTCGAGCACATGAAGCAGATGAAGGACCACGCGATCCTCGGCAACATCGGCCACTTCGACAACGAGATCGACATGGCGGGCCTGGAGAAGTCGGGCGCCGTGCGCCTGAACATCAAGCCGCAGGTCGACCAGTGGACCTTCGGCGACACCGGCAAGTCGATCGTGGTGCTCTCCGAGGGCCGCCTGCTGAACCTGGGTAACGCGACGGGTCACCCGTCGTTCGTGATGTCCAACAGCTTCAGCAACCAGGTCATCGCGCAGGTCGAGCTGTGGACCAAGCCCGACGAGTACGACAACGAGGTCTACCGCCTCCCGAAGCACCTCGACGAGAAGGTCGCGAAGATCCACGTCGAGGCGCTGGGCGGCACCCTGACCAAGCTCACCAAGGAGCAGGCGGAGTACATCGGCGTCGACGTCGAGGGCCCGTACAAGCCCGAGCACTACCGCTACTGAGTCACCGCACCCGCGACGAACTCACGCACACCTTCCACCCTCCGGATTCCTTCCGGAGGGTGGACGTGTCCGTGACAGAACTCGAGACGACCACGGTCGACCCCACGGCGGTCGAGGTGACCTCGGCCTCGGCGGTACCGGCGCCCGCGTCGATGCGGATCTCCCCGACGCTGACCTCCCACCGCCCGCTGGGCCCGAGCAGGGTGTCGACCTCCGCCGCGAAGGTCTGCGAGGTGAACTGGCTCTGCAGCATCTGCACGTCGGCGGCGCAGCGGACGCGCACCAGGGCCGCCAGGTCGCGGTCGTTGAGCGTCTTCGTCTCGGTCGCGATGACGTCGCGGATCTGCTGCTCGTCGTCAGTGCCCCGGTTCGCGAGGATGTACCAGGTGGTGCCGAGGATGATCGCGATGATCAGCGCCGTCGTCCCGACCAGGATCGCGAGCGAGCGGTCCTTCGCGGGCGGGGGACCCGCGGCGAGCCCGGGCGCTCCGGGGACGTAGGGCGGCGTACCCGGCCCACCGGGCGGCGGGGCCCCGGGGGAGGTCACGAACGCCGCACCCGGTTCCGACGGTGCCGGTCCCGCGCCCGACGGTGCGGGTGCCCCGGTCACGGCGCGCCCCGTCAGGTAGGGCGTGCCCGCCGACGAGACAGGGCCGCCCGTGCCGTACTGCTGCGGCGGCCGCGGCGGGTCGATCCCGAGCCGGCGGTACGTCTCCGGCGGCAGGACGGGGTGCAGCAGCTCGCGGGGATCAGTCGGCCGCATCGGCCCGGTCCTCGTCGACGTTGCGGACGTGCTGCATCGACTGCAGCAGCGCCGTGAGCGCGTCCAGCTTCTCGTGCACCTCGTCCAGTTCGCGACGCATGTAGTCACGGCTGGCGGCCTCGCCCACGGCCAGGCGCACCGACGCCAGCTCGCGGGCGAGGAACTCGGTGTCCGCCTTGGTCTGCGCCGCCCGCATCCGGTCCTCGTCGAGCGAGACCCGGTCGCGGCTCTCCTGCCGGTTCTGCGCGAGCAGGATGAGCGGGGCGGCGTACGCGGCCTGCGTCGAGAACGCCAGGTTGAGCAGGATGAACGGGTACGGGTCGAAGTGGTAGGTGAACCACAGCACGTTGAGCGCGATCCACACCAGCACGATCACGGTCTGGATCGCGAGGTAGCGGCCGGTGCCGAGGAACCGCGCGACGCGCTCGGCGCCCTGGCCGATCATGTCGTCGCCCAGGTTGAGGTTGAAACTGCGGCTCAGCCGCGGGGTGTCGAGCCGGGAACGCTCCTTCATCCGGTCACCTCCTCGGTGTGCTCGTCCTCGTCGCGCCAGTCCTCGGGGAGCAGGTGGTCGAGCAGATCGTCGACCGAGACCGCGCCGAGCAGGTGGTTCTCCGCATCGACCACCGGGCCGGTGACCAGGTTGTACGCCGCGAAGTACCGCGTGACCGCGCCGAGGGGGTCGTCCGGTCCGAGTCGGGGCAGGTCCGTGTCGATGATGCCGCCCACCAGATCGGCCGGCGGCTCGCGCAGCAACTGCTGCAGGTGCACGGCGCCGAGGTAGCGCCCCGTCGGGGTCGCCGTCGGCGGACGGACCACGAAGACCATGCTGGCCAGCGCGGGCGTGATGTCGGGGTTTCGCACGCGGGCCAGCGCCTCGGCCACGGTGGTCGACGGGGTGACCACGATCGGCTCGGGCGTCATCATGCCGCCCGCGGTGTACGGCGAGAAGGTGAGCAGGCGCCGGACGGTGCCCGAGTCCTCGGGGTCCATCACGGCGAGCAGGTCCTCGCGTTGGCGCACGGGCAGATCACCGAGGAGGTCGGCGGCGTCGTCGGGATCCATGGCCTCGAGGACGTCGGCCGCGCGCCCCTTCGACAGGTGCGCGATCACCTCGGCCTGGTCGTCGGAGCCCAGCTCCTGGATCACGTCGGCGAGCCGCTCGTCGTCGAAGGCGGCGGCGATCGAGAGCCGGCGTTGCGCGGGCAGTTCGCGCAGGGCCTGGGCGACGTCCGCGGCGCGCATGTCCTCGAAGACGGTCAGCGCCTCGGCGATGTCGTGGTCGGCGCCGGTGAGCGCCGTCGTGGTGAAGCCGGAGACGTGGGGGAGGTCCACCACCTGCACGCCCCCGCGGCGGTTCCATCCGGTGGCGCGGATCTTCACCGCCAGCCGGTGCACCACCCAGTCGCGGGTGCGGGTCTGCTCGATGCCGACGTCCGCGACGGAGGCGTCGGCACCGTCGTAGGGCTCGCCGGGTTCCTCGATGCGGACCTTGGTACCCAGCAACTGGCCCAGGGCGAGGGCCTCGCCGGGGCGCACGTGCAGGCGACGCAGGCTGACGGACCCGGTGTTGAGGGTGACGGCGGCGGGTTCGATGCTGGTCACACGCAGCATCGGCACGAAGATCCGGCGGCGGTTGGCGAGTTCGACGGCGAGCCCGAGCACGCGCGGCGCCTTCCGGTCGGCCCGCAGACCGATCACCGCGTCGCGTACGCGACCGACGGATTCGCCGTCCGGTCCGACGACGGGGAGGCCGGACAGTCGCGCGACGAATACTCTGGAGACAGCCGACATGTACATCAGGGTAGTTTCGTTCTACGAATCGCACGTGAGGGAGGGCGCTGAATGTCGCAACCGCTACCCGGACCGGGGTCGCCGAACCAGCCGGGAGGGCCCGCGGGGCGCGGGCTTCCGACGCCGCCGAAGGGCTGGCCGATCGGTTCCTACAGCACCTACGCGGAGGCGCAGCGCGCCGTCGACTACCTCTCCGACGAGGAGTTCCCCGTCCAGAACGTGACCATCGTGGGCGTCGACCTGATGCAGGTCGAGCGCATCACCGGTCGCCTGACCTGGGGGCGCGTGCTCAGCGCCGGCGCCGCCTCCGGTGCCTGGCTGGGCCTGTTCCTCGGCCTGCTCGTGGGCCTGTTCGTGGGCGGCGGGGACGCGCTGCTCTCGACCGTGATCGCCGGTGTGATCGGCGGCATCGTCTTCGGGCTGATCAGCGCGTCGGTGCCCTACTGGGCTTCGCGCGGCACTCGGGACTTCTCCTCGACGATGCAGCTGGTCGCCGGCCGGTACGACGTGCTGTGCGACCCGCAGGTCGCCGAGCGGGCCCGCGACATGCTGGCCCGCCTGAACATCCAGTGACCCCGAGATAGTTGCCGCACCGGAAACGTTCCCGTATCGTTTCCGGTATGGAAACGAATCCGGAGGCCGGTGGCACGCTCGACGACGCTCTGGCCGCGGGGGCGGCCGGACGCCGGGCGGCGCTGCCGTGGTGGCTCCTCACGCTCGACGTGCTCCTGGTCGCCGGCCTGTGGTCGGCGGTCTTCGGCGGCGAGCAGACCTGGCGGAACATCCTGCTCTCCTTCGCCGTCTTCGCGCTGCCCGTGCTCGCGGTGTGGGCGATCATGCGACGACGCGGGCGCGTGGGGGCCTTCGCTCCGGGGTCCCGGGCGGCGGTCGTGTTCTGGTCGGGGTTCTTCGGAGCGATGTTCGCCGCGATGTTCGCCACCGGCCACCTCGAGCCGGGCCGCCCCCTCACGTACCTGACGGTCTTCCTGCTCGTCGTCGTGATCTACGGCGGCGGGCGGATCGCGGCCGAGCGGATCGCCGTCGGGCGGCCGGCGTGAGCGCGACGACGGACGATTCGCCCGCGTTCGACGATCTGATCCACCCGCGACAGCGGCTGATGATCTGCGCCGCGCTCGCGCAGGCACAGGAACTGCGGTTCGATCTGCTCGCGAAGGCCCTGGACATGAGTGCGTCCGTCCTGAGCAAGCACCTGGCGAGGCTCGGGGAGGCGAACTACGTCGCTTCTCGACGGGACGCCGCCGACTCCCGCAGGCAGTGGGTCGAGCTGACGTCGACGGGGAGATCCGCCTTCACGCGCCACGTCGCGGCACTCCGCGACCTCACGGCCTGACTCTCGATGCCGCAGGGCCTCCCTGCAGAAATCGTCATTCCCCGCAGAGATCTCCGCTTGCCCCGCTGGTTCGCGAGGTGGGCGGAGATTTTCGCGGGGGCCGGCGGTTGCTGCGGGAGGCGCTTCGGCCGGCTGCCGCGGGAATCCGCCGAACCCTATTTACCGGGACGCCATGCCCTGCTAAATTCAGGGAAAGTGATAGCGATCACAAGGAGGACTCTCATGGCGGACATCCTGGGGCGCGTGAGCCGGCGCGAGCTGGATCAGGGTTACCGCGACGTGCTGGAGGACCTGTCCGACGGTTCCGTGCACCGCCGGTTCGATCCCTACCTCGACATCGACTGGGACTCGCCGGAGCTGCAGCTCGACCCGAACGACCCCCGATGGGTGCTGCCGCCGACGCTGGATTCGCTCGGCGCGACCCAGTGGTACCGCGACCTGCCGCTGGAGAAGCGGATCGAGATCGGGAAGTGGCGCATGGCCAACACGATCAAGGTGGGCGCCGCGTTCGAATCCATCCTGATCCGCGGGATGATGCAGTACATCATGAAGCTCCCGAACTCCTCGCCGGAGTTCCGCTACTGCCTCCACGAGATGACGGAGGAGTGCAACCACATCCAGATGTTCCAGGAGTTGGTCAACCGCATCGGCGTGGACGTCCCGGGCATGCGGAAGTGGTTCCGGCGGGCCTCCCCGATGATCGGGGTGCTCGGCGGGCACGCGCACGTGATCCTGTTCATGGGCATCCTCGGCGGTGAGGAGCCGATCGACCACTACCAGAAGGCGATCATGCGCCACGGCGGGCAGATCCCACCGCTCGTGTTGCGCACCATGGAGATCCACGTCGCCGAGGAGGCGCGCCACATCTCCTTCGCACACGAGTTCCTGCACGCGCACCTGCAGGGGATGACGAAGCGCCAGAAGCGGATCTGCGCGCTCGCCTTCCCGCTCGCGATGCGCTGGCTGGTGGGGGAGATCTTCACCCCGCCGAAGGAGTTCTTCGAGCGCTTCGAGGTGCCGCGCGCGGTCAAGCGCGAGGCCTTCTGGCGCGGGCCGACCGCGCGGGCCCTGCTCAACGACTACTTCGCCGAGATGCGCGCCCTCGCCGACGATCTCGGGCTCATGACGCCGTTCGGCAGGCTGATGTGGAAGCTGCTGCGGATCGACGGACACAAGGCGCGCTACCGCGGGGAGCCCACGCGGCCCGCGCAGATCGCCGCCTGACACCGCACCGCGCCGGTCGACCGTCCCGGCGCGCTTCCGCACGGGCGTAACATCGCCCGGTATGGCGACCGCGCACGAGCCCGAGAGCGGCTACGAGTTGCGCTGGCGCGCCCACAATTCGCAGCGGCGCGATCTGATCCTGCGCGCAGCGGCGGAACTGGTCGAGGAATCGGAGCCCGGCGCCGCGATCCCCGTGCGGAGCATCGCCGAGCGCGCCGGCCTCGTGAAGTCGGTGGTGTACCGCCAGTTCAAGAGCAAGGACGACCTGGCGCGCGGATTGCGGGGCTTCGTCGTCGAGCGCTTCGCTGCGGAACTCGAGGCCGATCTCGACGTGTCCACCGGATCGCTGCGCGAGATCCTGCGCCGCTCGATCGCCAGTGCGGCCACGTGGATGCAGGACAATCCGCGCCTCGTCGACCTGCTGCGCGCGGGGCCCACCGACGCAGCGGGTCCGGACGGTGTCCCCGTCGCGCCCGATGCGATCGGCGAACTCCGGCACCGCGTCGTCGCCCGCGCCGAGCAGACGATCGACGGGCTCTCGGCGCTGACCGGATTGGACGCCACCGCCTTCGCCGGCGTGCCCTTCGTGGTGTTCACGATGGTGGAGGGCACGCTCACCAGCTGGGTCCGGGGCGAGGCGTCGGTGCGGGGGCGTTCGCGCGCCGAGGTGGTCGAATCGCTCACCGACATCACGTGGTTCGTGCTCGACGGTGCCGCCCGCACGCTGGGCGCGCAGCTCGACCCGGACGCCGAGTTCAGCCAGGTGATGAACGACCTGGCGTCCGGTCTGGCACGATAATGCCGAATGTGGTTCACCTCACCGGTCGCGTCGGCTAGCTTTCCAGCGGACGCCACCCGGTCGGGGGCGGCGAAGGAGGCGGCGTGACGACACGACGGAGATCGCGGCTCGGCACCCGGCGCACCCGCGCCGCGGCGGTCGGGCTCACGGCCACGATGGCCGTGACCCTGCTGGCGGGCTGCGGTACGGAGGACGACGGCATCACCCTGAACGTCTACGCCCCGGCGGACGGCGCGAAGACGGTCAAGGAGGTCGCGGTCGACTGCTCGACGAGCGACTACAAGGTCGTCGGGCACGCGCTGCCGAAACAGGCCGACGACCAGCGGCTGCAGATCGCCCGCCGCGCCAACGGCAACGACCGGACGATGGACATCGTCGGCCTGGACGTGAACTGGACCGCGGAGTTCGCTGAGGCCGGCTGGATCCTGCCGTTCCCGGACGACCTCGCCCAAGCCGCGAAGAAGACCGTGCTGGCCGGCCCGCTGAAGACGGCGATGTGGCAGGACACGCAGTACGCGGCGCCGGCGTGGACCAACACGCAGTTGCTCTGGTACCGCAAGGACGCGCTGGAGAAGGTGCTGGGCCGCAAGATCGGCAACCAGCCGCCGAAGCTGACGTGGGATCAGGTGGTGCAGTACGCGACCAAGTCCGGCGAGCTCGGCGGGCCGACGCAGATCGAGGCGCAGGCCGCGCAGTACGAGGGCGTGGTCGTGTGGTTCAACTCGTTGCTCGAGAGCGCCGGCGGCCGGATGGTGGCCGAGGACGGCAAGACGGTGACGCTCACCGACACCCCGGAGCACCGGGCCGCCACCGTCAAGGCACTCTCGATCATGAAATCCGTGGCCACCGCGCCCGGCCGCGACCCGTCGTTCACCCAGCTCGACGAGGGCAAGTCCCGCCTGGGCATGGAGACCGGCAAGGCGATCTTCCAGGTCAACTGGCCCTTCGTCTACGCGAGCGCGCAGCAGAACGGTGCCGCCGGCCAGGTGCCCTACCTGACGGACCTGACCAAGTTCGACGCACTGCTGAACCCGCCGAAGGACGCGGCGAACCCGCCGTCGCCGACGGCGGCGCAGCTCAACGAGATCAACACGCTCACGCGGCAGAAGTTCGATTTCGCGCCGTTCCCGTCGGTGGTTCCGGGTAAGCCCGCGAAGACCACCGTCGGCGGCATCAACTTCGCGGTGGCGAAGACCACCCGGTACGAGAAGCAGTCCTTCGCCGCGCTCGCGTGCCTGACCAACGAGGCCGCGGAGCGCAAGTACGCCATCAAGGGCGGCACCCCGCCGATCCTCGCGAAGCTCTACGACGATCCGGAGTTCCGCAAGGACTACCCGATGGCCTCGCTGATCCGCGACCAACTGCAGGAGAACACCACCGCGGTGCGGCCGATCACGCCGCAGTACCAGGCGATGTCGACCCTGCTGCAGGCCAAGCTGGCGCCCGTCGGGTCCTGGGACCCGGAGACGCTGGCCGATGAGCTGACCGAGGCCGCGCAGAAGGCCATGGACGGAAAGGGGCTCGTGCCGTGACCGCCGTGACCGAGGCACCGTCGAACGACCCGACGGGAACCACTCCCGAGAGCGAAGGGCGCCGCGCCGAGCGCAAGCTGGGCCTGCTGCTCATCGCGCCCGCCGCGCTGGTGATGTTCCTCGTCACCGCGTACCCGATCCTCTACGCCTTCTGGCTGAGCCTGCACAAGTCCTCGCTCGCCTACCCGGGGCAGGACGAGTTCATCGGCCTCGGCAACTACGTCACCGTGCTCAAGGACGGCTACTGGTGGGAGGCGCTGGGGATGACCTCGCTGATCACCGTGGTCTCCGTGGTGATCGAGTTCGTGCTGGGCCTGGCGATCGCGCTGGTCATGCACCGCACGCTCGTCGGCCGCGGCCTCGTGCGCACCGTCGTGCTGATCCCGTACGGCATCGTCACCGTCGTCGCGGCGTTCTCCTGGTACTACGCCTGGACGCCGGAGACCGGCTACCTGGTGAACCTGCTGCCCGACGGCAGCGCGCCGCTCACCGAGCAGTGGCCGTCCGTGGCGATCATCATCCTGGCCGAGGTGTGGAAGACGACGCCGTTCATGGCGCTGCTGCTGCTCTCGGGCCTGGCCCTGGTGCCCGACGACCTGCTCAAGGCGGCCGCCCTCGACGGGGCCGGCCCGTGGACGCGCCTGCTCAAGATCACGATCCCGCTGATGAAGCCGGCGATCCTGGTGGCGCTGCTGTTCCGCACGCTGGACGCCTTCCGCATCTTCGACAACATCTACATCCTGACGAAGGGCAGCAACGGCACCGGCTCGGTCTCGATCCTCGGGTACGACAACCTGTTCAAGGCGTTCAACCTGGGTGTGGGGTCGGCGATCTCGGTGCTGATCTTCATCTGCGTCGCGATCATCGCGTTCATCTTCGTCAAGGCGTTCGGCACCTCGGTGCCGGGCTCCGATTCGGGCGATCGACGGTAGGGGTAGGACATGGCTCAAGGTTCCGTCGGTAAGAAGCTCGGCTGGAGCGTCATCGATCTGCTGGTGATCCTCTACGCCCTGATCCCGGTGCTGTGGATCATCTCGCTCTCGCTCAAGCCCACCTCGTCCATCGCGGACGGCAGCTTCATCCCGAAGACGTTCACGACCGAGAACTACACCGCGATCTTCGAGGGCAACGGCTTCATCCGCCCGCTGATCAACTCGATCGGCATCGCCCTGATCTCCACCGTGATCGCCGTGGCGATCGGCATGTTCGCCGCCTACGCGGTGGCGCGGCTGGATTTCCCGGGCAAGAAGCTGTTCGTGGGCGCGGCGCTGCTCATCGCGATGTTCCCGCAGGTCTCGCTCATCACGCCGCTGTTCAACATCGAGCGCAAGGTGGGCCTGTTCGACACCTGGCCCGGCCTGATCCTGCCGTACATCACCTTCGCGCTGCCGCTCACGGTCTACACGCTCTCGGCGTTCTTCCGGGAGATCCCGTGGGAGCTGGAGAAGGCCGCCAAGATGGACGGCGCCACGCCGGCGCAGGCCTTCCGCCGCGTGATCGCGCCCCTCGCCGCGCCCGGCGTGGTGACCGCCGCGATCCTGGTCTTCATCTTCTGCTGGAACGACCTGCTGTTCGCCCTCACCTTGACGGCGACCGACGCGTCGACCACGGCGCCCGTGGCGATCACCAACTTCACCGGCAGCTCCGAGTTCGAGGAGCCCACCGGATCGATCGCGGCCGCCGCCGTGATCGTCACCATCCCCATCATCATCTTCGTCCTGATCTTCCAACGACGGATCGTCGCCGGGCTGACCTCCGGCGCGGTCAAGGGCTGACGCCGGAAAGTATTCGAGGAGTAATCACATGGCCGACATCGTCCTGGACCACGTCAAGAAGACCTACCCCGACGGCTCCACCGCCGTCAGCGACATCAACCTGGAGATCGCCGACGGCGAGTTCGTGATCCTGGTGGGCCCGTCGGGCTGCGGCAAGTCCACCACGCTGAACATGATCGCCGGCCTGGAGGACATCTCCTCCGGCGAGTTGCGGATCGGTGGCGAGCGGGTCAACGAGCGGGCGCCCAAGGACCGCGACATCGCGATGGTCTTCCAGTCCTACGCGCTGTACCCCCACATGACGGTGCGCGAGAACATCGCCTTCCCGCTCAAGCTCGCGAAGCTGCCCAAGGACCAGATCAACGCCGCCGTCGAAGACGCCGCGCGCACACTGGACCTCACGCAGCACCTCGACCGCCGGCCGTCGCAGCTCTCGGGCGGCCAGCGCCAGCGCGTCGCGATGGGCCGCGCGATCGTCCGCAGTCCCAAGGCCTTCCTCATGGACGAGCCGCTGTCGAACCTCGATGCCAAGCTGCGCGTGCAGATGCGCACCGAGGTCTCCCGGCTGCAGAAGCGCCTCGGCACCACCATGGTCTACGTGACCCACGATCAGACTGAGGCCATGACCCTCGGCGACCGGGTCGTGGTGCTCAAGAGCGGCGACGTGCAGCAGATCGGCGCGCCGCAGGAGCTCTACGACCGCCCCGCCAACCTGTTCGTCGCCGGCTTCATCGGCTCGCCCGCGATGAACTTCGTGCCCGGCCGCCTCACCTCGGTGGGCATCGACACCGCGCTCGGCGAGATCCTGCTGCTCGACGCGCCGCAGCTGGCGGAGAAGGCCGCTGCGGCCGGCAACAAGACCGGCGACGTGGTCGTCGGCATCCGCCCGGAGCACTTCGAGGACGCCCGCCTGCTGGACCCGAACCAGCGCGTCGGCGGCCTGACCTTCCGCGCCCGCGTCGACGTCCTCGAGTCGATGGGCTCCGACAAGTTCGTGCACTTCGCCGTCGCGCCCGACGATGCCCGCACAGACGTGCTCGGTGACCTCAAGGCCGGCGGTCAGCTGCCCCCGCCCGCCGGCGTCGACGAGATCGTCGCGCGCCTGTCGGCGGATTCGACCGCCGCCCGCGGCGCCGAGGTCGACCTCTACTACGACCCCACCAAGATCGCCGTCTTCGACGCCTCGACCGGGCTGAACCTGGCCCTGTAGGTCGCCGTGCGGGTGCTCGCCGTCAGCGACGAGGAGGTACCGGGCCTGGCCCTGGCCTCGTCGACGCTGCGCCCCGACCTGATCCTCGGGGCGGGCGACCTGCCCGGTGCGTACTTGGAGGCGCTCGTCGACAGGTACGGCGTGCCGTGCGTCTTCGTGCCCGGTAATCACGACCCGGACCACTCCGGGTACCGCCGCACCCGCGGCGGATTCGTGCGCGGGGGACTGCCGTGCGAGCCGCCCGGCCCGCGCGGCGGGGTCAACGCCGACGGCCGGGTCGTCACTGTCGCCGGCCTGACGGTGGCGGGGCTCGGCGGGTCGGTGCGCTACCGCGACGGGCCGAACCAGTGGACCCAGTCGCAGGCCGCCCGGCGGGCCTGGCGGGTGCGGCTCGCGGCCCGGCGGCGCACCGTCGACGTGGTGCTCGCGCACTCGCCCGCCCGCGGCGTCGGCGACGGCGAGGACGCCCCGCACCGGGGCCTGGCGGCGCTGGGCCGGCTCGTGACGACGCTGCGGCCGCAGGTCTTCGTGCACGGGCACGTGCACCCGTTCGGGATGCCGGGGCCGGATCGCACCATCGACGGGGTTCCGGTCCTGAACACCGTGGGGTACACCTACTTCGAGATCGCCCCCGGCAGTCCCGGGGCCTACAGCGTGAGGGAGCGGCGACGTGGCGCGTGACACCGGATTCCCCGACGAGGACGCCCGCACCGACTTCGAGCGGTCGCGGCGGCGTGCCAACATCGCCCGGCTCGCGGCGTGGGTGCGCGGCCAGCCCGGCGACGTCAACGAGGTGCTGCCCTACGACGAGGTCGTCTCCGCGCTGGGACTGGTGACGGAGCGGAAGCTGGGGCTGCAGGTGGTGCCGGTCGCGCAGATCGTGGGCAGCGTCGACCGCACCCGCGACTTCGACCGCTACTTCCGGCCCCGCTCGCCCGCGCTGCGCGCCCGCTGGCAGCGGCTGGCGGCGGCGCAGCGGCGCGGGGAGTCGATGCCGCCGATCGAGCTGAAGAAGGTCGGCGAGATGTACTTCGTCGTCGACGGTCACCACCGCGTCTCGATCGCCTTCGCGCGCGGCTTCACCACCCTCGACGCCGATGTGACGGAGGTGGTCACGCGCATCGGCTCCGGTGGGATCGCGGTGCGCTCCGACCTGCTGCTCAAGGACCACCGGCGGCTGTTCCTCGAACGGGTGCCGCTGGAGGGCGCGGCGCGCGAACGCATCCGGTTCACCAATGCCTGGGACTACTCCGTGCTCGCGGAGTCGGTGGAGGCATGGGGATTCCGGCTGGTGCAGGAGGCGGGGGAGTACCTCTCGCGGCCCGAGGTCGCGCGACGCTGGTTCGACGAGGAGTTCGCGCCGGTGATCGAAATGGCCCGCGCCGCCGGGATCATGGAGTCCTCCACCGATGCGGAGGTGTACCTGTTCGTCGCCTGCGAGCGGTACCGGCTGGTGCGCAAGCACGTGTGGACACCGGAGATCATCTCCGAGGTGTCGGCGCGCAACCGGCCCTGGCAACCGGGCCGGTTCTTCTGAGCGTCGGGTCCGTAGGATCGGTGATCGTGACTTCCGTCGTCGACGCCGTCCGCGCCCACCTCGCCGAGCACTACGCGGCCCGGGGATTCGCGCCGCCCGCCTCGGCGTCGGTGACCTTCCTCGGTCTCGAGCCGATGACGGTGCAGCGCTGGGTCGGTGACCCGCTCGTCGCGTTCGCCAGCGTCGGCTGCTCGCGGCACGCGATGACCGATCCGAACGCGCTGGTGACCGTCGAGGACGGGCCGCGCGCCGAGGTCGTGCTGGAGCTGCGGCCCGCCTCCGGCGGGCCCGGCGCCGCGCTCGACGGCGTGCACCGCGCGCTGGCGATCCTCGCCGCCACGCCCGCCGTCGAGGGGCTGGTTCTCGCCCCCGATGCGCTGGTGGATCTGGGGGCTCCGCTGTGGGCCGGTGCGCCGTTCACCGCGGTGCTCCTGGGGGAGTCGGCGGTGCCGGACCTGCCCCGCGAGGACGGCGACCCCGTGCGCTTCCTGCGCGCCGACCCGATCACCGCGAACGAGGCCGCGTGGGTGCGGCTCAAGGGGGCGGCTGCGCTGCGCGAGGCGTGGGCGGAGGCCGGCATCGATCCCGCCGACCCCGGCCGCCCCGCGGCCCGCGAGGTCTAGCTCACGATGTCGAGTTCTGCGGGCCTACGCGTGCACAGGAGCGTTCGTACGGTCGCAGAACTCGACATCGTGAGCCGCTACAGCCACTTGATCCTGCGGAAGACGACGAACAGGCCGAGACAGGCGACGAGCATGATCGCCAGGACGAGGAAATAGCCGTACTGCCAGTGCAGTTCGGGCATGTTGTCGAAGTTCATGCCGTAGATCCCGGCGATCATGGTGGGCACCGCGACCAGGCCGATGATGGCCGACATCTTGCGCATGTCCTCGTTCTGCTGCATCCCGATCTTCGCGACGGCGGCGTCGATCAGGGAGCTGAGCACGTCGTTGTAGGTCTCCACGTGGTCGGCGACCATCGCCTGGTGATCGAGCACGTCGGAGAAGTAGCGCTGGATCTCCTGCGGGATGATGTCGCCGAAATCGCAGGTCAGGCGCTTGAGGGCGTGGGAGAGCGGGTGGATGCCGCGGCGCAGCTCCACGATGTCGCGCTTGAGCTGGTAGATCTCGTCGACCTGGGTCCGGGAGCCGGCGCGGAAGACGTCCTCCTCGACCCGGTCGATGTCGTCCTCGAGCAGGTCCGAGACGGCGACGTAGGAGTCCACGACGTGGTCGGCGACGGCGTGCATGACGGCGGACGGGCCCCGCTTCAACAGCTCGGGGTTGGCCTCGAGGTTGCGGCGCACCCGCCGCAGGCTGCCGTGCTCGCCGTGCCGCACGGTGATCACGTGGTCGGGGCCGACGAGCACCATCACCTCGCCGGTCTCGACGATCCGCGCCATCGGGTCCGTGCGGTCGTGGCCCACGTAGTTCACGGTCTTGAGGATGAGGAACAGCGTGTCGTCGAACCGGTCGACCTTCGGGCGGGTGTGGGTCACCAGAGTGTCCTCCACCGTCAGCGGGTGCAGCCCGAACACGCGAGAGACCTCGTCCATCTGGTGCTGATCCGGGTCGAGCAGGCCCACCCAGACGTATCCCTCGCCCCGCCGGCGGACCTCCTCGATGGCCTCGACGTAGCCGAAGCGGCCGGGCAGGCGCTCCCCGTCGACGTACACCCCGCAGTCGACGACCGCCCGCGCGACCGGCACGGGCACGCGCGGGACGTCCGCCTCGCGGACCTCGCGGCGTGCGGCGCCGGGCCTGGGCATGGAGGGGATGGAGGGCATGGACGAGATAGTAGACCGGGCCACCGGGATCGTCGCCGCTGGAGCCGGGTAGAAAGTAGGCGTGAGAACTCGCACGCCCCGCCTCGCCGCGGCCGCTCTGGCCGCGCTGGTGCTCGCGGGCTGCTCGGACGGCGGCGACGCCGCCGACCTGGGCCCGCGCACCGCGCCCGGCACCGTCACCGTCGGCTCGTCCACGAGCACCGCCTCCCGGATCGAGGCCCTGATCTACGCGAACGCCCTGCGCGCGGCCGGTACGCCGGTGGAGACGAAGCTGGGGCTCGGGCAGGGGGAGGACGCCGCTGTGGCGGCCGTCGAGCGGGGTGAGCTGACCGTCGCGCCCGCGCTGACCGGCGCGCTCTGGGAGCGCTACCGTCCCGGTGCCGCGCAGCCGAGCAAGGCCGCGGAGGAGGAGTCGGAGAATCCGCGCGCGCAGTGGGACGCGCAGTTCGTCGCGCTCAGCGCCGTGCTCCCCGAGGGGCTCGGGCTCGGTGATCCGACGCTCGCTCTCGATCAGCCGATGCTGTTCGCGCCCAAGGCTGCTCCGTCTGCGACCCTGCGGGGGTGCGAGGGGCTCTCCGGTGCGGTCGCGGTGCCGGCGGGGTCACCGTCGGACCTGCGCGCCCGCTACGGCTGCCCGACGGGGCCGATCGTCCCCGTCGCCGACGAGGCCGCCGCCGCGCGGGCGGTCGCCGAGGGACGCGCCGCGCTGGCGCAGCTCGGGACCCTCTCGCCCGCGGCGAAGGACCTCGCGCAGGTCGCCGATCCCGACGGGGTCGTGCCCTCGCGGGCCGTGGTCCCGCTGGTGCGGCGCGACGGCCTGACGGTGGCGCAGACCAAGCGGCTGTCCGCGATCGCGGGCGAGCTGACCACCGCCGATCTGGCGGAGATGATCGCCGAGGTCGACGCCGGGCGGCGCACGCCCGAGGAGGCGACCGGTGACTGGGCCGCCGAACACCCGATGAAGTGAGGTGCGCCGCAACGCACTCCGCCCCGCACTCGGCGGGCGAGTGCGGGGCGGATGCGGTCGAGCGCGGGACTACTTGAGCCGCTTGGTGAGCTGCTGGTCGATGAGGGCGTTGACCCGCTCGTAGGCCGATCCGCCGAGGCGCACCAGCACGTCGATGATCTTGGCGTCGGCGCCGATCAGCACGCGGCCCCGGTTCTTCTTGACACCGTTGAGGATCGTGCGGGCGGCGTCGTCGGCCTCGGTGCGCGCGAGGTACTTGTCGAACAGTGCCGCCGTGTGCGCGGTGTCGACGTTCTCGGCCCCGGTCGCGTTGCGGGCGATGGCCGTCTTGATGCCGCCGGGGTGCACGCTGGTGACACCCACGTTGTGATCGCTCGCGAGCATCTCGATGCGCAGGGCCTCGGTGAAGCCGCGGACGCCGAACTTCGAGGCGTTGTACGCGCTCTGGCCGCCCACGGACAGCAGGCCGAACAGCGAGCTGGTGTTGACGACGTGCGCGTCGCCCGAGGCGATCAGGGCGGGGAGGAACGCCTTGGTGCCGTTGACGACGCCCCAGAAGTTGATGTCCATGACCCGGTCGTAGTCCTTGAACGACGTGGTCTCGATGGGCTCGTGGTGCGCGATGCCGGCGTTGTTGAACAACAGGTTGACGGTGCCGTAGTGCGCGACGACCTCGTCGGCGTAGGCCAGCAGCTGCTCGCGCTCGCCGACGTTGACGACCTTGGTGTGCACCTCGGCGCCGCGGGCGCGGGCGAGCTCGGCGGTCTGCTCGAGACCGGCCGGGTCGTAGTCGCACAGCGAGAGCTTGGCGCCCTCGTCGGCGAGCTGCAGTGCCAGCTCACGGCCCATGCCGGAGGCGGCGCCGGTGATCACGGCGACCTTGCCGCGGAAACTCTTCATGCTCGTCAATTCCTCACACTGTTCCTGGCCCGCGGCCGCGAAGTGCCGCCGCGCGGCGTTCCTTACTCGACAGTAGGGTTGGGATACGAGGTCTGTCAACGACCTATTGAGTATGATTCAGTAGGTGACCAGAAAGTCCGTCGCCGCAGCGGTGGGGCGCAAGCGCACCCGGCTCAGCCCCCAGGCCCGGCGCCAACAGTTCATCGACCTGGGCCTGCTCAGTCTCAAGCACCAGGCGCTCGAACAGGTGTCCGTCGAGGACATCGCGAGCCAGGCCGGCGTGTCCGCGGGCCTGCTGTTCCACTACTTCGACTCGAAGCTCGACTTCCAGGTCGCGCTCGTCGAGGAGCAGGCACGCATCGTGGGGGAGGTCGCCACACCGGATCGCGACCCCGAGGACATCGCCGACGTGATGCCCATCCTCAGCGCGACCCTCGGCACCTACGTCGACCACATCATGGACAACCGGCAGTCGCTGCTGCCCATGCTCGCCGGGGTCAGCTGGTCCGAGCCGAGGATCCGCACCGCCGTGAAGTCCGTGCGCGAGCAGATCGTCAATCACTTCGTGAACCAGGCCGAGAACATCGGCATCGACCGCTCGCCCCGGTTCGTCCTCGCCGTGCACGGTTGGATCGCCGTGGTCGAGGAGACCCTCGTGCAGTGGCTCGACGAGAACGCCGGCTTCGCCGAGATGACCCGCGACCAGGTCGTCGACCACCTCGCCACGATGTTCGTCGGGATGGCGGGGGCGGTCGGGCTGGATCTCACGTCCGGCGCGGCCTGACGGTCCGCTTCGGCCGGGGTGGCGGCGACGCCTCCCCGAGCGCGCCGTCGGAACAGCGAGAAGGGCCGGCCCTCCCGTGGGGAGAGCCGGCCCTTGTCGTTGATTCAGCCGATCAGACGGTGAAGGCCTCGTCGATGATCTGGGCCTGCTCGACGGCGTGCACCTTCGACGAACCCGAGCACGGGGCCGACATCGCGCGCCGCGAGACGCGCTTGATGCCCCGCAGGCGCTCGTCGAGCTCGGGGAGCTCGAGACCGAAGAACGGCCATGCGCCCTGGTTCGCCGGCTCCTCCTGGACCCAGCGGACGTCGGTGGCGTTCGGGTACTTGTCGAGCGTGGCCGGCAGGCGCCGCGAGGGGAGCGGGTAGAGCTGCTCCATGCGGATGATCGCGACGTCGTCGCGGCCGTCCTTCTTCCGGCGCGCCTCCAGCTCGTAGTAGAGCTTGCCCGAGACCAGCAGCAGCTTGGTGACCTTGCCGCGATCGCCGCCCTCGACCTCGAACGCCGGATCGTCGATCACCGAGCGGAACTTGCCCGAGGTGAAGTCCTCGACGGGGCTGACGGCGGCCTTGTTGCGCAGCATCGACTTCGGCGTCGCGACCACCATCGGGCGGCGCACGCCGTCGAGGGCGTGGCGACGCAGCAGGTGGAAGTACGAGGCGGGGGTCGACGGCATCGCGACCGTCATCGAGCCCTCGGCGCACAGCTGCAGGAAGCGCTCGATGCGCGCCGACGTGTGGTCCGGTCCCTGGCCCTCGTGGCCGTGGGGGAGCAGCAGCGTCACGCCCGAGGTCTGGCCCCACTTGGCCTCGCCCGAGCTGATGAACTCGTCGATGATCGACTGCGCGCCGTTGACGAAGTCACCGAACTGCGCCTCCCAGCACACCAGCGCCGACTCGTCGGCCACGGAGTAGCCGTACTCGAAGCCCAGGCCGGCGAACTCGGTGAGCGCCGAGTCGTAGACCATGAACTTGCCCGGCGACGCGGTCCCGTCGGGGCCGAGGTTGTCCAGCGGGGTGTACTCAGCGCCGGTCTGCCGGTCGATGAGCACCGCGTGGCGCTGCGTGAACGTGCCGCGGCGGCTGTCCTGGCCGGCCAGGCGGACCGTGCGGCCCTCCTCGAGCAGCGTGCCGAAGGCCAGCAGCTCACCGAACGCCCAGTCGATGCCGCCCTCGCGCGACATCTCGAAGCGGCGCTTGACCACGGGGGCCACGCGCGGGTGCACGGTGAAGCCCTCGGGGACGTTGGCGTACGCGTCGCCCACGCGCTGGATCTGCTCCAGCGGCACCGCGGTCACGAGCGAGCTCGGCAGCGGCTGGTCGGCGATGATCGACGGCGCGGGCTCGGCCTGGAACTTCTCGAGCTCCTTGACCTCGTTGAAGACCCGCTCCAGCTGGCCCTGGTAGTCGCGCAGGGCGTCCTCGGCCTCCTTGGTCGAGATGTCGCCACGGCCGATGAGGGCCTCGGTGTAGGACTTGCGGACACCGCGCTTGGTGTCGATCACGTCGTACATGCCGGGCTGGGTCATCGACGGGTCGTCGCCCTCGTTGTGGCCGCGCCGGCGGTAGCAGACGAGGTCGATCACGACGTCCTTGTGGAAGCGCTCGCGGAAGTCGACGGCGAGCTTGGCCACCCACACGCAGGCCTCGGGATCGTCGCCGTTGACGTGGAAGATCGGCGCGCCGATCATCTTCGCGACGTCGGTGCTGTACTGCGAGCTGCGCGAGTTCTCCGGCGAGGTGGTGAAGCCCACCTGGTTGTTGACCACGATGTGCACCGTGCCGCCGTTGGTGAACCCGTCGAGGTTCGCCATGTTCAGCGTCTCGGCCACCACGCCCTGGCCCGCGAAGGCCGCGTCGCCGTGCAGCATGAGCGGCATGACGGGGTGCACGCCCTCGGGCGGGTTGAGCATGTCCTGCTTGGCGTGCACGATGCCCTCGAGCACCGGGTCGACCGCCTCGAGGTGCGAGGGGTTCGCGACCAGCGAGACGGTGATCTCGTTCTCGCCGAACATCTGGTAGTACTTGCCCTCGGCGCCGAGGTGGTACTTCACATCGCCCGAGCCGTGCGCCTGCGCCGGGTTCAGGTTGCCCTCGAACTCGGTGAAGATCTTGCTGTAGGGCTTGCCGACGATGTTGGCCAGCACGTTGAGGCGACCGCGGTGCGGCATGCCGATGACGACCTCGTCGAGAGCGTGCTCGGCGGCCTGGTCGAGCACGGCGTCCATCATCGGGATGACGGACTCGGCGCCCTCGAGCGAGAACCGCTTCTGGCCGACGTACTTGGTCTGCAGGAAGGTCTCGAAGGCCTCGGCGGCGTTGAGCTTGCTGAGGATGTACTTCTGCTCGGCGACCGTCGGCTTGATCTCCTTGGTCTCCACGCGCTCCTGCAGCCACTTCTGCTGCTCGGGCTGGAGGATGTGCGTGTACTCGATGCCCACGTGGCGGCAGTAGGCGTCGCGCAGTACGGAGAGCACCTTGCGCAGCTTGAGCCGCTCGGCACCGTGGAAGCCGCCCACGTTGAAGGTGCGGTCGAGGTCCCACAGCGTGAGCTCGTAGGTGAGCACGTTGAGATCGGGGTGCGATTCGAGGCTGTCGTTGTTGAAGCGCAGCGGATCGACGTCGGCCATGAGGTGGCCGCGGGCGCGGTACGCGGCGATGAGCTCGAGGACGCGGGCGTCCTTGTCGATACCGTGCGGCGGGATGTCCTGCCGCCACCGGATCGGCTCGTACGGCACGTGCATCGTGCGGAAGATGTCGTCCCAGAAGGCGTCGCTCAGCGTGAGCTCGTGGACGTACCGCAGGAAGTCGCCGGACTCGGCGCCCTGGATGATGCGGTGGTCGTAGGTCGAGGTCAGCGTGGTGAGCTTGCCGACGGCGAGCTCGGCGATCTTCTCGTCGCTCGCGCCCTGGAACTCGGCGGGGTACTCCATGGCGCCGACGCCGATGATCGCGCCCTGGCCGACCATCAGGCGGGGCACCGAGTGCACGGTGCCGATGCCGCCCGGGTTGGTCAGCGAGATCGTGACGCCGGCGAAGTCCTCGGCGCCGAGCTTGCCCGTGCGGGCGCGGCGGACGATGTCCTCGTAGGCGGCCACGAACTGGCCGAAGTCCATCGTCTCGGCTTCCTTGACGCCCGCGACCACGAGGCTGCGGCTGCCGTTCTTGCCGACCAGGTCGATCGCGATGCCGAGGTTCACGTGCGGCGGGGTCACCGCGTTCGGCTTGCCGTCGACCTCGGCGAAGTGTCGGTTCATGTTCGGGAACGCCTTGACGCCCTGGACCAGCGCGTAGCCCAGGATGTGGGTGAAGCTGATCTTGCCGCCGCGGGTGCGCGCGAGGTGGTTGTTGATGACCACGCGGTTGTCGAACATCACCTTGACCGGCATCGAGCGCACCGACGTGGCCGTCGGCACCTCGCGGCTGGCGTTCATGTTCTTGACGACGGCGTTCGCCGCGCCGCGGAGCACGGTGCGCTCCTCCTCGGCGGGGAACGTGGCGGCGGGCGGGGCCTTGGGCGCCGGGGCGGGCTTCGCGGGCGACGACGGCGCCGGGGTCACCGGCGCGGACGGCGCGGGCGTCAGCGTGGTCTGCGCCGCCTTGGGGGCCTTGGCGGCCGGTGCCGCCGCAGGAGCGGAGGACGCCGCGGGCGCCGCGGCGGGCTGTGCCGCGGGGGCCGGGGAGGCGGCGGCCGCCGGGGCCGCGCCGTTACTGCCGGCGTCGCTACCCTGTGCAACCCCGGGGGTGTACTTCGAGAGGAATTCGTGCCAGCTCGGGTCGACCGAATTCGGGTCGGCCTTGAACCGCTCGTACATCTCCTCGACCAGCCACTCGTTTTGGCCGAAATCCGATACAGAACTGCTGCTCACGGCAGGTCCTCGCCTCGATTCATCATCGTCGTCTTGGGCGCGCGCCGTACTGGATCACAGACGGCGCAAGTCCGCGCGGTCCAGGGTAGTCCACCACGGAAAACGTGTGTCGGCTTACTCCGGTTACGCGGACGCGGTCATTCGGTCGCGGTGCCGGGCAGCCCGGGGGCCGGCTCGTCGACCGTGGCCCCGTCGACCACCCGCAGGTGGGCGGCGGGCCAGGTGGTGGGGACGGGCCCGAAGGCCTCGCGGGCGTTCTTGATGACGCCCTTGCCCAGCGCGCGGTTGCCGCCGGCGCCCACCACGAGGCCGATCCCGGCGGGCAGCAGCTTGCCGAGCAGGAGCGGCGCCCGCTTGGCCATGAAGCGCCGCGTGAACATCTTCATCAGCTGCTTGTTGAGGTTGCCCAGGCCCGGGATCTGGGTCGGGTTCTTCTTCAGGCTCAGCAGCGAGGCGTTCTTCGCCCCGACGGTGGCGCGCAGCGCGCCGAGCCCCGCATCACCGAGGACGGCGGTGAGCACCAGCGCCTTGCGCATCTCCCGGTCGTCGACCGAGATGCCGTACACCTCGGCCACCGCGAGCGCGTACAGCGCCGAGGCCTCCATGAAGACTACGGTCTCCGCGCCCACGGCGCCCAGCGCGGCGACGGTGCCGACCCCGGGGACCGCGGCAGTCGCGCCCACCGCGCCACCGCTGCCGGTCACGGCCAGCAGGTAGCGCTTCTCAAGCCGGGCGATGATCTGCGCGGGCGTCTCGTCGGGGTGATCCGCGCGCAGGCCCGCGACGTACTTCGCGACCGCCGGGCCCTGCAGCCGTGCGGCGCGGTCGATGACGGCGCCGATGACGCCGCCACCGTCGTGCTTGACGGCGGGGAGGTTGGGCTGATCGGGCTGGGTGCGAGCGGGCTTGTTCGCCATGGTGACCTCCGTCGTGTGCGATCCCGTCGGGACCGTCCATATCCCTTGTTACCACCGATCGCGGCCGGAAATTCCCCGTCCGTGATCGAGCGCACCTCCGCCCCGCGTACCGTCCGCACCATGCCGAGCATCGACGAGCAGCCGTACACCCTGGTGATCCCCACCCGCTGGAAGGACAACGACGTCTACGGGCACGTCAACAACGTCGTCTACTACAGCTTCTTCGACACGGTGATCAACACGTACCTGATCGCCGAGGGCGGCCTCGACATCCACGACGGCCCCACCATCGGCCTCTGTGTGGAATCTCACTGCCGCTACGACGCCCCGCTGGCGTTCCCGGAGCACGTCACCGCCGGCCTGGCCGTCACGAAGCTGGGCCGCTCCAGCGTGAAGTACGCCGTGACCCTCTTCGACGGCGCCGGCGCCCCGGCGGCGGAGGGCTGGTTCGTGCACGTCTTCGTCGACCGGGCGACGCGGCGCCCGGCGTCCGTCCCCGACGGCGTGCGGGCGGCGCTGGAGCGGCTGCTCGTCGGTGGGGCCGCGTAACCTCCGCAGCATGGCCTTCCGCACGCCGCTCGAGCCCGTCACCCTGACCGGGCACCTGGTCACCCTGGTGCCGCTCGCGCACGATCAGCACGACGGCCTCGCCGAGGCGCTCGAGGACGGGCACCTGTGGGACCGCTGGTACACCTCCGTGCCCTCCCCGTCGGGACTGCGCGCCGAGATCGATCGCCGGCTCGCGCTGCAGGAGCGCGGCGAGATGATCCCCTTCACCGCGATCGACGCCGCGGGCCGGGTGCTCGGCATGACCACCTACTACGACATCGACGCGACGGTCCCGCGGATGGAGATCGGCTACACCTGGAACCGCGCGTCCGCGCACGGCACGGGCACCAACGCCGAGTCCAAGCTGCTGCTGCTCCGGCACGCCTTCGACGTGCTCGGCTGCGAGTGCATCGGCCTGCGCACCCAGTGGGTCAACACCCAGTCCCGCGAGGCCATCGCGCGCCTGGGCGCCAAGCAGGACGGGGTGCTGCGCAGTTACAAGCGCTACCGCAACGGGGCGCTGCAGGACGCCGTGCTCTTCTCCATCCTCCGGCACGAGTGGCCCACGGTGAACGCGCACCTGCGGCACCGTCTGCGCCACCGGCACGAGGCCTACCGGGCCGTCCCCGAGTAGCGCCGTGCCCCGACCGCAACCGCTCGCGCACGGGCTGTGGCGTCCCGGCCTCGGCCTCGCGCTGTGGTTCACCGACGAGGTCGGCGAGCCGACCGCCGATCCCGACCCGGCCGCGCTGCCCGCCCCGATCGCCGAGGTGCTCGGCGACCGCCGCCCCCGCCGCTCGGTCACGCTCGCGGGTCCGCAGGGCCGGATCGTCGCGCCCGCGCTCACCCTCGGCCCGGCGCGCGCCGCCGCGCTGCTCGACGCCCTCTCCCCGTCCGACGGTGCCGGCGACCTGCGGTACCTGCGCTGGGTCGCGAAGTCCGTCGAGCGATTCGTCGCCGCCGGTGCCGTGACGCCGGCGCTGCGGGGCGACGACGGCGAGCAGATCGTGCGGTGGGCGCCCATCGAGTCCGTGCAGTGGCGCACCTGGGCGCAGTCCGCGGCCGCCGCGCTGCCACCGGTGCTGCGCCGCACGGGCGATCTCGCTGCCGTTCTGGACATGGCCGCCGAGTTCGCCGACGGGTACGCGCGCCGGCGACTCGGCGACGGCCCGTGGACGTGGGTAGCGGCGCCGTCCCTGCGGGCCCTGGTCACGGGGGATCCCCTGCCGGCGCGGGCGGTCGCGGACGCGGGCGCCGCCGCGGCGTGGACCGAGTGGGGCGGCAGCGTCCGCTCCGCCGAGACCCTCCTGGTACTGCGGCTGATCGAGCCCGACGGCCGCAGCCCGGGGGAGAACCCGTTGGCGCCGTACGCGGTGCGGCCCACTCGCGTCGATCCCGAGGGCGGCGCCCCGCCGACGCTCTGGCGGCTCGAGGTCTGCCGCCGCGTCCCCGGCGCCGCGCCCGTCCGGGTCGAGCCGAGCCGGATGAGCCCCGTCGACCTGGACGACCTGGCGGGCGAACTGGCCCGGGCCCTGGCGGTGTACCCGCCGCTCAAGCGGGTCGCACAGGACGAGTCGTCGCTGGACTTCCTGCTCACCACGCCGGAGGCCGAGGCGTTGTTCCTCGAGGGGGCACCGGGGCTGACCAAGGCGGGGTACGAGGTGCTGCTGCCGGCGTCGATCGCGACGGTGCGCCCCGCGCTGCGGCTGGTCGGGCGCGAGCAGCCCGGTCGGACGGCGCTGACCGTGCAGGCCGGCCTCGCGGAGATCAAGGACTTCGCATGGCAGCTGGCGGTCGGCGATTCGGTGCTCACCGCGAGCGAGCTCGCGACGCTCGCGAACTCCGCATCCGGACTGGTCGAGGTGCGCGGCAAGTGGGTGCGCGCGGACCGGCGCACGCTGGCGAACGCGGCGCGGTTCGTCGCCGAGCAGCGCTCCGCGGCGGAGTCCGGCACCGACCTGAGCGAGCTGCTCGGCATGATCGCCGACCCCACGGCCCTGCCCGCGCCGCTCGCCGCCGTCGACGGGCTCGGCTGGCTCGACTCCGTCTACCGCGGCGGCTCCATCGCACCGGCGGAGGTGACGGCGCCGTCGACGCTCAAGGCCCGGCTGCGCGACTACCAACTCCGCGGGCTCGAATGGCTGGTCACGCTGTGGCGCAGCGGGATCGGCGCCGTCCTCGCCGACGACATGGGCCTGGGCAAGACGATCCAGGTGCTCGCGCTGCTATGCCACGAGCGGGAGGCGGGCGAGCCGGTCCGGCCGACGCTGCTGGTGTGCCCGATGTCGGTGGTGGGCAACTGGGTCGCGGAGGCGCAGCGCTTCGCGCCCGGGCTGCGCGTGCACGTGCACCACGGCAGCGACCGGCCCACGGGGGAGGAGTTCGGTGCGGTCGCAGCCGAATCCGACGTCGTCGTCACCACGTTCGCGCTCGCCGCGCGCGACCGGGAACTGCTCGCCGGGCATCACTGGGGCCGGGTCGTCGTGGACGAGGCGCAGCACATCAAGAACGTCAACACCGCTGCCGCCAAGGCGGTCCGGTCGATCCCCGCCGCTCACCGGATCGCGCTCACCGGCACGCCCGTGGAGAACCGGCTCGAGGACCTGCGCGCCGTGATCGACCTGGTCAATCCCGGCCTGCTGGGCTCGGCGCGCACCTTCCGCAACCGGTTCGCGCTGCCCATCGAGCGCGAGCAGGACCAGGCCGCCGTGCGCCGGCTGAACACCCTGACCTCGCCGTTCATCCTGCGTCGCGAGAAGACCGACCCCGCCATCGCCCCGGAACTGCCGGAGAAGGCCGAGTTCACGGTCCGGGCCTCGCTCACCCCCGAGCAGGCCGGGCTCTACCAGGCGGTGCTCGACGAACTGGTGCGCGAGCTGCGGGAGTCGCAGGGCATGGGGCGGCGCGGGCTGGTGCTGGCCTCGCTGACCCGGCTCAAACAGATCTGCAACCACCCGGCGCACTACCTCGGTGACGGCTCGCCGCTGCTGCGCCGCGGGCAGCACCGCTCGGGCAAGGTCGAGCTGCTCGCCGACATCCTCACCACCGTCGCCGACGAGGGCGAGCGCGCGCTCGTCTTCACCCAGTACGCCGAGTTCGCGCGGATGCTGCAGCCGTGGCTCTCGGGCCTGCTCGGCGCGGAGGTCCCCGTGCTCGACGGTGCCGTGCCCCGCACCGAGCGCGACGCGATGGTGGCGCGGTTCCAGTCCGGCGACGGTGCGCCCGCCCTCGTCGCGACCGTCAAGTCCGGCGGCACCGGCCTGAACCTCACGGCCGCCAATCACGTGATCCACGTGGATCGTTGGTGGAATCCGGCGGTGGAGAACCAGGCCACCGACCGCGCCTTCCGCATCGGCCAGACGCGGGCGGTGCAGGTCCGCAAGTTCGTCTGCGCGGGCACGCTCGAGGAGCGCATCGACGGGGTGATCGCCGCCAAGCGCGAGCTCTCGTCGATGACGGTACGCACGGGCGAGGCCTGGCTGACGGAACTCAACAACGACGAGCTGTACGAGCTCGTCGCCCTGCGCGACGAGGCGGTGGTGTAGATGGCGAGGAAGGCCCGCGACACTGCGCGGTCGATGGGCGGGACCTGGTTCACCCGGCGGCTGATCCAACAGCGCGAGGACGTCACCGAACGGCGCAAGGTGCAGTACGCGCGGCGGCTCTACCAGGAGCACCAGGTGTACTCGCTGGCG
Organism: Tsukamurella pulmonis; assembly: GCF_900103175.1. Taxonomy (NCBI): domain Bacteria; kingdom Bacillati; phylum Actinomycetota; class Actinomycetes; order Mycobacteriales; family Tsukamurellaceae; genus Tsukamurella; species Tsukamurella pulmonis. Next base: position 1,470,334 of record NZ_FNLF01000002.1, read on the forward strand.
GTGGTGCCGGCCGCGGTGACGGCGACGGTGCAGGGCAGCCAGTTGGACCCGTTCGGCGTCTCGCTCGCGCGGGTGCCGGGCGATCCCGCCGCGGTGGTCTCCCTTCTGGTCGGTCAGGGCCCGTCCGCGGAACTGCTCGGCGTGACCCGGGGCGAGCTCGGCCGCACGCTGGGTGAGCTGGTGCTGCCCGAGAGCGCGTCCGACGTGATCGTCGACTGCGCGTGCCCCGACGAGTCCGGTGCCTGCGTGCACGCGCTCGCCGTGACCTACGAGTTCTGCGCGGCGGCCGACGCCGACCCGTCGCTGGTCCTCGACTTCGCCGGGGTGCCGCTCGCCGGCCTGCTCGCGCGGGTGACCGCCGAGCGGGAGGGGCCGGCACCGTCGGCCCGGGGTGCCGACGGTGCCGGCGGGGACCAGGACGCCGAGGACTGGGACGCGGGCGCCGCGGCCTTCTACGGCGAGGGCCACGACCTGCCGCCCCTGCCCGAGCCGAGCCCGATCGACCCGATGACGCTGCTCGATCCCTCGCTGCTGCGCGCGGCGCTGCGCCGCACCGGCACGAAGGCGGCCGAGGTCGCCGAGGCGACCGACGAGCTGGCCGAGCTCTACGACCGCCTGCGCGACCCGCGGTGACGCGGCGCTGATCGGACTTGTCGGTGGGAGTCACTACCCTGAGGGGGCGACCTACGAGGGGGTGAAGAGCATGCGTTTCGTACACACGGCGGACTGGCAGTCCGGGATGACGCGGCACTTCCTCGACGCGGATGCGCAGGCCCGCTTCACCGATGCCCGGCTCGATGCGATCTCGCGCCTCGGCGCCGTCGCGGCCGAGCAGGAGGCCGAGTTCGTCGTCGTCTGCGGCGACGTCTTCGAGGACAACCGCCTCGCGCCCGCCGTGATCGCCCGCAGCCTCGACCGGATCGCGGCGATCGGGTGCCCCGTGTACCTGCTGCCCGGCAACCACGATCCGCTCGACGCCGCCTCGATCTACACCTCCGAGGTCTTCGCCCGGCACCGCCCGGCCAACGTGATCGTGCTCGATGCGCCGGGCGTGCACGAGGTGCGCCCGGGCGTCGAGCTGCTGGCCGCGCCGTGGTTCTCCAAGCACCCCACCGGGGACCCGCTCACCGAGGCCGTCGCCGCGGCCGCACCGCCCGCCGCCGGCGTGATCCGCATCGCCGTCGGCCACGGCGGCACGCTGCCGGTCGGCGCGCAGGATCAGCGCCTGATCGACGTGGCCGCGCTGTCGGCGCGGATCGCCGCGGGCGAACTGCACTACGTCGCGCTGGGCGATCGCCATTCGGTCACCGAGGTCGCCCCGGGGATCTGGTACTCCGGTGCCCCCGAGGTCACCAACTTCGATCACAAGGAGACGGGCTCGGGCTCGGTGCTCGTCGTCGAGATCCCCGAGCAGGGCCCCGCGCGAGTGACGCCGGCGCGCGTCGGGAGTTGGCGCTTCGCCTCGCGCGAGTTCACCCTCACCGCCGAGCGGGATGTGGACGCCGCCGTCGCCGCGCTCTCCGCCCTGCCGGACAAGGACCGCACCGTGGTCAAGGCGGGGTTCACCGGCACCGTCGGTCTGGCGGCCAAGGCCCGCCTGGATGCGGAGCTCGAGGCGCTGCGGGCGCGGTTCGCCGCGCTCGAGCTGTGGGAGCGCAAGACCGATCTCGCGGTGCTGCCGGGCGAGGAGGAACTCGAATCGCTCGAGCTCACCGGGCCCGCCGCGGACGCGGCGCAGGAGTTGCTCGGCGTCGCGCGCAGCGGCGGCGAGCGCGCGGCCGATGCCTCGGGCGCCCTGGCGCTGCTCTACCGGCTCACCCGCCAGGAGGTGGGCGCATGAGGCTGCATCGCCTGGCGGTCAAGGACTTCCGTGGAGTCGAGGCGCGCGAGATCGCCTTCGCCGATACCGGCGTCACGCTGCTGCACGGCCCGAACGAGGCGGGCAAGTCCTCGATGGTGGAGGCGCTGCAGCTCCTCCTCGAGGTGAAGGCCACCTCGAAGTCGCAGCGGGTGGAGGCCGTGTGTCCCGCGCACCGCGACGCCGGCCCGTGGGTCGAGGCGGAGCTCACCGTGGGGCCGTACCGCTTCGTCTACGCCAAGCAGTACCACCGCCGTCCGGGCACCGTGCTGACGGTGCTCGAGCCCACACCGCTGCAGCTCACCGGCGGCAGCGCGGAATCGTGGGTCGCCGAGCAGATGCGGGCCCACGTGGACGGGGATCTGCTGGCCGCGCTCACCGTGCTGCAGGGCCCCGGCCCCGGGCAGCCCTCGCTGCGCGACAGCGCCGCCTTCGCCAAGGCACTCGACGCGGCATCGGGCGGTGCGGGGGAGGACGAGCCCGGCGCGGAGCGGCTCGCCGAGGCGGTCGCCGCGGAGCGCGCCCGCTACTTCACGCCCACCGGGCGGCCCACCAACGAGCTGTCCGCCGCGCGCTCGCGCGAGGCCGCTGCGCGCGCCGCGCTGGAGGCGGCCGAAGCGGCGCTGCGCGAGGTCGATCAGGTCGCCGAGCAGCACGAGGTCGCCTCCGCGCGGCTGGCCGCCCTCGTCGATCGGCGGTCCGCCGCCGCGGCCGCGCTCGAGGAGCTCAGCGCCGATCGGGAGCGGATCTCCGCGCTGCAGTCGCGGCTCGCGCAGTCCCGTGCCGCGGTCGAATCCGCCTCGCTGCGGGAGCAGCACGCGGGCGAGGCGGCCAACCGCCGGCGCCGCCTGGTCGAGCAGCAGGCGCTCGCCGTCGAGCGCGCAGCCCAGGTACGGGTCGCCCGGGATCGGGCGCTCGCCGACCGCGAGGTGCTCGCCGCCGAGGCGTCGTGGCTCGAGACCACCGTGCACGAGCTCTCCGCGGTCTCGGCGGACCGGCGCGAACGCAAGTCGCAGGCGCAGTACGCCGTGGACTACGCCCGCGAGTCGGTGGGCCACCAGCGCCTGATCAAGCGCATCGAGCAGGCGCAGCTGCTCGGCAAGGACGTGGAGGACGCCCGGAACCGGTTGGCCGGCAACCCGATCGACCGGCGCGCCCTGCAGGGCATCGCGGTGGCCGAGCAGCGGTACGAGAAGGCGCAGGCCCGCTTCTCCGCGCTCGCCGCCACCCTCAAGCTCGAACGCCTGGGCTTCTCCGACGTGCTCGTCGACGGCAGCAACATCGGTGAGGAGCCGGTGGAGGTCGTCGCGGGCAACGGCATGGTGATCGAGGTACCGGGAGCGGTCCGGATCGAGGTCATGCAGCGCGGGGAGAGCGCCGACGCGGCCGCCGAGGTCAGGGCGGCGCATACCGCCCTGCTCGCCGCCTGCCGCGACGCCGGTGCCGCCGATGCGGAGCAGGCCCGCGAACTGCACGAGCAGCGTGAGGCGATCGAGATCGAAATGCAGGAGGCGCGGATCGCGTTGGCGCACGCCCTCGGCGAGAACACCCTCGCGGAGCTGCGCGAGCTCGCGGAGGAGGCCGCGGAGCGGATCGTCGCGCTGGAGGCGGCCGTCGATCCGGAGCTGCTCGCCGTCGATCCCGAGCGGGCGAAGGCGAACCTGATGGACGCCACGCAGGCGGAGGTCGCCTCACGCACGGAGGAGAAGCAGACCCGCGAGCAGCTGGGGCAGAAACAGCAGGAGCTGCACCGCGCCAGCACTGATGCCCAGGTCGCCGCGGATCGGCTGCAGCACTTCGACAACCGGGCGTCCGAGCTCTCCGTGGAGCTCGAGCGGGCCCGCGCCGAGTCCGAGGACGAGGCGCTGGGCAGCGCCGCCGATGCCGCGGCCGTCGCCCGCGAGCAGGCCGCGGCCGACCTGGCCGAGCACGAGCGCGCCGCGCAGGAGGCGGACGTCGCGGGCTTCACGGCCCGGTTCGCCGCTGCGCGCGCGCACGCCGAGCAGGCCCGCGCAGCGGAGGCCACTGCGCGGGAGGAACTCGCCGGGGTGGCCGGGCAGCTGCAGCTCATCCAGGCCGACGGCCGCCGCGACCGGCTCGATGCCGCGGAGGCCGAACACGTGCACGCCGCGCGGGCACTCACCTCCGTGGAGGAGCGCGCCCGCGCGGCGGCGCTGCTGCACGAGACGCTCACCGCGCACCGCGACGCCCGCCGTGCCCGCGTGCAGGCGCCGTACCAGCGCGCGCTGGAAGAGCTGGGCCGCAACGTCTTCGGTGATCCGCTCACCATCACCGTCGGTGACGACCTGACGATCGCCTCGCGCACCGTCGACGGGGTCACGGTGCCCTTCGACTCGCTCTCCGGCGGCGCGCAGGAACAGCTGGGCGTGCTCAGCCGGCTGGCCTGCGCCCGCCTGGTCGACGGTGCCGACGGCGCGCCCGTCATCTTCGACGACGCCCTCGGCCACAGCGATCCCACGCGCCTCGGCGCGATGGCGGACGCGCTGGTCGAGGCCGGCCGCGGCGCGCAGGTGATCGTTTTCAGCTGCGTGCCCGGCCGCTTCGACGCGCTGCGCGGTCGCGACGGCGTCACCGAGGTCGCGCTGGGTTAGCCCGGTCGCGGGTCCGCCGAGCCGTCGTCCCGGGCCCGGCTGTTCGCGGTTGCCCCGCCCGCGGGGGCCGCACTGTGCGAGGCTGACCACGTGGTAATCGTCCTCATGGTGGTCGTCGTCCTGTTCGTCGTGGCCGTGGTGGCCGCTGCGGTCGCCGGCGCGGTGGTACTGATCGTCCGGGCCACGACGAACCGGAAGCAGGCACCGCCGCCCGTCGCCCCGGGGCCGTACGGGCAGCCGGGGCCGGGCCTACCCGTGCAGCAGCCCTACCCGCTGCAGGGGCGGGACCTACCCCTGCAGCAGCCGCCTGACCAGCAGCCGCCCCACCAGTAGCACCCGCTCGACCGCCGGTAGGCGCCGTTGGCGCCGGTCAGACCTGTTCGCGCAGCTTGAACTTGAGCACCTTGCCCGCGGGGTTGCGGGGCAGGGCGTCCACCAGGTGCAGCGCCAGCGGGAGCTTGTACGGGGCGAGGGAGTCCTTCGCGAAGTCCCGGACCTCCTCCAGCGTGAGCGACGACTCGGGCTTGAGCGCGACGATCGCGGTCACGGCCTCGCCCCACTTCTCGTGCGGCGTACCGATGATCGCCACCTCCGCGATCGACGGGTGCCGGTAGAGCACCGACTCGACCTCGGCGGGGTAGACGTTCTCTCCGCCCGAGATCACCATGTCCTTGACCCGGTCGACGACGGTGACGTAGCCGTCGGCGTCCTGCTCGCCCACATCGCCGGTGTGGAACCAGCCGTCGGCATCGATGGCTGCGCCGGTGGCGTCCGCGTTGCGCCAGTAGCCGGGCGTCACCTGCGGTCCGCGTACGCACACCTCGCCGCGCTCCCCGGTCGGGACGGGCGCACCGTCGGGCCCGAGCAGCGCGACCTCCGAGAGCGGCAGGACGCGGTGGCCCGCGGCGCCGATCTTGCGGGCGGTGTCGTAGACGTCCATGACCAGTGCGAGCGGTGCCGTCTCGGTGAGCCCGTAGCCCTGGCAGAAGGGGATGCTGCGGCCGTTGTAGAGGGCGATGAGCGGCTCGGGCACCGGTGCGCCGCCGCAGGTGAACTGGCGGACGCTGGAGAGGTCGGCGGTCTCGAAGGCCGGCACCTGGCTCATGAACAGGAACATGGCGGGCACGCCGAACATCGTGGTGACGCGGTGCTTCTCGATGAGCTGCAGCGCGGCGGTGGGATCGAAGGCGGGCAGGATCACCAACTGTCCGCCCTTCTGCAGGGTGATCAGGGTGGTCACGTTGAGGCCGCCGATGTGGAAGAGCGGCGCCGCGACGAGGCTGATATCGGTGGACATGGTGTCGAGGCTCAGCAGCGCGTTCATGTTGTTCCAGAACATGTTTCCGTGCGTGAGCATCGCCCCCTTGGGACGGCCGGTGGTGCCGGAGGTGTACATGATCAGTGCGAGATCGTCCTCGGCGGGCGACTGCGGCTCCGCGATCGGTGAGCGCGCCGCGAGGAGGGCGTCGAGCTGCTCCCAGCCGTCCACCGACTCGAGGGAGATGGCCCGCGCGATGCCCGACGAGGCCCGCACCGGCTCCACGACGGCGGCGCGGTCGGCGTCGGCGACGAGGGTGTGCACTCCCGCGTCGGTGAGGATGTACTCCAACTCTGCGGAGGTCAGGCGGAAGTTCAGCGGCACGAAGACGGCGCCTGCGCGCGAGGCGGCGAACATCGTGGTGAGGAAGTCGGGGTGGTTGAAGCCGACGTAGCCGACGCGGTCCCCGGTGCCGATGCCCCCGGCCACCAGCTCGGCGGCCAGCCGGTCGACGCGGTCGGCGAACTCCCGGTAGCTCCACGTCGCCTCGCCGTACGTGATCGCGGGGCGGTCCCCGCTGACGGCGGCGCGGCGCGCGATCCAGGATCCGAGGTCGACGGCGGGACGAGCGGGCATGGTGTCTCCTTGCGGGGCGGTGCGAGCGGTGTGCGTGCATCTTTGCCGCCGCCGAGCCGTGCGCGCGGGCGATTCGCCGGATTCTCAGGTCCCGCGGGCGCCGCGTTCCGCCGGCACAACGTGAAGGGCGGCGGTCCGCGTTCGCGCACTCCGCGGCAGTCCGCTGTGTGTGCATCGCGGGCGGCGCGTCCGGCCGCGGCGCTACCGCAGCCGCAGTGCGGCGATCGCGACGACGAGGAGCACCGCCGTCAGGCCCGCCAGGCCCGCGGTGAGGCCGGCCGCCGCGGCGATGGCTCCCACCAGGAGTGGGCCGCCCGCGTCGCCCAGCTCGCGGCCGATCTCCGCCGTGCCCATGGTCTGGCCCAGCCGTTCCTTGGGCGAGTTCTGCGCGAGGTGCGCGAAGCCGAGCGGGGTCACCAGGCCGACGCCCGTGCCGATGAGGACCGCCGCGACGACGATCCCCGTCGGCCCGGGGACAGCGACGGCGACCAGCCCTAGTGCGGCGAGCGCCAGGCCGGAGGCGAGCCCCGCACCGTCGGAGAGCTTGCCGGCGTCGCGCGCGCGGCCCGCCCCGGGCTGCACGAGCGTCGCGGTGAGCGCGAGCACGGAGACGACCGCGCCGGTGAGCAGCGGGCCCATCCCGTGTGCGGCGCCGGCGACGGGGAGGAAGCCCACGCCCACGGCGAGCACGCCGGTCGAGGCGGCCAGGGCCGAGGTGGGGAGCAGGAACGAGCGGGAGCCGAGCCGTCGGGCCAGGTCCACGACGGTCTGCCGCTGCCGGGGCAGGGCATCGAGCGCAGGCACGGCGGTGACCGCCCACGCCGCGACCACCGCGGCGACGCCGGCGAGCACGCCGAACAACAGGGTGTATCCGCCGGCCCAGATCAGGGCACCGCCGAGTACCGGGCCCAGCGTGTAGCCCAGCCCCTTCCACGCGCCGTAGCCGCCGAAGGCGCGGCCCTGCGCGGTGTCCGGGGTGAGCCGGGAGACCATGGCGCTCGCGGCGGGGGAGAAGGCCGCCGCGGCGGCGCCCTGCGCGAAGCGGGCCACCGCGAGGAGTCCGGGGTTGCCGGCCAGGACGAACGCCGCCGAGGCGATCGCGAAGGCGACGAGCCCGCCGAGCAGCACGGGGCGCGGACCGATCCGGTCCGCGAGCGTGCCGAAGATCGGTTTGAGGAGCACCTCGGCACCGTCGTAGAGGGCCAGCAGAATGCCGAGGGTCAGCAGCTGGGATCCCGCCGAACCGGTGAGGCCGCCGAGGCCGGCCGCGATGCTGTGCGCGCCGAACGCGGTGACGAACCCGGCGGCGTAGAGGGGGTACAGGGCGCGGCTGTGCGTCGGCGCGGTCACGTGGGGGAACCTAACAACAGGCCTCGGCGCGACGGTCACCGCGCGGCCCGAAACCGGTGCACGTCATTACACTCGCGTGCATGACTGCTGCACCCGACACGACATCCGGTCTGCCCGCATCGGGCCTGACCGCCGCACAGGTCACGGAGCGGATGCGCGACGGTCGGGTCAACACGCTGCCCAACCGGTCGGGGCGGAGCACGTGGGACATCATCCGCGCCAACGTCTTCACCCGCATCAACGCGATGCTCGGGGTGCTGTTCCTGCTGGTGCTGTTCACGGGCTCGCTCATCAACGGCCTGTTCGGCCTGCTGATCGTGTTCAACTCCGGCATCGGCATCATCCAGGAGCTGCGCGCGAAGAAGACTCTCGACTCGCTCGCGATCGTCGGGCAGGCGCGGCCCGTGGTGCGGCGCGACGGTGTCGCCACGGAGGTCGCGCAGTCCGAGGTCGTGCTCGACGACGTCATCGAGATCGGCCCCGGCGACCAGATCGTCGTCGACGGCGAGACCATCGAGTTCGAGGCACTCGAGGTCGACGAGTCGCTGCTCACCGGCGAGGCGGACCCCGTCGACAAGCAACTGGGCGACGAGATCTTCTCCGGGAGCTTCGTGGTCTCCGGCTCGGGTGCCTACCGCGCCACGAAGGTCGGCGCCGACGCCTACGCCGCGCAGCTCGCCGATGAGGCCAGCAAGTTCACCCTGGTCAACTCCGAGCTGCGCTCGGGCATCGACAAGATCCTGCAGGTGATCACCTGGCTGCTGGTCCCCGCCGGCGTCCTGACGGTGTTCAACCAGCTGGTGATCTCCAAGCAGGAGCTCAACCAGGCCATTCTCGGCATGGTCGCCGCCCTGGTGCCGATGGTTCCGGAGGGCCTCGTGCTCATGACCTCCATCGCCTTCGCGGTCGGCGTGGTGCGGCTCGGGCAGCGCAAGTGCCTGGTGCAGGAACTGCCCGCGATCGAGGGCCTGGCGCGCGTGAACGTGGTGTGCGCGGACAAGACCGGCACGCTCACCGAGAACGGCATGCGCCTCTCGGAACTCGATGTGTTGGACGGGGATCGCGCCGACATCGAGACCGCGCTGGCCGCCGTCGCCGCGCTCGATCCGCGCCCCAACGCGAGCGTGCAGGCGATCGCCGAGACCTACCCCGACGCGCCGTCGTGGCGCGCCGCGGCCGTGGCACCGTTCAGCTCCGCCAAGAAGTGGTCCGGGATCTCGCTCGCCGACGGGGATGCGCCGCGCGGCAACTGGATCCTCGGCGCCGCCGACGTGCTCCTCGACCCCGAGTCCGACGGCGCCCGGCGCGCCACCGAGCTGGGCTCGAACGGGCTGCGCGTGCTGCTGGTGGCCTCGACGGACGTGCCGGTGGACACCGAGGTCGACGGGCTGCAGGCGCCCGGGAACCTGGTGCCGCGCGCGCTGATCGCGCTCGAGCAGCGGGTGCGCGTCGACGCCCGCGACACCCTCGACTTCTTCGATTCGCAGGGCGTCGCCGTGAAGGTGATCTCGGGCGACAACGCCGTGTCCGTGGGCGCGGTCGCGCACTCGCTGGGGCTCGGCTCGCCGGATTCCTCGGTGGACGCGCGGAAGTTGCCGTCGGAGAACGACGAGCTGGCCGACATGGTGACCGACAACGTGACCTTCGGTCGCGTGCGGCCGGACCAGAAGCGGGCGATGGTCAAGGCGCTGCAGTCGCGCGGCGACACCGTCGCCATGACCGGCGACGGCGTCAACGACGTGCTCGCGCTCAAGGACTCCGACATCGGTGTGGCGATGGGCTCCGGCAGCTCCGCCGCCCGGTCGGTCGCGCAGATCGTGCTGCTGGACAACAAGTTCGCCACCCTGCCCTACGTCGTCGGCGAGGGCCGGCGCGTGATCGGCAACATCGAGCGCGTCGCGAACCTGTTCCTCACCAAGACCGTCTACGCGGTGCTGCTCGCATGGCTCGTGGGGCTGGCGGGCCTGGGCGCCAAGATCTTCGGCTTCGCCGCGATCTCGTACCCGTTCCAGCCCATCCACGTGACCATCTCCGCGTGGTTCACCATCGGCCTGCCCGCCTTCGTGATGTCCTTGGCGCCCAACAACGAGCGCGCCAAGACCGGCTTCGTCTCGCGGGTGCTCAAGCTGGCGCTGCCCTCCGGCGTGGGCGTGGGCATCGCGATCTTCCTGTGCTACCTCGTCGTGAACCCCGGCGGCTCCGGCGCCTCGCTGGGAGGGAAGGCGGCGGCGCTGAGCGTCGAGCAGATCCAGGCCTCGACGGCCGCGCTGATCACGCTGCTGGTCGGCGCGCTGTGGGTGCTCGCGATCGTCGCGCGCCCGTACACCTGGTGGAAGGCGCTGCTGGTCGGTGTCTCGGTGCTGTTCTACGTCGTGCTGTTCTCGATCCCGCTCGCGCAGGAGAAGTTCTTCCTCGACATCAGCGACCCCGCCACCGTCGGCATCGGTTTCGCCTTCGGCGCTCTGGCCATCGTGCTCGTGGAGGTCCTCCGCCGCATCGCACCGGCACTGTTCGCGCGGTTCGAGCGTCGCGGAGCCTGAGGTGTGGGACGTCTTCGACGTGTCGGTTTTCTCGCTTCCGGCCGCGGTGGTGCTGTGGGTCGCGTACGCGCTGGTGGCCGGGGCGGCGCCGGCGCGGGATCGGTTGCGGGAGGGGATCGGTTGGGCGGCGAGCCTGGCCACCGCGCTGGCCATGTTGTCGATCGTTCCGTTCGTCGCGGGGCTGTTCCTGTTCCTGCCCGCCCTCTGGGCGGCGGACGCGGGATCGCGGGGCGCGGAGGTGATCGCCTGGATCGAGGCGCTGGTGCTCACCGCAGCCGTCGTCTGGCTGGCGCAGAGGATCTACCGGCGGTTCCCCCGCACCAGGTTCCTGTCGCTCCTGGTTCTGCTCATCGGCCTCGCGACCGTGTGGTTCGGCCGGTACCTGGCCACCATCGACTGGCTGCCGCATCCCAGCTGAGAGTCAATCGGACAGCGGGGTCCCCCACCAGTGGACGTCGTTCCCGTCGGGGGAGAGGTGGTCCGCGACCGACCCGAGCGGCTCGCCGATGCAGAACGCCGCGGAGTCCCGGCCGACCGTCACCGGATCGTCGGACGATCCGTAGAGCGGCGAGAGCGTGGCTTCCGCCGCGAAGCCCAGCGTGATGGGGTGGTCGCGCCATCGGTAGACGAGGTAGAACAGCTCGCCGCGTGTTCCGGCGTCGATCACGCCGACGCACCACTCCTCCGTGATCCGACCGTCGCGGAGAGCTCTGAGGCAGCCCAGTAGCGCCTGCTCCGCCGCAGTGCGCGGCGTTCCGTACTTCTCGATGAGGTCGACGTGGTGTCGGGTCGTTCGGCGATGTTCTCGCGAATAGTCCACGCACGCAGTCGCGAAATCGAAGTAGTCCTCGGGAACGTTATCGGTAGTCATGTTCGCGGGCTGATTCTCACTGCTCGACCGACGTGGTCCGGTGGCGGCCGGCGGTCTTGCTCGTCTTCAGGGCGCGATCGGCACGGTCGGTCAACTCGTCGAGGAGGGCAGTCATGGGCGCCGACCTGCGGCCCGGGGGGAGGCGGTGGAACCGGACGAGTCCGATACTCACCGACGCAGAACCGCCATCGGGAAGACGCACCGGCTCGCGGTGGACGGCGTCCCGCAGGAACGCCTCGTCGTGCTCGGGATCCGCGCTGATGACGGCGAACTCGTCGCCCCCGAGGCGGCCCACGACCGCGCCCGACGAGGTGCCGGCGTCGAGCAGGCGCGCGACGTTGCGGAGCACGCCGTCCCCGACGGTGTGGCCGAAGCGGTCATTGATCGTCTTGAACTGGTCGATGTCGAGCGCGGCGACCACCAGATCGCCGGTGGCGTCACGGAGGAGCCGGTCGCCCGCGAAGGCGAAGCCGCGGCGGTTGAGGATGTTCGTCAGCGGATCGAGCGACGACTCGACGAGGTGGTTGCGGATCAACCGTTGCGATTCGACCGTGTAGCGGCGCAGGAGCGCCACGACGGCGTTGGCGACGACGATCGCGACGAGCACCTCGTGGCCGACGGCCATCGGGCCCTGCCCGGCGTGCAGGAGTCGCGCGCCGAGAGCGAGGATCACCGCCGTCGAGAAGGCGATGTGCACGGCCATGACGCGCCCGTTCACGAAATGCGCCACGTACGCGCCGATCACGGAGAACAGGCCGGTGCCGATCATCGCCGTCTGCAGATTCTGCATGCAGAGCACCACCCCGGCGAGGCTGAAGTCCGCGTACGCGACGAAGACGATGCTGCGTCTGGTACCGGAGTGCTCCGACCACCACGTTCTGCCGAGCGGAGTCCTGGCGACGATGACCGACACGGGCACGGCGCTGGCACAGATCAGTCCGATCGCGATCTTCCGCCAGTGGCTATCGCCGGCACCGTCCGGGATCACCAGGGTGGCCGCGCCGAACGCTCCGAAGGCTACGGTCAGTGCAGCGATCGCGTACCGCCATACCCTGTCCTTCATCGCGACGCGGCCAAGGAGTTCGCGCGGCAGCACCTCTCCGAGCGCCCCCTCGTGCATGGGCCCATCATCGCACGAAATCGGTCGCCGTGTTTCAGATGGCAAATGCGGGCGTGGCCGCCTGATCGGTCAGTCGAACCGGCGCCGCCAGGCGTCCCCGTCCCGCAGGGGCGCGTTCGCGGGCGTCGACCAGAATTTCGCCGTGAGGTCGTAGCCGTCGTGCACCAGCGCCGCCCGGGACGGCCACCGTTCGGCGGCCCACTCAGGCTCGTTGTGCACGGAGTCGATGCCGGCGCGCACGCCGCCCTCCAACTCGAAGTGCAGGTGGCGGGCGGCCTCCCGCGCGGACGGTGCGCCCACCCGACCCGCCTCCCCGGCGTCGACGAGTTCGACGGCGGCGCTGCGGATCCGGCCGTCCGTCCAGGCGAAAGTACGACGGTGCGCCCGCGGGTCCAGGAAGTACATCGCGAGCAACGCGACGACGACGCCCACCAGCGTCTCCAGCAGCCGATCGCGCATGACCGGTCCCGCCGGGCCGCCGGTGACGCCGGCGCCGCTGGCCAGCAGCGCCACCGGGGTGATGACGACGACAGCGGCGGCGTAGTTGCGGACGATGAGCACCTCGATCGAGAACTGCAGCACCGCGATCACCGCGATCAGGGCGTATCCCTGCGGGGCGAGCGCGTGCAGGCCGGCGAAGAGCAGCAACCCGACGGCGGTGCCGAGGAAGCGGTGCAGCGCGCGCACCGTGCCGTGCACGCGATCCACGCCGGTCTGCAGCACCACGAGGGCGCCGATCGCGGCCCAGTGCGGCCGATCGAAGCCCAGCGCCAGGCTCACCGCGCCCGCGGCGAGGCAGGCGACGCCCACGCGGCCCGCGGTGATCGCCGCGTGGGACGAGGGGCTGACCGAGCGGCGGAGTCGGTAGCCGACGGTCGGCCGCAACCGGGAGGTGGTGACGGCGCGGGTCGGATCGGCCTCGGTGTCGACGGGGTCCGTCGATGCCGCGGCGAACCGATCGTTGGCCTCGCGCAGGGCACTGAGCGATGCGGCATCGGCGGGGCGGTTCGCGGCCCGCGCGTCGTCCATCGTCGACCAGGCCGCCACCAGCGCCGACCCGGCGGCGTGCCGCTGCTCGGCGGACGGCGGCCCGTCGGAGGCGAGGACCGCATTGACAGCGCCCACGGCCCGCCCGGTCGCCTCGCGCTGCGGTGCGGACGGGTCGATGAGCGCGCCGGACAGGGAGACGAGGATCGAGCTCACGGCGCCCAGTGCCGCGGCCAGCACCAGGGTTCCGGGGTCCGCGCCGGACTCGACCGCGATCAGCGCGCCCGAACCGACGATCGCGAAGAACAGGGCGCCCGGCGGACCCAGCCGCAGCGCATCCACCACGTGCACCGCGGCCACCGCCGGCACCACCGTCATCAGGACCCCGCACACCTTGAGCGCGAGGCCGCCGGCCGGCATCGCCCAGCCGATCGTCGCGCCGACCGCGGTCGAGAGCAGCAGCGCGAGGGCGGCGATCGCGACGACCTGCCCGCGGATCCGGTAGGCGCGGCCCTCGCCGTAGAGCACGGCGAACGCGCCGAACGTGGTGAAGAGGGCGGAGCTCGCGTGGCCGGCCGCCACCAGTCCCGCGCCCGGGATCGCGACCGCTGCCGCCGCCCGCAGTCCCGCTCGCCACCGCCAGACGGGAGCACCGTCGGCGAAGACGAGCGAGCGCACACGCGCGACGCGGGGCAGGGGGTCGGGGACTGGTTCGCTCACCTATCTATTTGATCACTGTCCGGTGCGGCGGGCATCACCGACGCGGAGCTCAGGACAGGGGCGGCGGCACGCTGTTGTCGCCGGGCGGGATCGGCGTCCCGATGGTGCGGTAGGTCTTGTCGTACTCGGCCTTCCAGCGAGGCCAGTCCAGATACGGGCCTCCTCCGAGGCGCCGGCGGTATCGCCGGTACTGTCCGCGCGCGGTACGCAGCGTATTGCGGGACTGTCGCGCTGCGCGGCGCGCTTCGTAGAGCGCGTTCCATTCCTCACGTTCGGACAGCGGGCGCGCCGGATCGGTGAAGATCGCGCGATTCAGCACGTCGGCTCCCATTGTCAATTCGCAAAGCCCGTCGAGTCAGCTTCACTGTAGCGAACAGGACGTCAGCCTGTGTACATGTCGGAGTTGTCGCCGTACGCGGAGTAGGGGGAGGCGGTCTCGCACAGTGACGGCGGCGAAACGTCGAAAAGCTTTATCTGCAAGGAAGAAGTCGCGTCGATGAGTCGCGTGGGAGAAGAGAGTGCCCCCGGCAGGATTCGAACCTGCGGCCTTTCGCTCCGGAGGCGAACGCTCTATCCCCTGAGCTACGGGGGCGCAGGGCGTAGCAAGGTTAGCGCATAGGGCGGGCCCGGCGGAAACCGGGCGGTCAGGCGCACCCTAGGATGGACCGGTGACTCCCGCTGACCTTTCGGAACTCCTGCACGCCACCGCGACCACTGTGCTCACCGAGCGCGGCCTCGACGTCTCCGTGCTGCCCGAACGCGTCACCGTCGAGCGGCCGCGCAACCCCGAGCACGGCGATTACTCGACCAACGTCGCCATGCAGGTCGCCAAGAAGGCGGGCGTGAACCCCCGTGATCTCGCGACCTGGCTGGCCGAGGCGCTCGGCAACGCCGAGGGGATCGACGAGGCCACCGTCGCCGGCCCCGGCTTCCTCAACATCCGCCTCGCCGCCGACGCACAGAACCAGCTCGTCGCGAACATCCTCGAGCAGGCCGGTGCCTTCGGGCACGGGGCCGCGCTCGACGGTGCGCTCATCAACCTCGAGTTCGTCTCCGCCAACCCGACGGGCCCAGTCCACCTGGGTGGCGCGCGCTGGGCCGCGGTCGGCGACAGCCTCGGCCGCGTCCTCGAGGCGCAGGGCGCCGAGGTCACCCGCGAGTACTACTTCAACGACCACGGCGCGCAGATCGACCGCTTCGCGCGCTCGCTCGACGCGGCGGCCCGCAACGAGCCGACGCCCGAGGACGGCTACGCCGGCGACTACATCGGCGAGATCGCCGCCACCGTCGTGAAGGACCGCCCGGGCATTCTGGATCTCCCGGACGCCGAGCGCGTCGAGGCCTTCCGTGCCGACGGTGTGGAGCTCATGTTCGGGCACATCAAGAACACCCTGCACGAGTTCGGCACCGACTTCGCCGTGTTCACGCACGAGGACGAGATGTTCACCTCGGGCCTGGTGGAGAGCAGCATCGAGCAGCTCAAGACCGGCGGCAACCTCTACGAGAAGGACGGCGCCTGGTGGCTCAAGACCACCGACTACGGCGACGACAAGGACCGCGTCGTCATCAAGTCCGACGGCAACGCCGCCTACATCGCCGGTGACATCGCCTACATCAAGCACAAATTCGATCGCGGCTTCACCCTCGCGATCTACATGCTGGGCGCCGATCACCACGGCTACATCGGCCGGCTCAAGGCCGCCGCCGCGGCGCTCGGCTACGACCCCGCGCAGATCGAGGTGCTCATCGGGCAGCTCGTGAACCTGGTCAAGGACGGCAAGCCCGTCCGGATGAGCAAGCGCGCCGGCACCGTCATCACCCTCGACGACCTGGTCGAGGCCGTCGGCGTGGACGCGGCGCGCTACTCGCTGGTGCGCAGCTCGGTGGACACCTCCATCGACCTCGACCTCGACCTACTGGCCCAGGCCAGCAACGAGAACCCCGTCTACTACGTGCAGTACGCGCACGCCCGGCTCTCGGCCATCGCCCGCGCGGCCGCCGAGCTCGGCCTCGCGCCGTCGACGGAGCACCTGGGGCTGCTGGACCACGCCCGCGAGGGCGATCTCGTGCGCACCCTGGGCGAGTTCCCGGCGGTGGCTGCGGGCGCCGCGAATCTGCGTGAGCCGCACCGCATCGCGCGTTACCTCGAGGAGCTGGCCGGCGCCTACCACCGCTTCTACAGCGAGTGCCGCGTCCTGCCGATGGGCGACGAGGAGCCGACCGACCTGCACCGCGCCCGCGTGGCGCTGTGCGCCGCCACCCGCCAGGTGCTCGCGAACGGCCTGGCGCTCGTGGGTGTTTCGGCACCCGAACGGATGTGAGAGGTCACACGTGAGTGAACTGGACCGGGCCGTCTGGCCCGCTCACGCCCGCCGGGAGGCCGACGGTGCCGTCTCCGTCGCGGGCGTGCCCGTCGGGGCGTTGGCGACCGAGTTCGGTACGCCGCTGCTCGTGATCGACGAGGACGACTTCCGCGCCCGCTGCCGGGGCATGCGCGAGGCCTTCGGCGAGGACGCCGCAGTGCACTACGCCTCGAAGGCCTTCCTCTCCATGGAGATCGCCCGCTGGGTGCGCGACGAGGGGCTCAACCTCGATGTGTGCAGCGGCGGCGAGCTGGCCGTCGCGCTGCGTGCAGAATTTCCTGCGGAGCGGATCGCGTTGCACGGCAACAACAAGTCCGTCGCGGAGCTGGACTACGCGGTGGCCTCGGGCATCGGGCACGTGGTGGTCGACTCCCTCTCGGAGATCGCGCGGCTCGACGCCGTCGCGGGGGAGCGTGGCGCCGTCCAGGAGGTGCTGATCCGGCTCACCCCGGGCGTCGAGGCGCACACGCACGAGTTCATCTCCACCGCGCACGAGGACCAGAAGTTCGGCTTCTCGCTCGCCACCGGCGATGCCGGGGAGGACTCGCCCGCGATGCGGGCGGTCGCCGCGGTCTTCGCCGCCGAGAACCTGCGCCTGGTGGGCCTGCACAGCCACATCGGCTCCCAGATCTTCGACGTCGACGGTTTCGAGATCGCCGCCCGACGCGTGCTGGAGCTGCTGCGCGACGTGGTCGCCCGGTTCGGCGCCGAGAAGACCGCGCAGCTGGGCACGATCGATCTCGGTGGCGGCCTCGGCATCGCCTACACGACGCACGACGATCCGCCGCCCGTCGCGGACCTCGCCGCGAAACTGCGCCACATCGTCGAGACCGAGTCGGCCGCGCTGGGCCTGCGGGCCCCGCACATCGCGGTCGAGCCGGGCCGCGCGATCGCCGGTCCGCCCGGAATCACCCTTTACGAGGTGGGCACGATCAAGGACGTGGCGGTCGATTCGGAGGACGTGGGCGCGCAGGGCTTCCGGCGCTACGTCTCGGTGGACGGCGGCATGAGCGACAACATCCGCCCGGCGCTCTACGGCGCGGAGTACACCGCCGTGGTCGCGAGCCGCGATCCGCAGGGCGCACCCGTGCAGTCGCGGATCGTCGGCAAGCACTGCGAGACCGGCGACATCCTGGTCCGTGACACGCTCACCCCCGGCGACCTGGCGGAGGGCGACCTGATGGCCGTCGCCGCCACGGGGGCGTACTGCTATTCGATGTCCAGCCGCTACAACATGCAGCCGCGTCCCGCGGTGGTGGCGGTCAAGGACGGCGCGGCGCGGCTGATCCTGCGCCGGGAGACCGTGGACGATCTCGTGAGCCTGGAGGTGCTCTGATGACTGAAAACCCTGGTCAGGCCAAGGAACTGGGCGTCGCCCTCCTCGGCATGGGCACCGTGGGCACCGAGGTGGCGCGCATTCTCACCGAGAGCGCCGACGATCTCACCGCCCGCGTGGGTGCGCGCCTGGTGATCCGCGGGATCGCGGTGCGCGACACCGACAAGGATCGCGGCCTCAAGGAGCTGGGCTTGAAGAAGAGCCTGCTCACCGACGACGCGGAGGCGCTCGTCGGCCGCGACGACGTCGACATCGTGGTCGAGGTCATGGGCGGCATCGAGCCCACCCGCTCGCTGATGCTCAGCGCGTTCAAGGCCGGCAAGTCGGTGGTCACCGCGAACAAGGCGCTGCTCGCCGAGTACACCGGCCAGCTCGCCGACGCCGCCAACAAGGCCCGCGCCGATCTGTACTTCGAGGCGGCCGTGGCCGGCGCGATCCCCGTGATCCGCCCGCTGCAGCAGTCCCTGGCCGGCGACAGCGTGGAATTGGTGGCGGGCATCGTCAACGGCACCACCAACTTCATCCTCTCCAACATGGCAGAGCACGGCGACCCGTACGAGATCGTGCTCAAGGAGGCCGGCCGCCTGGGGTACGCCGAGGCCGACCCGACCGCCGACGTAGAGGGCTACGACGCCGCCTCCAAGGCAGCGATCCTCGCCTCGATCGCCTTCCACACCCGCGTCAAGGCCGACGACGTGCACCGCGAGGGCATCACCGGCGTCACCGCCGCCGACATCGAGGCCGCGCAGGCCTTCGACTGCACCATCAAGCTGCTCGCGATCTGCGAGAAGCTGACGGACAAGAAGGGCGCACAGCGGGTTTCGGCGCGCGTGTACCCGGCGCTGGTGCCCCTCAAGCACCCGCTGGCGAGCGTCGACGGCGCGTACAACGCCGTCTTCGTCGAGGCCGAGAACGCCGGTCGCCTCATGTTCTACGGCGCCGGCGCCGGTGGCGCGCCCACCGCCTCCGCCGTGATGGGCGACCTGGTGGCCGCGGCCCGCAACAAGGTCGTCTCCGGCCGCGGACCGCGCGATTCGGCGTACGCGAAGCTGCCGATCGCTCCCATCGGCGAGGTGCTCACCCGCTACTACGTGGCCATGGAGGTCGCGGACCGGCCGGGCGTGCTCAGCGCGGTTGCGAACGAGTTCTCGGCGCGGAGCATCTCCATCAGCACCGTCCGTCAGCAGGCCGACACCCCGGACCAGGGTGCGCGGCTGGTGATCCTGACCCATCGGGCACCCGACGCGGCTCTGTCGGCCACCGTCGAAGCCCTGAAGAATCTGGACGTGGTGACCGCCGTGTCCTCCGTGCTCCGTCTGGAGGGAACCAATGACTGACGCCGTGCACAAGCCCTGGCCCGGGCTGATCGAGGCCTACCGGCACCGTCTGCCCGTGTGCGACACGTGGGAGCCGGGCTGGGCGCCCGTCACCCTGCGCGAGGGCGCGACCCCGCTGCTGCCCGCGAGGGCGCTCTCCGAGCTCACCGGTTGCGACGTGCATCTCAAGGTCGAAGGGCTCAATCCCACCGGCTCCTTCAAGGACCGCGGCATGACCATGGCCGTCACCGAGGCGAAGGCCACCGGCAAGAAGGGCGTGCTGTGCGCGTCCACCGGTAATACCTCCGCCTCCGCCGCCGCGTACGCCGCGATCGCCGGCATCGAGTGCGCCGTGCTGGTGCCCGCCGGCAAGATCGCGATGGGCAAGCTCGCCCAGGCCGTCATGTACGGCGCGAAGATCATCGAGGTCGACGGCAACTTCGACGACTGTCTCGAGCTGGCGCGCAAGACCACCGCCACGTTCGACACCATCGCACTGGTCAACTCGGTGAACCCGGTGCGCATCGAGGGCCAGAAGACCGCGGCTTTCGAGATCGTCGACGCGCTGGGCAAGGCTCCCGACGTGCACGCGCTGCCCGTGGGCAACGCCGGCAACATCACCGCCTACTGGCGCGGTTACAGCGAGTACTTCGCCGACGGCGTCGCCTCGTCGCGCCCGCGCATGCTCGGCGTGCAGGCCGCCGGCGCCGCGCCGCTGGTGAACGGCGCCCCGGTCAAGGATCCCGAGACCATCGCGACCGCCATCCGCATCGGCAGCCCCGCGTCCTGGAACCAGGCCGTCGCGGCCAAGGACGAGTCGAACGGCGAGTTCCGCGCCGCCACCGACGAGAAGCTGCTCGAGGCCTACCGCCTCATCGCCAAGACCGAGGGCGTCTTCGTCGAGCCCGCGTCCGCCGCCTCCGTCGCCGGCCTGCTCGCCGCCACCGCGGACGGCTGGATCGAGAAGGGCTCCACGGTGGTGTGCACCGTGACCGGTAACGGACTCAAGGACCCCGACACCGCGCTGAGCAGCCTGCCCGAGATCGCACGTGTGGGCATCGACCCCGTCGCCGTGGCCTCCGCCATGGGGCTGACGGAGTAAGCGCTGCCGTGTCACCCGCCTCCAACGCCCCGCTCGTCCTGCCCGTCGGCCTCACCGCCACCGTCACCGTTCCGGCGTCCAGCGCCAACCTCGGTCCGGGTTTCGACACCCTCGGCCTCGCGCTGGGGCTCTACGACGACGTCACCGTCGAGACCGTCGACCCCGCCGTCGACGGTGACCTGACCGTCGCGATCACGGGGGAGGGCGCCGACGAGGTGCCCACCGACGACCGTCACCTCGTGGTGGTCGCCCTGCGCCGCACCCTCGCGCACCTCGGGGTGAGCGCGCCCGGGCTGCGCCTGACCTGCGTGAACCGGATCCCGCACTCGCGCGGCCTCGGCTCCTCGGCCGCGGCCGCCGTCGCGGGGATCGCTGCCGCCGCCGCGCTGGCCGCCGACGCCGACGCGCCCCGCGGGCTCACCACGGACGAGATGGTGCAGCTCGCCTCCGAGTTCGAGGGCCACCCGGACAACGCCTCGGCCAGCGTGCTCGGCGGCGCCGTCGTCGCGTGGACGGTGCCGGCGGTGCCGGTCCCGGACGTGGCGGGCTACCGCGACCACGCGGCCGCGAGCGCGGCACCGTCGGCCCCCGTGCACTACGGGGCCCGCCGGGTGGACGTGCACCCCGACATCCGCGCGTACGCCTTCGTTCCGGCCGTGCAGTCATCGACCTCGGTGACCCGCGGCATGCTGCCCCGCCTGGTGCCGCACGCCGATGCCGCGTTCAACGCCTCGCGCGCCGCGCTGATGGTGCTCGCGCTCACCGCGCACCCGGACCTGCTGCTCGACGCGACCGAGGACCGGCTGCACCAGCGCTACCGGGCAGCCTCGATGAAGGAGTCGTTCGCGCTGGTCGAGCGCCTGCGCGCCGCCGGCGTGGCCGCCGCGATCTCCGGCGCCGGGCCGACGGTGCTGGCCCTGACGCCGCAGGCGCTGCCCACCCGGCTCTCCGACGCCGCCGTCGAGGCCGGGTTCACCGTGCGGGAGCTCCCCATCGCCGACGGGGTCGTGCGCGGCTGACGCCCTCGGATCCGCGCACGCGCCGCGCGCGGATCGCATGCCGCGCACCGGGCGCGGCTGAGCGGACGCGGCGCGTGCGCACAGTCGCGCGGTGTGCGCGGATCCACCGGGTGAGCGGAAACGCGGGGGCGGTGATTGCCGGGCGCCGATACCCGCGCTATTATGGCAAAAGTGTCCGACGAATGCGCGGACGCTACTTCGGCACCTTAGCCATTCCACGCCCAGCAACCAGCCTCGGACGTGTTGGCGCGCCGGTCTCCACATCAGGCCGAGACAATCTGTGCCCCCGCCGGAAACGCGGGGCCCGGCAGCCGAAGTGCACACAAGCACCTTCGTCATTCGTGCACCGTCCGCGAAATCACCTGTGCAACACCACAGGACGGCCCGGTGAGCACGGTAGGCCCCTGCTTTCGCACCACGCGCGCAGGGAATTGAAAGGAACTCCGTGACCGATACGGACGTGACCACCAGCCCGGAGACGGCCACCGCCACTGTCAGCACCACGCGGGCCGATGAGCGGCGCCGCTCGGGCCTCAACGGCATGGTGCTAGCCGAGCTCCGCGGCATCGCGAGCGAGCTGGGGATCAAGGGCATCTCCGGCCTGCGCAAGGGCGATCTGATCGCCGCGATCACCGAGCACGGCGGCGCCGCCACGACCGCGCCGAAGGCCGCCAAGGCGGCCGCGCCGAAGGCGGAGGCGCCGGCCGAGACCGCCCCCACGACCACCGAGGCCCCCAAGGCCGAGGCTCCGAAGGCCGACGCCGCCAAGGCCGAGACTCCGAAGGCCGAGGCGCCGAAGAACGACGCCCCCGCCGACGCGCCCAAGAACGAGGGCCGCGGCGCCCGCGCCCCCAAGGCGGACAGGGCGGAGCAGGCACCGTCGGAGGCGAACGCCCAGGCGGACGCGCCCCGCGGCGACGGCGAGCAGAGCCAGCGCGAGGGCGGCCAGCGCCGCGAGCGCAACCAGCGTCGCGAGCGCAACCAGAACGGCAACCAGAATCAGGACGGCGAGAACCGCCAGCAGGGCGACCGCCAGCAGGGCGACCGCCAGCAGGGCGATCGCCAGCAGGGCGAGAACCGTCAGCAGGGTGAGGGCCGCCAGGACCGCCGCCAGCAGGGTGATCGCCAGCAGGGCGAGAACCGGCAGCGCGGCAACAACGGCCCGTCGAACGATCAGAACAACAACGGCCCCGACGAGGGCGACGGCCAGGGGCGCCGCGGGCGCCGCTTCCGTGAGCGCCGCCGCGGCCGCGACCGCGGCCAGAACGACGGTGAGCCGCAGGTCAGCGAGGACGACGTCCTGCAGCCCGTCGCGGGCATCCTCGACGTGCTCGACAACTACGCCTTCGTGCGCACGTCGGGCTACATCGCCGGCCCGAACGACGTCTACGTCTCGATGAACATGATCCGCCGCAACGGCCTGCGCCGCGGCGACGCGATCACCGGCGCCGTGAAGATGCCCCGCGACGGCGAGAACAACGACGGCGGCAACCAGGGCGGCGGCGGAGGCGGCCGCGGCAACCAGAGCAACCGGCAGAAGTTCAACCCGCTCGTCCGGCTGGACACCGTCAACGGCCAGGACGTGGATTCGGCGAAGAACCGGCCCGAGTTCAACAAGCTCACGCCGCTCTACCCCAACCAGCGGCTGCGCCTGGAGACCGCGCAGAACATCCTCACCACCCGCGTGATCGACCTGATCATGCCCATCGGCAAGGGCCAGCGCGCGCTGATCTCCGCTCCGCCGAAGGCCGGTAAGACCACGGTGCTGCAGGACATCGCGAACGCGATCGCCACCAACAACCCCGAGTGCTACCTCATGGTGGTGCTGGTGGACGAGCGGCCCGAAGAGGTCACCGACATGCAGCGCAGCGTGCGCGGCGAAGTCATCAGCTCCACCTTCGACCGCCCGCCGTCAGACCACACCTCGGTCGCCGAGCTCGCCATCGAGCGGGCCAAGCGCCTCGTCGAGGGCGGCAAGGACGTGGTGGTGCTGCTCGACTCGATCACCCGCCTCGGCCGCGCGTACAACAACTCGAGCCCCGCGTCGGGCCGCATCCTCTCGGGCGGTATCGATTCCACGGCCCTGTACCCGCCGAAGCGGTTCCTGGGCGCGGCGCGCAACATCGAGAACGGCGGCTCGCTGACGATCATCGCCACCGCGCTCGTCGAGACCGGCTCCACCGGTGACACCGTGATCTTCGAGGAGTTCAAGGGCACCGGCAACGCCGAGCTCAAGCTCGACCGCAAGATCTCGGAGCGGCGCATCTTCCCGGCCGTCGACGTCGCGGCGTCGAACACCCGTAAGGACGAGCTCATCATGGCGCCCGACGAGGCCGTCGTGGTGAACAAGCTGCGCCGTGTGCTTTCGGCGCTCGACAGCCAGCAGGCCATCGAGATGCTGATCAGCCAGCTCAAGAAGACGCAGAACAACATCGAGTTCCTCATGACGGTGCAGAAGAACAGCGGCTTCGGCGACAACGACTGATCCGTCCCGAACGGAGTGAGAACACGAGAAAGGCGCGCCCGCGGGCGCGCCTTTCGTCGTCTCCGCGGCTACTGCGGCAGCGATGCGGTGATCGCCGTGGCGATCTCCACGCCGCGGTTGCAGTCGCGGTCGCCCACCTTCTGCAGGCCGATGTAGAGCACGCCGTTCGACAGTGACTTGTACGCGGTGACGCAGTAGTCCGGCGTGCTGCGATCGGTGCTCGGCACGGTGAACGAGCGCCATTTCGCCGACCCCGGAACCGACGCCGGCATACCGGTTTCCCAGGAGCGGGAGGAGGTGAACGTCGCGAACTTCACGTCGGCGTTCCCGGCCTTCGAGTCCGAGCCCTTGCAGGCGAACTTCGCACCGTCGGCGCCCGAGCGCTGGCCCGGATCGTCGGCGAGCGGGGTGATGCCCAGCGCGGAGATCGCGCCGACGGGCAGCAGGCACGGATCGATGAATCCCTCCCGCAGCGTGGTGGTGTTGTTCACCGGGGCCACCGTCGTGGTGGTCGCGGGCGCGCTCGTGGCGGGCGTGGACGGCGCGGCCGACACCGCGTCGTCCGAACTGGTGCCGAGCACGAGGACCGCGACGGCGGCCACGGCCACCACCACGACGGCGGCGATCGCGCCGATCACCACCCCCGTGCGGGCGCCGCGGGGTTGCGGCGCCGGGCCCGCGAGTCCCACGGTCGCGCCCTGCCACACCGTCTGCGGCCCGCCGGACGCGGTGCCCGCGTGCGGGATCGGGCCCGAGGGCCGGGGGAAGGGCTGCGACGGGACGCCGGCGAAGGGCGGGGGAGTGACGGGCGGGGGCGGGGTGACGCGGACCGTCGGGTTCGACGGTGCCGACGGGTGTCCGCCGGACGCGGCCGCGCGGAGGGCGTGGGCGAACTCGCCGCAGGTGGCGAACCGCTGCTGCGGCGCCTTCGCCATCGCCCGGGCGATCACGCCGTCGATCGCGGGCGGCAGGTCCGGACGGTGCCGCGACGGCGTGGGCGGCGGCGCCAGCAGGTGGTCGCGGATCACTGCGGTGCCGCTGCTCGCGCCGTAGGGCTTGGCGCCGGTGAGCAGCTGCACCGTGGTGCCCGCCAGGCTGTACTGATCGCTGCGGCCGTCCACCGGATCGCCGCTGAGCTGCTCGGGGGAGGCGTAGTCGACCGTGCCGACGACCATCCCGACGGACGTCAGCTCGCTGGTCTCCTGCTGCTGGCGGGCGATGCCGAAGTCGCCGAGCATCACCCGCGGGACGCTTCCGGTGGCGTCGAGCATGATGTTGCCGGGCTTGACGTCGCGGTGCAGCAGGCCGCGGGTGTGCGCGTGGTCCAGCGCCGCGGCAACCGCGTCGACGATCGTGAGCACCTGATCGACGGGCAGGCCGCGCGGATTGCGCGCGAGCACCGCGGCGGCGTCCCGGCCGGGCACGAGCTTCATCGACATCCACAACCGGCCGTCGTCGTTGCCGCGGTCGTAGACGGGAACGATGTTCGGGTGGTCGAGCCCCGCGGCCATGTCCGCCTCGCGCTCGAACCGCGCCCGGTAGACGGGGTCGTCGGAGAAGGCGGCCGGGAGCACCTTGAGCGCGTCCACCCGCGGCAGCCGGGGATGGCGGGCCGCGTACACCGCGCCCATCCCGCCCGCACCCAGGAGGCGCTCCACGACGTAGCCGCCGATCACGGTCCCCGCGGGCTCGATCGCCGCCGCACTGCCTGACTCGCTCACGTCGTCTCTCCCGTTCGTGCCTGTGTCAGCACCAGCCAACTCCGGCGGTCTTGTCGCCCGCCAGGCATCCGCCAAACGGCTACCGCATCGTGACCGGGGCGCGGCGGTGCCCGCGCATGGTTCCGGGAATTTCTCGATGCGCTGTGCGTTCTGGCATACTGGAACGTCGGTATGGGTTCCGGTTCACGGTCCTGGCGCACGCCAGGGGCGACCCGGCGACCAAGAACGAGAAGGACGGCAATCATGAAGCAGGGCATTCACCCCGAGTACGTGGCCACCACCGTTGTGTGCGGTTGCGGCAACACGTTCGAGACGCACAGCACCAAGGCCGACGGCCGCATCAACGTCGAGGTGTGCTCGCAGTGCCACCCGTTCTACACGGGCAAGCAGAAGATCCTCGACACCGGCGGCCGCGTCGCCCGGTTCGAGAAGCGCTACGGCAAGCGCCCGAGCAAGGCCTCGGCCTCCGAGTAGCCGCCCCGCCGACGCCCGTCCTGCCCCGCAGGCCGGGCGTCGGCGCGTTTCACGGGTCATCCCGCCACCGCTCCACTCCGAAAGGCACCGTCGCCATGAGCGCCTCGTCCCCCTCCGCGATCGACGACATCCTCGCCGAGTACGCCGGCCTCGAGCAGCAGATGTCGGACCCGGCGCTGCACAACGACGCGGCCGCCGCGCGCAGGGTGGGCAAGCGCTTCGCCGAGCTGGCGCCGATCATGGCGACCCACCGCAAGCTCGAGGCCGCCCGCGAGGATCGCGACGCCGCACAGGAACTCGCGGCCGACGACGCGTCCTTCGCGGACGAGGTGACCGCGCTGACCGAGCAGATCGACGTGCTCGAGCAGCAGCTCACCGACCTCCTCGCGCCGCGCGACCCGCACGACTCCGACGACGTGGTGCTCGAGGTCAAGTCCGGCGAGGGCGGCGAGGAGTCGGCGCTGTTCGCCGGCGACCTGGCCCGCATGTACCTGCGCTACGCCGAACAGCGCGGCTGGAAGGTCGAGACCCTCGGCGCCACCTACTCCGATCTCGGCGGCTTCAAGGACGCCACCTTCGCGATCAAGTCGCGCGGCGCCGGGGCCGACGGCAGCATCGACGGGGTCTGGGCCCGGATGAAGTTCGAGGGCGGCGTGCACCGGGTGCAGCGCGTCCCCGCCACCGAGAGCCAGGGCCGCATCCACACCTCCGCCGCCGGCGTGCTCGTCTACCCCGAGCCCGACGAGGTCGAGGAGGTGCAGATCGACGAGTCGGACCTGCGCATCGACGTCTACCGGTCCTCCGGCAAGGGCGGCCAGGGCGTCAACACCACCGATTCCGCCGTGCGCATCACGCACCTGCCCACGAACATCGTCGTGACCTGCCAGAACGAGCGCTCGCAGCTGCAGAACAAGGCCCGCGCCATGCAGGTCCTCGCCGCGCGGCTGCAGGCCCTCGCCGAGGAGGAGGCCGAGGCCGCCGCATCGGACTCGCGGGCCGCGCAGATCCGCACCGTCGACCGGTCCGAGCGGATCCGCACCTACAACTTCCCCGAGAACCGCATCGCCGATCACCGCATCGGCTTCAAGGCGCACAACCTCGACCAGGTGCTCGACGGCGACATGGACGCGCTGCTCGACGCCCTGCAGGCCGCGGACCGGCAGGCCCGGCTCGAGGCCGAGTAACGCGCCGGTGACCCGCCCCACGCTGCTGGCCGCCGCCGCGGCGGCCCGGCTGGCCGAGGCCGGCGTCCCGTCGGCCAGGTTCGACGCGGAGGTCCTGCTCGCGGAGGCCCTCGGCACCGACCGCGGGCGCCTCCCGATCGCCGACGACGCGACGCCGGAGCAGATCGTCGCGTACGAGGCCCTCCTCGCCCGCAGGGCGGACCGGGAGCCCCTGCAGCACATCCTGGGCCGCGCGTACTTCGGGCCGCTCACCCTGGCCGTGGGGCCCGGAGTCTTCGTGCCCCGGCCCGAGACCGAGCTGCTGGCCGCGTGGGCCGCCGGGCAGGCCGGCTGCGGGGCGGCGATCGTCGACCTCTGCGCCGGCTCCGGCGCGCTGGGCCTGTACCTCGCGGCGACGGTGCCCGACGCCCGCGTCGTCCTCGTCGAGCGCGATCCGCGCGCCGTGGACTACCTGCGGCGCAACGCCGCGGGAGCCGCCCTCGCGGGCACCGCGACCGTGCTCGAGGCCGACGTGCGCGACCCGGGCCTCGCCGACCGGCTCACGGAGCTGCTCGGCACCGTCGACCTGGTGGTGACCAACCCGCCGTACGTGCCCGACGGTGCCGAACTCGACCGGGAGGCCGCCGCCGACCCGGCGCTCGCCCTGTTCTCCGGTGCCGACGGGCTGGACCTGATCCGCGATCTGGCGACGCTGGCGGCCCGGCTGCTCGCGGGCGGGGGAGCGGTCGGCGTGGAGCACGACGACAGCAACGGCGCCGGTACCGCCGCGCTGCTGCGCGCCGCGGGGTTCGGCGGCGTCGCCGAGCACCGGGACCTCGCGGGGAGGCCGCGGTACGTGACTGGCAGGATGGACCCGTGAGCATCGCCAGCCGCGCCTTCGATTGCACCGATCCCGATTCCCGTGCCGCGGGGATCAGCGCCGCCCGCGCCGCGGTCAAGGGCGGCCGCCTCGTGGTGATGCCGACCGACACCCTCTACGGCATCGGCTGCGACGCCTTCGACGGCCGCGCGGTCGCCGATCTGCTGGCCGCCAAGAACCGCGGCCCGGACATGCCCGTCGGCGTGCTCGTGGGCTCGTGGAACACCATCGACGGCCTCGTCAGCCGGGTCAGCGACGCCGCCCGTGAACTGACCCGCGCCTTCTGGCCCGGGGCCGTGTCCCTCGTCGTCGAGCAGGCGCCCAGTCTCGCCTGGGACCTCGGAGACACTCGCGGCACGGTGATGCTGCGGATGCCGCTGCACCCCGTCGCGATCGAGCTGCTGCGCGAGGTCGGGCCGATGGCCGTCTCCAGCGCGAACGTGTCGGGCCGCCCGCCCGCCGCCACCATGCTGGAGGCGCGCGATCAGCTGGGCGACTCGGTCGACGTCTACCTCGACGGCGGACCGTCGGAGCACGCCGTGGCCTCGAGCATCATCGACCTGTCCGGTCCGCAGCCGCGCGTGCTGCGCGAGGGCGCGGTGAGCACCGCCCGGATCGCCGAGGTCCTCGGCGTCAGCGCCGACTCCCTGGCCTGAGGCAGCAGGCGCTCTCCGCGTCACAGCCTCCCCACCGACGACGAACGCCCGGAACCGTGCAGGTTCCGGGCGTTCGTCGTCTCGGGGCCGGTCAGTTACCGGGGGCCGGGGCCGCCGGGGGCTGCGCGCCCTCGGCGGGTGCGGGCGCGTCGCCCCCGATCTGCGTGATGTCGGTGTTGATCAGGCCGCCCGCGTCGGTGATCAGCCAGTCCTGATCCTTGTCCATCGTCACGTTGTACACCGTGACCGATTCGCGGCCGCTGGGCACCTGGACGTTGCTGGTCTCGACCTTGACGTACGCGTTGACCTTGTAGATCGAACCGTTCTGCGAGCTGAGGACGGTGTCGAGGACGGTGCCCTTCGACACCCACTGCATCGGTTGGAAGAGCTGGTCCAGCACGGGCGCGGACGCGACGAAGCGCTCCTTGAGCTTCGGCGCGACGCCCTCGGCGATGCCGCTCTGGTAGGCGGGGAGGTCGCGGTAGTCGACCGTCGACGCGCGGACCGCGTAGTCGGCGGCCACTTTCCCGGCCTGTGCCCGGTCCGCCGCAGCGGCCTGGGCCTCGTCGTTGTCCGACTTCTGCATCCCCCACAGCACGCCGAAGGTGATCGACGTGGCGAGCAGCGCGAGGATGACGACGGTGACCACCACGGTCGTGACCGTCGCGCCGGCCGCCGGGACCGAGGCGGCGGCCTTGCGCGGCGCGGGGCGCCGAGCCGGCTTCGGACGCCGCCGCACCGGCGGCTCCTCACCCTCGTCGTCGTACTCGTACTCGTACTCGTCGTCCTCGTCGTACTCCTCGACCGGGGGAGCGGGGCGCTTCTTCGCGGTCGAGACCTTCTTCGTGGGGGCGGCCTTCGCAGGCTTCACGGGGACCACCTCGGTGGTCTCCTCCTCGTCCGCGTCGTCGCTCGTGTCGGTCGAGTCGTCGGCCGTATCCTCGACGGTCTCGGCGGCGTCGCCGGTGTCGATGGTCTCCTCGGTCGCCTCGACCTCGTCAGCGAGGTTCTTCTCGTCCGGGGTGGAATCAGTCACTTGTCGCGTAGCCAATCATGTGGGGGTTCGTCGGTCCGGCGGGCGTCACTTCTTGGGCGGGATCACCACCGTGAGGTTCGCGGCCCCGTCGGAACCGACCGTGTTCAATGCCTGCGAGAGTAGCGCGGCGATGTCGATCTGCGGCAGCACGTCCGTCATGGCCTGCACCACCGGGACGAGCGGCTCGGTGATCGGGCCCAGGTTCGCGAGCAGCTTGCTCGTGTCCGGGGCGATCTTGAACAAGAACGGGTTCACGGTCTTGGTGAGCTTATCCGGGCCGTCGATGCCCTTCATGAGGCCGTCGAGCGCTTTGAGCAGCTCGACGTCCTTCGTCACGAAGGTCCGGGTGGCCGGGCCGAACTCGCCGATCGCGCCGGGCAGCCAGGCCATGTCGGACTGGTAGTCCTGCGTGTTCTCCATCATCCGCCGGATGTTGGGCATCCGGGAGGTGAGGGTGCGGGCCAGCAGGTCGCCGGCCTGGGAGATGTTCGGCAGGGAGCCCTGCGTGTTGCTGGTCGCGTCCGCGAGCGTCTCGGTGATGCCGCCCAGATCGGTGGAGTTGATGTTGCTCGTCAGGCCCGAGATCAGCTTGAAGGTCTCGGGGAGCGAGAGCGGCTCCTTGATCTTGGCGGTGTCGATCGTCGCGCCGTCGGCCAGGTACGGGCCGTCGAGCGTGTCGGGGCGGAAGTCCACGTACGGCTCGCCGACCGCCGAGAGCTGCTCGATGCGCAGCCCGGTGTTCGACGGGATCTTGTACTTGCCGTCGTAGCGGAACTTCACCACGACCTTGCCGTCCCGACGCTCGATGGTCTCGATGTTGCCCACCTTGACACCGCGCAGCAGCACCGACGAATCGGGGAGCAACTGGTTGGCGTCGTCGAGCTTCATCGTGACCGAGCGGTAGTCCGCGAGCGGCCGCCACTGCAGCACGGAGAAGGCGATGTACGCCGTGCCCAGCACGAGCACCAATGCGAAGGTCAGGAGACTGAAGAAGGTGCTCTTTTTCACGGAACCGCTCCTACCATCCGAAGATTGTTGACCACCTGTTTGGTGGCCTCGGCGTTCGGCACGGAGCCGTTGGTGCCGATCTCCTTGACGTTCACCTTCGCCCCGCTGGCGAGGAACGGCAGGATCTTGTTCTTGAGCAGGTCCTCGAGGTTCGCGAGGTTCGCCTGACGCTCGCCCATGTTGGGCCAGCCCGGGAACATCAGCGGCTTGATCACCCCGGCCACGGCCGCGGTGGAGCTGTCGAGCAGGGGCGCGGTGAAGGAGAGCGGCGCCAGCGCATCGGAGAGCCGGCTGAGCACCCGGATGGCGCCGGTCGTCAGGTCGAGGGAGTCCCCGAGCCAGTCGTCCTGCGGCCGCAGCAGCGCCACCAGTACGTCGTCGTTGGCGTTCACCGTGTTGACCAGGCTTCCGACCGAGGTGATCGCCTGGCTCACGTTGTCGTTCTGCTGGCCGAGGTCGATCACGGTCTGCGAGACGGTCTTCATCAGGCCCGAGAACTTCTGCGGGTCCGCCGGCAGGTTGTCGTTGATCCGGCTGAAGGTGTCCTGCAGCTGCATCAGGCTGCCGCTGCCGAGGAAGTTCGCCAGGTCGGCGAGGATGTCCTCGATCTGCGTCGGCGGCTTGGTCTGCGAGGTGGGCAGCGTGTCGCCCGCCTTGAGCGGGGTGCCCGGCTTGCCCGGCGTGGTCTTGAGCGCCACGTAGGTGTCACCGAGGATCGTGTCCTGCTGCAGGGTCGCCGTCGCCGTGTTGGGCACCTTGACGCCGTTGTTGATCTTGATGTCGACGACGGCCTTCTCCTGCTCGAGTGTGACCTTCTGCAGGCGCCCGGAGACGACACCGTCGTAGACCACGCGCGCGCGGTCGGGCAGGTTGAGCACGTTGGTGAAGTCGAGGTGCACGACGTACCCGTCGCCGCCGCCCGGCTGGCCGGGGGCGGGGATGGTCGACGGGTTGAACCCGATGTTGCAGCCCGCGAGGGCCACGCCGGCCACCACCGTGGTGGCGGCGGTCTTCAGGGCCCGGGTGGTCAGTGGATTGCGCATCAGTACGCCGCTCCCGTCGCGCGCAGGACCGTGGAGATCAGGTCCACATTGACATGACCCGCGTCGGCGACCGTGCACTGGCCCGGGGCGAACCGGTTCAGGTTGTTGCACGTCTGGGCCGGGTTCTTGGACGGCACCAGCGATGACGGCGGGCGGTAGGTGATCTTCGTGGCCAGCGTCTTCTTGTCGACGCTCACCTGGAACGCGCGCACCAGCGGCGGCAGGATGTTGAGCAGGTCGCCGAACTGCTTGGAGCTGGCCGCCATGACCGTCGTGGCCGGCACGGTGACCTCGAGCAGCGGCGCGATGAAGGCACCGTACTTGTCGAAGACCTTGGCCAGCGTGTTCACCAGCGGGACCAGCTGCGGGAAGGCGCCGATACCGGTGTCCATCAGCGGCTCGCCGACGTTCTTGATGCGGAAGGCGTACTTGGTGAGGAACTCACGCATCTCGTCCCAGTTCTGCACCAGGCCGTCGGAGGCGGGGGCGAAGGCGTCGAGGATCGCGGCCACGTCGCCCATGCCCGGTCCGGGGTTGCGCATCAGTTCGCCGAGCTTGTTGGTCATCTCCGCGATCTCGGGGCCGGTGCCCTTGGTGGCCTTGTTGAGCGCGGGGATGGACGCCATCGCCTTGCGGAACTCGGCGTCGCCGCCGCCGACGGTCAGGTCGTCGACGACCTTCGAGACCGCCTGCAGCGACTCGGTGATCGACAGCGGCGTCTTGGTGTTGCTGATGCACTTGCCGGGCTGCCACGTGGGGCCGCCCTTGTAGGGCTCGAGCAGCTCGAGCCGGCGCTGGGCGACCAGCGAGTCGGCGACCGCGACCACACCGACGTTGGTCGGCAGCTTGCGGTCGGCGGGCAGGTCGAACTTCACGCGGGTGGTGGCGCCGTTCGGCGTGATCTCGGTGATCTCCCCGATCGGGTAGCCGAACTGCGCGACCTTGCTGCCGGTGAACAGGCCGACGGCGTTGTCGAGGTCGGCGCAGTACGCGGTGGTCTTCTGGGTGGCGCCCTTGAAGGCGACGCCGCCGACGACCAGCACGACGGCGATGAGGACCACGAATGCGGACATCGCGCCGCGGGAGGCGAGGAACTTACGCATCAGCAGGTCACCCCCGGGCTCGGAATGCAGACATTGGTGGCGAGGAAGGTCTTCTCGGACTGGTCGAGCTGGATCGTGCCGTCGGGCGCGATGGTCTTCTGCAGGTTCTTGAGCATCTCCTTGGCGTCGGCGATCGCCGGCTCGGCCTGCTGGACGACCTCACGGGCCTTCGCGACGAGCGCGTCGAAGCGGCTGGCCAGTGGATCGATGTCGTCGAGGTAGACGTTGAGCAGGGGACCGAGCCGCTGCACCAGCTGCGTGGTGTTGCTCAGGTAGCTCTTGAAGCCGGCCAGGTTCACCTCAGCGGCGCTGAAGAAGACGCTCATGTTCCGCATCAGGGAGAGCAGCAGGTCGCCGTTCTTGTTGACAGTGGTCGAGTACTCGCTCATCACCTTGACGAAGTCGCCGGCCTGATCCTGCTGACGCAGGATGTTGTCGAACATCCGGTTGAAGGTGCCCACGGTGTTGCGGATCGACTCCGGCTGGTCCTCGAGCGCCTGGTTGAGCTGCGACATCGATTCGCGCACCGGCGTCGCCTTGATCTTCTCGACCTTCGGCGTCGCCTGCTGGAAGGTCTCGAGCAGGCTGTAGGGCATGTTCACGCGCTCCGGCGGGATCGGCTTGTCGCCGAGGCTCGTGGTGCCCATCGGGGTAAGCGCCATGTAGTAGCCGCCGACCGTGGTGAGCATCTTCATCGACGCGGTGGTGGCGTCGCCGAGGAAGATGTCCTTGTCGACGCGGAACTTCACCCGCACGCGGTCATCGAGCAGCTCGACGCCCGAGATGGAACCGACGCTGATCCCGGCGACGCGCACGTCCACGCCGCTGCGGACGGCCTGCGCCTCCTTGAAGTCCGCCGAGTACTCCTTGGTGCCCGGCTGGAACACGAACAGGTAGCCGCAGACGGCCAGGATGATCACCGCGATGAGCGCGCCGACGATGCCCCAGTTCAGCTGGTTGCGCCGGTCCTGTTCCGCCGTCGGCAGCGGACGGTTGAAGAGGTTCACTTTGCGTTGCATACCGTCACCTTCTGGCCTGCGACGTACAGGTTGGTCATCCCGGGCAGTTTGGCCTCGCCGTTGCTGCACTTCAGCGATACGGCGCCGTCGGCCTGCGGGCGCGTGCCCTCGTTGAGCAGCTGGAAGATGCCGGGCAGGGTCGCCAGTGCGTTCACCAGCTGCTCCGCCGTCGGCATCGCGTTGCTGATGATGGCGTCGAGCGGGGGGTTCTCGTTCGGGGTCAGGCCCAGCGCCGCCAGCAGCGCGTTGGTGCGGCTGACCACGCCCGAGGTCTTGTCCGACCACTCGCGCATCGAGCCGACGTTGCTGGCCAGCGTGCGGGCGAACAGGTCGAGTTGCTGCAGCACCTTGGTCAGGCCGGGGGACGCGCCGCCGATGGACTGCGAGACCGAGCCGAGGTTGGTGATCAGCTGGGTGAGCACCCGCTGGCGGTCGTTGCTCACGGCCATGAGTTTGTCCAGCGAGCTGAGCAGCGGGCCGAGGCCCTCGCCGTTGCCCTCGATCACCGCGAGCACCGACTGCGTCAGGTGGTTGATGTCATCGGCGTTGAGCGTCGAGAGCACCGGCTTGAGGCCGACGAAGACCGAGGTGATGTCGAACGAGGGCTGGGTGCGCTTCTCGTCGATCGTGCTCCCGGGCTTGACCTCGGCGGCGGTGCTGCCCGGCGTCGGGCGCACCTCGAGGAACCGCGAACCGGTGAGGTTCTGGTAGCGGATCGCGAGAGTGTCGTCGGTGCGGAACTTGCGGTCCTGCTGCAGCGTGAAGGTCACCGCCGCGTTCGAGAGCCGGTGGTCGGAGGACTGCTTGACCGCGATGTCCTTGACCTTGCCCACCTGCACGCCGAGCATGCGCACGTCGTCGCCCACCTTGAGGCCGGAGACGTCCTTGAACTCCGCGTGGAAGGTGTCGAGGTCGCCCTGCGGCGGCCGCGTGAGCGCCTGCATCACGAGCACCAGCAACAGGATCATCACCGCGGCGAAGACCGCGATCTTGATCGCAGTGGCCTTGATCGATTTCATGGTGACTCAGCTCCCAGGCTTCGGGGTCGGGGTGCTCGGCTTCGCGGACGACGGGGCGCCCGATGTCGGTGCCGTCGGCTTCGCCGCGGGCTTCTCGCCCGGCTTCGGCGGGATGTACTGGAACGTCGGTGCCGGGGGCAGCATCGCGCTGACCGCAGGGTAGTCGATCGCGAGCCGCAGATTCAGCATCGGCCCGGTCGGGGTGTTCGGCATCGCCTTGCGCACGTTGTCGAGCAGCTCGCCGATCTGGATGCCGACGCCCGTAGCGCTTCCGTTCGGGAAGGCGTTGAGCAACGGCTGCATCAGGTTCACCAGCATCGGGACCGACGTCTCCAGGCCCTTGAGCGCGGCGGGGGAGAGGATCTTCTGCAGCGCGGCGGTGAGGCTGTCGCGCTCGTTGGTGAGCGAGTCCAGCGTCGCCTTGCCGCGGTTGACCCAGGCCTTGTCGTGCACGGGCTGGAAGTCGTACAGGGTCTTCAGGCCCGGGACCATCGCGGCGATCATCGAGTCCGCGCTCCCCAGGGCGCGGGTGATCTGCGGGAAGGTCTCGGCCGTGGTCAGGCGCTGGGTGTCCTGCACGGCCTGCGCGACGCTGCCGAACGCGGTGAACAGCGGGAGCATCGCCTTCGACGAGGCGTCGAAGTTCAGCAGGATCTGGCTCATGTGCGGGCGCAGGGCGTCGCTGTTGACGTCACCGATCGTGGCGATCATGTTCGAGACGGTGTTGTCCGTGATCGGCTTGGTCGGCGCGATCTGGGCGCCCTCCTGCAGCTGACCGCCACCGTCGTGCGGGGTCAGGATGACCTCGGTGACGCCGAACAGGTTGCCGGCCGAGTAAGCGGCCTCGAGGTTGTTGGTCAGCGACTTGCCGTCGGCCGACTTCATCGTGACCTTCACGCCCTGCTGGCCGTTGCCCAGCGCGGAGATCCCGGTGACGGTGCCGACCTGGATGCCCTGGATGCGCACGGGCGCACCGTCGACCACGCCTGCGGCCACGGCGGGGGAGCGCAGGGTGAAGGAGAACTCGTCCTTCGGCCACAGGGCCTTGATCAACCAGCCGACGAGCACGATCACGATGATGACGGCGACCGCGATGAGGCCGCGGCGGCGCAGCACCGACCGCTCGACCGACATTCCTGGTACGGAGACGACTCCCATTGGTTACCCCTTGAAGTAGACCGGGGAGGTGAAGCCCCACAGTGCGACGGTCATGACGAGGTTGAGGACGACGACCGCGACCAGGCTGGCCCGGATGGCCCGGCCGGAGGCGGTACCCACGCCCTCCGGGCCGCCGGAGGCGAAGAAGCCCTGGTAGCAGTGGATGATGATGACGGCGGTCAGGAAGACGGCGACCTTGATCACCGAGAAGATGATGTCGGGTCCGCTGACGAACTGACTGAAGTAGTGGTCGTAGGTGCCCGACGGCATCGAGTACACCGATTTGACTACCCAGGCGCACGAGAGCCAGGACAGGATCAGGGTGATCAGGTAGACGGGCACGACCGCGATCAGGCCCGCGAGCACGCGGGTGGTCACGACGAAGGACACCGAGCGCAGACCGAGGGACTCGAGCGCGTCGATCTCCTCGTTGATGCGCATGGCGCCGATCTCGGCGGTCATGCGGCAGCCGGCCTGTGCGGCGAAGCCCACGCCGGCGAGCATCGGGGCGAACTCGCGGGTGTTCGCGAACGAGGCCACGACGGCCGTCAGCGGGCCCATGCCGAGCATGTTGAGGATGGCGAAGCCCTGCACGGCGACGATGCCGCCGACGGTGATGCCGAGGACGGCCAGCACCGGAGCGGTGCCGCCGCCGACGATCAGCGCGCCGCGTCCCCACGTGATGTCCGTGAGGATGTACATGATCTGCGAGCGGTAGTGCTTGATCGCGTGCGGAACGGTTCGGATCACCTCGGCGACGAAGGAGACGACGTGGCCGATGGTGTCGAAGAGGCTCCAGGCCGAACCGGAGGGTCCGAACAGGTTGAAGAACCAGCGTGTGCCCCGTGGGCGGTAAACGGTTGCCATGTATCAGCTCACCTGTTCAGGTACGGAGTCGGTCGATGCGGCGGCGCGGTGGTGCAGGGTCGGCCCACGTCGCGTCCGGGTCGGAAGAGGGAGGGCCCAGCGGGAACGGGTCATGGGTCAGCCCACCTGCATGGGGAAGAACATCGTGGTGACCTGCGTGATGAGCAGGTTCAACGCGAAGATGACGACGAAGGAGAGCACGACGGTCGCGTTCACCGCGTCGGCGACGCCGCGCGAGCCGCCGCGCGCCTCGAGGCCGCGCTGGCAGCCGATGATCGCGATCACGGTGCCGAAGATGACGGACTTGATCAGCGAGATCCACACGTCGACCGGGTGCGCGAACGAGCCGAAGGACAGCCAGTACGCGCCGGGCGTGACGCCCTGGCCGCCGACGGCGACGAGGTAGCCGGCCAGGGTGCCGACGGCGATCACCAGGATGTTGAGCAGCGGGGCCACGATCCACGCGGCGAGCAGCCGCGGCACGACGAGGCGGTTGAGCGGATTGATGCCCATGACCCGCATCGCGTCCGTCTCCTCGCGGATGGTGCGCGCGCCGAGATCGGCGGCGATCGCCGAGGCGCCGGCTCCCGCGAGCAGCAGGCCGGTGGCGATCGGGGCGCCCTGCGTGATGACGGCGAGGCCGCCCGTCGCGCCCGAGAGCGAATCGGCGCCGAGCTGGGAGATGATGTTGCCCACCTGGATCGAGATCACGATGCCGAACGGGACGGCGATCAGCACGCCCGGCACGGTGGTGACGCCGATCATGTACCAGATCTGGTTGAGCGCCTCTTTCCACTGCAGGCGGCCGCGGACCGTATCCGTGACGAGGGCGACCACCGACAGGATCAGCATCCGCACGCTCCGGCCGATCGTGCGGATGGAATCCACGACGGTGCTGGAGAAGTTCTTGCTGATGATGGACCAGTAGGAAGGTCGCTTGGCGGGCTCCCCGCCGTGCGCAACGGACTGCGTCACCGCGAACGTCTCCTCTCGACTGTGGCCACACTGTGACCCACATGCTGCGTTCTCAGGTGTATGACCGAGGACACTATAACGGCCGCGCGAGTGATGTGCGTCATTGGCCTGCTTCGCCGGAGCTCAGTGAGCGACTCGTCAGTAACATTTGGGCTGATCGGCGGCGACTGTCCATCCGCTCTGGTCAGGCGGGGTGTGCCCGAAGCGGATTCGCGACTCGACGGCCGCCGAACGCGGTCGGCGTCGGGGTGCGAGTAGATTCGCACGCGTGCACATCGAGATGCTGGGCGGACCGGTCGTGGGTGCCGGCGCTGCCGGGGTCCCGATGCGGGAATTGCTGGTAGTGGGACTGACAGCTGCAGTTGTCACATTCTTCGCAACGTCGCTGGTGCGGGTCGTGGCCACCCGGTTCGGCGCCGTCGCGGTGCCCCGCGCCCGTGACGTCCACGTCGTTCCGACGCCCCGCTTGGGCGGCGTCGGCATATATATAGGGATGACCGCGGGGATCTTCCTCGCCGCGCAACTGCCCGCCCTCACCCGAGGCTTCGCCTACTCGAAGGACGCCGTCGCCGTGCTCGTCGCCGGCGGCGTGATCGTGGTCGTCGGGATCATCGACGACCGCTGGGGGGTGGACGCGCTCACCAAGCTCGTCGGCCAGATCTTCGCCGCCGCACTACTGGTGGTGATGGGGGTGGCCTGGAACGTGGTCTACGTCCCGGGGATCAACACGACGGTGGTTCTCGACCAACTGCAGGCGGGTCTGCTCACCGTGGTGGTCGCCGTCGCCACGGTCAACGCGATGAATTTCATCGACGGCCTCGACGGGTTGTTGGCCGGTGTGGCCGCGCTCGCCGCGCTCGCGATCCTGATCTTCTCCGTGGGTCTGATGTTCGACTCGGGCGGCGACGCCCCGTCGTATCCGCCGGCGCTCATCACCGCGGCCCTCTTCGGCGCCTGCATGGGCTTCCTGCCGCACAACTTCCAGCCGGCGCGCATCTTCATGGGGGACTCCGGCTCGATGTTGCTGGGGCTCACCCTGGCCGCGGCGTCCACATCGGCGTCCGGGCGGATCTCGCAGAACGCGTACGGCACGACCGACATCTTCGCGCTGCTGCTCCCGCTGCTGCTCGCGGTCGCGGTGATGTTCGTGCCGATGCTCGACCTGCTGCTCGCCGTGGTCCGCCGCACCCGCGCGGGGGTGCACCCGTTCACCGCCGACAAGATGCACCTGCATCACCGACTGCTGCAGATCGGCCACAGCCAGCGCCGTGTGGTGGTGGTGATCTACCTGTGGGTGGGTGTGCTGGGCCTGAGTGCCGCTGCCTCGACCATGCTGCCGCCGACACTGATCGCGCCGCTGTTCGGCGCGGGTCTGCTCAGTGCCCTGGTCTTCACCGTGGTGCCGCGGATCGTGCCCAGGCTGCGGGAACGCTACTCCGAAACCGCGAGGTCAGGCACATCGTCCAAGACGGGTGCCCGCTAACGCGGTACGCGCGTCCTGTTGTACTATCGTGTGTAGTTGAACGGCTGGATCACGGCACGGCCCCGATGTGGGGAGTGTCCCCACTTCTTGGTAGAGTCTCAGCCAATCACAAAGAATCCGTGATGTGACCCACGCTACGGATTCGGCAGACGCCGCCCCCGGTCGCCGCGAGACCTTCGCAGGAGCGACCCTGACCCCGAAGGAGGGGACATGACGACGCCGGCCCCCTCCGTCGACGGCCATGTCGGTCGTAGCGTCGTGAGTTTCGTGAACCCGATCGTGATCGTGATCGGCCTGACCGTGATCGCTGCGGGCGTCGGCACCGCCTTCGGTCACCCGTGGTTCGCCGCCTGGTTCCTGCTCGGCGGCCTCCTCTCCGTACTCAACGCCAAGCTGGCGGTCCTCAAGGTCGCCACCGTCACCGCCGAGAACGAGCCGCGCAAGGCGCCGGTCGCCGTCAACTCGATGGTCCGCCTCGGCGTGGTCTCCGTCATCGCGATCGTCATCGCCTACTTCTTCCGGCCCGATGGGCTGGGCGTGATCTTCGGCCTCGCCGTCGGTCAGATCGTCCTCGTCCTGAACACCGTCATCCCCGTTCTGAAAGGGCTTCGCCAGCAGTCATGAACACCAATCTGTACGCCGAGGGCGCGATCAAGGTCGCCCACTACAAGTCGTTCGAGTTGTGGGGCATGACCTTTCACTGGGACACGATCCTGGCCACGGCCATCGCGGCGGGGATCGTCCTCATCCTGGCGTTCATCCTCAAGGCGAAGGTCACCTCGACCGGCGTCCCGAGTGGTGTGCAGCTGTTCTGGGAGGCCATCACCATCCAGCTCCGCGGCCAGATCGAGTCCGCGATCGGCCTGCGCGTCGCGCCCTTCCTCCTGCCGCTCGCGATCGCCCTGTTCTCGCTGATCCTCTTCGCGAACTGGCTCGCCGTGCTGCCGCAGCAGTACAGCGGTGAGGGCGGCACCCCGTCCGAGATCTTCCTGCCGCCGGCCGCCGACGTCAGCTTCGTCTACGCCCTGGTGCTGGTCGTGTACCTCGGCTACCACTTCGCCGGCTTCCGCACGCACGGCCTCTTCGGCTACCCCGCGAAGGTGGTCAAGGGCCACGCGATCGGCCTCGCGCCCATCAACGTGATCGAGGAGCTCGTCTCCAAGCCGCTCTCGCTCGCGCTGCGACTGTTCGGCAACGTCTTCGCGGGCACGGTCATGGTCGCGGTCATCGCGCTGCTGCCGGCCTACATCCTGTGGTTCCCGAACTCCCTGTGGAAGTCCTTCGAGCTCTTCGTCGGTCTCATCCAGGCGTTCATCTTCTCGCTTCTGACCATCCTGTACTTCTCCACTGCCATGGAGAAGACGGAGCACCACTGACCTGTTCGCGGCCCGCACGGGCAACGGACGTATAGACCCTGGTAGGCCGACTACCAGAAACCGAAAGGGAAAAGATAAATGGATCCGAACATCGCGCAGGGTGCCCTCATCGGCGGCGGCCTGATCATGGGTGGCGGCGCCATCGGCGCCGGTATCGGTAACGGTCTCGCCGGTTCCCAGCTCGTCGCCGGCATCGCGCGGCAGCCGGAGGCCCAGGGCCGCCTGATGACCCCGTTCTTCATCACCGTTGGTCTGGTCGAGGCCGCGTACTTCATCAACCTGGCCTTCATGGCCCTGTTCGTGTTCGCGACCCCGATCTCCTAACTCGCTCGTAAGAAACGGGAACTGACGTCATGCAGCTCGCTGAGGGTAACTTCCTCCTCCCCACCGCGGGGACCTTCATCTCGTGCCTGATCATCTTCTTGATCGTGCTCGCGGTGATCTGGTTCTTCGTGGCACCTTCCATCCAGAAGGTCCTGGACGATCGCGAAAAGATGATCCACCAGACCGCCACCGACGGCCGTGCCGCGGCCAAGGGGTTCGAGGACGCCGAGTCCGAGTACCGCGCCGGAATCGCTTCCGCACGCGGTGAGGCCGGCAGCATCCGCGACGAGGCGCGCGCCGGCGGCCGCGCCTCGATGGAGGAACAGAAGCAGCGGGCTACCGCCGAGGCGGACGCGATCACGCGGGAGAAGACCGAGCAGCTGCGCACCGCGGGTGAGTCCGCGGCCGCAGCGGCGCGCGCCGATCTCGCTCCGCTCTCGGCGTCGTTGGCGAGCCGCGTGCTCGGCTTCGACGTGACGCAGGACCCGGCCCTCAAGACGAAGCTGGATGCACTCTCGA
The DNA here is from genome assembly GCF_900103175.1 of Tsukamurella pulmonis. Taxonomy (NCBI): domain Bacteria; kingdom Bacillati; phylum Actinomycetota; class Actinomycetes; order Mycobacteriales; family Tsukamurellaceae; genus Tsukamurella; species Tsukamurella pulmonis. Next base: position 1,511,731 of record NZ_FNLF01000002.1, read on the forward strand.
GCGACAAGGTGGTGAAGAACTAAATGGGTGTCTTTATCGGCAACCTGATCGCCTTCGCGGTCATCCTCTTCGTCCTGTGGAAGTTCGTCGTCCCGCCGGTGAAGCGGCTCATGAAGGAGCGCCAGGACACCGTCCGGGCGCAGCTGGAGGAGTCGCGCATCGCGCAGGAGAAGCTGTCGCAGGCGTCTCAGGCGGGGGAGCGCGCACGCTCCGACGCCGCCCGTGAGGGCAGCCAGATCCGCGACGAGGCCCGCGGCGACGCGGACGCCATCCGCGAGGACCTGCGCGCCCAGACCGACCGCGAGGTCGCACGGATCGGCGAGCACGGCGAGGGGCAGATCTCCCTCAACCGCAGCAACCTGGTCCGGGGCCTGCGCGCCGGGCTCGGCGCCGAGGCCGTCGAGGTGGCCGGGCGCCTGGTCCGCGAACACCTCGGCGATCCCGCCAACCAGTCGGCGTCGGTCGACCGCTCGCTCACCGAGCTCGAGTCGATGACCGAGGGTGCCGACGACGTGCGGGTCACCGAGGCCGACCGGATCGGCACGCGCTCGCTGCGCGCGTCGAGCCGTGACGCCGTGCGGTCGCTGGCCGCCGGCTTCGACCAGCGCACCGCCGGTCTCGACGAGGCGGGCCTGGCCCGCGTCGCCGACGACCTGGCCAACGTGGTCGAGGTGCTGGGCGAGCAGCCCGTGCTGCGCAAGCACCTCGCCGAGTCCGCGGAGGCCCCCGAGGCCAAGCGCGCGCTCGTCGACAACCTCTTCGGCGGCAAGATCAGCGCCGAGGCCACCGCCTTCGTGCAGGACGCCGCGGCGGCGAAGTGGTCGGCTCCGGCCGACTTCGCGACCGCGATCGAGCGTCAGGCCCGGGTCGCCGTGCTCGTGGGCGCCGAGCGCGCCGGCAAGCTCGACGAGACCGAGGACCAGCTGTTCCGCGCGGGACGCATCCTCGAGGGCGAGCCCGAGCTGACCGCGGCCCTGTCCGACACCCGGGCGCCGGCTGCGGCCCGCGTCTCGCTGCTGGACAAGGTGTTCGGCGGCAAGGTGAACGAGTTCACCGCGGCGCTGCTGCGCCAGACGGTGCGCCTCGTGCGCGTCGGCCGCGTGGACGCCGCCGTCGCGTCGATCGCCGATCTCGCGGCCGCCCGTCGTGGCGAGTCCGTCGCGGTGGTCGAGTCGGCCGTCGCCCTGACCGAAGCGCAGCGGACCCGCACCGCGGATCTGCTCGCCCGCATCTACCAGCGCAAGATCGCGGTCCAGACCGAGGTCGTCGCCGAGCTCCTGGGCGGCCTGCGCATCACGGTGGGCAACGAGGTCATCGAGGCCGACATCGCGTCGCGGCTCGACAAGGCCGCCGAACAGCTGCCCCGCTAACACACACAAACTTCCACCCAGAACACTAAAGAGGGAAACGAGTACTCATGGCTGAGTTGACGATCTCAACCGACGACGTCAAGGGCGCGATCGAGCAGTACGTCTCGACGTTCGAAGCCGACGCCTCCCGCGAGGAGATCGGCACCGTCTCCGACACCGCCGACGGCATCGCCCACGTGACCGGGCTCCCCGGCGCGATGGCGAATGAGCTGCTCGAGTTCCCCGGCGGGGTGCTCGGCGTGGCCCTGAACCTCGACGAGGACGAGATCGGCGCCGTCATCCTCGGTAACTACGAGGAGCTCGAGGAGGGCCAGCAGGTCCGCCGCACCGGCGACGTGCTGTCCGTGCCCGTGGGCGACAAGTTCCTCGGCCGCGTGGTCAACCCGCTCGGCCAGCCGATCGACGGCCTGGGCGACATCGAGGCCGAGGAGCAGCGCGTCCTCGAGCTGCAGGCCGCTTCCGTGCTCGAGCGTCAGCCCGTCGAGGAGTCGCTCGCGACCGGCATCAAGGCCATCGACGCCATGACCGCCATCGGCCGCGGCCAGCGTCAGCTGGTCATCGGCGACCGCAAGACCGGCAAGACCGCGGTCTGCGTCGACACCATCCTCAACCAGAAGTCGAACTGGGAGTCGGGCGATCCGACCAAGCAGGTCCGCTGCATCTACGTCGCCATCGGCCAGAAGGGCTCGACGATCGCCGGCGTGAAGGCCGCGCTCGATCAGGCCGGCGCCATGGAGTACACGACCATCGTCGCGGCCCCCGCGTCCGACTCGGCCGGCTTCAAGTGGCTCGCGCCCTACACCGGCTCGGCGATCGGCCAGCACTGGATGTACCAGGGCAAGCACGTCCTCATCGTCTTCGACGACCTGTCCAAGCAGGCCGAGGCCTACCGCGCCATCTCGCTGCTGCTGCGCCGCCCGCCGGGCCGCGAGGCGTACCCCGGCGACGTCTTCTACCTGCACTCCCGTCTGCTGGAGCGCTCGGCGAAGCTGTCCGACGCCCTCGGCGGCGGTTCGATGACCGCGCTGCCGATCATCGAGACCAAGGCCAACGACGTCTCGGCGTTCATTCCGACCAACGTCATCTCGATCACCGACGGCCAGGTCTTCCTCGAGTCCGACCTGTTCAACAAGGGCGTCCGGCCCGCGATCAACGTCGGCACCTCGGTCTCCCGCGTCGGTGGCGCCGCGCAGACCAAGGGCCTCAAGAAGGTCTCGGGCTCGCTGCGTCTGGAGCTCGCGCAGTTCCGTGAGCTGGAGGCCTTCTCGGCCTTCGCCTCGGACCTCGACGACGCCTCGAAGGCGCAGCTGGCGCGTGGCGCCCGCTGGGTCGAGCTGCTCAAGCAGGACCAGTACAGCCCCTCCTCGGTCGAGGACGAGATCGTCTCGATCTACCTCTGCGGTGAGGGCCACTACGATTCGGTGCCCGTCGAGGACGTCCGCCGCTTCGACGGCGAGCTGCTCAGCCACCTGCACCACGCGGCGGCCGGCGTGTACGAGTCCATCGCGGGCGGCAAGGTCCTCGAGAAGGACCAGGCCGAGGCGCTCGTCGCGGAGACCAACCGCTTCAAGCAGAGCTTCCTGGCGTCGGACGGTTCGCGCGTGGTGAACGAGGCCGAGGCCGGCGCGCTGCCCGCCGAGGACGTCGAGCACGAGACGATCAAGGTCAAGCGCAATGGCTAGTATCCGAGAGCTGCGCTCGCGGATCCGGTCGGTCAACTCGACCAAGAAGATCACCAAGGCGCAGGAACTGATCGCGACGTCGCGGATCACCAAGGCGCAGGCCCGGGTCGCGGCCGCCAAGCCCTACGCCGAGGAGATGACCTCGGTGCTCTCGGAGCTGGCGAGCAAGTCCGGTTCGCTCGATCACCCGCTCCTGACCGAGCGGGCGAACGCCAAGCGTGCGGCCATCCTCGTCGTCTCCTCCGACCGCGGCATGTGCGGCGGCTACAACTCGAACGTGCTGCGGGAGACGCGCGAGCTGATCCAGCTGCTCAAGGACGAGGGCAAGGAGCCCGTCCTCTACGTCATGGGCCAGAAGGGGCTGGACTACTTCCGGTTCCGCGGCCAGGACGTCGCGGGGGCGTGGACCGGGTTCTCGCAGCAGCCGCACCACTCGGACGCCACCGCGGCGACCGAGACGCTGGTGAAGCTGTTCGAGACGGGCTCGCAGGAGTACGTGACGATCGACGGTGTGGAGACCCACGGCGTCGACGAGCTGCACATCGTCTACACCCGCTTCGTGTCGATGCTCTCCCAGAACCCCGAGGTGCGCCGCATGGCTCCCCTCGTCGTGGAGGAGAGCGACGGCAACGCGGCGGACGACGACGCGCCCGCACGGAACTTCACCTTCGAGCCGAGCGCGGACAGCCTCCTGTCGGCGCTGCTGCCCAAGTACGTCGCCACCCGCGTCTTCGCGGCCCTGCTCGATTCGGCCGCGTCGGAGAACGCGGCCCGTCGTACGGCCATGAAGGCGGCCACCGACAACGCCAACGAACTGGCCGTCTCGCTCTCCCGCGAGGCCAACCAGCTCCGCCAGGCGCAGATCACCCAGGAAATCAGCGAAATCGTCGGTGGCGCCGGCGCCCTCGCGAACTAGTAACCGGAAAGTAGACACATGACTACAGCTACCCAGCCCGCGTCGGCGGGCACCGCTGCGGCCACCGGTCGCGTGACGCGGGTCATCGGCCCGGTCGTCGACATCGAGTTCCCGCGCGGCGCCGTTCCCGACCTGTTCAACGCCCTGCACGCGGAGATCGCCCTCCCGTCCGTGGCCAAGACGCTGACCCTCGAGGTCGCGCAGCACCTCGGCGACAACCTGGTGCGCGCCATCTCGATGCAGCCGACCGACGGCCTCGTCCGCGGCACCGACGTGACCGACTCGGGCTTCCCGATCCGCGTCCCCGTCGGCGACGTCGTCAAGGGCCACGTCTTCAACGCCCTGGGCGACTGCCTGGACACCCCCGGACTCGGCCGTGACGGCGAGCAGTGGGGCATCCACCGCAAGCCCCCGGCCTTCGATCAGCTCGAGGGCAAGACCGAGATCCTCGAGACCGGCATCAAGGTCATCGACCTGCTGACCCCGTACGTCAAGGGCGGCAAGATCGGTCTGTTCGGTGGTGCCGGTGTCGGCAAGACCGTTCTGATCCAGGAGATGATCACCCGTATCGCGCGCGAGTTCTCGGGCACCTCGGTGTTCGCGGGCGTCGGCGAGCGTACCCGTGAGGGCACCGACCTCCACCTCGAGATGGAGGAGATGGGCGTGCTCCAGGACACCGCGTTGGTGTTCGGTCAGATGGACGAGCCGCCGGGGACGCGTATGCGCGTCGCCCTCTCGGCCCTGACCATGGCCGAGTACTTCCGCGATGTCCAGCACCAGGACGTGCTGCTGTTCATCGACAACATCTTCCGCTTCACGCAGGCGGGTTCCGAGGTCTCGACCCTGCTGGGTCGTATGCCCTCCGCCGTGGGTTACCAGCCCACCCTGGCCGACGAGATGGGCGAGCTCCAGGAGCGCATCACCTCGACCAAGGGCCGGTCGATCACCTCGCTGCAGGCCATCTACGTGCCCGCCGACGACTACACCGACCCGGCGCCGGCGACGACCTTCGCGCACCTCGATGCGACCACCGAGCTCTCGCGTCCGATCTCGCAGCTGGGTATCTACCCCGCCGTGGACCCGCTGACGTCGACCTCGCGCATCCTCGAGGCGTCGATCGTGGGCGACGACCACTTCCGCGTCGCCAACGAGGTCAAGCGCATCCTGCAGAAGTACAAGGAGCTGCAGGACATCATCGCCATCCTCGGTATGGATGAGCTCTCCGAGGAGGACAAGGTCACGGTGCAGCGCGCTCGCCGTCTCCAGAAGTTCCTCGGCCAGAACTTCATCGTCGCCGAGAAGTTCACGGGCGAGAAGGGCTCGGTCGTGCCGCTGGCCGACACCATCGAGGCCTTCGACCGCGTGTGCAAGGGCGAGTTCGATCACCTGCCCGAGCAGGCGTTCAACAGCTGTGGTGGTCTCGACGACGTCGAGGCGGCCGCCAAGAAGATCGCCGGGAAGTAGTTTTCAGTGGCTGACACGGCGTTTCAGGTAGAGGTCGTCTCCGTCGAGGAGCGGCTGTGGTCGGGCGAGGCGACGTTCGTCATCGCTCAGACCACGGAGGGTGAGCTGGGTGTCCTGGCTCATCACGAGCCGCTGTTCGGCCAGCTCACCACCGGTGGCGCCGTCGCCATCGACACGGTGGGCGGCGAGCGACTGGCCGCAGCGATCCGCGGCGGCTTCCTCTCGGTGACCGGCGAGAAGGTCACCGTGCTGGCGGACGGGGCGGAGTGGGCCTCGACGCTGGAGGAGGCCGAGGTCCGGCGCGCCCTCGAGGCGGCGGCGGACGGCTCCGACGAGGAGGCGGTCGCGCACGGACAACTGCGCGCGATCGAGTTCCTCGCGGGCAAGTAGCATAGAAGCAGCAGCGTGAAAGCCGGTGGCCCGGTGAAGACGGGCCACCGGCTTTCCTGCTATCTGCGACACGGAGCAGTGAGGAGGCGGTGATGGGCGTAGCGGTCTTCGTCGTGGCGGTCGCCGTCCTCATCCTGCTCGCGATCGGCGCGGTCGTCGTCCTGCGCCTGTACAGCCTGCGCGTGGCCGGCGTCCCGATCATCCTGCGGTACCTGCCGGCGCAGGGGGAGCAGGGCTGGCGGCACGGCACGCTCCGCTACGACGACCACGAACTCAAGTACTACCGGCTCACCAGCGTGCGGCTCGGGCCCAGCTGGACGCTGCCGCGCAGCGGCACGGAGATCGTCGGCCGGCGCGCGCCGCACGGCACCGAGCTCGACGTGATCGATCCCGACATGGTCATCGTGCACGCGGTCACCCCGGGCGGGGAGACCGAGCTCGCCTTCGCCCGCGACGGCCTCACGGCCTTCCAGTCCTGGCTCGAGTCGCGGCCCAGCCCGCGCCGCCAGCGACCCTGACCCGGTGCCCCCGGCGGGCTGCTTCCGGCGGCACCGTCAGCGCTCGCCGCCCGGCTTCCAGAGCACGTCGCCTCCGGGATTGGCCACTCGCGACAGGATGAACAACAAGTCCGAGAGCCGGTTGAGGTACTTCGCAGGCAGCACGGACACCGAGTCCCCGTGCTCGCGCACCGCCTCCCATGCCGCACGCTCGGCCCGCCGCACGACGGTGCGCGCCAGGTGCAGGTACGCCGCCAGGGGAGTGCCGCCCGGAAGGACGAACGAATCGAGCTTCGGCAGGCCGTCGTTGTACTCGTCGCACCAGCCCTCGAGTCGGTCGATGTAGTCCCCGGTCACGCGTAGCGGCGGGTACTCGGGATCGTCGACGACGGGGTTCGAGAGATCGGCGCCGACGTCGAAGAGCTCGTTCTGGATCCGGAGCAGGACGGCGCGCAGTTCGGGCTCGGGTTCGCCGACGGTGACCGCGAGCCCCAGGGCGGCGTTCGCCTCGTCGCAGTCCGCGTAGGCCCGCAGCCGCGCGTCCGACTTCGTCACGCGCGAGAAGTCGCCGAGGCCGGTCGTCCCGTCGTCGCCGGTCCGGGTGTAGATGCGGGTCAGGTGGACAGCCATGGTCACAGGCTGTCACAGGCCCGCGCGGTGTGCCATAGGCTGACGGGTGTGGGTGAGAAGTTTCTGGTGCACGGTGGAGCCCGGCTGACGGGCGAGGTCACCGTGGGGGGCGCGAAGAACAGCGTCCTGAAGTTGATGGCGGCGACCCTGCTCGCCGAGGGCACATCCGTGCTGACCAACTGTCCCGAGATCCTGGACGTGCCGCTGATGGCGGACGTGTTGCGCGGTCTCGGTGCGGAGGTCGAGCTGGACGGCGACACGGCGCGGATCACGACGCCGGCGGTGCTCAACCACCGAGCGGACTTCGACGCGGTCAAGCAGTTCCGCGCGTCGGTGTGCGTGCTCGGGCCGCTGATGGCGCGCGAACGGCGCGCCGTGGTGGCGCTTCCCGGCGGAGACGCGATCGGCTCGCGGCCGCTGGACATGCACCAGTCCGGTCTGCGCGCACTCGGCGCGACCAGCTCCATCGAGCACGGTTGTGTTGTCGCTCAGGCGGACTCGCTCACCGGGGCGGAGATCACCCTGGAGTTCCCCTCGGTGGGTGCCACCGAGAACATCCTCATGGCTGCGGTTCTCGCCTCGGGGCTGACGGTGATCAGCAACGTCGCGCGGGAGCCGGAGATCGTGGACCTGTGCGCGATGCTCGTGCAGATGGGTGCCGATATCGAGGGGATCGGGACCGACACGCTCATGGTGCGCGGGGTGGAGAAGCTGCATCCCACGGAGCACCGGGTGATCGGTGACCGCATCGTCGCGGCCACGTGGGGCTTCGCGGCCGTGATGACGCGCGGCGACATCACGGTCAACGGTGTGGCCCCCGAAACCCTGGGCGTCGTGCTGCAGAAGCTGCAGGACGCGGGGGCGACGGTGACCGAGCGTGCGGACGGCTTCCGCATCGCTTCGCCGGAACGCCCGCACGCCGTGAACGTGGCGACGCTCCCGTTCCCCGGCTTCCCCACGGATCTGCAGCCGATGGCGATCGGGATGGCGTGCGTCGCGGACGGGACGTCGATGATCACGGAGAACGTCTTCGAGGCGCGGTTCCGCTTCGTCGAGGAGATGGTGCGGCTCGGCGCGGACGCCCGGACCGATGGGCACCACGCCGTGATCAGGGGAGTGGAGCAGCTCTCGAGCGCGCCGGTCTGGTCGACGGACATCCGGGCCGGCGTCGGCCTGGTGCTGGCCGGCCTGTGCGCGGACGGGGTGACCGAGGTGCACGACGTCTTCCACATCGACCGCGGTTACCCGAACTTCGTCGGGAACGTGACCGCGCTCGGCGGCCGGATCGAGCGCGTGTCCTGACCTCGGCGTTCGGAGCTCGGATCCGCGCCCGGCGGGCAGCTCCGATCGGGAGGACCACCTGCCGATTTGTGTTCCGAGTTCGACGTGTGTAACTTATATCGAGTCAGCAGCGCCCAGGCGCCGCCCGGCAAGGCCCACAGCAGTCCAATGAATCTGGATCTCGACGCGCCGCCGGAAGTTCGGAAACCAGGATGATCCGCGAGGATCGTCGCGCTGACCGCCACGGAAGAGAAGCCTTCTCCTCGATCGCGCCCTGCGTGATCGTGTGGTTCCTCCATGTGGTGAGCGGTTCGGAACGCCGAATCGTGGCCCGCGAGAGCGAGTTGCGAACGAAATTCCGACCTGCTAAGCTAGAACGGTTGCTCCGAGCAGCCAGCCCCACGAAAGACCATCACTTTCGAGCGCCCAGCGCGGTCGAGAGGGTTCTAGCGTGGGACTGAGCGGATCGAAGTGCTTCCGAGAGCGGCCCGCGAGAGCGAGTTGCACACGGAAATCCGGTCTGCTAAGCTAGAACGGTTGCTCCGAGAGGGTCACGCCAGTGAGTTTGACTGGTGTTCCTTCAGAGAGTAGCATGAACTGCCTGCGAAGGTGCGGTTCACACGGAGAACATATGGTGTGGACGGCCGCGTTTGGCGTGTTCTTTGAGAACTCAACAGTGTGTCGATGAAATTGTCAGTGCCAAAATTTTTTGGCACGCATGGACAATCAAATTACTTGGTTGTTTGTGTTGTGGCTTTTCTCGTTTATTTCTTTGCGAGATGTATTTCTGGAATCATTGATTTTTGTCAGTGGTTTCGTTTTGTTCAGGATTTCCTGGATTATGCTGAAACCTTGTGTTTCTAGTGTTTTTTATGGAGAGTTTGATCCTGGCTCAGGACGAACGCTGGCGGCGTGCTTAACACATGCAAGTCGAACGGTAAGGCCCCTTCGGGGGTACACGAGTGGCGAACGGGTGAGTAACACGTGGGTGACCTGCCCTGTACTTCGGGATAAGCCTGGGAAACTGGGTCTAATACCGGATATGACCTTCCCCTGCATGGGGGTTGGTGGAAAGCTTTTGCGGTACAGGATGGGCCCGCGGCCTATCAGCTTGTTGGTGGGGTAATGGCCTACCAAGGCGACGACGGGTAGCCGGCCTGAGAGGGCGACCGGCCACACTGGGACTGAGACACGGCCCAGACTCCTACGGGAGGCAGCAGTGGGGAATATTGCACAATGGGCGAAAGCCTGATGCAGCGACGCCGCGTGAGGGATGACGGCCTTCGGGTTGTAAACCTCTTTCAGTAGGGACGAAGCGCAAGTGACGGTACCTACAGAAGAAGCACCGGCCAACTACGTGCCAGCAGCCGCGGTAATACGTAGGGTGCGAGCGTTGTCCGGATTTACTGGGCGTAAAGAGCTCGTAGGCGGTTTGTCACGTCGTCTGTGAAAACCCGAGGCTTAACCTCGGGCCTGCAGGCGATACGGGCAGACTTGAGTACTGTAGGGGAGACTGGAATTCCTGGTGTAGCGGTGGAATGCGCAGATATCAGGAGGAACACCGGTGGCGAAGGCGGGTCTCTGGGCAGTAACTGACGCTGAGGAGCGAAAGCGTGGGTAGCGAACAGGATTAGATACCCTGGTAGTCCACGCCGTAAACGGTGGGTACTAGGTGTGGGTTTCCTTCCACGGGATCCGTGCCGTAGCTAACGCATTAAGTACCCCGCCTGGGGAGTACGGCCGCAAGGCTAAAACTCAAAGGAATTGACGGGGGCCCGCACAAGCGGCGGAGCATGTGGATTAATTCGATGCAACGCGAAGAACCTTACCTGGGTTTGACATATAGAGGATCGCCGGAGAGATTCGGTTTGCCTTGTGCCTTCTATACAGGTGGTGCATGGCTGTCGTCAGCTCGTGTCGTGAGATGTTGGGTTAAGTCCCGCAACGAGCGCAACCCTTGTCTCATGTTGCCAGCACGTAATGGTGGGGACTCGTGAGAGACTGCCGGGGTCAACTCGGAGGAAGGTGGGGATGACGTCAAGTCATCATGCCCCTTATGTCCAGGGCTTCACACATGCTACAATGGCGCGTACAGAGGGCTGCGATACCGCGAGGTGGAGCGAATCCCTTAAAGCGCGTCTCAGTTCGGATTGGGGTCTGCAACTCGACCCCATGAAGTCGGAGTCGCTAGTAATCGCAGATCAGCAACGCTGCGGTGAATACGTTCCCGGGCCTTGTACACACCGCCCGTCACGTCATGAAAGTCGGTAACACCCGAAGCCGGTGGCCTAACCCCTTGTGGGAGGGAGCTGTCGAAGGTGGGATTGGCGATTGGGACGAAGTCGTAACAAGGTAGCCGTACCGGAAGGTGCGGCTGGATCACCTCCTTTCTAAGGAGCATTTAGTGCCGTATCAAACCCGTTCGTGGTTTGGCGGTCGCTCATATTATTGGGTGGAACACTGACACGGTAATTCTTATCGCCTCGTGGCCGGCTGGTGCTGGTCGTTGGGGGTTTCGTCGGCACACTGTTGGGTGTCTGAGAGGACACGTCTTCTCTAGTTTGCTGCTGCGCGTCTGCGCCGGCGTAGTGGGCCCTGTGGGGTTCATAGCTGGTGGCGGTGTGGTGGTGTGTGTTGTTTGAGAATTGTATAGTGGACGCGAGCATCAACATGACGCTGCATCGTTTTCGGTGTGGTTGTTGTGTTATGTTTCTGTAATTTTACATGTTTCTGTGTAAGCATTTTGTTGTGTTTTTTTGGCGCTTATGTCATGAAGGGCACTCAGGTTTGTGACGGCTTCGGTTGTTTCAGGTTTGGTGTGTGTTTTGTGTGTTGTAAGTGTCTAAGGGCGCACGGTGGATGCCTTGGCGCAAGGAGCCGATGAAGGACGTGGGAGGCTGCGATATGCCTCGGGGAGCTGTCAACCGAGCTGTGATCCGAGGATTTCCGAATGGGGAAACCCAGCACCAGTCATGTGGTGTTACCCGCCGTTGAATATATAGACGGTGTGGAGGGAACGAGGGGAAGTGAAACATCTCAGTACCCTCAGGAAGAGAAAACAATAGTGATTCCGTGAGTAGTGGCGAGCGAAAGCGGATGAGGCTAAACCATGCACATGTGATACCGGGTAGGGGTTGTGTGTGTGGTGTTGTGGGGTTCATCTTTCCAGCTCTACCTGGCTGGACAGCAGTAAGAAAGTGTCATGTTAGGTGAAGTGGCCTGGAATGGTCCGCCGGAGAGGGTGAGAGTCCCGTAACTGAAAACGTGGTGCCTGTTGTGATGGATACCCGAGTAGCAGCGAGCCCGTGGAATTTGCTGTGAATCTGCCGGGACCACCCGGTAAGCCTGAATACTACCTTGCGACCGATAGCGGACAAGTACCGTGAGGGAAAGGTGAAAAGTACCCCGGGAGGGGAGTGAAATAGTACCTGAAACCGTGTGCTTACAATCCGTCAGAGCCCTCGTTGTGGGGTGATGGCGTGCCTTTTGAAGAATGAGCCTGCGAGTCAGTGCTCGGTGGCGAGGTTAACCCGTTGTGGGGTAGCCGTAGCGAAAGCGAGTCCCGAATAGGGCGTTTGAGTCGCCGGGTCTGGACCCGAAGCGGAGTGATCTACCCATGGCCAGGGTGAAGCAGCAGTAAGATGTTGTGGAGGCCCGAACCCACTTAGGTTGAAAACTGAGGGGATGAGCTGTGGGTAGGGGTGAAAGGCCAATCAAACTCCGTGATAGCTGGTTCTCCCCGAAATGCATTTAGGTGCAGCGTCACGTGTTTCTTGCCGGAGGTAGAGCTACTGGATGGCCGATGGGCCCTCACAGGTTACTGACGTCAGCCAAACTCCGAATGCCGGTAAGTGAGAACGTGGCAGTGAGACTGCGGGGGATAAGCTTCGTAGTCGAGAGGGAAACAGCCCAGATCGCCGGCTAAGGCCCCTAAGCGTGTACTAAGTGGAAAAGGATGTCCGGTCGCGAAGACAACCAGGAGGTTGGCTTAGAAGCAGCCACCCTTGAAAGAGTGCGTAATAGCTCACTGGTCTAGTGGCTGGGCGCCGACAATGTAGCGGGGCTCAAGTACACCGCCGAAGCCGCGGCACTCACAGTTTTGACTGTGGGTGGGTAGGGGAGCGTCGTGCAGCCGTAGAAGCAGCAGGGTGACCTAGTTGTGGAGGCTGTGCGAGTGAGAATGCAGGCATGAGTAGCGAATGACAAGTGAGAAACTTGTCCTCCGGATGACCAAGGGTTCCTGGGCTAGGTTAATCCTCCCAGGGTGAGTCGGGACCTAAGGCGAGGCCGACAGGCGTAGTCGATGGACAACGGGTTGATATTCCCGTACCCGTGTCAGATCGCCCCTGATGAATCAGTTGTACTAACCGTCCTGAAGCCGCGAGATCACCTTCGGGTGACGAGCTGGTGGATGCACGGGACCTCGGCTGGTAGTAGTCAAGCGATGGGGTGACGCAGGAAGGTAGTGGGGCCAGTCAGTGGTTGTACTGGTGTAAGCCTGTAGGGCGAGATCTAGGCAAATCCGGATCTCATATAAGCCTGAGAGGTGATGCGTAGCCGTTGCGGCGAATTCCATGATCCTATGCTGCCGAGAAAAGCCTCTAGCGAGATCTGATGTGGCCCGTACCCCAAACCAACACAGGTGGTCAGGTAGAGAATACCAAGGAGATCGAGAGAACTGTGGTTAAGGAACTCGGCAAAATGCCCCCGTAACTTCGGGAGAAGGGGGACCTCGTCTGGTGATGATCTTTACGGTCGGAGCTGGGTGGGGTCGCAGAGACCAGAGAGAAGCGACTGTTTACTAAAAACACAGGTCCATGCGAAGTCGTAAGACGATGTATATGGACTGACGCCTGCCCGGTGCTGGAAGGTTAAGAGGACCGGTTAGCCGTAAGGCGAAGCTGAGAATTTAAGCCCCAGTAAACGGCGGTGGTAACTATAACCATCCTAAGGTAGCGAAATTCCTTGTCGGGTAAGTTCCGACCTGCACGAATGGCGTAACGACTTCTCTGCTGTCTCAACCACAGACTCGGCGAAATTGCAGTACGAGTAAAGATGCTCGTTACGCGCGGCAGGACGAAAAGACCCCGGGACCTTCACTATAGCTTGGTATTGGTGTTCGGTTCGGTTTGTGTAGGATAGGTGGGAGACTGTGAAGCGGGCACGCCAGTGTTCGTGGAGTCGTTGTTGAAATACCACTCTGATCGTATTGGATACCTCAACCTCGGACCATGATCTGGTTCAGGGACAGTGCCTGGTGGGTAGTTTAACTGGGGCGGTTGCCTCCCAAAATGTAACGGAGGCGCCCAAAGGTTCCCTCAGCCTGGTTGGCAATCAGGTGTTGAGTGCAAGTGCACAAGGGAGCTTGACTGTGAGACTGACAGGTCGAGCAGGGACGAAAGTCGGGACTAGTGATCCGGCACCGGCAAGTGGAAGCGGTGTCGCTCAACGGATAAAAGGTACCCCGGGGATAACAGGCTGATCTTCCCCAAGAGTCCATATCGACGGGATGGTTTGGCACCTCGATGTCGGCTCGTCGCATCCTGGGGCTGGAGTAGGTCCCAAGGGTTGGGCTGTTCGCCCATTAAAGCGGCACGCGAGCTGGGTTTAGAACGTCGTGAGACAGTTCGGTCTCTATCCGCCGCGCGCGTTAGAATCTTGAGGAAGGCTGTCCCTAGTACGAGAGGACCGGGACGGACGAACCTCTGGTGTGCCAGTTGTTCCACCAGGAGCACGGCTGGTTGGCTACGTTCGGAAGGGATAACCGCTGAAAGCATCTAAGCGGGAAGCCTGTTCCAAGATTAGGATTCTCACCACCTTGAGTGGGTAAGACCCCCTACAGACTATGGGGTTGATAGGCCAGAACTGGAAGCGCAGTAATGCGTGTAGGTGACTGGTACTAATCGGTCGAGGGCTTACCACACACATAACATTCGCCAAAATGAGCACTGAGGCTCACAGGAACGAATAGCGTGTAACAACAACAGAAACCAGACTTCGGTTTGGTTCGCGTCCACTATGCAATGTCTGAGACAGCACACATGTGTTGTTTCGCAGTGTTACGGCGGCCATAGCGGAGGGGAAACGCCCGGCTCCATTCCGAACCCGGAAGCTAAGCCCTCCAGCGCCGATGGTACTGCACTCGTGAGGGTGTGGGAGAGTAGGACACCGCCGGACTAAAATTAGATACAGGAGAAGACCCTCGGGTCGGTGAGCAGAAATGCTCCCGACACGGGGGTCTTCTTCGTGTCCGCGTACGGTCGTGACACCCGCGCGGGGAACGCCGCCCGCAACCGCAACCGCAACCGCAACCGCAGCCGACGAGACGATCCGGCGCGGCCGGCGGCGCCACCGGCCGCTCGAGATGCCGGCAGGCTGCTGACGGGGCATCGGAAAGTACCGGACGAGGCATCGAAAGGCACCGGCCCAGCCCGGCGGACGGCGCCCGGCGGGCCACCGGGAGGCCAACGGCACCGTCGACCCCGTGCCGTAAGGTGGATGCCGTGCGTGTCGTGATTGCCGAATGCCAGGTCGACTACGTGGGCCGGCTCACCGCCCACCTCCCCATGGCCACGCGGCTGATCCTGGTCAAGGCCGACGGTTCCGTCAGCATCCACGCCGACGACCGCGCCTACAAGCCGCTGAACTGGATGAGCCCGCCGTGCTGGCTGGAGACCACGCCGGCGGAGGAGGACGCGAAGGATCTGCCCGAGGGGCACCAGCTGTGGATCGTCCGCAACAAGGCGGAGGAGCAGCTGCGCATCCTGATCGGCGAGGTGGAGCACGACAGCAGCCACGAGCTGGGTGTGGATCCGGGTCTGGTGAAGGACGGCGTGGAGGCACACCTCCAGGAGCTGCTGGCCGAGCACACCCACACCTTCGGGGAGGGCTTCACGCTCATCCGCCGCGAGTACATGACGGCCATCGGCCCCGTCGATCTGCTCTGCCGGGACGCGGACGGCGCGACCGTGGCCGTCGAGGTCAAGCGCCGCGCGGAGATCGACGGCGTCGAGCAGCTGACCCGCTACCTCGATCTCCTCAACCGCGATCCGCTCATCGCGCCCGTCACGGGCATCCTGGCCGCCCAACAGGTCAAGCCCCAGGCGCGGACCCTCGCAGAGGACCGGGGGATCCGGTGCGTCACCGTCGACTACGACGTGCTGCGCGGCACCGAGGACACGTCCTACAAGCTCTTCTGATGGGGCGCAGGCCCGTCTCCCGCAAGCGCGCGGCCGCGCGCGACGGGCATCGTCCGCTCAGCGCCGGCGGCTTCGGCTCCCGCGTCGAACTGGGCGACGAGGCCTACCAGGTGCGCACCGTGACCGGTACGGGCGCGGTGAAGGACTACCGCTGCCCGGGCTGTCACCAGGCGATCGCGACCGGAACGGCGCACGTCGTGGTGTGGCCCGCCGCGGAGTACGGCGGGGTGGCCGACCGGCGACACTGGCACAGCGGGTGCTGGGCGCGGGAGGCCGGTCGGCGCGGCCGCTGACTACCGCTTGGCGGTCTTGATGGCGACGGTGTCCTGAGTGGACGCCGTGGACGTGGTCGGCGACGTCGGGATGGCGGCGGTGTCCGCGGCGGCGAAGTCGTCGGAACCCAGGATCTCCCCGGCGCGCTGCGCTGCGGTGGGGCCGTCGTCGGTGACGTGCTCCGCCTTCGGCGCGGGCGCGGCGTTGAACGGCGCGGGGTCGATGCGCTGCTCGACCACCTGTGGCTCGCCCTCGCCCGTCGCGAGCGCCTCGGGCACCAGCGAGAGCTGGCGGCGCACCGTCTCGAGCTGATCGAGGATGGAGGCGCGCAGCGACTGCATGTCCTCGGTGATGCGGCGGGCGTTGGCGACCTGGGTGGCGATCCGCGTGTTCGTGTCCTCGAGCTTCTGCTCGGCGGTGGCGTTCGCGGTGTTGAGCGTCTGCTCCGCGCGCTCGTTCGCGGAGTCGATGCGCTCGCGCGCCTCCTCCTTGGACGCGTCCTCGAGTTCGGTGATCGTGCGGATCGCCTTGTCGCGGCGCATGGACATCGCCATGTCGAAATCGTTCTGGACGCGCTCGCGGTTGTCGGAGGCCGACTGGGCGAGCTTGTCGGCCTCGGCCTGCGCCTCCGCCTTGATGCGCTCGGCCTCCGCGTGCGCCTTCTTCATCGTGGTCTCGTGCTCGCGCTCCATCGCCTCGCGCCGCGCGGTCATGTCGGCGCGGAGGCGGTCCGCCTCCCGGCGGGTCGACTCGGCCTCCTGGCGCGCGAGCGAACGCACCTCGGCGGATTCGTTCTCGGCCGCGGCGCGGATCTCGGAGGCCTCGTCGGAGGCCAGCCGCATCATCCGGGCGATGCGATCGCTCATGCCCTCGGCGCTCGTCGGCGGGACACTGAGCCGGTCGACCTCGCGGCGGAGGTTGTCGATCTCGTCCTGCGCCTCGTCGAGAAGGTCGGTCAGCTCCCGCGCGTGCGCCGAGGCCGCATCCCGGTCAGCGGCGAGAACCCGCAGCTCAGCCTGGTAGCGGTGGAACTGCTCGCTGACCTGGTCCCGGTCGTACCCACGCAGGACCACCGCGAACGGTGCGGGTGCCGGGCCACCCGATACGTTGTCCGAATTCGCCATGCACCGATGGTACGTGGGCCGCCCGCGCGCGCGGGCGTCAGCAGTCGCAAATGGTCCGATTCAGGATGCGGGCTCGACGAGTTCGACGAGGATGCCGCCGGCGTCCTTCGGGTGCAGGAAGTTGATCCGCGAACCCGCCGTGCCGGAGCGCGGAGCGTCGTAGAGCAGGCGCACGCCCTGCTCGCGCAGGTGCGCGGTCACGGCCTCCAGGTCGGAGACGCGGTAGGCGAGCTGCTGCATGCCCGGGCCGTTGCGGTCGAGGAACTTCGCGATCGTCGACTCCGGGGTCAGGGGAGCGAGCACCTGCAGCTGGGCCGCGCTCGACGGTGCGCCGTCGGCCGCGAGCAGCGAGGCGGGGGAGAGCATCCCCTCCCGGACGCCCTGCGCCTCGTTGATCTCCTCGTGCGTGCACACCATGCCGAGCACCTGGGCGTACCACTGCAGGGCCGCATCGAAATCGGACACCGCGACGCCGACGTGGTCGATGCCCAGCAGGTATTGCGCGGGCACCGCGTGCGCGGCCGGGGCGATGTGATCGGAATGTCGCGATTGGCTCTCTGTCATGCCTCGAATGTAGCTTTGAGGCGGAAGACCCCTGCCCACTAGGAGGAACGAAGTGGCTTCGTCCGCACCCCATCAGGACCCCACGGTCATCGTCGCCGGCGCCCGGACGCCCTTCGGCAAGCTGCTCGGCTCCCTCAAGTCGCAGTCGGGCACCGATCTGGGTGCGGTCGCCATCCGCGGCGCGCTCGAGAAGAGCGGCGTCGACCCGCAGACGATCGACTACGTGATCATGGGGCAGGTGCTCACCGCCGGCGCGGGGCAGATGCCCGCCCGCCAGGCCGCGATCGCCGGCGGCGTCCCGTGGGACGTGCCCACGCTGACCATCAACAAGATGTGCCTCTCGGGCATCAACGCCATCGCTCTGGCCGATCAGCTCATCCGGGCCGGCGAGTACGAGGTCGTCGTCGCCGGCGGCCAGGAGTCCATGACCCAGGCGCCGCACATCCTCACCGGCAGCCGCGAGGGCCACAAGTACGGCAGCGTCGAGATGCTCGACCACACCGCCTACGACGGCCTGCACGACGTCTTCACCGATCAGCCCATGGGCGGGCTCACCGAGCAGCTCAACACCACCGACGCCGTGACCTACTCCCGCGAGGAGCAGGACGCCTTCGCCGCCGATTCGCACCGCAAGGCCGCGCAGGCCTGGGCGGACGGCAAGTTCGCCGATGAGGTCGTCCCGGTGGAGATCCCGCAGCGTCGCGGCGAGCCGATCCGCGTCAGCGAGGACGAGGGCGTCCGCGGCGACACCACCGCAGAGTCGCTGGCCAAGCTGCGCCCGGCGTTCGCCAAGGACGGCACGATCACCGCCGGCAACGCCTCGCAGCTCACCGACGGCGCCGTCGCCGTGGTCGTCATGCGCAAGAGCAAGGCGCAGGAGCTCGGCCTGGACTACCTCGCCGAGATCGGCGCGCACGGCGTCGTGGCCGGCCCCGACTCGTCGCTGCAGCACCAGCCGTCGAACGCGATCAAGAAGGCCTGCGAGAAGCAGGGCATCGCCCCGGCGGACCTCGACCTGATCGAGATCAACGAGGCCTTCGCCGCGGTCGGGCTCGCCTCCACCGCGGACCTCGGCGTCGACGCCGACAAGGTCAACGTCGACGGCGGCGCGATCGCCGTCGGCCACCCGCTCGGCGCCTCGGGCGCCCGCATCGTCCTGCACCTCGCGCTCGAGCTCGCCCGCCGCGGTGGCGGCACCGGTGCCGCCGGCCTGTGCGGCGCCGGCGGCCAGGGCGACGCGCTCATCATCACCGTCCCCGGGAAGTAAGAGACATGAACGAATCCCTCGCGTCCAAGATCGTCACGGCCTTCAAGATCGTCGCCTTCGTCGAGGCGCTCACCTGGGTCTGGCTGCTCGTCGGCATGTACGGCAAGTGGGTCGGCGGCGATGCGACCGCGGTTCGCGTCCCCGGTATGACCCACGGCATGGTCTTCGTCCTGTTCGTCGCGCTCACCCTCGCCGTGGCGTGGGTGCGGAAGTGGGACCTGAAGACCCTGGCGCTCGGCCTGCTGTCCACGGTGCCGCCGCTGTGCTCCGTGGTGTTCGAGGTGTGGGCCCAGCGCGCCGGCAAGCTCGACGCGCCCGGGACCGCGGCGAAGGCGGCCGAGCCGGCCGACGCGATCGGCGGTTAGTCCGTCGTGGTGCCCCGCCTGCAGGTACGTTGATTCGCTGACCGGCGCGAACGAGAGGTGGGGCACGTGGTGGACATCCTGGGCGGACTGCCCGGCGGGAAGGCGCTCGAGGCGTCGGTGAACCGCCTGACGGCGACGGCGCGCAACGGCTTCGAGGTGCTCACGCAGGGCGGGCTCGAGACGGGCGCCAAGCCGTCGCCGTACACGGTGATCGAGCGCTCGCCGATGTACCGGTTGCGGCGCTACTTCGCCGATCAGGCACCGGCCCCGGACCAGGACGATCGCCCGGTGGTGCTCATGGTGCCGCCGATGATGGTCGACGCGAACGTCTTCGACGTCACGGAGAACAACGGCGCCGTCTCGGTGCTGCACCGCGCGGGCCTCGACCCCTGGGTGATCGACTTCGGCGCGCCCGATCGTGAGGAGGGCGGCCTCGAGCGCAACCTCGCGGACCACGTCGTCGCGATCTCGCGCGCCATCGACCAGGTGGCCGCGTTCCGTGGGCGCGACGTGCACATCGGCGGCTACTCGCAGGGCGGCATGTTCTGCTACCAGGTCGCCGCGTACCGCCAGTCGCGGTCCATCGCGAGCCTGGTGACCTTCGGCAGTCCGGTCGACATCTCCGCCGGCCTGCCGCTGGGTGCGCCGCCGGCCCTGGTCAACAAGGGCGCCGAGTTCGTCGCCGACCACGTCTTCAACCGGTTCTACCTGCCCAGCTGGATGGTGCAGCGCGGTTTCGAGCTGCTCAACCCGGTCAAGGCGGTGCGCTCGCGGCTCGACTTCGTGCGCCAGCTGCACGACCGCGACGCGCTGCTGCCGCGCGAGGATCAGCGCCGCTTCCTCGAGGCCGACGGCTGGGTGGCCTATGCCGGCCCGGCGGTGGCGGACCTGCTCAAGCAGTTCGTCGTGCACAACCGCATGCTCACCGGCGGCTTCGCGATCGACGGTGACGCCGTCTCACTGGCGTCCATCACGAGCCCGGTGCTGGCCTTCGTCGGCCTCTCCGATCAGATCGGCCGCCCCAGCGCGGTGCGCGGGATCCTGCAGGCCGCGCCCAAGGCGAAGGTCTACGAGGCGCAGGTCTCGGCGGGGCACTTCGGCCTCGTCGTCGGCAGCTCGGCCGGCGGCGTCACCTATCCGACGGTCTCGCAGTGGATCCGCTGGCTCGAGGGGCGCGGCGGGCAGCCGGAGAACGTCGCCGAGATGCAGCCCGACGACGGCCGCGACGTGGGGGTCAACCCGCTGGTCGCGGGCCTGGGCGGCATCGCGACGGTGGGCTTCGTGGCCGCGCGCGACGTGCTCGACGCGGCCTCGGGTGCGGCGGCCGGCGCTTCCGCGGTGGCCCGCGAGGTCACGCGCAGCCTGCCCAAGCTGGCCCGCCTCGGGCAGCTGCAGGCCCACACCCAGGTCTCGCTCGGCAAGCTGCTCGCGGAGCAGGCCGCGGGGGATCCGCACGGCGAGCTGTTCCTCTACGAGGACCGCGTGCACACCAAGGAGGCGGTCAACCAGCGCATCGACCGCGTGGTCAGCGGCCTGATCCAGGTCGGTGTCCGGCAGGGCGAGCACGTCGGTGTCCTCATGCACACCCGGCCGTCGGCGCTGGTCGCCATGGCGGCGCTGTCGCGGCTGGGCGCCGTCGCCGTGCTGCTGCCGCCCGGCACCGACTACGCGGCGGCCCTGCGGCTGGGCGAGGCCACCGCGATGATCACCGATCCCGAGCACGCCGAGGACGCCGTCGCCGTCGCCGAGCGCGTCTTCGTCGTCGGCGGTGGCGATCGCCGCGGCCGTCCGGGCGCGGCACGGCAGGATCTCGGCGCCGAACTCGTCGACCTCGAGCAGGTCGATCCCGACAACGTGCGCATGCCGCGCTGGTACCGCCCCGACGCGGGGCTGGGGCGCGACCTCGCCTTCGTCATGTTCTCCGAGGTGGGCGGGCGGCTGCGCGCCAAGCGCGTCACCAACGGCCGGTGGGCTCTCTCCGCGTTCGGCACCGCCTCCGCGGCGCGACTGTCGCAGAGCGACACCGTCTACTGCCTCACGCCGCTCAGCCACAGCTCGGGCCTGATGACCAGCCTGGGCGGGGCGCTCGCCGGCGGCTCCCGGATCGCGCTCACCCGCGACTTCGACCCGGACACCTTCATGGCCGAGGTGCAGCGCTACGGCGTCACGGTGGTCTGTTACACCTGGAACCTCATGCGCGCGGTGCTCGACACCCCGGGCCTGGAGATCCCTCGCTACCACCCGGTGCGCGCCTTCATCGGCTCCGGGATGTCCGCCGAGCTCGCCCGCCGGGTCGGTGAGACCTTCGACGCGCAGGTCATCGAGTTCTACGCCTCCACCGAGGGTGAGATCGTGCTCGCCAAGGTCCGCGGCGGCAAGCCCGGCGCCAAGGGCCGGCGGCTGCCGGGCAGCGCCGACGTCGCACTGGTGGACTACTACGTGGACTCCGGCCGCTTCGTCGAGGACGGCGACGGCTACCTGCAGGAAGTCGCCCAGGGCGAGGTCGGCGTCCTCATCGGCCGTGCCGACCCGGACGTCACCCACCGCGACGTGCTGCTGCGCGGCGCCTTCCGCCCGGGCGACGCGTGGTTCTCCACCGGGCACCTGTTCCGCCGCGACGAGGACGGCGACTACTGGCTCGTCGACGACGTGCGCACCGTGGCGGTCACCGACCGCGGGCCCGTGTACTCGATCCCGATCACCGACGTACTCGAGCAGCTCGGGCAGGTCGAACAGGCCGTCGTCTACCAGGTGCCGGCCGACGAGCCCGACGGTCCGCCGCGTGTCGTCGCCGCCGTCACCGTGCGGGGCGGAGCGACGCTCACCGCCGATGACATCACCGACGCCTTCGCCGGGCGGCACGAGCAGTACCCGGACGCGGTGCACATCGTCGACGAGGTCCCGCTCACCAGCTGGTACCGGCCGCGTCGCGCCGCCCTCGCGGCCGCCGGGATGCCGGAGCCCGGCCCGTCGTCGTGGCGCTTCGACGCCGAGGAGCAGCGCTACCACTGACCGCGGGCCCGGACCCGCGCCGACGGCGGCCACCGGAACGGGCGTGCCAAGATGGAGGGGTGACTACACCTCGAGGCGCTTCCAGGCAGGATCAGGAACGGGCGCTGCGCACCGCCGCAGCGATGGCGGGCGCGGTCGACCTCTCGGGCCTCAAGGCCCGCGCGGACGCGAAGGCCGCGCAGCAGGCGCGACCGGCACCGTCGGGTGGTGCGGGCGCGCCCGCGGGCGGCCCGGGCAGCGGCGTCGTCGACGTCGATGACCAGAACTTCCCCGCCGAGGTCATCGACCGTTCCGGCGGGCAGCTCGTCGTCGTGCTGCTCGGCGCGTCCTACAGCGAGCAGTCGGCGGCGATGTCCGCGGTGCTGGAGAAGCTCGCCGCGGACGATGCCGGCCGCTGGACCCTGGCCCGGGTCGACGTCGAGGGTGCGCCCGGCGTCGCGCAGGCCTTCGGGGCGCAGTCCGTACCGATGGTGATCGCGGTGGCCGGCGGGCGCGCCGTCACGGCCTTCGCGGGAGCCCAGCCCGAGCCCGCCGCGCGGAAGTGGCTCGACGACGTCCTCGCGCAGCTGCCGCCCGAGTTCGGCGCGGGCGCGCCGGCCGGTGAGACCCCGTCGGACCCGCGACGGGAGGCGGCCGAGCAGCTCGCCGGCGACGGCGACTACGAGGGCGCGCGCGCCGCCTACGAGGCGATCCTCAACGCGAACCCGGCCGACGCCGAGGCGGCGGCCGCGGTGAAGCAGATGGCCTTCTTCGCCCGTGCGACGAAGGGCGAGCCGGGGGCGGTCGAGAGGGCGGACGCCGGCGGCGCAACGGGGCCCCAGGCGGTGGAGCTCGCGCTCGCCGCTGCGGACGAGGAGCTGCTGGCGGGCACGCCGGCGAAGGCCTTCGACCGTCTGATCACTGCGATTCGAACCACTTTCGGTGATGATCGCACGGTGCTGCGCACCCGACTCCTCGAGTTGTTCGACCTGTTCGACCCCGCCGATCCGGCGGTGCTCGAGGCGCGACGGGGCCTGGCTGCGGCCCTGTTCTGAGGAGGCCCGGCCCGGCCCGGCCCGCAACCACGCCCCGGGTTTGCGATACTGACCCGGTGTCTGATCATGGTGTGTCCCGGCGGGCGGTGCTCGCGGGCCTCGGCGGCCTGACCCTCGCGGGGGCGCTCGCGGCGTGCGGGACGAACACCGGGCGCGGGGGTACGGGCGATCTGCGCGCCTGGTTCCATCAGTACGGCGAGGAGGGCGCCCCGGCCGCGCTCGCGCGCTACGCAGCCGAGTTCCCGGGCGGCGGCGTGCGCGTCGACTCCTTCCCGGGGGACTACGACCAGAAGATCTCCTCGGCGCTCGTCAGCGGTGACGGCCCTGACGTCTTCGAGCTCGCGAACGGCCCGACGATCGACATGATCGAGGCGGGGCAGGTCGCCGATCTCACCGATCTCCTCGGCGATGCGCGCTCGGACTTCACGCCCGCGTTGCTCGACCGCATGACCCACGACGGTCGCGTGTACGGCATCCCGCAGGTCACCGACATGCAACTGCTGGTCTACCGGCGCTCGCTGTTGGATCAGGCCGGGGTCGTGCCGCCCGGCACGCTCGATGAGATGGTCTCCGCGGCGCGGGAGCTGACCCGGGGCACGGTCAAGGGGCTGTTCCTGGGCAACAACGGCGGTGCGGACGTGCTGGGCGGCGTGCTGCTGTGGTCCTCGGGGCACGACTACCTCACGCCGGACCGGCGCCCGGGCTTCGTCGACGAGGAGGTCGCCGCGGGACTGCGCACCATGCGCGGCCTGTTCACCTCGGGTGATCTGCTCCTCGGAGCTCCGCAGGACTGGTCCGACCCGGGGGCCTTCATCGCCGGCCAGACCGCGATGCAGTGGACGGGCCTGTGGGCGCTGCCCGCGATCCGGGCGGCGCTGGGCGACGACTTCGGGGTCCGCCCCTTCCCGGCGATCGGCCGCAACGGGGGCACGAGCGTGCCGTTCGGCGCCTACGGTGCCGCCGTCAACGCCCACGGCGACGTCGCACGCGCGAAGAAGTTCGTGCAGTGGCTGTGGGTGGAGCGCACCGACCTGCAGCTCGACTGGGCGCAGAGTTACGGCCTGCACGTCCCGGCGCGCCGTTCGCTGGTCCGGCAGGCGACGACGCTCTCCACCGGCCTCTACAACGAGGCGGCCGACCTGGTGAACACCGTCGGTCATCCGCAGACCCCGCTGCTGTGGACCCCGCGCAGCGCCACGTCCTACCGGGACGCGCTCGATCGGGTGATCCGCGACGGCGCCGACCCGATGACGGAACTGCGGGGCGTGGCGGCGGTGGTCGAGAAGGAACTCGAGCGGTTCCCGAACTGATGGCGCTCCGCTCGGCTCGCCCGGCGGGGGCCCGTGCGCGCGGGGCCCTGCGCGATTCGCCGCACCTGTGGTTCTGGCTGATGGCCGGGCCCTTCCTGGCCGGGCTCGCCGTCTTCGTCGTGGTGCCCATCGGGTGGAGTGTGTGGCTGAGCCTGTTCGACGCGCACAACACGGTCACGCCGACGAGGTTCGTGGGCCTGGACAACTACCGGGACATGCTGGGCGACCCGGCCTTCCGGGCGAGCCTGCTCACCTTCGTCGTCTTCGCCGCGGTCGTGGTGCCGCTGACCTTCGCCGGTTCGCTCGCGCTGGCCGTCCTGGTGCACGGCGTCCGGCGGTTCCAGCCCTTCTTCCGGTCGGTCTTCTTCCTGCCGTTGGCGTGCAGCTACGTCGCCGCATCGCTGATCTGGCGGGGCGCGATCTTCCCGGGGGTGCCGACGGGCGTGGCCAACTCCGCGCTGCGCGCCGTCGGCGGTGAGCCCGTCGCGTGGCTGTCGGTGGTCGATCCGCCCTGGTACTGGCTGGTCCTGGTGACGCTGCGGCTGTGGTTGCAGCTCGGCTTCTACATGATCCTGTTCCTCGCCGCGCTGCAACGCGTACCGCGGCAGTTGTACGAGGCGGCCGCGCTCGACGGGGCGTCGTCGTGGACGGTGTTCGCGCGGATCACCTTCCCGCAGTTGCGGGCGGTCTCGGTGGCGGTGCTGCTGCTGGCAACGGTGAACGCCTTCCAGGCCTTCGACGAGTTCTACGGCGTGATGGCCACCGCGCAGGGCTATCCGCCGTACGCCCGCCCGCCGCTGGTCTACCTCTACTACGTCGCGGTCGGCAACGGCCAGGACTTCGGGCACGGCGGCGCCGGCGGGGCCGTGTTGACGGTGCTGATCGGCCTCGTCGCCCTCGCCCAGGCCCGCTTCACGGGCCTGTTCCGCCGGCGGGGCGCGCGGTGAACGGGGCGGTGCGCGCGGGGCGCTACCTGCTGCTGATCGGGCTGGCCGCGCTGTTCCTGCTGCCGCTGTACCTGCTGGTGCGCGGCGCCCTTGGGACGACGATGGACGTCGCGACGGGGGACTGGCTGCCGCGCGCGCCCGACGGCGGCGCGTTCCGCCGGATCTTCAGCGACGAGACCCGCCCGCTCGCGCGGGCGCTGGTCAATTCGACGACGGTGGCGCTGCTGCAGACCGCCGGCACGATCGCCCTCGCGCTCCCCGCCGGGTACGCCTTCGCCCGGATCCGGGTGGCGTACGCCGGCAAGGTCTTCGGCGTGGTCCTCGCGACCCTGCTGGTGCCCGCCGCGGTGACCTTCGTGCCCACGTTCGTCATGGTCTCCACGCTCGGCTGGGTCTCCTCGTTGCGGGGGCTGGTGGTCCCGGGACTGTTCCAGGCGACGGCGGTCTTCCTGTTCCGCCAGCACTTCCTCTCCTTCCCCCGGGAGTTGGAGGAGGCCGCCCTGCTCGACGGTGCCGGACCCGGCCGGATCTTCGCCTCGATCGCGCTGCCCGGCGCGGGGCCGGTGACGGCCGCGGTCGCGACGATCACCTTCGTCGGGAGCTGGAACGCGTTCCTCTGGCCGCTGGTGATCGGGCAGGATCCGCAGTCCTGGACGGTGCAGCTGGTGCTCTCGAGCTACATCACCGCGCAGTCGGTGAACGTGCCCGCGATGTTCGCGGCGGCGCTGGTATCGATCGCGCCGTTGCTGGCGTTCTTCCTGGTAGCGCAGCGTTGGATCGCGGCCGGCGTGGAGCGCACGGGCATCTCCGGCTGACGGTGGGCGCCTCGGCCTCGCCGCCCTCCGGTGCCGACCGGCGCTCGATCGGTCGGGACACGCCGAGCTCGGTGATAGGCGCAATATCCGGTTCTATCGGGTGCGTCGGCTTACGCTGAACCGGTTCCGTCCGCGCGCCGCGGGCCGGGGCGAGAGGAGACGACGATGTCGGTCATCGAACATCGTGGCGTGAGCGCCCGCTCGGCGCTCGCCATCGCGGGTGCCCGCCTGCTGCTCAAGCCGTTGATCGGCCTGTACCCGGTGCGGCCGTGGTCGTTCGGCCCGCTCGGGCTCGGCGAGGGACTCGCCACCCTGATCGGCGGGGTGCCCGCGGGAGTCGAGGTGGACCGGATGCGGCTGGCGGGCGTCCCCGTCGAGCGGCTGGTGCCGACCGTAGGACCGCACCGCGCGGACACCGCGATCTGCTACTACCACGGCGGCGCCTTCCTCACGGGAGGGCCGGCGACGCACCGCCGGGTGGCGGCCGCGCTGGCCCGCCTGCTGGGCGTCACCGTCTACAACGTCGACTACCGGCAGTTGCCGGGCGTGGGCGTCGGAACCTCCGTCGACGACGGGTACCGGGTCTACCGCGCCGTGGCCGACTCGGGGCGCTACCGCCGGGTGGCGGTCGGCGGCGACTCCGCGGGCGGCTACGTCTCCGCCAAGGTCGTCGAGCTCGCCCATCTGGACGCCGCCCGCCGCCCCGTCGCCTACTTCGGCTTCTCGCCGCTGTTGATCCCGACGGTCGAGGACGGCGATCCGCGCTACGACATCGACGACGCCTACCTCACTGTGGGCAAGCTGCGCGGCCTGCGCGGGTTCTTCGACCGGGGTCCCGTCGCGCCCCGCGGGCACGACGACGCGACCCGGATCGATCCCGCCGCGTTCCCCGCGGCTCTCCTCGTCGCCTGCACCGACGAGATGCTGCGCGTCGACGCCGAGCGCCTGCACGCCCGGCTCGCCGCCGCCGGCACGCCGTGCGAGCTACACCTCTACGAGGGCGGCGTGCACGCCTTCCCGGTGCTGGCCGGTGCGACGCCCGAGAGTGCGCACGCGGTGCGTCTCGCCGCGCACTTCCTCGAGGCGGCGTTCGACGCGGACCGGGAGCACCGCGCCGCGTAGCCGATCCGCGACCGCGTCACCGAGCCTGCGGTGCCGGCGGGCGGGTGCGGCTTAGGCTGGAGGGCATGCTGCTGCCCCACACCACGACCCCCGTCCCGCCCGGTTCCGACGGCGAGCCGGCGGTCACCCTCGGCGGCCGGACGCTGACGCGGACCGAGCTGATCGGTGCCACGACCGCCGTCGCGGAGCGGCTCGCGGGCCTGGGGGTGCGCGGCCCGGTCGCCGTGTGGGCGGAGCCGACGCTCGCCACCGTGATCGCGATCGTCGGCGGACTGCGCGCGGGTGTGCCCGTGGTTCCCGTCCCGCCCGATTCGGGCTCCACCGAGATCGCGCACGCGCTCACCGACTCCGGTGCGCAGGCGTGGCTCGGCGCCACCCCGGAGGACCCGCACGGCCTGCCCGCGGTGCCGGTCCGCGAGCACGCCCGCGGGTGGCACGCCCTGCCCGAGCCGCCCGCCGCGGCGACGGCGTTGATCATGTACACCTCCGGCACGACCGGCGCGCCGAAGGGCGTCCCGATCCGCCGCGATGCCATCGCCGCCTGCATCGACGCGCTCGCCGATGCCTGGGACTGGACTGCGAACGACGTTCTCGTGCACGGTCTCCCGCTCTTCCACGTGGACGGTTTGATCCTCGGCGTGCTGGGGCCGCTGCGCGTGGGCAGTGCCCTGGTGCACACCGGTAAGCCGACGCCGGAGGCCTACGCGGCCGCGGGCGGCACGATGTACTTCGGTGTGCCGACGGTGTGGTCGCGGATCGCGCGCGACGAGGCGTCGGCCGCCGCGCTGCGCGGGGCCCGGCTCCTCGTTTCCGGCAGCGCGCCGCTGCCCGCGCCCGTCTTCGAGCGGGTGCGCGAGCTCACGGGCCACGAGATCGTGGAGCGCTACGGCATGACGGAGACCCTCATCACCATCAGCGCCCGCGCCGACGGCGAACGCCGGCCCGGGTGGGTCGGCCTGCCCCTGCGCGGCGTCGAGACCCGGATCATCGGTGAGACCGGCGATCCGGCACCGCACGACGGCGAATCGATCGGCGCGCTGCAGGTGCGTGGCCCGATGGTCGGCACGCAGTACCTGGGACGCCCCGAGGCGACGGCCGAGTCCTGGGTGGGCGAGGGCTGGTTCGACACGGGCGACGTCGCGGTGATCGATCCGGCGGGCTTCCACCGCATCGTCGGCCGCGCGTCGACCGACCTGATCAAGACCGGCGGCTTCCGCGTCGGTGCCGGCGAGATCGAGGCCGCGCTGCTCGGCCATGACGACGTGCGCGAGGCCGCGGTCGTCGGCCTGCCGGACGAGGATCTGGGGCAGCGGCTGGTGGCCTTCGTCGTGGCCGACGGTCCGCGCGACGAGGGCGCCGCGGCCGCCATCGTCGCGTTCGTGGGCGAGACGCTCTCGAAGCACAAGCGGCCCCGTGAGATCCGTTTCGTCAACGACCTGCCCCGCAACCCGATGGGCAAGGTGCAGAAGAAGTTGCTGTTGGGCTGACCGGCGCGCTCTAGCCCGGCCGCCCGGCTGCGGTGGCGAGCAGGAACTCGTGCAGGTGCCGGGTGGCGGGGGCCAGTGTGGCCGTCGCCCGCACCAGGGCGACGGCGCGGCGGTGCTCACCCTCGAGCGGCACCTCCACCACGTCCGACGGTGCGCGGTCGTCGTGCGGTAGCAGCGCCACTCCGAGCCCGCGGGCGACGAGCTCGCGGATGGTCGCGAACTCGGTGGCCTCGACACCGATCTCGGGGACGAATCCCGCGGCGGCGCACCACCGCTCCGTCGTGCCGCGCAGGTGGTAGTCGGGCGGGTTGGCGATGAAGGTCTCGGCGCGCAACTGCGCCAGCCGGATCCGCGGGGCGGTGGACAAGGGGTGCGAGCGGGGGAGCGTCGCGAGGATCTCCTGGGAGCCGATCACGGTGTGCGGCAGCCGCTCCGGCGGCGGAATGGTCATCGCGAGGTCGAGAGCGCCGGCCTCGAGGTCGCTGACCAGCGCCGAACCGTGCCCCTGCTTGAGGGTGACGGTGATCCCGGGGTGGGCGCGGCGGAAGGCCGAGAGCACGTCGGGCACGTCGCCGGTGCCGAGGGTGAGCGGGAAGCCGAATCGCACGGTGCCGTGCTCGCCGTCGCCCGCGCCGGCGACGGCGTCGATCGCGAGTCCCAGCTCGCGCAGCGGCTCCCGGATGCGGCGGGCCAGCTCGGTGCCGGCGGCGGTCAACCGCACGGTGCGGCCGGCGTGCACGAGCAGCGGAGTCCGTAGGTCGTGCTCCAGGGCGTGGATCCTGCGGCTCATCGACGACTGCGGGATGCCGAGCGATTCGGCCGCGCGCGTCATGTGCCCGTCGTGCGCCGCGAGCGCGACGAGCGCCTGCAGTTGTGGCGCGAAGAGACTGAGCCATTGATCCATATTCGGATGATATCCCAGCAAAACTTCATTGGACGGATGATTGGTCCCCGGTCGATGCTGGTCCCACAGCCGCAATCGAGGAGTATCCGATGACCACTCACACCCCGCACTTCGACGCCGACGTCGTGTTGATCGGCGGCGGCATCATGTCCGCCACGCTCGGCGCGATGCTCGCCCAGCAGCGGCCCGAGTGGCGGGTGCTGCTGCTCGAGCGCGCGGACGCGCTCGCGACCGAGAGCAGCGGGCCGTGGAACAACGCGGGCACCGGGCACACCGGCTTCTGCGAGCTCAACTACATGCCCGACCCCACCGATGCCGCCAAGCCGCTCTCGATGGTCGAGCAGTTCGGCCGTACCCGCGCGTGGTGGGACGCGCTGATCGCCGACGGCCGCCTCGATGACGGCTTCCTGCACCGGACGCCGCACCTCGATGTCGTCTTCGGTGAGCGCGACATGGCCTACCTGCGCCGGCGGTACGAGACGCTGCGCGCCCACCCGGCCTTCGCGGAGATGGAGTACACGGAGAACCCGGAGACGATCCGGGAGTGGGCCCCGCTCGTGATGGAGGGGCGCGGCCCGGAGTCGATGTGGGGGCGCATGGCCGCCACCCGGCACCCCGGAGGCACCGACGTCGACTTCGGCGCGCTCACGCGGGGACTCGTCGAGATCGTCACCGACGCGGGCGGCGAGGTCCGGTACGGGCACGAGGTGACCCGGCTGCGGCGCACGCTCGCCGGGTGGACGGTGCGCGGGCGAGGCCCGGAGGGCCGGTTCGAGATCCGTGCCCGACGGGTGTTCGTCGGCGCCGGCGGCAAGGCGCTGCGGCTGCTGCAGAGCGCGCGCCTGCCCGAGGTGCGCGGGTACGCCGTCCTGCCCGTCGGCGCGGCCTTCCTGCGCTGCTCGGACCCGGAGGTCGCGCGGCGCCTCGACGGGAAGGTGTACGGCCAGGCCGACATCGGGGCGCCTCCCATGTCGGTGCCGCACCTCGACCGCCGGTACGTCGACGGTGCCGACCACCTGTTGTTCGGCCCCTACGCGACGTTCAGCACGAAGCTGCTCAAGCGCGGCCGGCTCACCGACTTCTTCACCACGCTGCGCCCGGGCAACCTGCACGTGGTCGCCGCGGCGGGCCTGCAGAACCTGTCCCTCGTGCGGTACCTCGTCGGCCAGCTCGCGGCGAGCAGGAGGGCGAAGTTCGCGCAGTTGCAGCGCTTCTACCCGGACGCCGATCCCGCGCAGTGGGAG
The DNA here is from genome assembly GCF_900103175.1 of Tsukamurella pulmonis. NCBI lineage: Bacteria > Bacillati > Actinomycetota > Actinomycetes > Mycobacteriales > Tsukamurellaceae > Tsukamurella > Tsukamurella pulmonis. The sequence continues at coordinate 1,542,628 of NZ_FNLF01000002.1, forward strand.
CTGGTCGCCGCGGGGCAGCGGGCACAGCTGGTGACCCCGGACCGCCGCCGGATCGGCGTGCTCCAGCAGGGCACGGAGCTCGTCTCCGGCGCCGACGGCACGATCGCGGGGCTGCTCGGTGCCTCCCCGGGGGCGAGCACCGCGGTGCCGATCATGGAGGAGCTCCTGATCCGCTGGGGGATCGCCGCGGCTGTGGAACCGCAACCGAACTCGGCGAAGACGCCCGTCGCGTCGTGACGTGTGCTTTCCTCCACTCGGGCGAACCGCCCGAATCCGGTTCCGTGCCTAAGGAGGCCCGCTATGAATCGCTCCCTCGTCATCGCCGCGGCGGTGGTGTTCACCTCGATCGGACTCACCGCGTGCGGTGGGGGTTCCGACAAGGGCTCGGACACGGCCACCACCACCGCCGCTCAGGACACCGCGACGGCGAACACCGGTGCGCAGACCGTCGTCAAGGTCGACGGCAAGGACCTCACCGGGAAGGACGTGGACAACGTCGGCTGCACGCAGCAGGGCGACACCATCATGATCGGTTCCGGCGGCGCGTCGGGCGGCGTGGGAGCCACCCTCAAGGCCGGGGACCCGCCCACCGTGCAGACCGTGGGGCTCACCGTCGACGGCAAGGCCCTCGCGGTCGGCCCGGGCGTCGGCGAGGCCACCGTCAAGGTCGACGGCAAGACCTACACGATCACCGGCACCGCGCAGGGCGGCGACATCACCAACCCGATGGCGGGTTTGGTCAAGAAGCCCTTCGAGATCGTCGTCACCTGCTCGTAGCGCGCGCCCGCGCGACCGCCTCGGCCGGGTCCCCGCTCCACGGTTCGCCGTGGCCGGGGGCCAGCTGGTCGGCGTCCAGCGCGGCGATCGCATCCAAGGTCGCGACGGTGCGCGGCACGTCGTGGCTGAAGAAGCCGGGCAGCAGTTGCGGACCCGTCGTTCCCGAGAGCGGGTGGCCGGTCACGAGCGCGTCACCGGTCGCGATCACGCCGCCGGGCAGCAGGAACGCGGTGTGCCCGGAGGTGTGACCGGCGCACGGGACGGGGACCGGGGCGCCCGGCAGGTCCAGCGGCGCACCGTCGGCCGGCACGACGAAGGGCTGCGCGTACGGCATCTCCACGTGCCCGAGCACTCCCACGCGCGCGACGTCGGCCATCCAGCGCAGTGTGCGCGGGCGCCAGGCGATCGGCAGCAGATCCAGCGGCGCGGCCTGCTCGTGCGCCTCGCCGCGGGCGTGCGCGATCTCGTCCGGATGCGCGAGCACCGGTGTGCCGTACCGCTCGTGCAGCTTCGCGACACCGCCCACGTGGTCGATGTGCGCGTGCGTGACCACGATGGCTCGCACGTCCTGCGGGCGGCGCCCGATCGACGCCAGCGCCGCCTCCACGCGATCCACGTCCCCGGCCCAGCCGGCGTCGATGAGGGTGACGTCGTGCCCGTCGACCAGGGCGAGGAAGTTCACGTGCGTGCCGGCGCCGAACCAGACGCCGGGTGCGAGCTCGCGCATCACCGGGACGCTCCGGCCTCACCGTCGAAGGTCAGCCACACGGCCGAGTTCGGCCCCAGGACCACCTCGGCGGAGGCCTCGCGGCCGTGCCACGCGCGTGCGTCCGCGGTGACCCCGCCCATGTTCCCGGCACCGGAACCCTCGTAGGCCGTGGAGTCGGTGTTGAGGATCTCGCGCCAGGAACCGGCGAAGGGCACGCCCACCCGGTACCGCTCGTGCGTCTGCCCGGAGAAGTTGTACAGGCACAGCACCACGGAACCGTCGCTGCCCCAGCGCAGGAAGCTGAGCACGTTGTTCTGCGAGTCGTTGGCGTCCACCCATTCGTAGCCCGACGGGGTGGTGTCCTGGCTCCACAGCGCGGGGTGGGAGCGGTAGGCGGCGTTGAGATCCCGCGTCAGTGCCTGGATCCCGGCGTGCAGCTCGCCCTCCCAGCCGTCGAGGCTGTCCCAGTCCAGGCTGCGCTCCTCGGACCACTCCCGGACCTGCCCGAACTCCTGGCCCATGAACAGCAGCTGCTTGCCGGGGTGGCCCCACATGTAGGCCAGCAGGGCGCGCACGCCCGACGCCTTGGTGCGCGCGTCGCCCGGCATCCGGGTCCAGAGCGTGCCCTTGCCGTGCACCACCTCGTCGTGGCTGATCGGGAGCACGAAGTTCTCGCTCCACGCGTACATCAGCGAGAAGGTGATCTCGTGGTGGTGGAAGGTGCGGTGCACCTGATCGCGTCCCAGGTAGCCGAGGGTGTCGTGCATCCAGCCCATGTTCCACTTCATGGTGAAGCCGAGGCCGCCGAGATTGGTCGGCCGGGTCACGCCCGGCCAACTGGTGGACTCCTCGGCCACGGTGACCACGCCCGGGAAGTGCTTGTGCACGGTGGCGTTCATCTCCTGCAGGAACTCCACCGCCTCGAGGTTCTCCCGGCCGCCGTACACGTTGGGCGTCCAGCCGCCCTCCGGGCGCGAGTAGTCGAGGTAGAGCATCGAGGCCACCGCGTCCACCCGGAGGCCGTCGACGTGGAACTCGTCGAACCAGTACAGGGCGTTGGCCACGAGGAAGTTGCGCACCTCGCGGCGGCCGAAGTCGAAGACGTAGGTGCCCCAGTCGAGTTGCTCGCCGCGCTGCGGGTCGCCGTGCTCGTAGAGCGGCTCACCGTCGAAGCGGGCCAGCGCCCAGGCGTCCTTGGGGAAGTGCGCCGGCACCCAGTCCATGATCACGCCGATCCCGCGGGCGTGCATCACGTCGACGAACTCGCGGAACTCGTCCGGGGTGCCGAAGCGGGAGGTGGGCGCGTAGTACGAGGTGACCTGGTAGCCCCAGGATCCGCCGAAGGGGTGCTCCGCCACCGGCAGCAGTTCGATGTGCGTGAAGCCGGTCTCGGTGACGTAGTCGGCCAGCTCGTGCGCCAGGTCGAGGTAGCTCAGGCCCTGCCGCCACGAGCCCAGGTGCACCTCGTAGGTGCTCATCGGGCGATCAGTGGGGACCTGCTTGGCGCGCTCGGCGATCCAGGCGGCGTCGCGCCACTGGTGGGTGCTGTGGGTGACGATCGACGCGGTGGCCGGGGGCACCTCGGTGCGCCGCGCCATCGGGTCGGCCTTCTCGACGGTGCCGCCGGCGGCGGTGAAGATCCGGTACTTGTAGGCGGCGCCGTCGGGGACGCCGGGCACGAAGACCTCCCACACGCCCGAGGAGCCGAGGGTGCGCATCGGGTAGGACTCGCCGGCCCAGTACTCGAAGTCGCCGATCACGGTGACGCCGTGGGCGTTCGGCGCCCAGACCGCGAAGGACGTGCCCGTGACCTCGCCGTCGGGCGTGGTGTAGCTGCGCAGGTGCGCGCCGAGGACGTCCCACAGCCGTTCGTGCCGGCCCTCGGAGATCAGGTGCTGATCGAGCTCGCCGATCGTCGGCAGGAAGCGGTAGCCGTCGGCGACGACGACGCTGCCGGCCGGGTAGAGCACCTCGTAGCGGTAGTCGGCGAGGTCGGTGATCGGAACCTCCGTGCCCCACAGCGCGCCCTGCAACTGTGCGAGCGGGTAGTGCTCACCCCCGATCACGGCGGTGACGGCGGTGGCACCCGGCTTGAGCGCGCGCAGCACGGTGCCCCGCACCGTCGGGTGCGCCCCCAGGATCGCGTGCGGATCGTGGTAGGTGCCGGCCAGCAGTCGCGCGGCGGTGTCGGGGTCGACAGCCGCTGCCGCAGCGGGGTTCTCGGTCATCGCGTCTTGCCTTCCTCAGCGGTTCTGCAGGGCCTCGAAGGGCGCTGCTAGGGCTCCCGGTAGGACAACTCCCGGCGCTGCCGGGGGTCGAGCTGCGGGAGCACCAGGATGTGGGCGACGTTGCGCCAGGGCTCCAGCCGGACGAAGTTCGCCTGCCCCCAGTGGTACACCTCGCCGGAGACCTCGTCGCGAACGTCGAAGCGCTCGTGCCAGTCCCGGCCGAGCGCGGGCAGATCCAGCCACACCGTGCCGGATTCGGTGCCGAACGGGTTGAGGTTCACCACCACCAGCACGATGTCGCCGGTGGTGGCGTCGTGTTTGCTGTAGGCGATGAGGGCGTCGTTGTCGGCGGCGTGGAAGTGCAGGTTGCGCAGCTGCTGCAGGGCGGGGTGCCGGCGCCGGATCTCGTTGAGGCGGGTGATCCACGGTTCCAGCGACTCGCCCCGGCTCTGCGCCGCCTTGTAGTCGCGCGGGCGCAGCTCGTACTTCTCCGAATCGAGGTACTCCTCGCTGCCCTCGCGCACGGGGACGTGCTCGTAGAGCTCGTAGCCCGAGTACATGCCCCAGCTGGGGGAGAGGGTGGCCGCGAGCGCGGCCCGGATGGCGAACATGCCGGGGCCGCCGTGCTGCAGGCTCTCGTGCAGGATGTCGGGCGTGTTCACCCACAGGTTGGGCCGGCACACGTCGGCCTGCGCCGCGTGCTCGCGGGCGAACTCCTCGAGCTCCCACTTGGCGGTGCGCCACGTGAAGTACGTGTAGCTCTGCGTGAAGCCGGCTTTGGCGAGACCGTACATCCGCGCCGGGCGGGTGAAGGCCTCGGCGAGGAACAGGACGTTCGGGTCGACCTTCTTCACCTCGGCGATGAGCCAGTACCAGAAGTCCGGTGGCTTGGTGTGCGGGTTGTCCACCCGGAAGATCTCGATGCCGCGCTGCACCCAGAACAGGGTCACGCGCAGCAGCTCCCGGTAGATGCCCGTGCGGTCGTCGTCGAAGTTGATCGGGTAGATGTCCTGGTACTTCTTCGGCGGGTTCTCGGCGTAGGCGATCGTCCCGTCCGGCAGGACCGTGAACCACTCGGGATGCTCACCGGCCCAGGGGTGATCGGGCGCGGCCTGGAAGGCGAGGTCCAGCGCCACCTCCATGCCCAGATCCCGGGCGCGCTGCGTGAAGTGGTCGAAGTCCTCGAGCGTGCCGAGCGCGGGATCGACGGCGTCGTGCCCGCCCGCCGCCGAACCGATCGCCCACGGCGAGCCGACATCGTCCGGGCCCGGGGTGAGGGTGTTGTTGCGGCCCTTGCGGTTCACGGTCCCGACGGGGTGGATCGGCGGCAGGTAGACCACGTCGAAGCCCATCTCGGCGACGCGGGGCAGGTCCTCGGCCGCGGTGTGGAAGGTGCCGTGCACCGGCCGGCCCTCGGCGTCCCAGCCGCCGGTGGACCGGGGGAAGAGCTCGTACCAGGAGCCGAACAGGGCCCGCGTGCGATCGACCCACACCCGGTAGGTGCGCGACTTCGTGATGAGCTCGCGCACGGGGTACTGCTGCAGCAGCCGGGTGATGTCGGGATGCAGTGCGGCGCCGGTCCGTTCGAGGAGGCTGCGGTCGGCGTCGCGGAGGGCGGCGGCCGCGGCGAGCACCGGGCCCCGGTCACCGTCGGGCACGCCGGGGGCGGCGCGCTCGAGCAGGCGCGCCCCCAGTTCCAGGTCGTTGGCGAGTTCGCCGGCCCCCTGCCCGGCGGCGAGCTTCTTCTGCACGGCGCTGCGCCAGGTGGTGGCGGGGTCCGACCAGCCCTCGATCCGCAGCGACCAGTAGCCCGTCAGATCCGGCCGGAACAGCGCGTGGAAGCGGTCCGGTTCCGCCGCGGGCGACATGCGGATGTACGTCGAGGTGCCGTCCGGTCCGGTCACGACGACCGAGGCGGCGACGGCGTCGTGGCCCTCGCGCCAGACCGTCGCGGACACCGGCACGACCTCGCCGACGACCGCCTTTCCGGGGTATTGCCCGCCCGACACCACGGGTTCGATGTCGTCGATGCCGATGCGCCCTGTCACCGGATCAACGGTAGTCGACGCGGCGGGATCGCGGGCGGGTACTCCGGCCCCGTGCGGCGCCGTCGCGGCACCCGCCTGCGGGCTTCTGTGATCGTGCCCGGACGGTTCCGGACGGGGCGCTCAGGACTGCGCGAGTCGCTGCAGTGCGGCCACCGCGGTGTCGCGGTTCGCGGTCTCCCAGAAGGGCGGGAGCGTGGCCCGCAGGAAGCCGCCGTACCGGGCCGTGGCCAGCCGCGAGTCCAGCACGGCGACGACGCCCTTGTCGTCGGTCGAGCGCAGCAGCCGCCCGACGCCCTGCGCCAGCAGCAGCGCCGCGTGCGTCGCCGCGACGGCCATGAAGCCGTTGCCGCCGCGCGATTCGACCGCGCGCTGGCGGGCGGTGAGCAGTGGATCGTCGGGGCGGGGAAACGGGATCCGGTCGATGAGGACGAGCGAGAGCGACGGGCCGGGCACGTCGACGCCCTGCCACAGGCTCAACGTGCCGAACAGCGAGGTGGCGGGGTCGGCGGCGAAATCGCGCACCAGCTGGCCGGTGTTCCCCTCGCCCTGGCACAGGATGGGCGTGTCGATCCGCTCGCGCAGCGCCTCGGCGGCGGCCTTCGCCGCCCGGGTGGAGCTGAACAGTCCCAGTGTCCGGCCGCCCGCGGCCTTGATCAGGGTCTCGATCTCGTCGAGCACGACGGGGTTGGTGCCGTCCCGGCCGGGCGGGGGCAGCTTCGTCGCGACGTAGAGGATGCCGGAGCGGGCGTAGTCGAAGGGCGAGCCGACGTCGATGTGGCTCCACTCCAGCTTCGCGTCGGGCTTCGTGCCGGTCGCCAGCGCGGGGTCCCGGCCGGGCTCCGGCGACGGTGCGCCGTCGGAGCGCGGCAGGCCCCACGAGCCGGCGACGGTGTCGAAGGCGCCGCCGACCGCGAGCGTCGCGGAGGTGAGGACCACCGTCGACTCCCCGAACAGGCGGGTGCGCAGCAGTCCGCCCACGGACAGCGGCGCGACGTACAGCGTCCGGCGGAAGCCGCCGCCGCGGTTGGGAACGTCGGAGGTCCACACCACGTCGCGCCGCTTGGACTCGTCGGGCTCGTCGAACGCGGTGAGCACGCGGACGGCGGTGTCGTGCACGTCATCGAGGGCGGTGAGGGCGGCGCTGCGCGCGGCCGCCGCATCGGAGTCGAGGTTGGCGCCGCGCGCGGGGCCCACCGCGGTGCGCGTGGCCCAGGCGGCGTCGCGGACGGCGGCGAGGGCGGGCCCGGCACCGTCGGGCAGGCCCAGCCAGCGCCGTGCGCCGCAGTCCTCCAACAGTCCGGTCAGGGACTCCGAGGCCGCGACGAGCGCGTCGGCGATCTCCTCCTCGACCAGCTTGCCCGCGCGGCGGGCCGCCGCGGCGACGGTGGCGCCCGTGAGTTCGGCGGTGGCGACGGAGGTGACCCGGTCCACCAGCTCGTGCGCCTCGTCGACGATGACCGCGTCGTGGTCGGGGAGCACCTTGACCTCGGTCATCGCGTCGATCGCGAGCAGGGCGTGGTTGGTGACCACCACGTCCACCTGCCCGGTGCGCTTGCGGGCGGCCTCGGCGAAGCAGTCCTGGCCGTAGGTGCAGTTCGTCGCGCCGAGGCACTCGCGGGCGCCCACGCTGACCAGCCGCCAGGACTGGTCGCCCACGGCGGGGGTGAGCTCGTCGCGGTCGCCGGTCTCGGTGTCGCTGCTCCACTCGCGCAGGCGTTTCATCTCCCGGCCCAGCCGGGATGCGGCGAACGGGTCGAAGAGCTCCTCGCTGTCCGGCTCGGAGGCCACGGAGCTGTGCAGCTTGTTCAGGCACAGGTAGTTGCCGCGTCCCTTGAGAATGGCGAACTCGGGCTCGCGGCCCAAGTCCTTCTTCAGCGCCTTCGCCAGTCGTGGCAGGTCGCGGTCGACGAGCTGCTGCTGCAACGCGATGGTCGCGGTGCTGACGACCACCGTCTTGCCGGAGGTGACGGCGTGCCGGATCGCGGGCACGAGGTACGCCAGGGACTTGCCGGTGCCGGTGCCGGCCTGCACGGCGAGGTGCTCGCCGGTGTCGAGGGAATGGGCGACGGCCGCGGCCATCCGCACCTGCCCGTCGCGCTTGCTTCCGCCGAGCGCGGTGACCGCGGTATCCAGCAGTTTCGGCACGATCGGCGGTTCGGTCACCCGGAGAGCTTACCGGGCGTCGGGTGCGACGACGGTGCACCGCCGGTCCCGGCGCGCTGCCCGGGAGCCGGGCGTGCGAGGTGTCCCGCGCGCCTCAGAGGTGCGGGCCGCCGGTGCCGTAACTGTCGCGCTGGTGGGCGTCGAGGAGGCGGGTGAACTCCACGGCGTCGCCGGCGACGGCCGCAGCGAGCACCGCGCGGTGGTCGGCGATCACCGCGTCCGCATCGCCGATGATGCGGCCGGCGTGGTGCGTGAGCGAGAACCGCTGCCGGTCGCGCAGTCGTCCGTAGGTCGCCGTCATCAGGGCGTTGCCGGCGAGGTCGACGAAGGCGCTGTGGAACGCCATGGCGGCCTCGGCGAAGGCGGGGAAGTCGCCCGCGTGCAGGGCTCGTTCCTGCTCGGCGAGGTTGGGTTGCATGCGCGCGTCGAGGTCGCGGCGGGCGGCCTCGTCGGAGTGGAAGACGCCCGCCGATTCCAGGGCGAGCCGCAGCTGCGCGGACTCGCGGATCTCCTGGGCGGAGAGGCCGAGGACCTGCGCGCCGCGCTGGGGATAGATGCGGACCCAGCCCTCCTCCTGCAGCCGGGCCAGCGCCGCGCGCACGGGGGTCCGGCTCATCGACAGCTCGGCGGCCAGGGCGTTCTCGCTGAGCATGGTCCCGGGCTCCAGGCCGCCGCCGACGATCGCATCGCGGATGTGGGCGTGCGCGCGTTCGGCCGCGGTCGGGACGCCGTCGGCTGCGGGCATGACGCTCCTTCGCTGGCTGGGTCCACGGACCCCTGGACAGTACTCGCCGCGGTGGGATACAACTGGGATACAAGTTGGAGGGCGGGTGCATGGACACGGACGTGGCGATCGACGCCGAGGTGGAACGCGAGCGGGTGCAACGCCGCACGCTTGCGGTGGTCATGGCGGGGCAGGTGCTCGGCGGCGCGGGCCTCGCCGCCGGGATCACGGTGGGCGCCCTGCTGGCACAGGACATGCTCGGCTCGGCCTCGCTCACCGGCCTGCCGGTCGCGATGTTCACCTTCGGCTCGGCGTTCGCGGCGTACCTCGTGGGGCGGATCAGCCAGCGCGCAGGGCGCCGCGTCGGCCTCGCCGCGGGCTTCGCCGCCGGCGCGGCGGGCGCGACGGGCGTCGTCCTCGCGGCGGCGATCGGGAGCGTGCCGCTGCTGTTCGCGTCCTTCCTCGTCTACGGCGCCGGCACCGCCACCAACCTGCAGGCGCGCTACGCGGGCACCGATCTCGCGGCGCCGTCGCGTCGCGCGACGGCGATCAGCCTCGCGCTCGTCTCGACCACGATCGGGGCCGTGGCCGGCCCGAACCTGGTGGAGCCGCTGGGCGGTCTGGCCCGCGCCCTGGGACTGCCGTCCCTGTCGGGTCCGTTCCTGCTCGCCGCCGTCGCCTACGCCGCCGCGGGCGCGGTGCTCTTCCTGCTGCTGCGGCCGGACCCGCTGCTGCTGGCCCGTGAGCTCGGCCGGAGCGAGGGTGGCGCCGCCGCGCCCGTGGCGACCGGGACCGGCGTGCGCCCGGCCGCCCACCTGGGGGCCGCGGTCATGGTGGTGACCCAGATCGGGATGACCGCGGTGATGACGATGACGCCCGTGCACATGCAGGCGCACCACCACGGGCTCGGCGCCGTGGGCATGGTGATCGGCCTGCACGTCGCCGGTATGTACCTGCCCTCGCCGATCACGGGGCTGCTGGTGGACCGGCTCGGGCGGATCCCGATGGTGGCGGCCTCCGGCGCGGTGCTCGCCGCCGCAGGCCTGCTCGCGGCGCTCGGCCCGGGCGACAGTCTCGCGGCCAACATCGTCGCCCTGGTCCTGCTCGGGATCGGCTGGAACATCGGCCTGGTCGCGGGTACCGCCCTCGTGGTCGACGGGACGGACCTGGGCGAGCGCGCGCGGGTGCAGGGCAAGGTCGACGTGCTGATCGCGCTCTCCGGCGCCGGCGGCGGGCTCGCCTCCGGCGTGGTCGTCTCGGCCTGGACCTACCCGGCGTTGGGGCTGGGCGTCGCGGCGCTCACCGTGGTGGCGCTGGGCGCGGCGCTGGCCCGCTGGCGGCCCGACCGGACCTGATCGTCCGTCAGGTGCGTCAGCAGCGTGCGGGTCATCGCGCTCGCCGCGGCGGACGGTGCCGCCCGCGTGGCGAGGGAGAGCTCCGTCCGAGCCGAGCGCGCGAGGGGCACCGTCGTCAGCCCGGCCCGGCCCGCGGCCATCGACGCGGTGAGCACCGCGACGCCCGCGCCGTGCGCCGCGAGCGCCAGGAGGGCGTCGGGGGAGTGCGCCTGCACGCGCGGCTCGAGGGCGGTGCGCTCGGCGGCGCAGGTGATCGCGAGCGCGGTGCGCACGCCGGTGCCGGGCGGTAGGCACAGCACCGTCGTACCGGCGAGGTCGGCGCAGGAGACCGACGCCCGTCCGGCCCAGTCGTGGCCGTCCGGGACCACGGCCGCGAGCGGCTCGCGGAGGAGCCGGCGTCCGGCCAGTGCCTGCGGCAGCGGCCGGGCGTGCGCGACGAGGGCGACGTCGAGCGCGCCGACGAGCAGACCCCCGATCAGCTCGTCCGAGTTCCCCTCCGCCACATCGACGGTGACCTCGGGGTGCGCCGCGCGGAAGGCGGCGAAGCCGGCGAGGTAGCCGGGGAGGGTGCAGCCGATCACGGTCCCGAGCCGCACGTGACCGCGGACGACGCCGGCCAGCTCGTCGGCGGCGGTGCGGACGGACTCGACGGCGGCGAGCGCAGCGCGGGCGGGCGGTAGGAGCTGGGCGCCTTCGGGCGTGACCTCGACGGTCCGCCCGCCACGATCGAAGAGCCGGTGCCCCAGTTCGCGTTCGAGCTTGGCCACCTGGGTGGAGACGCCCGACTGGGCGACGTGCAGTTCGTCGGCCGCCGCGGTGAAGGAGCCGCGATCGGCGACCGCGACGAAGTAGCGCAGCTGGTGCAGTTCCATCACTGACGATGATAGGTGACATCGGATGCAGCTGTTAGACGTATGGATCGCCGCGGCGGACAGTGGAGTCATGACCGAGAACATCAGCCCCCGCCGCATCGCCGAGATCTACTTCGCCTGCTGGGAGAACAAGGATTTCGCGCCCCTGCGCCCGTACCTGGCGCCCGACTGCACCTTCACCGGCGTCTTCGGCGTCGCCCACGGTCCCGACGAATTCCTCCAGGGGCTCGCGGGCATGGCCGCGGGCACCGAAGCGCTCGCGGTGCGCGCCCGCGTCGCCGACGAGCGCAACGTCATCACCTGGTTCGACCTCGCGATGGGCGGCGCCCCGGCGACCGCGGTCGCCAACTGGACCCAGGTCGAGGGCGGCCGGATCACGGCGGTGAACGTGACCTTCGATCCGCGCGAGATCCTCGCAGCCTCCGCCTGAACCGTCCGCGGCGCGGCGCGCACCGGCCGTTATGCTGGCGCGATGACCGAGACCGAGGGGCGCCGCTACAGCGGGGTCAGTGCCGACGCGCGACGAGCGGAGCGCCGGGGCCGGTTCCTCGACGCCGCTCTCACCGTGGTCGCCCGGGACGGGGTGGCGGCGGCGAGTGCCCGCTCGCTCTGTGCGGAATCGGGCCTGCACGCCAGATACTTCCGCGAGGCCTTCGCGTCGCCCGACGACGTGCTCGCCGAGGCCTTCGACGCGATGGCGCAGACGCTGATGGCGGACGTGGCCGCGGCGATCACCGCCGTGCCGGTGGACGCCACCGATGCGGTGGAACGCAAGGTGCGGGCGGGCGTGCGCGGATCCCTCACGGCCATCGCCGCCGATCCCCGGTGGGCCGCCCTGCTCACGAGTGCCGACGTCCACCCCGGGCTCCGCGATCGGCGCGAGGCGCTCACGGATCGGCTCGCCGCGGCGATGGCGGCCCAGGCGCAGGAGATCCTCGACGATCCTCCGGCGCCGGAGGACGCGCTGCTCTCCGCGCGACTGATCGCGGTCGGGGGGATGCACCTGTCGATCGCCGCGAGCGCCGGGCGGATCGACGCCTCACCGGCGGTGGTCGAGGAGATCATGGTGGCGAGCATCCTCGGCAATCGCGAACTCTCGGCGGTTCTCCGGCGACTTCGGACGGGCTCCGACTAGGGGAGGGGCACCTCGCTCGCGAATTGTGGCTACACGCTGTAGCCAGATTGGGTTACGCTCACGGCATGACCCTGGCAGCCCCGCGCACCGTCGACACGCCCGAACGCTTCGATCGCGACCCCGAGTGGGCCGCGGGCAGCGTTCGTGTGCTCCGGATCCTGCAGAAGGACCGCCGGCCCTTCACGCCCGAGGAGATCACGTGGGCCCGGGAGGCGGTGAGCCGCGGCGATGAGCTGGGCAACCGTCTCGGGCGGGCGATGATCGACGATCGCGCGTTCACCCTGCGGGAATTGGACGCGGCGCTCGCATCGGGGGACACCGCGAACCCGGTACTGCGGGAACTGCTCGACGCCGTCGGACCGGGCGCCACCCCGGACTGGGTCGACTTCGCGGCGTGCGCGCGGGGCGCCGCGGTGTGCCGGCGCTCGGGATCGCTGGGCCTGGACGTCCTCGCGACCGCCTCCCTCATGACCGGCTACACCACGTCGGCCACGACGCGACAGCTCGTCGCGACCGGCCGCCTCGTCGACGGCGTGGACGCCCGGATCCACGAGACGACGCAGTGGTGGTCGGAGATCATCGGCGGAGCGATCGAGCCAGGGGAGCTCGCGTGGCGCTCGGCGGTGCGGGTGCGGGTGATCCACGGCCTCGCGAACACGACCCTGCTGCGCCGCGCGGACTGGGACACCGCCGAGTGGGGCATGCCGATCAACCAGTCCGATCAGCTCGGGACACTCGGCCTGTTCTCCACGACCTTCCTGGTCGGACTGCGGGTGCTGGGGATGCCGATCACCGCCGCGGAGGGGCGCGATGTGATGGCGCTGTGGCGCTACGTGGGCTGGCTGCTCGGGATCGACGAGCACGTGCTGCCCGCCACCGAGGGGGAGGGGCGCCGCCGGATGGTGCAGATCGGTCAGTACACGCCCGGCCCCGACGCCGATTCCGCCGTCCTCGGCCGCGCGCTGTACGGCAATTGGGGGAGGCACCAGTACCCGGTGGCGCGGGGGCTGCGCCGGCGTTTCCACCAGCACTACCTGGGCAGCCTGGAGGGCGTCTTCGCCGGCTCGCGGGGCCTGCGCGACCTGGGGCTGCCGCCGGAACTGCCCTGGGCCGTGCCGGTCGCCTGGGCCGGTCACCTGCCCCTCCAGGTGGCGGCGCGCCTCTCGCCCGTTGCGCGGGGCTGGGTGACGGCCCGTGGTGAGCGGCAGATCGCGACGTGGCTGCGGCGCAACCGGCAGGACTGATCAGGGCCGGCCGGCTCAGCCGGTAGGGGTGTCCCGCGCGATCGTGCGCCCGAGCTCGCGCAGCAGGTCCGCGGCGTTCGCCATCGACCGCGCCGGGTCGGGTTCGAGGTCGGAGAGCGCCAGCGCGCGAAGGAAACCCGCTTCGCGGACCTGCTCGGGGGAGAGAGTGCTCCGCCCCGCGACCGCGAGGACGGGCACGCCCGCCGCACCGGCGGCGGCCGCGACACCGACGGGCGCCTTGCCGTGCAGCGACTGCGCGTCGAGCGAGCCCTCGCCCGTGATCACCAGATCCGCGGCGCGCACCCGCCCGGCGAAATCGGCGAGTTCGAGCACGATCTCGACGCCCGGCCGGGACACCGCGCCGAGCACCGCCATCGCGCCGAAACCGGTCCCGCCCGCGGCGCCGGCGCCGGGCCGCTCGCACACATCAGTCCCGGTGGCCGCGGTCACCGCGTCCGCCCAGACGCGCAGGGCATCGTCGAGCAGGGCCACGTCCGCGGCGGACGCGCCTTTCTGCGGGCCGTAGACCGCGGCCGCGCCGAGCGGGCCGAGCAGGGGGTTGTCGACGTCGCAGGCGAGCGTGAACCGCGCCTCGCGGGCCGCGGGCAGCAGTCCGGACAGGTCCACGTGCGCCGCGTGCCGCAGCGCGCGCCCGCCCGGCCCGACGGGCGCCCCCGTGCGATCGGTGATCGCGACCCCGAGCGCCTGCAGCATGCCGGCGCCCCCGTCGGTCGAGGCGCTCCCGCCCACCCCGATCACGATCGAGCGCGCACCGCTGGTCAGCGCGTGCCGGATGACGGTCCCGAGGCCGTAGGTGGTGGCGCACAGCGGGTCCGGCGCACCGTCGGGCAGCAGTTCGAGGCCGACCGCCGAGGCGAGCTCGACGACGGCGGTCGGGCCGCCCCGGGCGTACGAGGTGGAGACCGGCGCCCCGGTGGGGCCGGTGGTCTCCACCGGCACGCGGTCCCAGCCCGCGGCCACGGCGGCGTCGACGGTGCCGTCGCCCCCGTCCGCGATGGGAGCGCGCACGCACACCCAGTCCGGGGCGGCGTCGGCGATGCCGCGGGCGAGCGCATCGGCGACGCCCGCCGCCGACAGCGAGCCCTTGAACTTGTCGGGCGCGAGCAGCACCGTGGTGGTCCGGGCGGTCACATCTCCTCCTAGTCCAGCAGCAGGAGGGCGGTGGGCGCATCGGTACCGGCCGAGGCCAGGTCCTCGAACTCGGCGACGTTGTCGAGTTCGGTCCCCATGGCGATGTTCGTGACCCGCTCCAGGAAGATCTCGACGACGACGGGCACCTTGTGCTCGCGCGCCATCTTCTGCGCCCGCACCAGGGTAGTCGCGATGTCGGCCGGATCGGTGACGCGCAGCGCCTTGCAGCCGAGCCCTTCGGCGACCTTGACGTGGTCGACCCCGTACCCCTTGGGCGCGAGCGGCATCGGATCGGCGCCGCCCGTGCTGTGGGCGTCGTCGGCCTCGGAGTTGATGTTGTCGAAACCGAGCTGGACCTGGAAGTCCATGTCGAAGGCGCGCTGCGCCTGGCGGATCAGCCCCAGGTAGGAGTTGTTCACCACGACGTGCACGTAGGGCAGGTTGAACTGCGCCGCGACCGCCAGTTCCTCGATCATGAATTGGAAGTCGTAGTCGCCCGAGAGCGCGACGACGTCCGCCGACGGATCGGCGGTGACCACGCCGAGCGCCGCCGGGATGGTCCATCCGAGCGGGCCGGCCTGGCCGCAGTTGATCCAGTGCCGCGGCTTGAAGACGTGCAGGAACTGGCCGCCGGCGATCTGCGAGAGACCGATGGTGCTGACGTAGCGGGTGTCCCGGCCGAAGACCTTGTTCATCTCCTCGTAGACCCGTTGCGGCTTGACCGGGATGTCGTCGAAGTGCGTGCGGCGCTGCATGGTCCGCTTGCGCTCGGCGCACGAGGAGACCCACGCGGAGCGGTCCGGCAGCGTGCCGGCCGCGCGTCGTTCCCGGGCGATCCGCACCAGCTGATCGAGCGCGGCACCGGCGTCGGAGACGATGCTGTAGTCGGGGGCGAACACGCGGCCGATCTGCGTGGGGTCGATGTCCACGTGCACGAAGGTCCGGCCCGCGCGGTAGACGTCGAGGCCGCCCGTGTGCCGGTTGGCCCAGCGGTTCCCGATGCCGAGCACGAAGTCCGAGGCCAGCATCGTCGCGTTGCCGTAGCGGTGTGCGGTCTGCAGACCGACCATCCCGGCCGCGAGGCGGTGATCGTCCGGGATGGTGCCCCAGCCCATGAGCGTGGGGATCACGGGGACGTCCAGCAGCTCGGCCAGTTCCACCAGCTGCGTGGAGGCGTCGGCGTTGATGATGCCGCCGCCGGCCACGATGAGCGGGCGCTCCGCGGCCGCCAGCATGTCCAGCGCCTTCTCCGCCTGCGCGCGCGTGGCGGCCGGCCGGTGCACCGGCAGCGGGGTGTAGGTGTCCGGGTCGAACTCGATCTCGGCGAGCTGCACGTCGATGGGCAGATCGATGAGGACGGGACCGGGCCGACCCGAACGCATGAGGTGGAAGGCCTGCGCGAAGACGCCGGGCACCTGGGCGGGCTCGAGCACCGTGACGGCCATCTTGGTGACGGGCTTGGCGATCGACGCGATGTCGACGGCCTGGAAGTCCTCCTTGTGCAGCCGCGCCACGGGCGCCTGGCCGGTGATGGCGAGGATCGGGATGGAGTCCGCCATCGCCGAGTACAGCCCGGTGATCATGTCCGTGCCCGCGGGCCCCGAGGTGCCGATGCACACGCCGATGTTGCCGGCCTCGGCCCGGGTGTAGCCCTCCGCCATGTGGGAGGCGCCTTCGACATGGCGGGCCAGCACGTGGCGGATGCCGCCGTGCGCGCGCATCGCGGCGTAGAAGGGATTGATGGCGGCACCGGGGACGCCGAACGCCTGGACGGCGCCCTCGATCTCCATGATCTTGACCGCTGCTTCGGCGGCACGCATACGAGCCATGTCAGTTCTCCGATGAGTTCGTGGACGAGGTGGTGCGCCCGGAGAGGCGCTCGACGCCGCGCAGCAGCGCGGAATGGTCGAGCGGGCCGTCGCCGTTCGCGCGGGCGGAGGCCATGAGCTGGGCGACGAGACCGCCGAGCGGCGCGACGACGCCGGCCTCGCGCGCGGCGGCGGTGACGATGCCGAGGTCCTTGTGGTGCAGCTCGATCCGGAATCCGGGCTCGAACTCGCGGTCGAGCATCTTCTGCGCCTTCTGAGCGAGCACGGCGGAGCCGGCGAGCCCTCCGCCGAGCACCTCGACGGCGGCGGCGGTGTCGACGCCGTAGGCCTCGAGGAAGACGATCGCCTCGGCGAGGAGCTGGATGTTGCCCGCCACGATCAGCTGATTGGCGGCCTTGACCGTCTGCCCGGAGCCGCTGGGGCCGACGTGCACGACGGTCTTGCCGACCACCTCGAGGACGGGCTTCGCCGCCGCGAAGTCCACGTCCGAGCCGCCGACCATGATGGACAGCGCGGCGTTGATCGCCCCGGCCTCGCCGCCCGAGACCGGGGCGTCGATGAGGCGGAAGCCGCGCTCCGTCGCCTGCTGCGCGAGTTCCGCGGTCACGTCGGGGCGGATGCTGGAGAAGTCGATGATGAGCGCGCCGGCCGGCGCGTGCTCGAAGACGCCGCCCTCGCCGGCCAGCACGGCCCGCACGTCGGGGGAGTCGGGCACCATCACCGCGATGACCTCGGCGTCGGCCACGGCGTCGGCGATCGAGGCTGCGGCGCGGCCGCCCGCGTCGACGAGCGGCTTCGCCCGCTCGGGGCTGCGGTTGAAGCCGGCGACGGCGTGTCCGGCGTTCGCGAGGTGCACGGCCATGGGGCTGCCCATGATGCCGAGTCCGATGAAGGCGATGTTCGTCATGACGGTTCCTTGTGTGCGGTCAGCGATCGGGGATCGGGCGGTCAGGCGAGGGCCACGCGGGCACCGCGCTGCTCGACGGGGAGCCAGGCGAAGGGATCGTCCTGAGTCTGCTTGTACTCCAGGCTGATCGGGCCGCGGTAGCCGACGCGGTCGAGGTGGGCGAGGTGACCGTCGAGGTCGAGCGTGCCCGTGCCGGGTTCGCCGCGGCCGGGGGCGTCGGCGATCTGGACGTGCCCGATGAGGTCGGCGTGGGCGTCGATCGCGGCGCTCACGTCGTCGCTGTTGACCTGGAGGTGGTAGAGGTCGGCGAGCAGGCGCAGCGTGTCGGTGCCGTCGTGTCTGCGAACCCGTTCGACGACGGCCGCCGCATCGGCGGCGGTGAGCAGCGGGTAGCGCGGGGCGCCACTCACGGGCTCGATGAGCACGATCGCCCCGAGGCGGGCGGCCGCTGCGCCGGCGAGCGCCAGGTTCTCCGTCGCGACGGCGTCCTGCTCGGCGGGGTCGACGCCGTCGATCCGGTTGCCGTACAGGGCGTTGAAGGCGCGCGTGCCCAAGCGCTCGCCGATGCCGAGGGTGACGTCGATGTTGTCCCGGAACTCGGAGATCCGGGACGGGTCGGAGAGCAGTCCGCGATCGCCGCCCGGCATGTCGCCGGCGGCGAAGTTCAGACCCGTGAGCTGCACGCCGGCGTCCTCGATCGCCGTGACGAAGGCGTCGACCTGGCGGTCGGTCGGCACGGCGGTGGGGAACGGCCACCAGAACTCCACGGCCTCGAAACCGGCGGCGCGGGCGATCCGGGGCCGGTCGAAGATCGGGGCGTCGGCCAGGAGGATCGAGCAGTTGACCGTGTACTTGGGGAATGTCGTCGGATGCATGGGGCTCCTTCGTCAGGCGGGGCGTACGGGCGGTGCAGG
The DNA here is from genome assembly GCF_900103175.1 of Tsukamurella pulmonis. Taxonomy (NCBI): domain Bacteria; kingdom Bacillati; phylum Actinomycetota; class Actinomycetes; order Mycobacteriales; family Tsukamurellaceae; genus Tsukamurella; species Tsukamurella pulmonis. The sequence goes on from NZ_FNLF01000002.1 coordinate 1,560,685, forward strand.
GAGGGCGAGGTCCGATACGACCTGCAAGCTTTCACCTGTCGGAAAGATCATTTCCGTACCATGGAATTATGGCATGTGATGACGGTCACGTCAACCCCTTGTGGGGGCGCGATGGCGAGCGCGGGGGCGGGTACGCGCACCGTCGGATCGACCGGGCCGAGCGGTGGGACGGACGGCCCGGAGACGGCGAAGCCGGAGCGTGCGGGGCACACTCCGGCTTCGGGGCTTCGGTCCATGGCTGCGCGGGCCGTCACTCTCCGTCCGGGATCGGGTTGCCGCGCTCGTCGGGCGCGGCGGCGAACACCGAGACGTCGGGCCGATTGCCCGCGGTGATCTCGTTGAACAGGAAGTTCAGGACCACGGCCACCACGGCCGCTGCGCTGATGCCCGAGTGCATCACGGTACCGACCGCGGTCGGGAACGCGTGCCAGAAGTCCGGTGCCGCAACGGGGATCATGCCCATGCCGATGGAGACGGCGACGATCACCATGTTGAGATTGCCGTCGAAGTCCACCCGCGAGAGCGTCTTGATGCCGCTCGCCGCCACCGAGCCGAACAGCACCAGGCCCGCGCCGCCGAGGACGGGATAGGGGATCGCGGCGATCACGCGGCCGACGACGGGCAGCAACCCCAGGAAGGCGAGGATGCCGCCGCCCATCGCCACGACGTACCGGCTCTTGATCCCGGTGAGCGCCACGAGGCCCACGTTCTGCGCGAACGCGCTGCACGGGAACGCGCTGAAGGCCGGGGCGACCGCGGTGGAGAGCATGTCGGCCCGCAGGCCGTTCGCCACCCGCTTCGAGTCGACGGGGGTGCCCACGATCTCGCCGATGGCCAGGATGTCGGCCGTGGTCTCGGTCATGATCACCAGGATCACGATCGTCATCGAGATGATGGCGCCGATCTGGAAGGTCGGGCTGCCGAAGTGCATCACCGGCGGCAGCGAGAAGATCGGTCCGTCGCCGACCTTGGAGAAGTCCAGCTTGCCCAGGAAGGCGGCGATCACCGTGCCGACCACGATGCCGATGAGGATCGACAGCCGCGAGATCGCGCCCTGGAACAGCCGGCTGATCACCAGGATGATCAGGACCGTGGCGCCGGCCAGCCCGATGTTGGCCATCGACCCGTAGTCGGACGCCTTCGCGTTGCCGCCCTGCGCCCAGTTGAACGTCACGGGCAGCAGCGAGAGGCCGATCACGGTGATGATCGTGCCCGTCACCACCGGCGGGAAGTACCGCACCAACTTCGCGAACACCGAGCTCAGGGCGAGGCCGATGAGCCCGGCGACGATGATCGCGCCGAAGATGGGCCGCACGCCGCCGTCCTGCGCGATGGCGGTCATCGTCGAGACGCTCGCGAACGAGAGGCCCTGCACGATCGGCAGGCGCGCGCCGAGCGGGCCGATGCCGATCGTCTGCAGGATCGTGGCGAGGCCGCTGACGAACAGGCCGGCGGTCACGAGCAGGCTCATGTCCGTGGCGGAGAGGCCCGCGGCGCCGCCCACGATGAGCGGGGGCGCGATGACGCCGCCGTACATCGTGAGGATGTGCTGGAGGCCGTAGACGAAGGTCTTGCCGAGCGGGAGGCGTTCGTCCTCGGGCCGGACCTCGGTGGCTGTGGTCATGATCGTCGACCCGCTAGCAGAATCCGGGCACGCCGTGCCACGCCGAGCCGGCGTCGGTGGCGTCGTCGCGCACCACGCTCGCCTCGATGAGGCCGTACGGGCGGTCGGCGGCGATGAACACCTCGCCGGGGTTGTCCACGCCGAAGGGGGACAGGTCCACGAGGAAGTGGTGCTTGTTCGGCGCCGAGAACTTGATCTCCGCGACCTCGGGGTGGCGTTCGAGCACCGCCTCGCCCATGCCGTAGAGGGTCTGCTGCAGGGCCTTGCTGTGGATCTCGGCGAAGCGCTGCAGCATGATCGCGCGGATAGAGTCGAAGGTCTTGTCCCAGTCCACGTCGGTGTGGTCGTAGCGCCACTTGGCGACGAGCGAGGTGGCGAGGATGCGGTCGTCCGTCTCCTGCAGCGTCGTGTACTTGTCCTTGAGGAAGCCGTGGAACTCCGAGCCGGTGGACTTGAGCAGCGTCAGGTCGTGGATGCCGGAGACGACGTGCGCGCGGCGCTCGGCGCCACGGCCGTCGACGTTGACGACCGTGGACCGCACGCCGCCGCCCGAGCGGACGAAGGCGTGGTCGTGGCCGGCGCCGTCGACCTCGATCCGGTCCCAGGGGTACTCGTGCACCTCGATGCGCGCGCCGTCGGCCTTCGGGGTGGAGTCGATGAAGTGGCCGCCGAGCGTGAGGGCGTAGTCCTCGATGGCGCCGATGCCCTTCTCCTTGGCGAAGGCGAAGGCGGTGTTCTTCTGGGTGTCGGTGGGCAGGACGGCCCCCTGGTCGCCGCTGATGTGGGCGTCCGAGAAGTCGCCGCGCAGCGCCGAGGAGACGTTGAGATCACGGATCGTGTGCCGGGCGGTGTCGCGGTAGATCCGCACCACGCGGTTCTCGGCCTTGCCGTACTGGTTGGGGCCCAAGTGGATCGCCATGGTGGTCAGCTTCCTTTGTAGGTGGAGTAGTGGAACGGGCTCAGGAGCAGGGGGACGTGATGGTGCGGCACGGTGCCGTCGATCGCGTCGAGACGGAAGGCGATGGAGACCTCCGGGAAGAAGTTCTCCTGACCGGTGTCCGCGGCGTAGCGCGCGGTGTCGAAGGTCAGGCGGTACACACCGGCGTCGAGGTCGTCCGGGCCGAGGTCGCGGATGCGGCCGTCGTCGTCGGTGACGCCCCGGGCCACGGGGGCGACGGTGCCGTCCGGCGCGAGCCGGTCCATCCGGACGGGGACGCCGGACGCGGGGACCCCGCGCGCGGTGTCGAGGACATGGGTGGTGACCGTGCTCATGAACGCCCCTCCGCGAGTTCGTCTTCCAGTTCCAGGACCCTGGCCAGCCGGCGCAGTGCGATGCCCCGCAGTTCGGCGGCGACCTCGGCGGCCTCGGTCTCCGGGTCGTTGTCGAGGCGGCGGCGCAGCTCCGTCAGGACGGCCTGCGCGTCCAGTCCCGCGGCGTTGATGAGGAAGACGCGATCGAACCGCTCCTCGTACGCCCGGTTCCCGGCGAGCAGGTCGGCCCGGGTCTGCGCATCGGTGGCGACGCCCGACTGCTCCTTGCGGGACCAGGCGGCCTCGGTGGAGGCGCCGGCCGCGCGCTCGCCGATCCGCGGGTGCGCCGCGAGCGCACGGTCCACTTCGGGCGCGGTGAACGCGAGAGCGGCCGTGCCGGCCACGCGGAGGGCGTCCGACGCCTCCGCGTACGGCCGTGCGGCGAGGACCGCGTCGCTCCACGAGCGCACATCGCAGCACGCGAGTAGAGTCGCCCGGATATCGGCCTCCGGCGCCGAGTTGAAGTCTTCGAGGTCCATCTGACCTGCCTTCTTTCGGTCTGCGGAAGTGGTTTTCCACTCATCGAAGAATGACATGTGATCTGAGTCACGTCAACATTTTGTTGAAAATTCGTCCGGCTACGATGCGGGCATGCGTCTGACCGCGGAGTTCACCAGCGAACCCTTCGAGGGCGAGGGGACCGTGCCCTCGCACGCCGAGCGGGCTGTCGAGGTGTTGCGCGCGCGGGGGATGGCGCACGACTTCGGGCCGTTGGGGACCCTCGTGGAGGGCGAGGCCGGCGCCGTGCTCGACGCGTTGCGGGAGGCGCTGGCCGGCGCCTTCACGGGCGGTGCCACCCGCGTCACGGTGCAGATCGATCGCGCCGATGGCTGAGCCCTCGCCGCGCCCGGGGCGGGGGCACCCGCTGGTCGAGGCGGTGCGCGAGCTCGTCGCCCGGATCGACGGGGAGATCGTCGAGCCCGGCGCGCTGCGTCGTGGCGACGTGCCGCTGATCTGGGCGGGGGAGACGGTCGCGGGGGTGCGGCTGCCCGCGGTCGAGGCGCAGGCCGGCGATCTCGATGCGTTGCTGGCGAATCTCGCCACCGAAATGGGTTCGCCTCTGGGGGAACTCGCGCGGGCCGACAAGCAGCGCGCCGTGCGGCTGCTCGAGGAGCGCGGTGCCTTCGCCTACCGCCGATCGGCGGAGGCGGTCGCCGAGGCTCTGGGCGTCACGCGGTTCACCGTCTACAACTACCTCAACCGGATGCGCGGCTGAGCCCGGCCAGGGCGCGGACGGCGGCGTCGGCCTCGTCGGCGGTGAGCACGCCGATCAGGGCGCGGTAGGCGAAGCCGTCCGCGGCGGCCAGGAGCTGCCGTGCCCGGTCGCGGTCCCCGTCGAGCAGCTCCGTCGCGAGATCCTCGGTGCCGCGCAGCGCCTCGCCGACGATGGCCCGGACGCCGGCGTCCGTGACGGCCTCGGCGAGATAGGCGTACCAGACCTTGGCGCCGAGCCGCTGTGCCCCGTCGCGCGGGATCGCGTGGGTGAGCAGCATCGCCAGGGCGTCGGTGCGATCGTCGGGGACGGGGTGCGCCCGCTCCGCCAGGGCGAGGTACGAGGTGAGGGCGTGCGTGACGATGGCCTCCCGGGTGGGGAAGTAGTGCTGCACCCGGCCCATCGAGATACCGCCGCGCGCCGCGATGGCGCGCAGTGTGGCCGCGGCGATGCCCTCCTCGGCGATGATCGCCCAGACCACGCGGTCGATCTCCGCGCGACGCTCCTCGTGGTCGACCCGTTTCGGCATACGGAGAGCATAGCAATGCGGATGCATCGCAACGCTGATACGATGCAAGTGCATTGCATAAGGAGGTGCGACGTGGGACGACGATTCCGTCGGGTGGGCGCGGCCGGGCTCGCCGCAGCAGTGGTGCTCGGTGCGGTGAGCGCGTACCTGCTGCGCGATCCGAGCCCGGTCGGCTACTGGCGCTCGTCGGACGCCCGCGCGACGTACCTCGAGCGCTACGACCGCGCCTTCGAGGAACTGTCCGCGCCAGCGGAGACGCGCGACGTGCGCACCGGGTACGGCATCGTCCGTGCGTACCGGTTCGGTGAGCGCAGGCCAGGGACCGTCCCGATCCTCCTCGTGCCCGGAAGGTCGTCCGGCGTGCCGATGTGGGCGGACGTGCTCGCGCGCCTCGGCGATCGGGAGGTCTACGCCGTCGACGCGCTGGGGGACGCCGGGATGAGCGTGCAGGACCGGCCGCTCGCCGGTGCCGCGGATCAGGCCGCTTGGCTGGTGGAGACCCTCGCCGGTCTCGGGCTTGACCGGGTGCATCTCGTCGGCCACTCCTTCGGCGCCTGGAGCGCCGCGAACCTCGCGGTGCGCGCCCCGGAGCGGGTCGCGACGCTTACGCTGTGGGAGCCGATCCTGGTGTTCGCCGGCCTGCGCTGGCAGATGTACGCCGCCACGCTGCCTTCGTCGCTGCCGTTCCTGCCCGAGTCCTGGCGCCGCAAGGGGCTCGCGGCGATCGGTGGCGCCGACGAGGGCGCCGCTGCGGCGAGCCCGATCGGCGCGATGATCGACGCCGCGGCCGCCGGCTATCGCGCCGCGCTGCCGACGCCCGCCCAGCCGGACGACGCCGCTCTCGCGCGGCTCACCATGCCCGTCTTCGTCGGTCTCGGCGGCCGCAGCGCGGTCACCGACACCGCGGCGGCCGCCGAGCGGGCCCGTACCCTGCCGACCGCGACGGTCCGGGTCTGGCCCGAGGGCACGCACTCCCTGCCGATGGAGTACCCCGACGAGCTGCTGGCAGAGCTGTCGGCGTTGATCGCCGTCCGATCGACATAACTGGGCTCCACGTGAGGAGCGAGGTTCATCGAGCTGGACAAAGTTAGCGCCCGGCACTAATCTGTAATCGAGAATGTGGCGCAGGTCACCAAATTTGGTAACTGCTCGTGTCTCGATTGCTGGCTGTGTGATCTGTCGCCGCAGGGCAGCTTAGTGTGGTCGAAAAGGGGCGACGCTGGGCCTTGACGTCGCTGTCGTGCAGCAGGAGGCTCACATGCTAGTAATTGTCGTAAGCCCGCCGAATTCAAACACAGTGCTCGATGGGGCGGAATGCACCGTTACTAAGCCCGAGGAGCATACGGATTGGTCTGATTTTCCAAACCTCGGAGTTCTGACGCTGGCTTCCTGTGTCGCGGGAATTCGCGGCGTGCGTCCGGTCTACTTGGACGGTACGGTGGTGAATTGGGCGGAGATTGCCGAATTTGTTGACGCCCACGCGTCGGAGACGCTCGCGATCTGCATCAGTGCGCTAACGGCAACATATGAAGCGGGGCTGCATCTCGTGGCCCGCGCAAAAAGGGCTAACCCCAGAATAGTTTCCATCTTTGGCAACGATCACATTACCGCGCTTCCGGTAGAGACAATGACGCGGCAATCCGACCTGATCGACGTCGCATTTGTTGGGAACGAAGTGATAGGCGGATTTGCCAAATTTGTTCACGACTTGTCAAGTGACAATGTTGGCGATCTCGCTCAGTATCCTGGAATGATTTACAGATCGGGAGGTAGTGTCTGCATGAATAACCAGGTGACGGAGGGGGTGTTTACAGATATTGACTACGAGCTAATTGATGCGGATTTCAATCACACAGCGTTGTATCGAGATAATTTTGCTCGTCGCGTGGTGCCTACGTTTCAAAATCTGACGGGTCGTACTGTGAGGGCTGGAATACCCGTTGAAATCGCTCGGGGGTGCATCAAGTTCGCACGGAATGATGCGTGTAGCTTCTGTTCGATACAGTATGGAGGGATGTGGCGGAACTCGGCTGAAACTCCGGATCTGGCATGGGATGCAATAGCTCACGCTGAAGTGCATGGGTTTGACTACCTCTATCTGACTGCCGATGAACTTCCGCTGACCTTTGGTCGTTTGCTGGGGGAGATGCGCGATAATCCTCCCGACTGGTGGCGGTCGCGCGCGGAGGAGGAGCGCCCGGTCATGGTTGGGTATGCGAGGTCGGATGGACTTTCTAACGAGCGGAACGCAGAAACATTGCGTTACCTGAACATAAGGCAACTGATGGTTGGCCTCGATGCTGGAACTTCTGTGTCGCTCCGGGCGATGCGCAAGCCTCTAGCTCCAGGTTCTGACCGATTCTCGGAGTATCGTGCAGAGGCCATGTTCGAACACAATATCGCTGCCTTGTCGGCGGCAAAAAACAACGATCTTGTCCTCAAGGTCGGCTTCGTCATAGGGCATCTCGGAATGACTCCGAGTCTGTTGCGTGAGAATCTTGATTCGATGAAGAGTTTGCTGGATTCTGGTGCCGGGGCGATTGCTTCACTTGATGTCGAGGTCCTGTCACTGGAGCCGGGCTCAATGGACTACCGGCAATTGATAGACCCCGACGTGGCGGACGCGGCAGCGGCTAATCTTGACCTCATGCTGCCCGATCGCCGGCGGCGTGTTGAAATAGCCAAGAAGTGGGCAGGGCGCGATATTTTGGACCGCGAAGCGGCGATGTCTGACTACGTGGAAGCGGTAATGCCTCAGCTTTCCATGGCGGACCTGGTGGCAGCTCGGCGTGAAGTCCGAGCGTATGCGCACCAAATTGGAGTCACCACGGGCGGCTAAGGGTGGAGATCTCGAATCTCGCGGGTTTCGCGGTGCTGTGCCTCGCCCTCTCAGTTTCGCCGGGGCCGGACTCCCTGTTGGTCATCAAGCTCGCACTGGAACGGCGAGTGCTGGGTCTTGCCGTGGCCGTCGGATCTGCGGCGGGCTCGATCGCGTGGGCGGCGCTGGTGGCCTTTGGCGTGGCGAGGCTTCTCTCTGAGAACTCGATCGCGACCGCAGTGCTGCACGTCGCGGGAGGCCTGTACCTGATCTACCTGGGCGCGCGAGAGTTCTTTCGCCACCACGATGCCGGAATCGACGGTGAGCCAGGGGGACCGGCCGACGGTGCGCGATCCGATCCCTCGCTCTCGGGTGCGGTGCTGCAGGGCGCGATCTCGTGTCTGCTCAACCCCAAGGTCGGGCTGTTCTTCCTGTTGGTCGCGCCGCAATACGCTTCCCCGCTGACCGCGGGCTCCGTTCTCGTCCTGGGACTGGTCGACGCCGTGGTCGCCACCGCGTGGCTGAGCGTGCTCGCTATCGGGGCGTCGACGATGTCGAAGAAGCTCACAGATCCGACGGTGCGCCGTCGGGTGTTCCGCACAGCCGGACTCGTGATCGTGGCGATCGGAATCTCCGTCATCGTCGGAGCGACCGTGTGATCGGTGCAATGCGCGGGTGGCGACGGAGGGACCCCCGGTAATCAGGTCACCGTGATGCCGGCGGCGGTGAACTCCGCCAGCGCGGCGCGCGTCGACTCCTCGGCCACGCCCGCGGTGTAGTCGGCGAGGACGCGCACCGCCAGGCCGGCGGCCAGGGCGTCGAGCGCCGTGGCGCGCACGCAGTAGTCGGTGGCGATGCCCACGACGTCGACCGACGAAATATCGTGCGCGGCGAGCCATTCCGCGAGCGAGGCGCCGTCACCGTCGTGCGCCTCGAAACCCGAGTACGCGGCCGAGTAGGCACCCTTGCTGAACACCGGCACCCGCAGGGGCAGTCGCAGGTTCGGGTGAAATTCGGCGCCCTCGGTGCGTGCCCGGCAGTGCACGGGCCACGAGTCCACGAAGTCCGGCGTCGCGGAGAAGTGCGCCCCCGGGTCGATGTGCCAGTCGCGCGTCGCGACGATCACGGGGTACGTCTCCAGGAGATCGTCGTGGATGCGGCGCGCCACCTGCGCGCCGCCCGCGACGGCGAGCGAGCCGCCCTCGCAGAAGTCGTTCTGCACGTCCACGACCACCAGCGCCGTCGTCATCGCTGCTCCTCGAACCGGGTGGGGATGGCGGGTTCGCCGTTGGACAGGCCCAGGCCCTCCCAGGGGAGCGTCACCAGCGCGTCCCGCAGGTGCGCGCGGGCGTCCTCGAGGCCGGGCAGGCCGTCCACCTGCTCGCCGCCGCGCACCAACGGGATCTGCAGCGGCGTCGCGGTGAGGTGCGCGGGTACCTGCGGCGTCGTGCCCGGGCGGTGCAGCACCTCTTCGACGATGGTGCCGGTGCGCCGCGCGAGGCGCACCGCCCGCTTCTCACCGCCCTGGGTCTCCTTGTGCGAGCTGCGTTTCGCGACGGGCAGGCCGTCGACCTCCACGAGCTTGTAGACCATCCCGGCGGTGGGCGCGCCCGAGCCGGTGACCAGGGAGGTGCCCACGCCGTAGACGTCGATGGGCTCCGCGCGCAGGGCGCCGATCGCGTACTCGTCGAGATCGCCCGAGACCACGATCTTCGTCTTCGTCGCGCCGAGCCCGTCGAGTTGCGCGCGCACCTGTCGCGTGATGATGCCGAGATCGCCGGAGTCGATCCGCACGCCGCCGAGCTCCGGGCCCGCGGCGCGCACGGCGCGGTTGACGCCCTCCGTGATGTCGTAGGTGTCCACCAGCAGGGTCGTCCCCGGCCCCTGCGCGGCGACCTGGGCCGCGAACGCGGCCTCCTCGTCGGGCCCGTCCGGGCCGGTGTGCAGCAGGGTGAAGGCGTGCGCCGCCGTTCCGCCCGACGGGACGCCGTACGTGCGGGCCGCCTCCATGTTCGAGGTCGTCGTGAACCCCGCCAGGTACGCGGCGCGGGCCGAGGCCACCGCCGCTTGTTCGTGGGTGCGGCGCGATCCCATCTCGATCAGCGGCCGGCCCGCCGCGGCGGAGACCATGCGGGCCGCGGCGGAGGCGATGGCGCTGTCGTGGTTGAGGATCGACAGGATCAGCGTCTCCAGGATGACGCCCTCGGCGAAGGTGGCGCGCACCGTCAGCAGCGGGGACCCGGGGAAGTAGAGCTCGCCCTCGCGGTAGCCGTCGATCTCGCCGGTGAAGCGGTAGTCCCGCAGCCAGGCGAGCGTCTCGGCGTCGAGGAAGCGTTCGACGACGGCGAGTTCGGCGGGGCCGAAGCGGAAGCGGCGCAGCTCATCGAGGACGCGGGTGGTGCCCGCCAGCACGCCGTACCGCCGGCCGGCGGGCAGGCGGCGTGCGAACACCTCGAAGACGCACGGGCGGTGTGCCGTGCCGTCCTTGAGCGCCGCCGCCAGCATGGTCAGCTCGTACTGATCGGTGAGCAGGGCCGAGCTCCGCCACGGGACGTCGGTCCCGTTTTCATCTACCGTCACACTGGGTACCCTAGAACCATGACCGACAGCAGCGCAGCGGCACCGGGAGCACCCGGAGGCGGCGCCGCCCAGCCCGGTACGTCCGCGGTACTCGAGCGCAAGACCGATGAGGCGATCGACAAGCCCTGGGTCACCGTCGTCTGGGACGACCCCGTCAACCTCATGTCGTACGTGACCTTCGTGCTCCGCAAGCTGTTCGGCTTCAGCACGGCCAAAGCCAAGGAACTGATGATGCAGGTGCACACCGAAGGGAAGGCCGTGGTGTCCACGGGCGACCGCGACAAGGTGGAGGCCGACGTCCGCAAGCTGCATGCGGCCGGCCTGTGGGCGACGATGCAGCGCGACGACTGAGTGCGTAACTGGCAGGTCAAGCGGGGCGTACGCGGCGATGTCCGCTTCGTCTCGAAGATGGATCCGGAGGAGGTCGGCCTCGTCCGGTCCCTCGTCGGCTCCCTGGTCGAGCTCTTCGACGAGCGGGAGGACTCGGCGCCGCACGACGACCTCGCCGAGCTCACCGGCCTGCGCACCGGGCACGGCGATCCGCCGCAGGAGGCGGTGCTGCAGCGCCTGCTCCCCGACTTCTACCGGCCCGACGCGAACGCGCCGGGAGCGGACGACGCCCCGTCGGGCGAGTTGGCGAGCGATCTCAACGGCGCCCTGCGCTCGCTCAACGAACCCGAGGTGATCGACGCCAAGCGGGACGCGGCGCAGACCGTGCTCGCGACCCTGCCCGAGCGCGCCGGCACCGTGACTCTCACCGAGTCCGAGGCCCAGGACTGGCTGACCTGCATCAACGATCTGCGGCTCGCGCTCGGCACGCTGCTCGGCATCACCGCCGACCTGCCCGACGGGCCGTCCTCGGACGATCCGGGGCGCGCCGGTCACGTGGACGTCTACCACTGGCTCTCGGCGATGCTCGACGTGCTCGTCTCGGTGATGCTCGACCGCGAGCCGGAATAGCCCGCGCCCGGGCGCGGTTGCACGGCACATGACGGAGCCGGGCCCGCCGGGCGGACTGAGGATCAGGCGCGACCTGATCGAGCGGATGATCGCGCACGCGCGCCGCGACCATCCCGATGAGGCGTGCGGCGTCATCGCCGGGCCCGAGGGATCGGACCGCCCCGAGCGCTTCATCGAGATGCTCAACGCGGAGCGCTCGCCCACCTTCTACCGGTTCGACTCGGCGGAGCAGCTGCGCGTGTGGCGCGGCATGGACGAGCGCGACGAGGAGCCGGTGGTGATCTACCACTCGCACACCGCCACCGAGGCGTACCCCTCGCGCACCGATGTGAAATTCGCGTCCGAGCCGAACGCCCACTACGTCCTGATCTCCACCCGCGACGAGCTGGGGCCGGACGCCGAGGTCCGCAGCTACCGCATCGTCGATGCCGTGATCACCGAAGAGCCCGTCCACATCCTGGAGGTTTGATGTCCGTCACCGTGTCCATCCCGACCATCCTGCGCCCGCTCACGGGCGATCAGAAGCGCGTGAGCGCCGACGGCGCGACGCTCGCCGCCGTCATCGACGACCTCGAGACCCGGCACACCGGGATCAAGGACCGGCTCATCGCCGACGGTGCGCTGCACCGCTTCGTCAACGTCTACGTCGACGACGAGGACGTGCGGTTCACCGGCGGGCTCGACACCCCGGTCGCCGACGGCGGCACCGTCACGGTGCTTCCCGCAGTAGCCGGCGGATAGCGCGCCGGTGGCCAGGTACGACTCCCTCCTCGACTCGCTCGGCGGCACACCGCTGGTGGGGCTGCCGCGCCTGTCACCGCGCTGGGACGAGGGCGCCGACGGTGCGCCGCACGTGCGGCTGTGGGCCAAGCTCGAGGACCGCAACCCGACGGGGTCGATCAAGGACCGGCCGGCGCTGCGGATGATCACCGAGGCCGAGGCCGACGGACGACTGCGCCCCGGCGACACGATCCTCGAGCCCACCTCCGGCAACACCGGCATCAGCCTCGCCATGGCCGCGAAGCTCAAGGGCTACCGCCTGGTGTGCGTCATGCCCGAGAACACCTCCGCCGAGCGGCGCCAATTGCTCACCATGTACGGCGCGGAGATCATCCCGTCGCCCGCCGCGGGTGGCGCCAACCGGGCCGTCGCCGAGGCGAAGAAGCTCGCCGCCGAGCATCCCGACTGGGTGATGCTCTACCAGTACGGCAACCCCGCCAACGCCCGCGCGCACTACGCGGGCACCGGCCCGGAGCTGCTGGTCGACCTGCCGGAGATCACCCACTTCGTGGCCGGCCTCGGCACCACCGGCACCCTCATGGGCACCGGGCGCTACCTGCGTGAACACGTGCCGGACGTGCAGATCGTCGCCGCCGAGCCGCGGTACGGCGAGCTCGTCTACGGGCTGCGCAACCTCGACGAGGGCTTCGTCCCCGAGCTCTACGACGAGAGCGTGCTCACCCGCCGGTTTTCGGTCGGCTCCTACGACGCGGTGCGCCGGACGCGGCAGCTCATCGACGACGAGGGGATCTTCGCCGGGGTCTCCACGGGCGGCGTGCTGCACGCCGCGCTCGGGGTCGCGAACAAGGCCCTGACCGCGGGGGAGCGGGCCGACGTGGCCTTCGTCGTCGCCGATGCGGGATGGAAGTATCTGTCGACAGGCGCGTACGACGGTACGTTGGAGGATGCGGAGGAGGCCCTCGACGGCCAGCTCTGGGCCTGAGCCGGCCCGCCCTTCTCCGGACGAAGAGGTCGTCATGTCGGTTCCCAGCAACGACGGTGCGCGGCGCTCGGTCACGAGCCGGGTCGCGGGCAGCACGGGCGGCAGAGCCGTCATCGCGGTGGTCGTCTTCGTCGCCGCGCTGTGGGTGATCGAGGTGATCGACACCGTCGCCGGCAACTCCCTGGACCAGTGGGGCATCCATCCGCGCGAGGGTGGCGAGGCGGTGCGGGGCATCGCGCTCGCGCCACTACTGCACGGCGGGTGGGAGCACCTGGCCGCCAACAGCGTCCCCGCGCTCGTCCTGGGCTTCGTCGGCCTGGCCGCCGGCGCCGGGCGCTTCCTGCTGGCCACCGCGATCATCTGGCTCGCCTCGGGCCTGGGCGTCTGGGTCACCGGCGGTACCGGCACCGTGGTCATCGGCCTCTCGGGCGTGCTGTTCGGTTGGATGACGTATCTCGCCGCACGGGGGTTGTTCACGCGCAGGCCGCTCGACCTGGTGGTGGGCGTGACGCTGATGGTGCTCTACGGCGGCATGCTGTGGGGCGTCCTGCCCGGCCAGCCCGGGGTGTCCTGGCAGGCGCACCTGTGGGGAGCGGTCGGCGGCGTCGTTGCGGCGGTGCTGCTCGGGCGGCGCGCCCGCAGCGAGTCCGGACCTGGCAATTCCCGTCAGGTCGGCGCGATCGCCACGTGACGATCACGCATCTGGCAGCATGTGCTCCATGCGTCTCACCATCCTCGGGTGTTCCGGCAGCGTCGGCGGTCCACTGGCGGCCTGCTCGGGATACCTCCTGGAGGTGGACGGGCATCCGCCGGTGGTGATGGACTTCGGGCCCGGGGTGCTCGGCGAACTGCAGCAGCGCGTCGACCCGAACACGGCCACCGTGATGCTCTCGCACCTGCACGCCGATCACTGTCTCGATCTGCCCTCGCTGCTGGTGTGGCGCCGCTACCACCCGGAGCCCGCGGCGGGCCGCGCCCCGCTGATCGGCCCCGCCGACACCCCCGAGCGGATCGGCCGCGCCTCCGCCGAGACCGCGGCGATGTTCGACGACATCTCGGACACCTTCGACTTCGCCGCGTGGGCGGAGGGGGAGGACCATGCCGTCGGCGGCCTCACCGTGCGCCCCTTCCGCATGTTCCACCCGCCGGAATCGCACGGCCTGCGGATCACCGCGCCCAGCGGGACCGTGCTCGCCTACACCGGCGACACGGGCGTGTGCGACAACCTCGTCGAACTGGCCCGCGGCGCCGACGTCATGCTCGCCGAGGCGAGTTGGACCCACGATCCCGGCAACCGCCCGCTCGGCGTGCACCTCTCGGGCGTGGAGGCCGGGCAGGCGGCCGCCGAGGCCGGCGTCGGCCGGCTGCTGCTGACCCACATCCCGCCCTGGACCTCGCGCGAAGCGGTACTCGCGGAGGCCCGTTCGGTCTACGACGGCCCGGTGCACGCGGTCACGGGCGGCGACGTCTTCGAGCTCTGACGCCCGCCTCGGCCCGAGGCGATAGGCTGGGCGCGTGAGCAGACGCGCAGACGGCAGGGCCGACGACGAACTCCGCCCCGTGACCATCACCCGGGGATTCACCCAGAACCCCGCGGGCTCGGTGCTGGTGGAGTTCGGCAACACCAAGGTGCTCTGCACCGCGAGCGTCGAGCTGGGGGTGCCCGGGTGGCGCCGCGGCTCCGGCCAGGGCTGGCTGACGGCCGAGTACTCGATGCTCCCCGGCGCCACCCACGAGCGCAGCCGCCGCGAGTCCACCAAGGGCAAGGTCGGCGGCCGCACCCACGAGATCTCGCGGCTCATCGGCCGCTCGCTGCGCGCGTGCATCGACCTCGCGGCCCTGGGTGAGAACACGATCGCCCTCGACTGCGACGTGCTGCAGGCCGACGGCGGCACCCGCACGGCGTCCATCACCGGCGCCTACGTCGCCCTGTGCGACGCCGTGACCTACCTCGGTGCCGCGGGCAAACTGACCGACCCGCAGCCGATCTCGTGCGCCATCGCCGCCGTCTCCGTGGGCGTCGTCGACGGTCGCGTGCGTCTCGACCTGCCGTACGAGGAGGATTCGCGCGCCGAGGTCGACATGAACGTCGTCGCCACCGACACCGGCACCCTGGTCGAGGTGCAGGGCACCGGCGAGGGCGCGACCTTTGCCCGCACCACCCTGGACTGGATGCTCGATTCGGCGATCGCCGGCACGGAGAAGCTGTTCGCCGTGCAGAAGGAGGCGCTCGCCGCGCCGTACCCCGGCGTGCTGCCCGAGTTCGAGGGCGAGCAGAAGAAGAAGTTCGGTCAGTGACCGCGCGGCTCCTGCTCGCCTCGCGGAACGCGAAGAAGCTGCGCGAGCTGCGGCAGGTCGTCGCGGACGCCGGCATCGTCGGACTCGAGATCGTCGGGCTCGACGAGGTCCCGCCCTTCGAGGAACTGCCGGAGGACGCACCGTCGTTCGAGGGCAACGCCCTGATCAAGGCCCGGCAGGGGTACGAGCGCACCGGCCTGCCCTGCCTCGCCGATGATTCGGGTATCTGCGTCCACGCCCTCAACGGCATGCCCGGTGTGCTCTCGGCGCGGTGGTCCGGCCGGCACGGCGACGATTCCGCCAACACCGCGCTGCTGCTCGCCCAGATCGCCGATACGCCCGACGAGCGGCGCGGAGCCGAGTTCGTCTCCTCCTGCGCCCTGGTCAGCGGCCCCGGGCAGGCGGGTGAGCTCACGGTGCGCGGCACCTGGCCCGGCGCGGTCCTGCGGGAACCGCGGGGCGAGGGCGGGTTCGGCTACGACCCGGTGTTCCTGCCGGAGGGCTCGGACCGCACCGCCGCGGAACTCACCGCGGAGGAGAAGAACGCGATCAGCCACCGCGCGCGTGCGCTGGCCCAGCTGGTGGAGCCGTTGCGGGCACTCGCGGCGCGCGTCCCGGATCAGGGGCGCTCCGCGCGGTAATGTCGCCGCGTGAAGAGCAGATCGTCGGGGGCGCGCGGTGGCCGCGTGGCGCTCGCGCTGCTGTCCGCGGTGGTGCTCGCCGTCACCGGAACCGTCTGGTGGAGCACCAATCTGGTGATCGGCGGTTTCAACGTCTCCCGCGCCCTCGCCGAGGCGAAGGTCGCGAAGTCGACCGGCGGCGCCAAGAACATCCTGCTGATGGGTCTCGACAGCCGGCGTGATCAGAACGGCGATCCGCTTCCGGCCGACGTCCTCCAGCAGCTGCACGCCGGTACCAGTGACAACGGCGGCTACAACACCAACACCCTGATCCTCCTGCACGTGCCCGCGGACGGGAAGAAGGTGACCGCCTTCTCCATTCCGCGCGACGACTACGTGAGCTTCGTCGGCGTCGAGTCGCGGAAGAAGGGGAAGATCAAGGAGGCCTACGGCACCCGCAAGGCCGAGGTCGAGGACGAACTGGCCGCCAAGGGCGTCTCCGACCGCAAGGAGCTGGAGAGCCGGGCGCGGGAGTCGGCGCGCGCCGCCACCATCGCCACCGTCGGGCGGCTCGTAGGGGTGCCGATCGACCACTTCGCGGAGGTGAGCCTCGTCGGCTTCTACGACCTCGCGCAGACCCTGGGCGGCGTCGAGGTGTGCCTCAACAGCCCCGTGCGCGACAGCTACTCCGGCGCAGCCTTCCCCGCCGGGCGGCAGAAGCTGAATGCCGCACAGTCACTGGCCTTCGTGCGGCAACGGCACGGCCTCGCCGACGGCGACCTCGACCGCACGCACCGGCAGCAGGCCTTCATCGCCGGCGTCATGGTGCAGCTGCAGAAGCAGGGCGTCTTCGGTGACGTCCGCAAGCTGCAGTCGCTGATCGCGGTGGCGCAGAAGGACGTCGTCGTCTCCGACGGCTGGAACCTGCAGGAGTTCGCCCAGCAGGCCGGCCAGATCGCGGGCACGAACCTGACTTTCACCACGTTGCCCGTGCTCGGCTACTCGACGATCGACGAGCAGGCGGTGAACCTCGTGGACCCGGCCGCGATCCGTGCGCAGGTGCAGAAGGCCTTCGGCCAGTCCGTACCCGACCCGGGCGATGCGGAGGACGCCGGCGAGGACGGGACCGCGACGACCCCGGCGGCGACCGACGCCCCGAATCAGGTGGGTTTCACCGAATCGAGCGCCCCGGCCACCACGACGACGACCGCGCCGACGGCGGCCGGCCCCGCACCCGATGCGGGAACCACGCTGCGCGGCGGCGAGATCCCCTGCGTCGACTGACTCCCGCGGCGCACCGGGGACGTGCGCGACAACAGGCGTTGTCCTAACCTCGGTGGATGACGACCGGAGCGCGCGGAATCCGCGATGAGGAAACCCACTGGATCGACGCAGGCGACGGTGCCCGCCTCCACGTGCGCGCCGTCGGACCGCCCGACGCGCCGACGGTCGTGCTCGCGCACGGTTGGGCGTGCCGGATCGAGTACTGGCGGCCACAGATCGACGAGCTCGCGCGCGACCACCGCGTGATCGCCTTCGACCAGCGCGGACACGGCCTCAGCACCACCGGCTCGCGCGACATCGACGCCGAGGTGTTGGCAGACGACCTCGCGCGTGTCGTCGACGTCGCGGCCGATGCGCACTCCGTCGTCGTCGGGCACAGCATGGGCGGGATCGCGGTCCAGGCCTGGTGGGACCGTCACCCCGAGCAGGCGGCGCGGACCAGCGGGGGAGCGGTCCTCGCGAACACGACCTGGGGCGGGCTCGCACGCGGTACGCGCGTCTTCCCCCTCCTCAACGGTCGCGTTCCGGGCCCGCAGTGGTTGGGCAGGTTGGTGCTCGGCGCCGCGGTGCCGATGCCCGACGGCCCGCTGCTGCGCGCCGCCGTCCGGAACCGCACAATGAACCCTCGGCACGCGACGCGAGCGCAGGCGAGGTTCGTGAGTGACGTCGTGCGGGCCTGTGACCCGGGAGTCCGCGCCCGGACGGCCCTGGCTCTCGCCGACCTCGACCTGGGTCCGGCCGCGGCGCGGGCTATCACCGTCCCGACGACGGTCATCGTCGGACGGGCCGACCGACTGACGCCCGCCTGGATGGGGCGCCGCATCGCTACAGAGCTGGAACGGACCGGCGGACTGCACCGGCTCGTCGAGCTGGATACGGGACACAGCGCGAACGTCGAGATGCCGGACGTTTTCACTGCTGAGATCCGGCGCGTGGTGAGGGTCGCGCAGGGCTCCGGGCCCGGCGCGGTAGCGTCACAGGGCGTTCCGATCCGACGAGTGTGAAGCAGGTGCAGATCATGGGTAGATCCACGACCGGTGTCCGATTCGGTGCGGCGGTGCTCGCCATCGCCGCGCTGACGTTGACGGGGTGCACGAAACAGGGCGGCGACACGACGTGTGAGAACTACCAGAAGATGTCCGACGCGGACCAGCGCGAGCAGGTGACGAAGCTGTACAAGGACAAGCACGGCGACGAGCCGTCGGCGATCGTGGTGAGCGGGCTGCAGCAGCAGGCGATCGTCTACTGCAAGACCGCGGGCACCCCGGACTCGAAGATCAAGGAGATCCCGATCTCCTGACCCGCGGCGAGGACGAGGCGCCGACCCCCGTGGGGATCGGCGCCTCGTCGTCGTTCGGGGTGATCAGTACTGCGAGCAGCTCGCAGCGACCGTGCCGATCGCCTGATTGATCCGCGCCTGATTCTGCGTGTAGTACGCGGCGAGCTGCGGGTTCTGGCGGCCCAACTCGTGCACGCGCGCCATGCGCTCGGCGGGCGGCAGGGTCAGGATGCGCTCCGCCTCGGCGCGGCCGCCCGGGACCTGGTCGACCATCGTCGCGGCCTCGGGGGCGACGGCGACGACCGCGCGCTCCACCTGGGCCACCGTGCAGTTCGTCCCGGGAACCGGGTCGGACGGTGCCGCCTGCGCCATAGCGGCGGGGGCGAGGACGAGGGCTCCGGCCGCGCCGGCGGTCGCGGCGATCTTCCAACGTGTGAGCATGGTGTTCTCCCTTCAGTCGTGCCCGGATGCATCGGTGGATGCTCCCGAGCCACTGCATCGAACGTACCCAGGTCAATCTGAGTTACCGCCAAGAGAATTCACAGGTATTCACAGCCTTCGCCCTGATCGATCGTGCGAAACACGCTGGGGCCTGGTGCTTTCGCGATGAGACGATGACGATGAGCGCGTGCGAACAGTACCCGGGGTGGTGCTTAACCGTCCGGTGCTTGGATCGGGATGTGTTATGCGGCGCGATGCTCGGGAAGCGCCCGCAGTGTGGTGTAGTACAGACGATTCGATGGCCGGGATCGCGCTCGGTGCGATGTCGGGACGGCGGCCCGGGTGAGCTTGTACCTTTGTTCCTGGTCAGTAAGGTTAGAAGACGCAACCGCAACCCGATTGGTGTGAGATCCGCTGTGACGAAGAACGCCCCTGACGACGGCAATCCCGACTCGAGTGCGGGTTCGGCCGACGGTGCGACCGACGGCTCCACGTCGGGTGCGCCGGGTGTGGACACCGGCGCGGGTGATCGCCCCGACCGACCCGCAACGGGGCGGGGGGCATCCCCGTCGTCCCAGCGTCCGAAGCGCCCGAAGACGCCCATCGACGACGACCTGGAGGCCGAGGGCGACGACGAAGCGGACGACCAACCGGGAGCGGGGAAGCAGCGGGCGGCGCGCCCGGCGCTGCGGCGTGCTGCTGCTCCGACCGGCACGCCCTCGACGGTGATGACCGTCCTCGCGACGATCCTCGTGGTGGCAGTGGTCGCCGGCATCGCCTTCCTCGGCTACAGCTACGTCGATACCCGGAACGAGCTGGACCGGCTCAAGTCCGATGCTGCGGACCGGGCGGCGGCGGAGCGAGTGGCGGGAGAATTCGCGAGCCGTGTGTCGACGGTCGACTACCGCGACGTACCGGCGTGGACGGCAGGG
This sequence comes from Tsukamurella pulmonis, assembly GCF_900103175.1. NCBI lineage: Bacteria > Bacillati > Actinomycetota > Actinomycetes > Mycobacteriales > Tsukamurellaceae > Tsukamurella > Tsukamurella pulmonis. The sequence continues at coordinate 1,580,297 of NZ_FNLF01000002.1, forward strand.
GTGACCAAGGGGGTCTCGCCCGAGCTGAAGAGCAAGCTGGAGAAGGCCTCCGATGTGGCCGGCCAACTCTTCCAGCCGCTGCAGTGGGTGGCGAAGGGGACTGTGCTCGACACCGTCGTGACCTCCCAGTCGGGCCCGGTCTTCAAGGTCAACGCGTACGTCAGGAGTGAGATCTCCACCGTCCAGTTCCCCGAGGGCGGGAGGGTCCAGCTCAATGTCTGGGCCATCACCCTCGACCGGGACAAGGACTGGCAGGTGACCGAGTCGGGATCCGACAGCGGCATGCTGGACATCCCGCCGGCCGGGGGAACGCCGGCCGGCGCATCCGCAGCCCCGACCCCCGGCGCGCCGGCGGCCGGAAACTGACCGGCTGCTGCATCGAGATTGAAAGTTGTTGTGGTGCAGTACCGGATACTGCGCCGCCCCGCGCGAACCGCCCTCCCCGAACTGTGATCTGAATCACGAAAAAGGTCTAGCACTCGCGCCTCCGGAGTGCTAAAACGGGTAGTGCACAGTTGAAGAGTTGCCCGTCAGGGTGACGGGCAGCCTGGAGTTCACGGGAGGTGGTTGGCTGTGCTTCGGGTTGATCCATTCTCTGAGTTCGACGACCTGGCGCAGGGATTGCTGGCCGCCGGTCGACAGACCGGCTCGGCGCGGTCTCCGCGGTTCATGCCGATGGATCTGTACCAGGTGGACGATCACTACGTCCTCACCGCGGACCTGCCGGGCGCGGACCCCGGCTCGATCGACGTGAACGTCGAGAACGGCGTTCTCACGCTCACCGGCCGACGGTCCACCATGTCCGATTCCGGAGTGCGTTGGCTGACCAGCGAACGTTTCTCCGGCATCTACCGGCGCCGACTCACTCTCGGCGAGAGCATCGACACCGCGGGCATCACCGCGCGTTACGACAACGGCGTGCTCACGGTGACGATCCCGATCGCCGAACGGGCCAAGCCGAGGCAGATCGTCGTCGAGCAGGCGGCGGACGAGCCGTCGTGCGAGCAGCTCGCCGTCGGGTCCGGGGGCGACGACGACCGTTCCGGGGTTCGACCGACCGAGTAGGAACGACGCGACGGCGCGGACCGGCGGTGATTCGGCCGGTCCCGCCCGTCGCTCCCCACGGATAGGGAGGCGGAGATGTCATACGGCCATGAGCTCGTCTCGGAATCGGAGCAGATCGTGCCGCAGGCCGACCCGGTGGACGCTGTCGAGCAGTCGCACGTCGTCGACCTGGACGCGGCGATCGAGGACTATCCCTGGGTGCGTCGCGATGCGGTGGTGACCATCGGCGGTCATCGCTTCTTACTCTGATTCGCGCTGCGCCCATGAACCCTGTTGCGAGGCACGGGGGCTCCTGACGGGCTGGTCGGAGCCCCCGGGCCGACCCTTGCACACGCTGCAGCACCGACCGGCCCCTGGAGTGCATGAGGAACACGATCATGAGAACTCTGCATCAGCTCACCGCCACCATCGAGACCGTCGCGCCCCTGCCGACGGAGGACGGCGCCCGCGTGGCCGGAACCGTCGAAGTGGTCAGCGAATGCGACCGCGAGGGACGGGCGCGCATGCGCTGCCGGGAGGTCGCTGACGACGCCTGGCATCCCGTCGCGGGTGCGGCCGTCGATCTCGCCGACCCCGCGGATCTGCCCTTCCATCACTCCGCGACGCTGTCGCGGCTCCTCGCGCACCAGCAGCCACCCGCGGGGGTGGCACCGGAGTCGGTGGCCTTCTACTTCTGCGACGATCTCGATACCCCGCGGACGCCGGCGGCGTGATCGGCCGAGGCCGGCGAAGGGCGTCGACGGACGTAGGGAGCACGGGTGCGCCCGGGGAGACTTGAACTCCCACACCCTGAGGTACTGGAACCTAAATCCAGCGCGTCTGCCAATTCCGCCACGGGCGCGTGCGGCAGCGAGATCCTGCTGCGGCGCAGGTCACGATACCGGCATTCGGACACCGGCGGGTTGACGGGTACCGTCGAGGACGTGAAACGTCGTCGCCATCGTCCCGCGCTGATCGCGTTCGTCGTGATCGCCGCCGCGGCGTTCCTGGCGCTCGGCTGGTGGCAGTGGGGGCGCTTCGAGTCGAGTGCCGGATCGGCGCGCAACCTCGGCTACGCCCTGCAGTGGCCGCTCTTCGCCGTCGCGGCCGTCTGGGGATATCGCCGGTTCGTGCAGCTCGAGGACGAGGCGCAGCTGCAGGACGAGCTCGCCGCGCAGGAGATGGCCGCGGACCCGCAGGCCCGGGCCGCGGAGACTCCGGCCCCCGAGGTCTCGGCCGCGCGGGCGGTCGCCGCACCGCCGCGCCCCGCGACGAAGACGGCCACCAAGCTCACCGCGATCCCGGAGGGATTCCTGCCGAGCCGGGCCGGGGCGGCACCGTCGGCCCCGGAGCCGGCGCCGGACGACCCTGCGCACGACGAGTACAACCGCCTCCTCGCCGAACTGGCGGGGAGTGAGCACCCCGAGGAGACGAAGTGACCGACGCACCAGCGAAGAGCGCCGAGCAGCTCGCGGCCAAGCGACGCGAGCAGGTGCGGGGCGCACTCAAGCGCTACCGCTTCATGGCGACGCTCACAGGCGTCATCCTGCTCGTCTTCTGCGCGGAGATGGTCTACAAGTACCTCCTCGCGCCGGCCTTCGACTGGGAGAGCCCGGAATGGCTCTTCTACTTCGGCGCCGTCCACGGCTGGTGCTACTTCATCTACCTGCTCGTCACCGTCGACCTCGGATCCAAGGTCCGGTGGCCGGCGAAGCGATTCGCTCTCACGCTGCTCGCCGGAACCATCCCCTTCGCCTCGTTCTACTTCGAGAAGAAGAACTCGGACGAGATCCGCGCGCAGTTCGACCTCTGACGCCGCAACGAGAACGCCGCCCGCTCCCCGAAGGGAGCGGGCGGCGTTCGTCGTAGGGGAGCGGGTCAGGCGTAGATCTCGGCCACGTCGTCGGCGTACTTGTCCATCACCACGTTGCGCTTGACCTTGAGGGTCGGGGTGAGCTCGCCGCCCTCGATGGTGAAGTCGGTGGTGAGCACGCTCCACTTCTTCACCTGCTCGGCCTTGGAGACCAGCGCGTTCGCCGTCGCCACGGCAGAGGCGATCTCGGCGAGCAGCGTCTCGTTCGCGGCGGCTTCCTCCAGCGTCATCTCCGCGGGCAGGCCGTGGGCCGAGAGCCACCCGGGCAGGGCCTCCTGGTCGAGGGTGATCAGCGCGCCGACGAACGGCTGCTTGTCGCCGACGAGCATGGCCTGCGAGACCAGCGGATGCTGGCGCAGCGCGTCCTCGGTCTGCGCGGGCGCGACGTTCTTGCCCGCCGCGGTCACCAGGATCTCCTTCTTGCGCCCGGTGATGGAGAGGTAACCGTCGGCGTCGAGGGTGCCGAGGTCGCCGGTGTGGAACCAGCCGTCGCGCAGGGCCTCGGCGTTCGCCTCGGGCAGACCCCAGTAGCCGCCGAAGACGACCGGTCCGCGCAACAGGATCTCGCCGTCCTCGGCGATCGCGACCTCGTTGCCCGGGACGGGCCGCCCGACGGTGCCGACCCGCTGCTCGGTCGGGGTGTTGCAGGTGATCGCGGCGCTGGTCTCGGAGAGGCCGTAGCCCTCGTAGACCGTGACGCCGGCACCGCGGAAGAAGTGGCCCAGGCGCGCGCCGAGCGGGGCGCCGCCCGAGACGGCGCAGTTGCAGTTCCCGCCGAGCGCCTCGCGCAGCTTGGAGTAGACCAGCTTGTCGAAGAGGGCGTGCTTGAGCTTGAGCACGAGGCCGGCGCCGCCGCTGTCGCGGGCCTTGCTGAACTCGATCGCGGTCTCGACGGCGGCGTTGAAGATCTTGCCCTTGCCGCCCTCCTCGGCCTTGGCGCTCATGGTGTTGTAGACCTTCTCGAACACGCGCGGCACGCTGAGGATGTAGGTCGGCTTGAGCTCGCCGAACAGCCCGGTGAGGTTCGACAGGTCGGCCGTGTGCGCGACGCGGATCGAGTGCTGCACCGCGGCGACCGAGATCGCGCGCGCGAAGATGTGGGCCAGCGGCAGGAACATCACCGTGCTGGCGTTCGTGCCCGCCATCTTGTCCAGGCCCTCGTGGATGGCGTCGTACTCGCTGAGCAGGTTGTCGTGCGTGAGCACGACGCCCTTCGGCTTACCAGTGGTGCCGGAGGTGTAGACCAGGGTCGCCTCGGCCGCGGCCTGCACGCCCGTCGCACGGGCCAGGTAGTCCTCGTCCGAGACGCCGGCACCGTCGGCCACCAGGGCGTCGACGAGGCCCTCGTCGATGACCCACACCTGCGCCGCCGACGGCACGCCGTCGGCGATCCGGTCGGCGGTGGCGCGCGTATCGGTGATGAGCGCGATCGAGGCGGAATCGGTGAGGATGTGCTCGACCTGCGCGGCCGAGTTCGACTCGTAGACCGCCACCGTGGAGCCGCCGACGGACCAGTTCGCGTAGTCGAGCAGCGCCCAGTCGTACCGGGTGGGGCTCATGATCGCGATGCGGGTGCCCGGCTGGACCCCGCGTGCCATCAGGCCCTTGCCGACGGCGGTGATCTGTTCGTTGAACTGCGCGGCGGTCACGGGTGACCAGCCGGAACCCGAGGGGCGCAGGAACAGTTCCGTCGACGGTGACGAGGCCGCCAGGTCGCGGACCCGGGTGGTCAGATTGTCGGACGGTGCGTGGGTCCGGGTCGGTTCCGTGGACTCGATGCGCAAGTTCATCTCCTCGTGCAGATAGGTGAATGCCCACAACCTATCGGAGGATGTCCGAATCCGATAGTGTTTCGCGTGCGCGGCGGATACCGCATATGCTGGGGAAACAATGTCTGATGAATTCGGTGCTGAGCGCACCGCCCCCGCCGCCGTCGTCGATGACGCGCAGGCTGATGAACCCGTGACCTTCCTCGACCTCGGAATCGATGAGCGCGTGCTGCGTGCTCTCGCCGAGGTCGGGTACGAGAGCCCGTCGCCGATCCAGGCCGCGACCATCCCGCCACTGCTCTCCGGCAGCGACGTCGTCGGCCTCGCGCAGACCGGTACCGGCAAGACCGCCGCGTTCGCCGTGCCGGTGCTCTCCAAGATCGACGGCGACAGCCGTAAGCCGCAGGCGCTGGTGCTCGCGCCCACGCGCGAGCTGGCCCTGCAGGTCTCCGAGGCCTTCGGCAAGTACGCCGTCCACATGCCCAACATCACGGTGCTGCCGATCTACGGCGGCCAGAGCTACGGCGTGCAGCTGAGCGGCCTGCGCCGCGGCGCGCAGATCATCGTGGGCACGCCCGGCCGCGTGATCGATCACCTCGCCAAGGGCACCCTCGACCTGTCGAACCTCGAGTTCCTGGTGCTGGACGAGGCCGACGAGATGCTGACCATGGGCTTCCAGGAGGACGTCGAGCGGATCCTCGCCGACACTCCGGAGTTCAAGCAGGTCGCGCTGTTCTCGGCCACGATGCCGCCGGCGATCCGCAAGATCTCCAAGAAGTACCTGCACGACCCGGTCGAGGTCACCGTCAAGGCCAAGACCGCGACGGCCTCGAACATCACGCAGCGCTACCTGCAGGTCGCGCACCAGCGCAAGCTCGACGCGCTCACCCGCCTCCTCGAGGTGGAGGAGTTCGACGGGATGATCATCTTCGTCCGGACGAAGTCGGCCACCGAGGAGCTCGCCGAGAAGTTGCGGGCGCGCGGGCACGCCGCCGCCGCGATCAACGGCGACATCGTGCAGGCGCAGCGCGAGCGCACGATCGGCCAGCTCAAGGACGGCAAGATCGACATCCTCGTCGCGACCGACGTCGCGGCCCGCGGCCTCGACGTCGAGCGGATCAGCCACGTCGTGAACTACGACATCCCGCACGACACCGAGTCCTACGTGCACCGCATCGGCCGTACGGGCCGCGCCGGACGCAAGGGCGACGCGCTGCTCTTCGTGACCCCGCGCGAACGGCACCTGCTGCGCGCCATCGAGAAGGCCACTCGCCAGCCGCTGACCGAGATCGGCCTGCCGTCGGTCGAGGACGTCAACGCGCACCGCGTGGAGAAGTTCGGCGAGTCGATCACCGAGAACCTCTCCAACGACCACCTGCAGATGTTCCGCCGCCTCATCGAGGACTACGTGGGCGCCAACGACGTCCCGCTGGTCGACGTGGCCGCGGCGCTGGCGCTGCAGTCGCGCGACGGCGCGTCGTTCCTGCTCAAGCCGGATCCGCCGGAGCGTGAGCGCAATGCCCGCGACCGCAAGGACCGGGATTTCGGCGACCGCGATGCGCGCCCCGGTCGCGGCCGGGACCGGGATCGGGACCGCGAACCGTCGACGCACCGCAAGACGGGCCGGCCGATGGTGCCGTACCGGATCGCGGTCGGCAAGCGCCAGCACGCGACCCCGTCGCAGATCGTGGGAGCGATCGCCAACGAGGGCGGGCTGCGGCGCAGCGACTTCGGGCACATCAGCATCCGTCCGGACCACAGCATCGTCGAGCTGCCGGACGATCTGGACCGCGACGTCTTCGACGCGTTGGAGCGGACCCGCATCTCGGGCCAGCTGATCAACCTCGAGCGGGATCCCGGCGCACCCTCGGGCCGGCCCGCCTCGGGCAAGCAGCGGTTCCGGGCGGGGCGCAAGCGCTGACGACGCGGTCGGCGTTTGCTCACAGATGTATTAACCTTTAGTCAAGGTGTAGCTCGAACCGGGCGCGCCGACCGTCGGCTGCGGCCGACCCGAGAGACTCGAGGAGCGCATGACCGCCGCTGGTGACCAGGCCGACGGCCCGGGTGGCCGTCGGGATCGCGTCGTCCGCCTGCTCCAGTACCTGGACGAGCTGATCCGATCGCGATCCGTCGTGGCGCGCGATCTCGACGATCACCTCGCGGTGCTGCCGCTGACCGGCGAGGGCGCGCTCACCGACACCTGGGACGCCGATGCCAAGCCCGGCGCGACCATCTTCACGGTGCCGCGCGACGAGGCCCCGGACTCGCCGCACTCCCGGCTGCTGCGCGTCTTCGACGAGCTGGCCGATCACCCCGAGTCGGTCGAACTGGTGCTGGCCTCGGGCCTGCTGACGGCGCGCGACGGCGACACCGCGATCCGGGCGCACCTGCTCACCCAGCCGGTGCTGCTCGAGCGCGATCGGCGCGGCAAGCGGCTCACCGTGGTCCTGCCGCGCGACTCGGTGCCCCGCGTCGAGGACTCGCTGCTGCTCGCCGGCCTCCCGTCGTTCGATCTGTCCGGCTCGGCGGAGCTGCAGAAGCAGCTGCGCGAGAACGCCCGCACCGTGCTCGACCCCGCGTGCCAGGAGTTCACCGCCGAGTGGCTCGGCGCCGCCACGAAGGACGGTGCAGCGCACATCGAGTTCGCGCCGGCGCTCCTGCTGCGCACCCGTGGCTCCGCGCCGCTGCTCGGCTTCTACGACGCCATGAAGGCCGACGTCGCCGATCCCGAGCGCGACGTGCCGATCGGGCTGGCGCAGCTCGTCGAGGCCGTGAGCTCCGACGAGCGCATCCGGCAACTGGCCGCGGACGGCGCGATGAGCCCGCTCGACCTGCTCGACGAGGCCTACTACGTGCTGCCCTCCAACGTCGAGCAGCGCGACATCCTCGCGCACATGGGCGCCGACTCGGGCGTCGTCGTCGAGGGGCCGCCCGGAACCGGCAAGACGCACACCATCGCGAACCTGCTCGCCGCGCTGCTCGCGAAGGGGCAGCGGGTGCTCGTGGTCTCCGAGAAGGCGCAGGCGCTCGCGGTGCTCGAGGACAAGCTGCCCCCGGATGTTCGCCAACTCGTGGTCTCGGTCACCGATGTCACCAAGGACGGCTCCGCATCGCTCGCGGCGTCCGTCACCGAGATCGCCACGCGCAAGTCCACCTACTCCGAGGCGCTGGCCGACGCCGAGCTGCGCGACCTGCGCGCCAAGCGGGATCGCGCGATCGAGCGGCGCGAGGAGCTCGTCCGTGAGGTGTGGCAACTCCGCACCGCCGAGAGCGAGGATTCCGACTGGCTCGCCTCCGCGTACTCCGGCAAGCCCGCGGAGATCGTCGCGCAGGTCCGACGGGACGCCGACAAGTACTCGTGGCTGCCCGGTCCCGTCGAGGGCGCGGTGCCTCCGCTCGACACCCGCGAGTTCGACCGGCTCGTGGCGCTGCTGCGCCGCAACGACGAGCTGTTCTCGCGTCGCCTCGCGCACAACCTGCCCGACCTGTCCGAGATCCCCGACGCGGACGAGCTCGAGACGCTCTGCGCGACGCTCGCCGACTCGCCGCTGGCGGGCGGCGCCGAGAGCGGTGCCCTGGCGCACGTCCTCGGCGGCGTGGACGCCGACCGGCTGACGGTGATCCGGGCGCGCGCCGACCTGATCCACGAGCTCGTCGACCGGGTGCGGCGCTACCCGCCGTCCGCGCAGTTGCTGGCCGAGGACATGCTCATCGGCGACCGCGCGCACCTCGCCACCCGTCTGACGGGGCTCGAGGAGCAGATCGCCACGGCCCGCACCGCCGACGACGGGCTCGAGGGCGCCGTGGTCGAACTCAGCGACACCCCGGACGCCAACGACCGGGCCGCGATCGACGACTACGCCCGCCACCTCGCCACCGGCAACGAGCCGCGCAAGCGGTTCCGCAAGCCCGAGCAGAAGCGGTTCGAGGAGACGGGGCTCGGCATCGTCGTGGACGGGGTCGAGGGCGCCGACAAGGCGCACCTGCGTGCCGCTGCGCAGCACCTCAAGGTCGAGGACGTCATCGGGCGCGTCGGCGACGTGCTGCGGGCCCTCGGGCTCGAAGCGCCCGCCACCGATCCGTCGGGACGCAGCGCTCCCCGCGGCCGCAGCGAGCGGTTGAGCCAGGCCGCTGATCAGCTGCTGCGCGCGCGGACCGTCGTGCGCCTGGTCTCCGAGCGGGACCGTCTTGTCGAGGCGATGCAGGCACTGTCCGAGCACGCACCGCGGCCGAAGGACCTGGCCGAGACGGATCGGACGGCGCGCCAGGTGATCGCGATCTCCGCGGCCGCCGGTGCGCGGGATGCGCACAGCAGGCTCGACACCGTGCGGGTACGGGTGCAGGAGATCGTCGAGCGCGGGCCCTCGCCCGAGGGCGACGCCCTGGTGGCCGCGTTGCGCCAGTACAAGTACGGACCCATCCGCGACGCCCGCCGGGCGTGGGACGCGGCGCGCGCCGACCGTGACGACCGCGGCGCCCTGGATCTGCTCGCCCTGCGGCTGCGGACCAAGGCGCCCGCGCTGTTCGACCTCGTCGCCCGCACGGCCGACGATCCCGTGTGGGACGTGCGGGTGCCCGAGCTGGCCGACGCCTGGTCCTGGCGCCGGGCCGTGTCCTGGGCCGCCGCACGGGTGCACCCCGGCGACGACGCGCAGCTCGAGGCGGATCTGCAGGCCGCGGAGCAGGACGTGGCGCACTACACCACCCGGATCGCCACGGCGAGCGCGTGGCGGCAGTGCTTGCGCCGCATGACCTTCGACGAGATCCAGGCGCTGCACGCCTACCGCGATCACGTCGCGTCGATCGGCCGCGGCTCCGGCCGGCACGCGGAACGCTTCCGCGTCGCGGCGCGCGAGGCCATGCGCCAGGCGCAGTCCGCGGTGCCCGCGTGGATCATGCCGATCTCGCAGGTGGTCGCGTCGATCTCGCCGGAACGCAACGCTTTCGACGTGGTGATCGTCGACGAGGCCAGCCAGGCCGACATCACGAGCTCGTTCCTGCTGTGGCTGGCGCCCCGCGTGATCGTCGTGGGTGACGAGAACCAGTGCGCGCCCTCGTCGTTCACCGGCGTCAACCTCGATGACGTCTTCTCCCGACTCGACACCCAGCTGCCGGACATCCCGCCGTACCTGCGGGATTCGCTGACCCCGCGGTCCAGCCTGTTCACGTTGCTGCGCACCCGGTTCGGGCACACCGTGCGGCTGCGCGAGCACTTCCGGTGCATGCCGGAGATCATCGACTTCTCCTCGCGCCAGTTCTACAGCGACGCTCCGTTGATCCCGGTGCGGCACTACGGCGCCGACCGCCCCGTCCCGCTGCGCGTGACGCACGTGCCCAAGGCGAAGGTCGTCGGCGAGGGCGCGCGGATCAGCAACCCGACGGAGGCGCAGGCCATCGTCGATCAGCTGGTGCGCTGCTTCGCCGATCCGCTTTACGCGGGAAGGACTTTCGGCGTCATCGCGCTGCAGGGACAGGGGCAGGTCGACGAGCTCTACCGGCGGCTGCGCGAGGCGATCGACCCCGACGAGTGGGACGCCCGCCGGCTGCGGGTGGGCACGCCGCCCGACTTCCAGGGCGACGAGCGCGACGTGATGCTGCTGTCGATGGTGGTCGCGCCGGACTACCGGTTCCGCGCGCTGACCGGCCGTGATTTCCAGCGCCGTTTCAACGTGGCCGCCTCGCGCGCCCGGGATCAGCTGTGGCTGTTCACCTCCGTCGACGAGCAGGACCTCAAGTCGAACGACCTGCGTGCCTCGCTGCTGCGCTACGTCACACGCGCGGACGTCGAGGTGGCCAAGCCGATGCCGGCCGACGTCCCGACGGATCGCCGCGTCGAGCCCTTCGACAACCTCTTCGAGCAGCAGGTGTTCGTGCGACTGCGCGACATGGGCTACCACGTCAATCCCAAGGTCGTGGTGAACAACCGCTCCATCGACCTGGTCGTGACGGGGGAGCAGGGTCGGCTCGCCGTCGAGTGCGACAGTGCGGATTTCGCGTCGACGCCCGAGCAGGCGCGCTCGGACATCGAGCGCGAGCGGGAGCTGCGACGGTGCGGCTGGGAGTTCGTCCGCGTGCGCGAGTCCGTGTTCGCCACGGACGCCGACGCCGCCATGTCGGTGGTCGTGCAGGCGTTGAACCGGCGGGGCGTGCACCCGCTCACTCTGCAGCGGGCGCTCACGGTGGGCGAGCGTGCCGATGACGGTTCCGTCGAGCTCTGGGAGCCCGTCGGTCTGGACATCGACACCGAATAGCTCGCCGGGCCCGGGGGGCGCGTGCACCGCCCGAGGGGGACTCGTCGGGGTCAGGCCCGGGAGTACTCCGAGGCGCGTCGTACGAGGTCGGCGTCCGGGCGCACGCCCGTGTAGAGCACGAACTGCTCCGCCGCCTGCAGCGCGATCACCTCGGCGCCGGTGATCACGGTGGTGCCCGCGGCCCGTCCGGCGCGCACGAGCGGGGTCTCCGGCGGCAGCGCGACCACGTCGAAGACGGTGTCGGCGGCGTCGATCAGGTGCGCCGGGAACGAGAGCTCCTCGGCGGCAGGTCCGCCCGCCATCCCGACGGGGGTCGCGTTGACGAGGACGCGCGCACCGTCGGGTGCCTCGGTCGCGTGCCGGAAGCCGTACAGGCCCGCGAGGGCGGAGCCGGTCTCGGCGTTGCGGGCGACCACGGTGACGTCGGCGCAGCCGTGATCGCGCAGCGCGGCGACCACGGCCTTCGCCATCCCGCCCGAACCGCGCACCGCGACGGGGAGCGCGGGATCCACGTCGTGCGAACGCAGCAGCGAAGCGACGGCGGCGTAGTCGGTGTTGTAGGCGTGCAGCACGCCGTCCTCGTTGACGATGGTGTTCACCGAGTCGATCGCGGCGGCGGACGGCTCCATCACGTCGATCAGCTCGATGACCGCTTCCTTGAACGGCATCGAGATCGCGCAGCCGCGAACGCCGAGCGCCCGCACGCCCCCGATGGCAGCAGGGAGGTCCGTGGTGCTGAACGCCTTGTAGAGGTAGTTCAGGCCCAGCTCGCGGTAGAGGTAGTTGTGGAACTGGGTGCCGATGCTGCTGGGGCGGCCGGACAGCGACATGCACAGCACGGTGTCGCGGTCGGGCATCGCAATCGAGTCACTCACCCCGTCGACCCTAATCCGATCGTCGCGACACGGCGACCACCATCGCCTACGGCGCCTTGGTGATCGCGAGGGATGCGAACGCGATGGCGCGGTCGCATTCAGTGACGTTGCCGGGCGAGGGAGTGGTGGACTCAGCGATAGTCGTGACTATCGATTCTTCTGACGAGAATGCTGCGATGCAGTAGTTATTTTCCGGGGCATACGCGAGTACGCGGCCATTGACGATTCGATCGGTCTGCCACCGGAGGGCACTCATGTAGCGTTTGTACTGATCGAGCGTCAGCTCTCGGCCGACAATCTGCGAGTAGTCCCCACCGCCGTGAACGTCGTTGTAGCCGTTGGCCAGCCATCGGCAGCCGCGGTAGTTCGGGTCATCAACCTGGGCGGCGTCGTGGACCGAAGCTGGGTCGATGTTGAGAGCGCGGAGCTCGTCGTTGGTGTACGCGCTGCAAGGTTCAAAGGTCGTACCGTCCGTGCGGTCGTTGGTGCGGTTCTTGATCGTGGGTGTGAACGGTAGAGGCTTTTGCGAGGTGGGCGATGGTGATTCGAGTGACGAGGTCGGCTCGCCCGAAACAGCCACAGCGCATCCGCTCGCGAGCACAGTAAGGACAATCGCCACGGACAGGACGCGCATCACTGGCCGATCACGCGGTTGATCTCTTCCTCGCTGCGTCCTTCTGTGCGTAGGATTTCCCGGCCGATACTGCGGAACGAAGCGGCTAAAGACTTGGCTTGGGTGGCTTGGTCGATAAAGGTAGTACGGATGGACTGATCGTGCTCGACAGCCCCGAGCCGGATGTTGTAGCTAGCCGCTTCCCCCTCGTCGGTGGGGCCAAGGAAGTTTTGAATCCCGACCTCCCTCACGTCCCTCGCAGCCTGCATGAGTCTGCTGGCGTGACGTTCGAACGCGCGAGCTAGCTCCTCCTGCGGATTGCCGTCCGAGACCATGTTCGGGCGATCTTTGATCGCCGCCTGCGCCTCATCGATGATCCGGGCCAGTTCAGGGTCGGCCATGTTCGTCCTCCGGTGGCGGTTACGTCTCCGACGAGACGTGTCTAAGAATTGGACGCACCAGCCCGGTGGATGGTTCCCCCGAACTTCAAGAATTCCGGAACCAAACGGGCGCGCCGCGCGTCCAACAAGTATGGGGGGATTTCGAGTTGTCGGTGATACGGACTTCGGACGGATGTCGGCTGCGGAGATTCGCGCGATCGCACGGGCGCTGTCGGGGGATGGGGTGGCTGCTGATGGCCGGGCGATCGGACATGCCGGAGCCACCCACGCGCAGAGCCTCGCCGAGGTCGAACGCGACATCGCGGCTCTGAAGCACCGGTGGAGCGGTGAAGCTGCCGATAAGAGCTTCGAGCAAGCCAGCAGGTTCATCGCTGAGTCGTATCCGGTTGATAAGCACGTCGCCCAGATCGTCCGCCAACTTGACGGTCTCGCTGCAGCGGCAAGGGACACGAACACGCGGTACAGCGACTTCCAGGGACCTGGGATCGAGTGGAGGGACCTGAAGTTCTGGGATCCCTACAACGACAGCGCCGGCGCGAAGGTCGGTGCGGAGATCCGTGCTTCGTACACGTCGCCGATCCAGGCGGACGGCAGCACCATGCCTCTCCCCGAGAAGACGCGGAAGGTCGTCTTCGACATGGGCCCGGGTGTCGTGCCACCCGGGAGCGACGGCGGGGGTATCGAGGAGCCCGGCGGGGGCGTGGGCGGCGGTGGCGGCGAATCGGGAGGTGGAGCACAGGACGAGGGCACCGGCACCACGGGTTCGGGGGCCGACCTCGCCGACACCGCGACGACCGAAACGGCGTCCGAAGCCACCGGCGTGGGCGCCGGGACCGGTGCCGGCACAGGGGCGGGAACGGGCACCGGTACCGGTACCGGAACCGGCACGGGCACAGGCGCGGGTACGGGTTCCGGCTCGTCGCAGGAGACGGGCACGGGCTCCGATTTGTCGGCGCAGGACGCCAGCGGCTACGACCCGCTCGCCGATACGGAGCAGCCGGCGTCGCTGCTCTCCCCGGCGGCGGCGGTCCCGACGACGTCGACCGGACGGTCCGGCGGCGGGCTCTCGGGACTGTCCGGCGGGCGCGGGACCGGCGGAGTGGCCTCGCCTCTCGGGCTGCGGCAGGACAGCGCTGTCGCCCGTGGGGCTGCGGCAGCGGCCGGCGGCGGAGGCGGAAGCACCGGTGCCCGCGCCACGTCCGGGCCCATGGGCATGCCGCCCGCCGGGGCCGGCGGCCAGCGCGGCCAGGGCGACGGCAGGCACCGCCTGCCCGCGTACCTCATCGACCGGAAGAACGGTGAGGAGCTGGTCGGGGAGATGCCGCTCGTCGGTCCGGGGGTGATCGGTCAGTGGAAGGTCGACGGTCCGCCGGACGCGCAGCGCCCGCCCGCGCCGCCGGCTAGGACCTAGCCGCGTCCGCGGTGACGGCCTCGACCAGCGCCGGCAGCGTCGTGGCGGCGGTGCCGCGCCAGCTGTAGGACGCCACCTCGCTCAGCGGCGTCGCCTCGGGGTTGATCTCGACCACGGGGATGCCCGCGGCGAGCGCCGTCTCCGGCAACCGGGCGGCCGGGTAGACGATGCCGGACGTGCCGACCACGAGCACCACGTCGGCCATCAGCACCGCGGCCTCCGCGCGACTCCACGCGTCCATGGGCAGCGCCTCGCCGAACCAGACGATCCCCGGTCGGACCCGGGAGAGGCACTGCATGCAGGTCGGTGGGGTCGCGCGCAGCTGCGGGCCGACGTCGGCGCCGTCGGGGAGGAAGGCGTCCGCCCCGTGATACGGGGTCCCGCAGTTCTCACACCGCGGCTCGAACAGGCTCCCGTGCAAGTGCGAGAGCACGTCGGAGCCCGCGCGCTCGTGCAGGTCGTCGACGTTCTGCGTGACGATCGAGACCCGGCGGCTTCTGCCGAGCTCGGCCAGCGCGAGGTGGCCGGCATTGGGCGCGGCCTGTCGCGCGACGTGCGCGCGCCACTGGTACCAGCCCCAGACCAGGGCGTGGTCCCGGTTCCAGCCGTCCACGGAGGCGATCGCCTCCGGTTCGTACTGCTCCCACAGACCCGTCTGCGCCTCACGGAACGTCGAGATGCCGGATTCGCGGCTCATGCCCGCGCCGGTGAGCACGGCGACGGAGTCGGCCTCGCGCACCCACTGCACCACCTCGTCGGGAACGGTGGGCGCGTCGGACCGGTCGGAAGGGTGCGTTCCGGGCTGCATCGGGACAGCGTACCGAGGCTCGCCGGGCCCTCGCGCAAGGTAACGATTCGATAACAACTGCTACTCGCGGGAAACATCGGTGATCGGGGTCACGCGCCGGGAGACCTGCATGGATTCATGGGTGTATCGGCATTCGAATACACCCGTGAATCGATATTTCCAAGCTACTCGCCGGTATACCGACTGGTTACATATCTGCACGTCAGAGGTAGTGCGAATCCTGTGGTCTCATGGAATACGGGTTTTCCGCGGGCCTGCCGCGGACGTGCCGTCATTCGGCGCGCAGCGAGCTGATCCGAGGGAGATTCATGACTGTCGACGACTTCGTCACCGCCAACGCACGCACCGCGAAGGGACCGCGGAGCAACGACGCTTTGGTGGACCGGTTGGCGGCGGGGGAGCAGTACGCGCTCACCTTCGGCGGCCAGGGCGGCCCCTGGCTACCCGGCCTCGTCTCGCTCCTGGAGCAGACCGGCCTCGCCGACGATCCCGAGTACCGCGAACTCTTCGACGGCTTCGTCGCGCGCGCCGACAGCGTGCTCGAGCCCGTCCGCGCGGAGCTGCTGCGTGCGCAGGCCCTGACCTTCGACCCGCTGCGCTGGCGCGACGCCTCGATCGCCGCCTCCGAGGCCGAGACCACCGACGACGAGGACGAGGACGCCGCCCAGGCCGCGCCCGGCTCGCCGCGCCGCCTGCTCGCGCCCCAGGTCGACGGCGCCGTCTTCTCCGTCCCCGGTGTCCTGTTCAGCCAGCTCGTCGCCCTCTACGGCCTCGAGGCGCAGGGCCTCGACCCGTGGGACGTGCCGCCCGTCGCCGCCATCGGCCACTCCCAGGGCCAGCTCGCCGTCTCGGCCTTCGCCTCCCGCGGCAACGAGGGCGACCTGCTCGCGATCGCGCGCCTGATCGGTGCCGCCGGCCGCGTCGTCGCGCGCCGCAAGGGCCTCGTCGCCCTCGGTGGCGCCACCCCGATGATGGCCGTCACCGGCGTCCGGCAGGACAAGCTCGAGAAGCTGCTCGCCGACTTCACCGCCACCGTCGCGTTCGACGCCTGCGGCCCCGTGCTCGCCGTGCGCAACAACCGCAACTCCTTCGTGCTCACCGGCACCCCGAAGCTGCTCGCCGGCTTCCGCGAGTTCTGCGAGTCCGTCGCCGAGACCGAGGAGGAGCAGCGCAAGGAGAAGCTCACCGGCGGCGCCGCCTTCGCCCCCAAGTTCGAGGACGTCGCGGTCGACATCGGCTTCCACCACCCCGCGCTGGCGGAGGGCGTCACCCTCGTCGCGCAGTGGGCCGAGCGCTGCGGTCTCGACGCGGAGACCGCTGCCCGCCTGGCGGCGGCCGTCCTCGTCGAGCAGGTGGACTGGGTCGCCGACGTCGAGGGCGCGATCGCCAAGGGCGCTCGCTGGCTGATCGATCTCGGTCCCGAGGACATCGCCACCAAGCTCTCCGCCGCGCCCGCCCGCGGCCGTGGCGTGGGCCTCGTGCCCGCCACCACCCTGCGCGGCGCCCGCAACCTGTTCTCGCCCGGCGGCGTGCCGGAGCTCCCGCTCGCATGGTCGGAATTCTCGCCGCGCCTGGTCACCCTGCCCGACGGCCGCACCGTGCTGTCCACCCGCTTCACCGAGCTCACCGGCCGCAGCCCGATCCTGCTGGCCGGCATGACGCCGACCACCGTCGATCCCGGCATCGTCGCCGCGGCCGCGAACGCCGGCCACTGGGCCGAGTTGGCCGGCGGCGGCCAGGTGACCGAGCCGATCTTCGCCGACAACGTCGAGAAGCTGATCTCGCTCCTCGAGCCGGGCCGCGCCGCGCAGTTCAACTCGCTCTTCCTCGACCCGTACCTGTGGAAGCTGCAGCTCGGCGGTAAGCGGATCGTGCAGAAGGCCCGCGCCGCGGGCGCCCCGCTCGACGGCGTCATCATCACCGCGGGCATCCCCGAGCTCGAGGAGGCCACGGCGCTGGTCGAGGAGCTCACCGAGGCCGGCATGCGGCACGTCGCCTTCAAGCCCGGCACCGTCGAGCAGATCCGTCAGGTGGCGCGCATCGCCGCCGAGGTCCCGCAGTACCCGGTGATCGTGCACGTCGAGGGCGGCAAGGCCGGCGGCCACCACTCGTGGGAGGACCTCGACGAGCTGCTGCTGGTCACCTACGCGGAGCTGCGTGACCGCAACAACGTGGTACTCGCCGTCGGCGGCGGCATCGGCACGCCCGAGCTGGCGGCCGAGTACCTCTCCGGCGAGTGGTCGCGCAAGTACGGCGCCCCCGCGATGCCGGTCGACGGCATCCTCGTCGGCACCGCCGCGATGGCCACGCTCGAGGCCACCACCTCCGACGACGTCAAGCGCCTGCTCGCCGACATTCCCGGCACGCCCGACTGGATCGGCGCCGGCCACGCCGGTGGCGGCATGGCCTCGGGCCGCAGCCAGCTCGGCGCCGACATTCACGAGATCGACAACACCGCCTCCGCCTGCGGCCGCCTGCTCGACGAGGTCGCCGGTGACGGCGACGCGGTCGCCGCGCGCCGCGACGAGATCATCGCCGCCATGGCCGGCACCGCGAAGCCCTACTTCGGCGACGCCGACGCGATGACCTACGCGCAGTGGCTCGAGCGCTACCTCGAGCTCTCGGTCGGCACCCGCGAGCAGGTCGCGGCCGCCGCCGATTCGACGCTGTTCGCCGACTACGGCTGGCTCGACATCACGCACCAGGATCGCTTCCTGCAGATGCTGCACCGCGCCGAGGCCCGCCTCGCCGCGGAAGACCGCGGACCCATCGAGACAGCCTTCGCCGACGTCACCGCCACCGACGACGCCTACGCCGCGCTCGAGCAGCTGTTGCAGCGCTACCCGGAGGCGGCGTCGACCCGCCTGCACCCGGCCGACGTGCCGTTCTTCGTCTCGCTCTGCCGCACCCCCGGCAAGCCGGTCAACTTCGTCCCCGTCGTGGACAAGGACGTCCGCCGCTGGTGGCGCTCCGACTCGCTGTGGCAGGCGCACTCGCCGCGCTACTCCGCCGACGAGGTGTGCATCATCCCCGGCCCGGAGGCGGTTGCGGGCATCACCCGCGTCGACGAGCCCGTCGGCGAGCTGCTCAACCGGTTCGAGGCCGAACTCGTGCGCCGCCGCCTCGGCGCGGGCGAGACCGCGGAGGCCGTCGCCGGCCGCCGCGTCGTGCCCGGCGTCGAGTCGGTTTCGCTGGCGCGGGCCCTCGCCGCCACCAACGTGCTCTGGGCCGGCCGCCTCGTGCACAGCCCGATCGCCCGTCTGGGCGCCGGCAGCACCTGGACGATCGAGGCCGACGGTGGCTCCGCCCACCAGCCGGAGACCGGCGCCCGCCTGCGGGCGACCGGGGCGAACTCCGTCGTCCTCGAGATCCCGGTCTCGGGCACCGACCTGGTCATCCCGATCGAGGTCCCGGAGAGCTGCGCCGACGGCGGCGTCCCCGTCATCGAGCTCGGCGCGGCCAGTGAGGCCATGTCGAAGCTGGTGGCCCTGGCCGCCGCCGGCCACCTGCCCGCCGTCACCGACGGTGCCGCGAGCATCGACTTCGAGTTCCGCGCCGAGGACGCCGCGGATCACGCGGCGATCACCGCCGACAGCCTCCCCGTCGGACTGTCGGCCCTCTACGGCGACGAGCAGCTGGCCGTGCCGGACGCGTTCGTCGGCCTGTGCTGGCCCGCGTCCTTCGCCGTGGTCGGCGCCGCCACCACCGCCGAGGGCCGTCCGGTCGTCGAGGGCATGCTCGACCTGGTGCACCTCGATCACGCGATCGAGCTGGCCGCCAACCCGACCCCCGGCGCCTACCGCGCCACCGCCCGCCTCGAGGACGTGACCGCCACCGACATCGGCACCGTGGTCACCGTCGGTATCGACGTGCGCGCACCCGGCGCCGCCGCGCCCGCCGTCGTCATGACCGAGCGCTTCGCGATCCGCGGCCGCACCGGCGACGCCGAGCTGGCCGACCCGCAGCCCGCGGGCGGCGCGCGCGGCGAGACCGCCACCGAGACCCCGCGCAAGCGGGTCCGCCAGGCCGTCGTCAACGCCCCGCAGGACATGAGCGGCTTCGCCGCCGTCTCCGGCGACCACAACCCGATCCACACCTCGCAGGTGGCAGCCAGCCTCGCCGGCCTGCCCGGCCCGATCGTCCACGGCATGTGGCTCTCGGCCGCCGCGCAGCAGGTGGCGTCCGCCTCCAACGGCGACGTGATGCACCGCAAGATCCGCGGCTGGACCACCCGCTTCCTCGGCATGGTCCTGCCCGGCGACGAGGTGCAGTTCACCGTCGAGCGCGTCGGCATCGACCGCGGCGGCGAGCTGCTCGAGGTCACCGCGAAGGTCGGCGACGACCTCGTCATGGCCGCCTCGGCCGTGGCCTTCCCGGCCGTCACCGCCTACGTCTTCCCCGGCCAGGGCATCCAGGGCAAGGGTATGGGCCTGAACCAGCGCTCGCGTAGCAAGGCCGCCCGCGAGATCTGGGACGCCGCCGACGCACACACCCGCGAGAACCTCGGCTTCTCCATCCTCGCCGTGGTCCGCGACAACCCGCTGTCGATCCGTGCCAACGGCACCGTCTACAGCCACCCCGACGGTGTGCTGTACCTGACCGAGTTCACCCAGGTCGCGATGGCCACCGTCGCCTGCGCGCAGCTCGCCGAGCTCACCGAGATCGGTGCCCGCGTGGACGATCCGATCATCGCCGGTCACTCCGTGGGCGAGTACAACGCGCTGGCCTCCGCCGGCGTCCTGCCGCTCGGCACGATCCTCGAGACCGTCTTCCACCGCGGCCGCATCATGCAGCAGCTGGTGCCCCGCGACGAGCAGGGCCGCAGCCCGTACTCGATGGCGGCGCTGCGCCCCGAGCTGTTCGACGTGGACGACGCCGAGATCGCCGAGTGGGTCGAGGGCAACCTCGAGGGCGCCGACGAGTTCGCCGAGATCGTCAACCTCAACCTGCGCGGCGCGCAGTACGTGGTGGTCGGCAACCAGGCCGGCCTCGCCGCCCTGGAGAAGGCGATCGCCGAGCGCACCGGCAGCCCCAAGGCCTTCCAACTGGTCCCGGGCATCGACATCCCGTTCCACTCGTCGGTGCTGCGCGACGGCGTGCCGGAGTTCGCCGCGCGCCTGCAGGAGCTGGTGCCCGCCGAGTTCGACTACACCAAGCTGGTCGGCAAGTACCTGCCGAACCTGGTGGCCCGCCCGTTCGAGCTGACCGCCGACTTCGCGCTGTCGATCCTCGACGTGGTTCCCAGCGAGCCGGTCCGCGCGCTGGTCGCCGACTGGGATCGTGCCACCGCTCCCACGGAGCTCATGGCCACGGCCCGCACGCTGCTCATCGAGCTCCTGGCGTGGCAGTTCGCCAGCCCGGTCCGGTGGATCGAGACGCAGGATCAGCTGCTCATCGACACCGATCACGGCGGCCTCGGCGTGGAGCGCTTCATCGAGGTGGGCCTCGCGTCCGCCCCGACGCTCGCCAACCTCGCCAGCCGCACCCTGGCGCTGGCCTCGTACCAGCGTGCCGCCGCGACCGTGCTCAACGCCGAGCGCGACGCCGCGAAGGTCTTCGCCACCGACGAGGACGTCCCGGAGGACGACGGTGCCGACGCGCCCGCCGAGTCCGCGGCGCCCGCCGCCGCTCCCGCGGCTGCCGCCCCGGCCGCCGCGCCGGTGGCGAGCGCACCGTCGGGCGGCCCGCGCCCGGCCGACCTCGGCTTCGACGCCGCGGACGCCACGCGCGCCATGATCGCGATCTGGACCAAGATGCGTCCGGACCAGCTGGAGAAGACCGACACCATCGAGACGCTGTGCGACGGCGTGAGCTCGCGCCGCAACCAGCTGCTGCTCGACCTCGGTTCGGAGCTCAACCTCGGCGCCATCGACGGTGCCGCGGAGGCCGACCTGCCCACGCTGGCCGGCACCGTCACCAAGCTGGCGCGCACCTACAAGCCGCTCGGCCCGGTGCTGAGCGAGACCGTCGGCAACCAGCTGCGCAAGCTGCTGGGCTCCACCGGCAAGCGCCCGAACTACATCACCGAGTACGTGACCGGCACCTGGGAGCTGGGCCCCGGCTGGGCGCAGCACACCGTGCTCGCCCTGGCCACCGGCACCCGCGAGGGCGCCTCGGTCCGTGGCGGCGACCTCGCGACGCTGCTCGACGGCCCCGTCTCCAACGCGGCCGCGCTCGACGCGCTGATCGACCGCGCGGTCGCCGAGGTCGGCGCGGCGCAGGGCGTGCCGGTGGGCAAGCCGTCGGCCGGCGGCGGGGGCGGCGGGGCGACGGTCGACGCCGCCGCGCTCGCCGAGTTCACCTCCGCCATCACCGGCGAGGACGGCGCGCTCGCCGCCTCCGCCCGCGTGCTCCTGCAGAAGTTGGGGCTCGAGAAGGAGGAGGGCGGCCTGCCCGCGCTCGACGACGAGTCGGAGCGGCTCGCCGCGCTCATCGCCGCCGAGCTGGGCGACGACTGGGCGAACTCGGTCGCGCCGGCCTTCGACGCGAACAAGGCCGTCCTGATCGACGACCGGTGGGCCAGCGCCCGCGAGGACCTGCTCCGCGTGTGGAACATGGACCCGTCGACCTTCCCGACCTACAGCAAGCACATCCTGGAGACCGCCAAGGGCGCCGGTCCGGCGCTGGTCAACCAGGCCAAGTGGTGGGAGAAGAAGGCCACCGCGGCCGGGCGGCCGGAGCACGCCCGCGCCTACGCCTTCCTCTCGGGGCTCGCCGAGTCGACCCCGGAGCCGGGCGTCTACGCCGGCGAGGTGGCCGTGGTCACGGGTGCGTCGGCGGGGTCGATCGCCGGTGCGGTCGCCGCGCGACTGCTGGCCGGCGGCGCGACCGTCATCGCGACGACGAGCCGTCTGGACGAGAAGCGCCTGAACTTCTTCAAGGAGCTGTACCGCACCAGCGCCCGCACCGACGCGGCGCTGTGGGTGGTCCCGGCCAACATGGCGAGCTACGCGGACGTCGACGCGCTGGTCGCGTGGATCGGCGAGCGCCAGGCGGAGACGGTGGGCCCGTACACGATGGTGCACAAGGAGGCCCTGGTCCCGACGATGCTGTTCCCGTTCGCGGCGCCCCGGGTCTCGGGTGACATGTCCGACGCCGGGCCGCGCGCCGAGCTGGAGATGAAGATCCTGCTGTGGTCGGTCGAGCGGCTCATCGCCGGCCTCGCCGCCATCGGCAAGGACGTCGACCTGGCCTCGCGACTGCACGTCGTGCTGCCGGGCTCGCCCAACCGCGGCATGTTCGGCGGCGACGGTGCCTACGGCGAGGCGAAGGCCTCCCTGGACGCGCTCGTCACCCGCTGGAACGCGGAGAAGTCCTGGTCGGACCGCGTCACCCTGGCGCACGCCATCATCGGTTGGGTCCGCGGCACGGGTCTGATGGGCGGCAACGATCCGCTGGTCGAGGCCGTGGAGGCGGCGGGTGTGCGCACCTGGTCGACCTTCGAGATGGCCGACAAGCTGCTCGCCAACGCCAGCGCCGAGGCGCGGGAGCGGGCCGCGACGGCCCCGCTGTTCGACGACCTCACCGGCGGTTTGGGCGGCGTCAACCTGGACATGAAGGCGCTCGCCGAGCAGGCCATGGAGGCCCGCCTGGCCGAGGCCGCGGAGGACGACGCCGAGGGCACCATCCCGGCGCTGCCCGGTGCACCGGTCGCGACGCTCGGTGATCCCGACTGGGGCGGGGTCGAGGCCCGGCCCGAGGACATGGTCGTCATCGTCGGTGCCGGCGAGGTCGGCCCGTACGGCAGCTCGCGCACCCGCTTCGAGATGGAGGTCGACGAGCGGCTGTCCGCGGCGGGCGTCGCCGAGCTCGCCTGGGTGACCGGCATGATCACCTGGGAGAACGACCCCGAGCCGGGCTGGTACGACGCCGAGTCGGGCGACCTGGTTCCCGAGGCCGAGCTGGCCGACAAGTACCACGATGCGGTCGTGGAGCGCTGCGGCATCCGCGAGTTCAGCGACGACGGCGACATCGTCGACCAGTCCGCTCCGCTGTTGGTCTCGGTGTTCCTGCCCGAGGACATGTCCTTCGTCGTCGCGAACGAGGCCGAGGCGCGCGCCTTCTCGGACGCCGACCCGGAGAACACCGTGGCCGTGCCGATGGAGTCCGGCGAGTGGAAGGTCACCCGCAAGGCCGGCACCGAGATCCGCGTGCCGCGCCGCACCAAGCTGCTGCGCAGCGTGGGCGGGCAGGTGCCGGACGGTTTCGACCCGACCCACTGGGGCATCACGCCCGAGATGATGGAGTCGGTGGACCGCCTGGCCCTGTGGAACCTGGTCGCCACCGTCGACGCGTTCATCTCCGCGGGCTTCGAGCCGGCCGAGCTGATGGAGTACGTGCACCCCTCGCACGTGGCGAACACGCAGGGCACGGGCATGGGCGGTATGAGCTCGATGCGCGACCTGTTCATCAACACGCTGCTGGGTGAGCCGAATCAGAACGACATCCTGCAGGAGGCCCTGCCGAACGTCGTCGCCGCGCACGTGGTGCAGAGCTACGTGGGCAGCTACGGCGCGATGATCCACCCGGTCGCGGCCTGTGCCACGGCGGCCGTCTCCGTCGAGGAGGGCGTCGACAAGATCAAGGTCGGCAAGGCCCTGTTCGCGGTGACCGGCGGCTTCGACGACCTGTCGATCGAGGGCATCACCGGCTTCGGCATGATGCAGGCCACCGCCGACAGCGACAAGATGATCGCCAAGGGCATCAGCCCGCGGCGCTTCTCCCGCGCCAACGACCGCCGGCGCGCCGGCTTCGTCGAGGCGCAGGGCGGCGGCACGGTCCTCCTGGCCCGCGGCGACGTCGCGGCGAAGATGGGCCTGCCCGTCCTCGGCGTGGTGGCCTGGGCACAGAGCTTCGGCGACGGCGTGCACACCTCGATCCCGGCACCGGGCATGGGCGCGCTGTCCGTCGCGGCCGGTGGCCCCGAGGCGCCGATGGCCCGCAGCCTGCGGCAGCTCGGTGTGTCTGCGGACGACGTCTCGATCATCAGCAAGCACGACACGTCGACCAACGCGAACGACCCGAACGAGGCGAACCTGCACGAGCGGATCGCCGCGTCGATCGGCCGCTCCGAGGGCGCCCCGATGTTCGTGGTCTCGCAGAAGTCGCTGACCGGGCACGCGAAGGGCGGCGCCGCCGCCTTCCAGCTCATCGGCATGTGCCAGATGCTCAACGAGCAGGTGGTCCCGCCGAACCGTAGTCTGGACTGTGTCGATGACGAGATGCGCAAGTACCCGCACCTGGTGTGGCTGCGCGAGACCCACCGGTTCGACAACAGCTTCCGCCCCAAGGCGGGCCTGCTCACCTCGCTCGGCTTCGGCCACGTCTCCGGCCTCATCGCCGTCGTGCACCGCGACGCGTTCCTCGCCTCGCTCGACGAGCAGACGCGGGCGCAGTACCTGGCCACGGCGCGCGAGCGGGAGGTCGCGGGCGCGCGGGCGGTACTGTCGGCCATGTGCGGGCGCTCGGACCTGTACCGCAAGCCCCCGGCGGGCCGCCGCTTCGGCGCCGACGCCACCTCGGAGGCGACGGACCGCAGTGAGGCGGCACTGCTGCTCGACGAGGGCACGCGGCTGGGTGCGGACGGCACGTACTGCGCCGACGGATGCCGGTAGCCCGCTAGGCTTCCGCCATGGCCGTGGTGGGAGTCGGGATCGACGTGGTGCACGTGCCCGGGTTCGCGGAGCAGCTGGCGCAGCCCGGGACCACGATGCTCAGCTCGTTCAGTCCCGCCGAACGACGGGACGCCGCGGGGGACGTGCGCTCCTTGGCCGCCCGGTGGGCCGCCAAGGAGGCCGTCTTCAAGGCGTTCTCGTCGGGCTACTACGCCCAGCGTCCGGCCGAGAAGGAGGTCGGCGCCCGGGAGGTGGAGGTCGTCTCCGACGCCTGGGGCCGGCCGGCGGTGCGCGTGTACGGGCGCATCGCCGACGATCTGGGCCCGGGTGCGACGATCCATGTATCACTCACCCACGACGGTGACACCGCGGCGGCGTTCGCGGTGATCGAGAGAACTTAAGAGCGCGACGGTCCGGCGACGGACCGCAGTGCACCGGATAGAGCCGAAAGGGAACAAGCGAGTGTTCAGCCGAATCGCCATCGTGAACCGAGGTGAGGCAGCGATGCGCCTCATCCACGCGGTCCGCGACCTGGCCGCCGAGACCGGGCAGCAGATCGAGACCGTCGCCCTCTACACCGACGTCGACCGGACTGCGACCTTCGTCCGCGAGGCCGACATCGCCTACGACCTGGGCCCCGCAGCGGCACGGCCGTACCTGAACTACGAGCTGCTGGGCACCGCCCTGCAGGAGACCGGCGCCGACGCGGCGTGGGTCGGCTGGGGCTTCGTCGCCGAGGACCCGGTCTTCGCGGAGAAGTGCGCCGAGGTCGGCGTGACGTTCGTCGGCCCGAGCCCCGAGGCCATGCGCCAGCTCGGCGACAAGATCGGCGCCAAGCTGATCGCCGAGGAGGTCGGCGTCCCCGTCGCGCCGTGGAGCCGCGGCCCCGTCGAGACGCTCGAGGACGCCAAGGACAAGGCCAAGGACATCGGCTACCCGCTCATGCTCAAGGCCACCGCCGGCGGTGGCGGCCGCGGCATCCGCATGGTAGCCTCCGACGCCGACCTGGAAGAGGCCTACCTGCGCACCCGCGAGGAGGCCGAGCGCGCCTTCGGCAGCGGCGTCGTCTTCCTCGAGCGCCTGGTCACCGGCGCGCGGCACGTCGAGGTCCAGGTGATCTCCGACGGCGAGACCGCGTGGGCACTGGGCGTGCGCGACTGCTCCGTGCAGCGCCGCAACCAGAAGGTCATCGAGGAGTCCGCCTCGCCGGTGCTCGGTGCCGAGCAGGTGCAGCGGCTCAAGGAGTCCGCCGAGCGGCTCGCGATCAAGGTCGGCTACCGGGGCGCCGCCACCGTCGAGTTCCTCTACCACCCGGGCGACGACCTGCTCGCCTTCCTCGAGGTGAACACCCGCCTGCAGGTGGAGCACCCGATCACCGAGGTCACCAACGACTTCGACCTCGTCCGCGCGCAGCTGCACGTCGCCTCGGGCGGCAAGCTCGACGGTGTGCGTCCCGTCGAGCGCGGGCACGCCATCGAGGCGCGCCTGAACGCCGAGGACCCCGATCGCGACTTCGCGCCCGCTCCCGGCCGGATCGCCCTGCTCGACCTGCCCGCCGGCCCCGGTATCCGGATCGACACCGGCGTCTCCCAGGGCGACACCATCCCCGCCGACTTCGACTCGATGATCGCCAAGGTCATCGCGTACGGCAGCGACCGCGAGCAGGCCCTCGGCCGGCTGCGCCGCGCCATGAACGAGACCCGCGTGATCATCGAGGGCGGCGCCACCAACAAGAGCTTCGTGCTGGATCTGCTGAACCAGCCCGAGGTCATCGACGGCAGCGCCGACACCGGCTGGATCGACCGCGTCCGCGGCGAGGGCCGGCTGGTCGCCGATCGCCACACCTCCGTCGCGCTCGCCTCGGCCGCGATCGACGCCTACGAGGCGGAGGAGCGCGCCGAGCTCACGCGCCTGCTCACCACCGCGTCGGGCGGTCGCCCGCAGGTGCAGCACGAGAGCGGCACGCCGCTGGACTTCAAGCTGCGCGGCGCGAGCTACCGCGTGCGGGTTGCCCGCACCGGCGCGCACACGTTCCGTCTCGTCATCGACACCGGCGCGGAGAGCCGCACCGCGGACGTCGATCTGGAGCGGTTCGACAACCACACCGGCCAGGCCGTGGTCAACGGCGTCCGGTACCGGCTCACCACCGGCACGCACGGCCCCGTCCACGTGGTCGACGTGGACGGCGTCACCCACCGGGTCAGCCGCGACGAGGGCGGCGTGGTCCGCTCGCCCGCGCCGGCGCTCGTGGTCGCCGTGCCGCTCGCCGTCGGCGGCGAGGTCGAGGCCGGCGCGCCGATCCTCGTGCTCGAGTCGATGAAGATGGAGACGGTGCTGCGCGCGCCGTTCTCCGCGCGCCTCAAGGAGTGCGGCGTCACGGTCGGCAGCCAGGTCGAGGCGGGCGCGGCGCTGCTGCGCCTCGAGCCCCTCGGCGACGGCGACGAGGACGCCGCCGGCAGCGCCGCGGGTCCGATCGACCTGCCCGCCGAGCCCGCCCAGGTCGGCGCGATCGAGCGCGCCGCCGCGGGCCGCGACGCCCTGCGCAGCCAGCTGCTCGGCTTCGACGTCGATCCGGCGGACGAGAGCCGCCTGCTCGACGAGTACCTCGTCGACCGCGTCGCGGCCGAGCTCGAGGGTGCGGTTCCGGCCGCCGAGGAGCTGGCGCTCGCGAGCGTCTTCGCCGACCTGGCCGAGTTGGGCCTGCGTCGTTCGGTCGGTGGGGACGACGGGGTGCACAGCCCGCGCGAGCACTTCCACACCTACCTCCGCAGCCTCGACGCCGATCGCGCCGGCCTGCCGGACTCCTACCGGAGCAAGCTGGCAGCGGCGCTCGGCCACTACGGCGTCACCGAGCTCGACCGCACGCCGGACCTCGAGTCCGCGGTCTTCCGCGTCTTCCTGGCGCAGCAGCGGCCCAAGGTCGGCGTCCGCGCCATCACCGCGCTGCTGCGCAAGTGGCTGCGCGAGCCGGCACCGTCGGCGGAGCAGGGCGGCGACGCGCGCGCCGTCCTCGAGCGCCTCATCGACGCGACGCAGTCCCGCTACCCCGTGGTCGCGGACCTCGCCCGCGGCGTGGTCTTCGCCTGGTTCGGCCAGCCGCTGCTGCGCGGCAACCGCGAGGGCGTGTACTCGGCGGTCCGTGCGCACCTGGCGCACCTCGACGAGAACCCCACCGCGGCGGATCGTTCCGAGCGCGTCGCGGAGATGGTGCGCAGCACCGAGCCGCTGGTTCTGCTGCTGGGGGAGCGCCTGGTCGGCGGCGGCTCGGCCGCCCGCGACAACGCCGTGATGCTCGAGGTCCTCACGCGCCGCTACTACGGCAACAAGGGCCTGTCGGACGTGCGCACCCAGCAGGTGGGGGAGACCTCGTTCGTCATCGCCGAGCGCGACGGTGCGCTGCTGGTATCGGCCGCGGTGGCCTACGACGGCCTCGGCGACGCGGTCGCCGGCCTCGCGCAGGTCGCCGACGGCGCCGCGTCCGTGGACGCCGACATCTACCTCAGCTGGGAGCAGCAGCCCGAGGACCAGGACGAGATGGTGGCCGCGTTCGACAGCGTGCTCTCGGCGCACCCGCTGCCGGCGCAGGTGCGCCGCGTGACGATCACCGTCGCGGGCAGCGGCGGCGCGGTCATGCACCACCACTTCACGTTCCGGGCCGCCACCAACGGGGTCGCCGAGGATCGCCTGATCCGCGGCCTGCACCCGTACATCGCGCAGCGCATGCAGCTCGAGCGGCTGCGCCGCTTCGACCTCACGCGCCTGACCTCGTCGGACGACGAGGAGGTCTACCTCTACCGCGCCGTCGCCAAGGAGAACCCGGCGGACGACCGCCTGGTCGCCTTCGCACAGGTCCGCGACCTGGCAGCGGTGCGCGACGCCGATGGGCGCCTGCTCGCGCTGCCGACCGCCGAGATCGCCCTCGCCACGTGCGTGGACTCGATCCGCCGGGCGCAGGCCGCGCGGCCCAGCGCCAAGCGCCTGCCCACCAACCGGATCGTCATGTACATCTGGCCGCCGGTGGACCTCAGCGACGCGGAGCTCGAGGCGCTCGCCGGGCACATCGAGTCGACCACGGTCGGCGCGGGCCTGGAGGAGGTGCTGCTGATCGGCCGTCGTCGCGACGCCGCGACCGGCGAGCTGGTCAAGACGGAGGTGCGGGTCTCGTTCAGCCCCACCGGCCGGGCGGAGCTGCACCTCGGCGCGCCCGTCGAGGACGTCGCCGACGTCGTCGAGCCGATCGACGGATACCGGCAGAAGGTGCTGCGCGCGGCGAGCCGCAACACCGTCTACCCGTACGAGTTGACCTCCGCGCTGGGCGATTTCGTCGAGTACGAGCTGGCCGAGGGCGACATCGCCGACGTGCTGGTGCCCACCGACCGGCCGAAGGGCCGCAACACCGCGGGCATCGTGGTGGGCGTCATCTCGACCCCGACCGACCTGTACCCGGAGGGCGTCAAGCGCGTACTGCTGCTGGGCGATCCGACGAAGTCGCTGGGCGCGCTCGCGGAGGCCGAGTGCCGCCGGATCAGCGCGGCGATCGACCTCGCGCACCGGATGGAGCTGCCGGTCGAGTGGTACGCCCTGTCCGCCGGCGCCCGGATCTCCATGGACTCGGGTACCGAGAACATGGACTGGGTCGCGGCGGCGCTGAAGAAGATCGTCGAGTTCACGCAGCAGGGGGGCGAGATCAACATCGTCTCCGCCGGCATCAACGTGGGCGCGCAGCCGTACTGGAACGCCGAGGCGACCATGCTCATGCACACCAAGGGCGTGCTGATCATGACGCCGGAGTCGGCGATGGTGCTCACCGGCAAGCAGTCGCTCGACTTCTCGGGCGGCGTCTCGGCGGAGGACAACTTCGGCATCGGCGGCTACGACCGCATCATGGGCCCGAACGGCCAGGCGCAGTACTGGGCCGCCGATCTCGTGGGCGCGCACACGATCCTCATGGAGCACTACGCGCACACCTACATCGCTCCCGGCGAGCAGGCACCGCGTCGTGCCGCGACCACCGACCCGGCCGATCGCGACATCACCGAGTTCCCGCACGTGCTGGCGGACAGCGATTTCACGACCGTCGGCGACATCTTCTCCGCGGAGAAGAACCCGGATCGCAAGAAGCCCTTCGACATCCGCACCGTGATGCGCGCCCTGTCCGACCAGGACCACGAGGTGCTCGAGCGATGGGCCGGCATGGCCGACGCCGAGACCGCGGTGGTGCAGGACGTGCACATCGGCGGCATCCCGGTCTGCCTGCTGGGGATCGAGTCGAAGTCGGTTCCGCGCCTGGGCTTCCCGGCGACGGACGGCCCCGACACGTACACGGCCGGCACGCTGTTCCCGCAGTCGTCGAAGAAGGCGGCCCGCGCGATCAACGCGGCGAGCGACAACCGCCCGCTGGTGGTGCTCGCCAACCTCTCGGGCTTCGACGGTTCGCCGGAGTCGCTGCGCAAGCTCCAGCTGGAGTACGGCGCCGAGATCGGTCGTGCGATCGTCAACTTCTCGGGCCCGATCGTGTTCTGCGTGATCTCGCGCTACCACGGCGGCGCGTTCGTGGTGTTCAGCAAGCAGCTGAACCCGAACATGACGGTGCTGGCGATCGAGGGCTCGTTCGCCTCGGTGCTCGGTGGCGCTCCCGCCGCCGCGGTGGTGTTCTCGGGCGAGGTCAACGCCCGCACCGCCGGCGATGCGCGGGTCAAGGATCTCGAGGCGCAGCTGACCGAGGCCACCGGCACGGAGCGTGCGGCGCTGCTCGCCGAGCTCGACGAGGTGCGCGGCTCGGTCCGCGCCGAGAAGCTCGGCGAGGTCGCCTCCGAGTTCGACGGGGTGCACAGCATCCGTCGCGCCGTCGAGGTCGGCTCGGTCGACGAGATCATCGCCGCCGCCGACCTGCGCCCGAAGATCATCTCGGTGATCGAGGCCGCGCAGTAGGTTTCAGCCGCGAAGGGCACCGTCGGGAATCCCGGCGGTGCCCTTCGTCGTTGCGGCAGCCGTCCTGCGTCAGCGCTCGGATCGCGCCGCTGCTGCGGCGTGCGCCTCCTGGATCAGTCCGGTGACCAGATCGAGGGACTGCTCGCTGAGACAGACGACGGCGACCCACCCCTGCCGGGCGTAGAGCGGGTGCGCGATCACCTGATCCGGGGCGGTGGGGTCCGCCGCATCCTCGCCGACCAGATCGGTGAGCCGGGAGCGTCCGACGTGCACGTTGACCCGGTAGCGTCCCGGGGCGTCGAGGTCGTTGCGGTCGTCGTCGGGGTAGTTCTTGGTGATGATCGTGGCGAACGGCTGGCCACGCTGCGGGATCGTGCCGTCGGCGGAGTAGTAGAAGAAGTGATCGCCCCACCCGATCTCCGGGAATGCGCTTCCGGGCTGGGGAGCGAGCACGACCACGCCGTCCAGGGCGCTGGTGAAGTCGATGATCTGTTGCATACTCATGACTGAAGTATGTCGTTGAAGTGCTTATGGAGGGTTGGTGTCGGCTGCTCTCGGAACCACGCAGGTAGCCTGGGCGACCGGGTACAGCGTCCAACAGGTACGTGTTCTTGAGGCCGAAGGCGTCCTCGCCGCGGTGCCGCGCGCCGAGAACGGCTATCGCAGGTACGCCGCGACCCATGTCCGCGATCTGCACGCCTATCGGGATCTCACCGTTGCGGTGGGGCCCGTTCGTGCGCGGTCGGTGCTGCGCACGGCGCGCGCCGCGCCTGCGCAGGAGGCTCTCGCCGTCGTGTCCGATGCCCACGCGGACCTGCGACGCGAGCGCGAGCAGGCCGGTTCGGCGCGGCGCGCACTGCTGGCGGTGAGCGGTGAAGCAGCCGAGGAGGACGCCCCGGCCGAGACGGACGAATTGAGCATCACCGAACTCGCGGGCGCGATCGGCGTCCGGACGTCAACCCTGCGCTTCTGGGAACGCGAGCGACTGCTGGCGCCGCATCGATCCGTGAACCCCGTTGCGGCGCGGCGGTATCCGGTACCGGAGGTGCGGATCGCCCGGATCGTCGCCGAGCTGCGCAACGCCGGATACCGGATCCCCGACGTCCGGCGATCGGTGCACGCCCTGCGGGAGCTCGGCGATGCCGCCGCGTCCCTGGAAGCGTTGGACGCGCGGATGGTGGCGATCGACCAGCGGTACACCGCGCTGCTGCGTGCCGGAGCGGTTCTCGTCGAGATCATCGCCGGGTGACGAACGCGGAAGGGCACCGTCGGCGGTCCCGACGGTGCCCTTCGCGCAGGAGTCGCCCTACAGTGCGAGGTCGCGCCCGATGATCTCCTTCATGATCTCGGACGATCCGGCCCAGATGCGGGTGACGCGGGCGTCCATCCACGCGCGGGCGGCGCGGTACTCGCGCATGTAGCCGTAGCCACCGTGCAGCTGCACGCAGGAGTCGAGCACCTGGTTCTGGATCTCGGCGGAGATGTACTTGACCTTGGCGGCGTCCACGGCGGTCAGCGTGCCCTCGGCGTGCGCGACGATCGCCTGGTCCACGTAGGCCTGCACCATCTCGATCTTGGTGACCAGATCGGCCAGCAGGAACTTGTTGTGCTGGAAGGAGCCGATGGACGCGCCGAAGGCCTTGCGCTCGCGGGCGTACTCGATGGTCTCGGCCAGGATCTGCTTGGCGTGCGCCACGTTGCCCACCGCGGAGCCGATGCGCTCCTGGGGCAGCTTCTCCATCATGTGGTAGAAACCGCGGTCCACCTCGCCGACCAGGGCGCTCGCGGGCACCCGCAGGTCGGAGTAGAACAGCTCGGCGGTGTCCGCCTCGGGCTGGCCCACCTTGTCGAGCTTGCGGCCGCGCTCGAAGCCGGGCAGCGAGCAGTCCACGGCGAACAGCGAGATGCCGCGCGCCTTGGCGTCCGGATTCGTCTTCGCGGCGATCACGGCCACGTCGCACGTGTAGCCGTTGGTGATGAAGGTCTTGGAGCCGTTGAGGATCCAGTCGTCGCCGCTGCGCACCGCGGTCGACTTGATGCCGGCCAGGTCCGAACCGGCCGACGGCTCGGTCATGCCGATCGCGGCGACGGCCTCACCGGAGGCGATGGCGGGCAGCCACTGCTGCTTCGCCTCCTCGGTGCCGAGGCGGACGATGTACGGGGTGGTGATGTCGAAGTCGATGCCGACCGAGCTGGCGAAGGCCATCGAGACCGCGGCCAGCTCCTCCTGCGCGACGGCGTTGAAGCGGTAGTCGTCCGCCTCGCCGCCGCCGTAGGACTCGGGGATCTCGAGGCCGAGGACACCCTGCTCGCCGAGGCCGCGCCACACGTCGCGGGGGATCAGCTTGTCGTCGATGTACTGCTCGGCGTGCGGCAGGACCTGCTTCTGCAGGTAGTCCCGGACCGCCGAGCCGAACTGCAGGTGATCCTCGGAGTAGATGGTGCGTTCCACGTCGGTGGTTCCTCTCTAGAGCTTCAGGTCGCGGCGCAACTTGGCGACGTGCCCGGTCGCGCGCACGTTGTACTGCGCGACCTCGATGGTGCCGTCCGCGGCGATGACGAACGTCGACCTGATGACACCCGTCACGGTCTTGCCGTACATCATCTTCTCACCGAAGGCCCCGTACTCGGTGAGCACCTGCTTATCCGGGTCCGAGAGGAGCGGGAAGGTGAGCTCGTCGCGCTCGACGAACTTCTTCAGCTTCTCCGGCTTGTCGGGCGAGATGCCCAGGACGGCCAGGCCGGCGTCCTTGAAGTCGGCGAGGTTGTCGCGGAAATCGCAGGCCTGCTTGGTGCAGCCGGGCGTCATGGCCGCCGGGTAGAAGTACAGCACCACTCGCCGGCCGCGGTAGTCGGACAGCGAGACGGGGTTGCCGTCCTGGTCCGGCAACGTGAACGAAGGTGCGTCGGCTCCCGGCTCCAGCCGCGTGGAAGTAGTCATGCCGGTTACCGTAGCTGTCATGGCAGCACAGGACGAGGGCTCGGGGTACACCGGCGGTACCGGGGGCCGCGGGCGGACGAGGATCCGTACCCTGGCGAGCGCGGCGCTCAACGCGGACATGACGATCGACCAGGCCACGGCGATGCTCGAGGGCATGGCGGTGACCATGGACAACATGAGCACCACTATGTCCACGTTCGACGAGACGGTGGCCCGCGTGAACCGCAATCTCGACGAGTTCGAGAAGCTCACGGCGCGGTTCTCGGCCACCCTCGAGAAGACGGACGCGGCGCTGGAGAAGCTCAATGCGCTGCTCTCCGTGCCGGGCGCGGCGGTCACCGTCGCCGAGCGGGTGCTGGCGGTCCCGACGGAGGTGACCAAGCGCTTCCGCGGCAAGTGACGGTGCGCCGCCTGCTCACGCCCGGCGGTAACCGTTCGACAGTTCGACGAGAAGCTCCGCGACCAGCGGGTTCGGCGTGGCGTCGGTGCGCAGCACCGCGGAGACGGGGAGCGTGAACCCAGGCGCCGGACGGCTCGCGATGCCCGGCTGCCGCGGGTCCTCGTAGAGCAGTGTCCAGCCCTCGGGGTTGTTGATCAGCTCGAAGGCCACGGGGTGATCGTCGCGGATCTCGGGACCGAGGAGCACCTCGAGCCCGTCGGCCGTGAACACCTTGTCCACCAGGCGGTGCAGGAGTACCTGCTGGTGCGGGGGAGGTAGGAGCAGGGGGTAGCGCGCCAGCTCCGCGGTCGACGGTGCCCGCTCGAGCGCCGCGAGGGGGTGCCGCGTGGCGAACGCGATGAGCGGGTTGTCGACCCACAGGGGCTCGAGGTAGAGGCCTGGCTCGTCGAGCCGGCCGCGGATGAGCGCCAGATCCGCCTCACCGGACTTCACCGCGGCGATCCGCTGGGCGAACGGCTTGATCAGGAAGTCGATCTCCGCCTCCGGGTGCCGCTCGCGCACGTCGGAGGCCGCGGCCAGGGCGGAGCGGGCGAAGGACATGTTCGCGGCGAGCCGGATCCGGTCCGGACGCGGCCGCACCGCGTCGATCGCCTCGTCGCGCTGGCGGAGCAGTTCGCGGGCGCGGGGGAGGAGGGATTCACCGGCGTCGGTGAGCCGCACGCGCCGGCCGGCCCGCTCGAACAGCTCCGCGCCCAGCTCCTTCTCCAGCGCCGCGATCTGGTGGCTCACGGCGGACTGGGAGACGAAGCACTGCCGGGCCGCGCGGGAGAAGCCGCCGTGATCGGCCACGGCGACGAGGTACTCGAGCTGACGGAACTCCATTCCGCCATTGTATGAACAGAGCAGATGGATCGCATCACCAGGACGGCGATCTACCAGGTTGAAGCGCATCTATGCATGCACCAATCTGGTAGTAGACAACGACGTCTTGAAGGAGGAGAAGATCATGCGCAGCACCCACGTCGTGGTGATCGGCTCGGGATTCGGCGGCCTCGCCGCCGCGAAGCAGCTGGCGAAGTCGAACATCGAGACCACCGTCATCTCGGCGAACGGCACCCACCTCTTCCAGCCCCTGCTCTACCAGGTGGCCACCGGCGTCACCACGGGCGAGCGCATCGCGCCGCCCATCGCCGAGATGCTGCGTCGCCGCCGCACCGTCGACGTGGTCACCGGCTACGTCACCGAGGTCGACGCCGAGCGCAAGGTGATCACCTACGCCACCGAGGACGGCATCGAGCAGATCGGCTACACCTACCTGATCGTCGCCGCCGGTGCCGCGCAGGCCTACTTCGGGCACGACGAGTGGGAGAGTCGCACCTTCGCCCTCAAGACCCTCGAGGACGCCGAGAACCTGCGGGCTCGGATGCGGGCCGCGTTCGCCGCCCCCGCGCAGAGCCCCGCGCGCACCGTGGTGATCGTCGGTGCCGGCGCCACCGGAGTCGAGGTGGCCGGTCAGGTCGCCGAGCTCGCACGCCGCTTCCACGACGGTGCCGAGATCCGCATCCACCTGGTGGAGGGCGCCGACGACGTGCTGCCCTTCTACGGCGGCACCCTCTCGGGGTACACCCTCGCCACGCTGGAGAAGGCGGGCGTGCAGGTGCACACCGGCACGTTCGTGACCGCCATCGAGGACGGCGTCGTCACCGTCAAAGACAAGGCGGGTGCCGAGAGCGAGATCGCCGCGGGCACCGTCGTCTGGTCGGCCGGCGTGCAGGCCACCCCGCTCGCCGGGGTGATCGCCGAGGCCACGGGCTGTGAGACCGACCGCGCCGGGCGTCTGCTCATCAACCGCGACCTCACGGTCGGCGGGCGGGCCGACGTCTTCGCCCTCGGCGACATGACGAGCCTGAACGGCCTGCCCGGGCAGAGCCCCGTCGCCATGCAGCAGGGCCGGCACGCCGCGGACGTCATCCGCGGGAAGAAGGGCCCCGGCACGCACTTCCGCTACCTGGACAAGGGCAGCATGGCGATGATCGACACCCCGCACGCGGTGATCCAGCCGCCGCTCGGCCTGCCCGGCCTGACCGGCATCCTCGCCTGGGCGGGGTGGCTGGCCGTGCACCTGTACTACCTGGCGGGCATGGGCAACCGGGTCGCGGTGCTGCGGGACTGGTTGCGCGCCTTCGTCGGAACGGCGCGGCCCGGGTTCGCGGCGGATGCCGCCCGGACCGACGACGCCGTCACCGTCGGCGGGGCGGACGCCGAGGAGCTAGCCGATCTTGGTGTTGCCGGCGCGCCACACGGACCACGGGATGTTCCAGTCGCCTAGTCCGTCCGTGCCCTCGAGCGTGGGGCCATCGGTGTCGGTGACCTTCACGATGTCCCCGCGCTTGGTGTTCTGCATGAACCACAGCGCGTTCTCGGTGCTCACGTTGAGGCAGCCGTGGCTCACGTTGGTGGAGCCCTGCTGGTTCACCGACCAGGGCGCGCTGTGCAGGTAGATGCCGCTGTAGGACATCTGCACGGCGTAGTCGACCAGTGTGCGATAGCCGCTGGGGGAGTTCACCGGAACGCCGTAGGTGGACGAGTCCATGATCATGTTCTCGCGGTGATCGCCGATGAGGTACACGCCGTTCGGGGTCTCGTTGCCCGGGCCTCCCATCGAGGTGGGCATCGTCTTGATGAGCTTGCCGTTCTTGGTGACCCGGACGATCTTGTCCTTGTCGGAGACGGTGGTGATCACCTCGTCGCCCACCGTGAACCGCATCGAGGCGTCCTTCTGGCCGTAGGTGCCGTTGCCGAGGTCCACGCCGTAGATGTTGACGTTGGCGCTGACCTTGGTGCCGGGCTTGAAGTAGCTCTCCGGGCGCCAGCGCACCTCGGACGGGCTGACCCAGTAGAAGGCGCCCTCGACCGGCGGATCGGTGACGATCTTGATCGCCCGCTGCGCGGCCGCCCGGTCGGCGATCCGCTCGTCGAACTTCACCCCGACCGTCTGCCCGACACCCACCGTGGAGTTGTCGGCGGTGGTGAAGTACGCCTGCACCAGGTTGTTCGGCGACTGCGTGCTGAAGGTTTCGTTCGCGACGTTGACGCCGCCGATGCCGTTGGCCTCGGCCCGCAGCTTGTACTGCTTGCTGTAGCCGAGCGGCTCGGAGTTGCTCCAGGAGCGGCCGTCCTCGCTG
Source organism: Tsukamurella pulmonis (assembly GCF_900103175.1). Classification (NCBI taxonomy): domain Bacteria; kingdom Bacillati; phylum Actinomycetota; class Actinomycetes; order Mycobacteriales; family Tsukamurellaceae; genus Tsukamurella; species Tsukamurella pulmonis. The sequence continues at coordinate 1,617,413 of NZ_FNLF01000002.1, forward strand.
AGCTTGCCGGCCACCTCCTTGCCGTCCGGGTTCGTCATCACGACGCGCGTGAGGGTGCCGCCGCTCGCGGTGACCTTCACCGGGACGCCGGGCTGCACGTCGAGCGCGCCGCCCTTGACGGTGGAGGTGATCTGCGGGCGCAGCAGGTCGAAGAACGGAGTCGAGTCCGTGATCTTCTGGCTGGGGTCCGGCAGCGGCATCTCGCCCTGTGCCGACGATGTGCACCCCGCGACCAGCGCGGTGGTCACGCTCGTCGCGGCCACCGCCGTCAGGATGCGTCGAGACACGGCGGGACGGTTGCGCATGGGTCAGCTCCAGAAGCGTCGAACGGATGTCGGTCGACCTGCGACCGATTGCTCCTGATTCTACCGGTCCCGCCGGAGGGCCCCGGCCGGTACGGTGCGGGGTGTGAGCAACGACGGTGACGGTCCCACTTCCGGGAAGCAGGGCGACGAGGAGCGAACCCCGGGGCCGTGGAGCGATAAGGGCTACAACAAGCTGGCGCTGGGTCTGGCGATCGGCGCCGTCCTCGGCGTCGCGATCGGAACCTCCCTGGGCAATCCGGCCGTCGGCATCGGGATCGGGCTGGCGCTCGGCATCGCCTTCGCCACGGCGTTCGGGTACCGAGCGGGCGGGGACGGCGAAGACGACGAGGACGATTGAGACGCCGTGGGCTCGCGCGGGGGAGTGAGTTGAGAGCCTGGGGAGAAACGCTGCGGGCGGCAGGTGAGGTGGTTGCTCCCCAGGCTCTACCTCAGAGTAACTTAGCGCCGCTAAATTTAGAAGGTTCAATCTCGTCAGCGTGGGGAGTCGCCGCTGACCACGGGCTGCAATGACGAAAGCCCCCTCCGAGAATGGAGGGGGCTTTCGTGTCTTGTGCGCCATCAGGGACTCGAACCCCGAACCCGCTGATTAAGAGTCAGCTGCTCTGCCAATTGAGCTAATGGCGCGTGCTCGCTCGCTGCGTGCTGGAATACATTAGCAAGGAGTGCGGCGAAACGTGAAATCGGCAGGTCAGGGTTGGTTTCTGAGCTATCGCCGGCTCACTGGAAGGCGCTCTGTCCGGTCAGCTTCACGCCCAGGATCAGGGTGTGCATCTCCACGGTGCCCTCGTAGGTCAGCACGCTCTCCAGGTTGTTGGCGTGGCGGATCACGGGGTACTCGAGGGAGATGCCGTTCGCGCCGAGGATGGTGCGGGCGGTTCGGCAGATGTCGATCGCCTCGCGCACGTTGTTCAGCTTGCCGAGGGAGACCTGTTCGGGGCGTAGGGTTCCGGCGTCCTTGAGGCGTCCGAGGTGCACGGCGAGCAGCACGCCCTTGGTGTACTCGAGCGTCATGTCCGCCAGCTTCTGCTGCGTGAGCTGGAAACCGCCGATCGGCCGCCCGAACTGCTCGCGCTCCACGGCGTACCGCTGCGCGCATTCGAGTGCCGTGCGCGCGGCACCCATTGCGCCCCAGACGATGCCGTACCGCGCCTCGCTGAGGCAGGAGAGCGGGCCGCGCAGGCCGCGCACCTCGGGGAAGGCGGCGGAGTCGGGGACGCGCACACCGTCGAGCACGAGCTCGGAGGTGACGGACGCGCGCAACGACATCTTGTGCTCGATGGTGTTCGCGGCGAAGCCGGCGGCGTCGGTGGGGACGGCGAAGCCGCGCACGCCCTCGTCGGTCTGCGCCCAGATCACGGCGACGTCGGCGAGGGAACCGTTGGTGATCCACATCTTCCGGCCGTCGATGATCCAGTCGCCGCCGTCGCGGCGCGCCCGCGTGCGCATGTGCGCGGGGTCGGAGCCGTGATCGGGCTCGGTGAGTCCGAAGCAGCCGATCAGCTCGCCGGCCGCCATGCCGGGCAGCCAGCGCTGCTTCTCCTCCTCGCTCGCCCATTTCCAGATCGCGTACATCGCGAGCGAGCCCTGCACGGAGACCATCGACCGCAGGCCCGAATCGCAGGCCTCGAGCTCGAGGCAGGCCACGCCGTACTCGGTGGCCGTGGTTCCGGCGCAACCGTATCCGTCGAGGTGCATGCCGAGCAGGCCCAGCGCACCGAGCTTGCGCATGAGCCCGCGCGGGTCGTCGATCTCGCCGCGCTCGAACCAGCCGGCCACGTGGGGCTCGACCTCGCGGGCGGTCAGTGCGCGCACCGACTCCGCGATCGCGCGTTCCTGATCCGAGAGCAGGCCGGTCAGGCCCGCCAGTTCATCGGGGTGTGTGGTCATGGTGCCTCCTCGGCGCCACCCTAGCCGGGGTGCTGGCCCGGAGGAGGAAAGTCGTGCTTAGCTGGGCGCATGACTCTTCCCGGAACCCCCGCGGTCGCGGGCGCCGCAGAAGTGCTCCGGCCACCGGCCCACCAGGTCTCGCCGCGCGCGAAGACCTGGTGGACCGTACGTGCCGCGATCCGCTGGGCCGTCGTGATCCCCCTGGTCACGGTGGCTCTCGCCGTGATCCCCGACGTCCCCTGGTACGCCGCGGCGGCGGCCTTCCTCGTGCTCGCGATCGCCGCCACCGCACACCTGATCGTGATGCCGCGCTTCCGCTACGCCTTCCACCGCTGGGAGATCAACGCCGTCGCGGTGTACTCGCAGGCGGGCTGGCTCACGCGCACCCGCGTTCTGATCCCGATCTCACGGGTGCAGGTCATCGACACCGTCGCCGGCCCGCTGGAGCGATCCTTCGGCCTGTCGACGGTCACCGTCACCACCGCCTCGTCGGCGGGCACGGTGCGCATCTCGGGCCTGCCGACGGAGACGGCCCAGGCGATCGCCGCCGGCCTGACGGTGAGCGCGGCGGAGGACACCGATGACGCGACCTGACGAGACGGACTGGAACCGGCTGTCACCGTGGGGGATCGGCACCCGTGTGGTCAAGGCGATCCCGTCGCTCATCCCCGCCCTGATCGGCGTCTTCTTCGTGGGGCGCTCCGCCGGCCCGGTGTTCTTCGTGATCGCGGGCCTCGCGATCAGCCTGCTCGTCGGCCTCGTGCCCTGGCTGACCACCCGGTGGCGCGTCACCGACGACCAGCTGGAGCTGCGGCACGGACTGGTGCGCAAGGTCTCGGCCACCGCGCGGCGCGACAGGATCCGCAGCGTCGACGTCACGGCCGGACCCATCGAACGCGCGCTGGGGCTCCGCAAGGTGGTCGTCGGCACCGGCGTCGGCGGCAAGGAGTCGGCCCTGGTGCTCGATCCGATCCCCGCCGACGTCGCCGAGCGGCTCGGGCACGACCTACTGCGCCGCGGCGCACCGTCGGCGGCGGAACCGCTCGAGGACGGCGCTCCGGCGGCCCCGGTCGTCGCAGAGCCGGAGGAGGAGCTCGCCCGCCTGCGGCCCGAGTGGCTCCGGTTCGCGCCCTTCTCGCTCACCGGTTTCGCCGTGGTCGCGGCGGGCGCCGGCATCGGCTTCCGCATCGTCGACGAGGCGGGACTGCAGAAGCGCGGCTCCGAGCTCGCCGAGTCGTGGTTCGCGAAGATCCTCGATCTCGGTGCCGCCGTGGTGATCCCGGCCGCCGTGGTGCTGCTGTTGGTCGTCTCCGTGCTCGTCTCGGTGCTCGCCTACGTGCTCGCCTTCTGGGGCTTCCGCCTGGTCCGCCGGTCCGACGGTGCGCTGCACACCACCCGCGGCCTCATCTCGACGGTGGCCGCCACGATCGAGCGCAAGCGCGTGCGGGGAGTGCAGTTGCACGAGCCGATCCTGATGCGCCTCCCGCGCGGTGCCAAGCTGCGCGCGGTCGCCACCGGCACCGACCGCAACCCGATGCTGCTGCCGCCCGCGCCGCGCTCCGAGGGGCTGCGCGTGGCCGACGAGATCCTCGGGCGCCCGGGCGCGATCGAGATGCCGCTGGTCGAGCACGGCCCGGTGGCGCTGCGGCGCCGCTACACCCGGTCGGTGCTCGGCGCGATCGTCCCGGTGGCAGTGCTTCTCGTGCTCGCCGTGTTCGCGCCCGGAGCGTGGAAGGCGCTGCCTGTCGCGGGAGCGGCCCTGCTCCTGGTCCTCGCGCTCGCGCTCGCACGGGTGCGGTACGCCAACCTCGGCACCACCACGGGCGAGGACGCCGTGGTCCTGGGCGCCGGGACCGTCGCGCGCACCCGCACCGTCCTCGAGTTCGACGGGGTCATCGGGTTCGTCACCCGGGAGACGTTCTTCCAGCGCCGTGCCGGGGTCGCGACCCTGACGGTGGCCACCGCCGCGGGCTCGTTCGGCGCCGTCGACGTGACCCTCGAGCGCGCCGCGGGAGTGACGCGCACCGTCGAACCGGAGATCGTGGCGGGATTCCTCGCCGTCAGCGAGGCGTGAGCCGGTACAGCTTGATCGTGCGGTCGCCGGCCCAGTCGATGTAGTCGTCGTAGGCGGGCCACACCGCGACGATGCTGGGCCACAGGCGCTTCCGGTCGGACTCGGAGATCCGGCGGGCGCGCACCGGTATGCGTCGTGTGCCGAGGAGTACCTCGGCGTCCGGGGTCGCCTCGAGGTTGTACGACCACGCGGGATGGTGCTTCTGCCCGAAGTTGGAGGCGATCACCACGAAGTCCTCGCCGTCGCGCACGTACAGCAGCGGGACTGCCCGGGCGACGCCACTGCGCCGTCCGATGGTGGTCAGCGTGAGCTGCGGCAGCAGCGCCTCCGGGATCAGGTGCACCGATCCGCGGCTGAGCCGGGTGACCGCCTTGTCGAGCGGTACGGTCGCGCGCACCATCCGGGACACCGCGCGGTGCCGTCCGAGCTGCAGGAAGCGCGTTTTGAGATCGTCGCCGAGGGCCATGGCGGCAGTGTAATGAACCGGGCCCGCCGCCGGGCCGCGATCAGTTGGTCGCGAGCCGCGCTCCGCCCGCTGCGCGGAGCACCGCGTTGAGCGAGTAGTACTGCGTCAGCTGTTGCGTGACCCGCCCGGAGTCGCGGTCGGTGAGCGTGACGGCGTCGGTGATGATGCCGAGCGCCGCGTTGTCCGTGGTGCGGATCAGGGGGCCGCCGCTGTCGCCCTGCGTGGTCACGATGTCGGCCACCACCCAGTCGTTGACGACCTTGGTCACGGTGCCGCAGCGCCGGCCGTTGACCGAGCCGAGCTGGCACACGGGGTCACCCACGCGCGCCGTGCCGACGGTCCGCGGCGCCATGCCGGGTGCCGAGGCGAGGAGCTTGACCTGCGGATCGGTCAGCCGGAACGTGGCCCAGTCCGGACCGAACGGGTCGACGGGGGAGTAGTGGCCCGGACGGCTCGGATCCTCCTTGACCTCGGGGGCCTTGGACTGCACGACCTCGCCGACGATCCACTTCTTCACGCCGACCGGCTGCTGCGGGGCGCCGCAGTGCCCTGCGGTCACGCCCAGGCGTTCACCGTTCGGCGCGTTCACCGCGAAGCCCATGGTGCACTGCAGCGATTCGAACCGGCCGCCGCCCAGGGAGCGTTGCAGGATGTCGATCCGGTCGCCCGGGGCCACCGACTTCGGGGCCGGGGGCGTGACGGGGGCGGGGGTGCTCGGCTGAGCCGGAGTCGACGGTGCGCCGGGCGCCGCGCTCGGCTTCGTCGGAGCACCGGGCTTCGGCGGGGTCGCGGGCGCGGGCTTCGACGGAGTTCCGGGCTGCGACGGTGCCGGGGCTCCGGGGCGCGGGGCGGGGCTCGGCGAGGGAACGGGCGTCGACGGTGCCGCCGCGGCGAACGCCGGCGTCAGGAGGGACCCGGACACCAGGACGGTGATCACTCCGATCGCCCCGCGTCGCAGTGCCGCACCGATGCGCGTCCCGTCGGTCAAGGTCGAACCCTCCTAGGGTATGGGTCGTGTGATCGAGGGGCGCCTGCAAAAGCGCCGCGGAAAATCGTGGCCGAGCCTACCATTCCGCGTGAACGAGTCGAGTGAGATCAGTTTGCCGAAATGGGATTTCGCTGTCGGTATCGATCATGCGTGAACAGTGGATTTCGGTTCCTGGACCAAGAGGAGACCCCGGTGTCGGACCAGACGTATCAGACGATTGCAGTAACCCTGTATTTCGCAGCCATGTTGTACATCGGTTGGAGTGCCTATCGGAAGACGCGCGACAACCTCGACGAGTACATGCTCGCCGGGCGCGGGCTCAAGCCCTGGGTCGCCGCGCTCAGCGCCGGCGCCTCCGACATGTCGGGCTGGCTGCTCATGGGCCTGCCGGGCGCCGTCTACGCGAACGGGCTCGTCGAATCGTGGATCGCGATCGGCCTCACGGTGGGTGCCTGGCTGAACTGGAAGTTCGTGGCGCCCCGTCTGCGCTCGTACACCGAGGTCGCGGGCAATTCGATCACCATCCCCAGCTTCCTGGAGCACCGCCTACGTGATCGGTCGCGCTCGCTGCGCATCGTGTGCGGCCTGATCATCCTGGTCTTCTTCACGTTCTACGTCTCCAGCGGCATGGTGGCCGCGGGGAAGTTCTTCGACTCGACCTTCGGCGTGCAGTACATCCACGGGATGCTCATCGTGGCTGCCGTGACCATGGTCTACACGCTGTTCGGCGGCTTTCTGGGCGCGACGCTGACCGACGTCGCCCAGGGGCTCCTGATGCTGGCGGCGCTCGTCGCCGTGCCGATCGTGGCGGTGATCAAGGTCGGCGGTCCGACGGTCACCGTCGACACCGTGAATTCGGTGAACCCCGACTTCTTCAGCTTGTTCGCCGGTGGCACCGCCCTCGGCATCATCTCCGCCGCCGCATGGGGACTCGGCTACTTCGGGCAGCCCCACATCATCGTGCGGTTCATGGCATTGCGGTCGCCGCAGGAGGCGTCCACGGCCCGGCGCTTCGGCATCAGCTGGATGGTGGCGGCGGCGCTGGGCGCGATCTCCACCGCGTTCATCGGCATCGCGTACTTCGCGCTCAACCCGGAGCGGGCGCCCAAGGACCCCGAGACCGTCTTCCTCGTGCTGGCGCAGATCCTGTTCCACCCGTTCGTCGCGGGCCTGGTGCTCGCGGCCGTGCTCGCGGCCATCATGTCGACGATCTCCTCGCAGCTCGTGGTCTGCTCGTCGGCGCTGGTGGAGGACCTGTTCAAGATCTTCGCCGAGAAGACGGGTCGCGACATGGAGATCAGTGACCGGGCCTACGTGCGTCTCGGGCGGCTCGGCGTGCTCCTCGTGGCGGTGATCGCTGTGCTGCTCGCGATCGACCCCGCCGAGAGCATCCTGGAGCTGGTCGGCTTCGCCTGGGCCGGGTTCGGCTCGTCCTTCGGTCCCGTCGTGTTCCTCGCGCTGTTCTGGCGCAAGCTCACCGCCCCGGGCGCACTGGCGGGCCTCATCGTGGGCGCGGCCGTCGCCTTCGTCTGGGGCCAGTGGCCGCCGTTCGAGCTGTACGAGATCGTGCCCGGATTCCTGGCGAACCTGGTGGTCGCGATCGGCGTCAGCCTCGCCACCTACAAGCCCGACGAGGTCATCGACGCCGAGTTCGACGAGGCCGCCCGGCTCGCGGAGAAGCAGCCGGCCTAGTGCGCCCGGGTGGTCAGCGCTGATCGGTCTCCGCCGGCATGGCTGCGAGGTCCAGAGCGGCGATCGACGCCATGAGACCGGGCGTCGTGCGCGGGTCCCACCCCGTCAGGCTTCGCCACCGGTCCAGGCGATACGTCACGGAGTTCGCGTGCAGGTTGAGGCGCCGGGCGGCGGCGCTCACGGACAGCGACGAATCGGCGAAGGCGCGAACCGCCTCCACGAGGTGCGGATTCTCCTCGGCGATCCGCCAGCCCTGCTCGAGGAGGGGAGCGAGCCGTTCGCGCTGTTGCGCGAGGGACGCGGCCAGCCAATTGTCGGCGAACCGGGTCACCGTTCCGATCCGTGACGAGCGGAGCGCCTGCAGTGCGTCGTCCAGGGTCGTCGGTGCCCGGTCGAGACCCGGCCGTTCCAAGCCCACACCGATGGTGGCGCGGGGACGCACCGAGCGGACGGCGGCGATGACGGTGGGGGCGGACGCGCTTTGGCAGAGGATCGTGAGGAGGCCGTCGTGCCGACTGCAGTGCACCGCGCCGCGCAGCCCGTCGAGTGCGAGCTGGATCCGTTCCTGTGCGGCTTCCGGCCAATCGGAGTCGACGCACAGGGCCTGGAAGTCGCCGTCGGGATCGAACCCCAGGGACGGGGCGAGTTCGCGGGCGTCGAAGAGTGATCGGTGATCGGGCGCGATGAGGGCGGCGAAGAAGCGGTGGCGCACACCGGCCCTCACCGCCTGCTGGCTCCGTGTCGCCTCGCTGTGGCCTTCGGCCACGGCGGTCGTTTCAAGATGGACGACGTCCCAGAGACGACCGACCGCGGTCACCAGATCGGCGTCCGGCTCCGGTGCCTGCGCGAGGAGCTCGTGCCAGAGCTCGCGCAACGCGATGTGGTAGGTCTCGATGACGTCGGACAGCGAAATGCCCTGCATCGCACGGCGTCGGCCGAGGTCGCGGCTACGAGCGGAGTCGAGATCGGCGATGCCGGCCGGATTCGCGACTGCGCCCAGCATGAGCTCGAGGCCCGTGCGGATGTAGTCGTACTGCTCGCGGTAGGGGATCGAGTGGTAGGACGTGATCTCCGCGCGGATCTTGCCGACGGCCTGCTCGGTGACCGCATCGAACCGGTCGACCACCGCGCGGCACACCTCGCGGACGCTCTCGGAATCTCCCGCCGTTGCCGCCACCGCCGCCCCTCTCTCGTTGTTCGTGAATTCCACGAATCCGGTGAGCTCAATTCGGAGAATCGTAGTGGCTTCACAACATGATCTGCACCACACTTCGTGATCAGTGGCGGCTGGATCACAGTCGCACCGATCCGTTCAACGCTCGGAGTGAGGAGCCGTCTTCATCGTGTCCAATGAGGTCAAGAGTGTTCTGCTTGCCGTCGGTGTCCCGTTCGCCGGGGTGCTCGGCGGCATCGTCTATCTGTCCGACTCCGAGGCGGCCGTCCTCGGATTCCCGGTTCTGTTCGCATGGCTCTTCCTGTGGATGCCACTGACGTCGTTGTGCATGCACCTGGCATGGCGGTTCTTCGACCGTGACGACTTCGAGGAGCTCGAGCGGTTCGACCTGGCCGCCGATCAAGCGTCGCGCGAGAGCGGGGTGGACGCCGCATGAGCATCGTGACGTTCGCTCTGACGATCGGCCTCGCTCTCGCCGCGGGACTCCTGTCCCGTCGGGGTAGCAAGAGCGACATCGACGACTATCTGGTGGGCGGCCGCTCATTCGGGCCGATCCTGGTGTTCATCCTGGGTGCCGGTGAGGCGTACAGCATCGGCACCCTGATCGGCTTTCCCGGCGGTGTGTACGCACACGGTTCGAGCTACGGAGTCTGGTTCATCGCGTACATCCTGCTCGCCTACGCAGTCGGCTACTTCTTCACGCCGTACCTCTGGCGAGCGGGCAAGCTCTACGGGGCGATGACGCTTCCCGATGTCGCCGGTCGCCACTTCCGTTCGCGCGGGCTCGAACTGACGGTGGCGATCTCCTCGGTGATCTTCCTCATCCCGTGGGGGCAACTACAGCTCGCCGGGCTGCAGGTCGCGTTGAGCGGATTGGGCATCTCCATCGATCCGACGGTCGCGGTGTTCGCGGGCGCAGGGCTGGCTCTGGTGTTCCTGCTCCTCTCGGGACTTCGCGCTCCGGCCTTCGTCTCCTACGTGAAGGACGCTGCACTGCTGCTCGGCGCCGTTCTCATCGGGATGGCGGCGATCGCCAAGTCCGGCGGAACCGAGATGCTGTTCGGCGCGGCTCACGCAGCGGGTGCGGGCAAGGACACCCATTTCACGGTGACCGGGTCGTCGCTGACTTTCGTGCTGACCACCATCGTCTTCCAATCCGTCGGCTTCTTCATCTTCCCGTTCGTCGTGCAGGCGGTCCTCGCGTCGAAGTCGGAGGCGACTCTCAAACGGGTGGCGCGGTTCAACCCGCTGTACATGCTGATGTACGTCTTCCTCGTGGCCGCCGCGTTCGCGGCGATCTCGCAGGTGCCCGGGAAGCTCGAGGGCGCGAAGTCCAACGAGGCGCTCCTGATCCTGTCTCGGATCGTGCTGCCGGACTGGGTGACTGGCATCGTCGCGGGCGGAGCCGCTCTCTGCGCGATCGTCGTGCTGTGCGGATCCGCGCTCGGCATCGGGTCGATCGTCTCGCGCAACATCGTCCCGGGCATCCCGGAATCGCGGCAGAAGGGGTGGGTGCGCGGTGTGATCGTCGCGTACCTCGCGATCTCCCTGATCCTGACGATGGCCGCGCCGCAGCTGCTGCTCACGCTCGTGAACACGGCGTACTACGGTGTGACCCAGGCGGCGGTCATCTTCGCGGCCATGGTGTTCGGATGGAAGGTGCGCCCCGTGGGCCTCGCCACCGGCCTCATCGTCGGAGATCTGTTGGTGCTGTGGTTGTACCTCGACAGTCACGGACCGATCTCGTCGTGGCTGGCACAGAGCGGGATCAACATCGGAGCCGCGGCGCTCGTCGTCAACGCGCTGTTGGTCGTGATCTCCCGGATGGTGTGGCCCGCAACGGACCCGGTGCCCGGTCTCCGACAGGTGATGCCCGGGCGTCGTTCCCCGGTGCAGGCCCGCCCGATCGGGGAGAACGCGCTGTGACCGTTGCGAAGAGCGGGGATCTCCTGCTGACGGCGGAATCCGTGCATACGATGGATCGAACTCAACCGGTCGCGGAGGCCGTCCTCGTCCGTGGTGATCGCGTGATCGCGACGGGCACGAGGAAGGAGGTCGAGAGCCTCGCCTCGCCGTCGTCGGATCGGATCGATCTACCTGGCGCAACGCTGATCCCGGGCCTGATCGAGTCCCACGTACACCCCGTGTACACAGGCCTGACCCAGGACTGGGTCGACTGTCGCTCGCCGCTGCGGGGTTCGATCGCCGACATCCAGGCCGGTCTCCGGGAGCGCCTGTCCGCTCCCGGATGGGTCCGAGGGTGGGGGTACGACGACACCCTGATCGCGGAGGGACGCCATCCCACCCGGGACGAACTCGATGCGGTCTCGATGGACCGGCCGGTGATCCTGCAGCACATCTCGGCGCACTTCCTCGTTGCGAACACGGTCGCCCTTGCGGCCGCCGGTGTCACGGAATCCTCCATCGCGGAGGATGATCCCCGCTTCCCGAGGGGCGAGGACGGCCGCTTGACGGGGCTCGCGTGGGAGATCGACGCGGTGTCGAAGATCGTCGCCGCGGTCCCACCACTCGCGCCGGGGGACGTCCGTGACGCACTCCTCGCCAGCCTGCGACTCGCGCGCTCGCGGGGCATCACGACTCTGCACGACCTCGGTGTTGGGCTGATGGCGGGTGCGGAGGAGCTCGCCGCGTACCGCGAACTGGCCGCCACCGGTGGGTTGCCCGTCCACGTGGTCGGTTTCCTGTGTGGGGATCTGGCACTGCCGGCCATCGCCGACGGCTCGGTTCGTTTCGAAGCGGGAGGTTCCGCCGACGGACGATTCCGCCTCGCGGGTGCCAAATTCTGGTCCGACGGCTCCATCCAGGGACTATCCGCGGCCTTGCGGATTCCCTACATGTGCGATCCGGGACACTGCGGCGATCTTCTGCACCCGCAGGAGGTCCTCGACGACATGGTGGCGCGCGTCCACCTGGCCGGCGGACAGGCCGCCGTTCACGCGAACGGGGACGCCGCGGTTCGGGCCACGATCACCGCGCTGGCGCGAGCGCAGCGCCTCGACGGGCGGCGGGCACGCCACCGGATCGAACATTGCCAGGTCACCCTGCCCGACGACCTCGATGCGATCGTGAGAGAGGAACTCGGCGTGAGCTTCTTCGCCAATCACGTCTACTACTGGGGAGACCGCCACCGCGACAGGTTCTTGGGCGCCGAGAGGGCGCGGGAGATGGATCCGCTCGCTCGTGCCGACGGACTGGGAATCCGATTCGGTCTCCACTCGGACTGCCCGATCACCCCGATGGATCCGCTGCACACCATCAGGACCGCTTCGACGAGGCTGACGAGCGGAGGTGACGTCCTCGGAGCGGCGCAGCGGATCTCACCGGATCGGGCCGTGCAGGCGATGACGCTGGACAGCGCGTACCTCGTTCACGACGAGCACGAGGTCGGGTGTCTGGCGCCGGGACGCCGGGCGGACCTGGTCGTCCTCGACGCACCGATCGATTCGCTCGGTGATCCGTCGGCTGCGATGCCCCAGCCGGTACAGGTGATGGTCGACGGCGAATGGGAGACATGAGGTGCCGAGTGTCAACGTCGAAGTCGATCCGTTGAACGAGCTTCGGGGGTTGTGTCACGCGGCGTTCTCGCACAGCGACTGCGCCATCGCTTCCCATGCCGGTCGGACGTCGGCGTCGACCCGGCCGAACTGCGTGAGCAACGCCGAGCACGCACCACCCGCGTCGTACATCTCGATGGTCGAGACGGTCCCGCCCTCGCCCTGCGAGCGCACGACGGCGCAGCCGTCCACCCGGGCCAGGTCGATGTCGACCGCGGCGTCCGCGAAACCCGTGAGGAGCCTCGGCCCCTCGCGCAGTGCGGCGTGGATCGGGCCGCGGCAGGCCTGCGCGACGCCGTCCGAGACGACGGCGAAGTCGGTCGGCAGGCCGCTGTCGCAGAGGTACTCGAAGATCCGCGGAATCCACTCGGGGGCGATGGGGCAGTAGCGCTCGGCCCCCGCCGCGCAGAGTGCCCGCAGTCGCTCGCGACCGCCGGTGAGGATCGGGTCGATCACCGCGTCGCCGACTCCGCCCGGTGATCTGTGCGGATCTGCGCCGAACAACATGCCGCCGTGTGGATCGGAGGGCGACAGGTGGCCCAGTGCTCGCACGATCATCCGGTCGGGGTCGCCGGTCACGAACGCCCGGTGCACTGCCGCACCGCGCCGGTCGGTGAGACCGACCATGCTGGCGTCGGCGGGCCCGCCGGGGGTGTCCTCATCGGTGACTGCGCCCACCACCCGGTCCGGAACGAAGCGCAGCGCGATTCGGCCGGAGGCCGGTGCGAACTCCTCGCCGCACACCGTCGGGCGAGCGTAGCGCCCCTCGTGCGCGAGCGTGGCGATCATCGACTCGGTCACGGCCACAGCGGTATCGAGGAGGGGGAACGCCCCCGCGACCTGGGTGGCGGAGGCACCGTCGACGGCGACGCTGCCGCGCGAACGCTGCAGTGGGCACCGGCCCCGGTCGCGGCCGCACCCGGGACAGTGCCGGGCCCGCATCAATACACGTCCCGCACGTAGCGCTTCTCCCGTTTGAGCGTCGCGACGTATTCGTCCGCGTCCTCGGCTCCGCGGCCCCGTTCCGTGGCGATCACCTCGCGCAGGGCGCGATCGACGTCCTTGGCCATCCGCGAGGCGTCGCCGCACACGTAGAAGTAGCCGCCGTCCTCGAGCCAGGCGTAGAGCTCCCGCGATGCCTCGACCATCCGGGTCTGCACGTAGATCTTCTCCGTCTGGTCCCGGGAGAAGGCCAGGTCCAGGCGGTGCAGCACACCTGACGCGGTGAGCTCGTCCAGCTCGTCGGCGTAGATGAAGTCGCTCGCGCGGTGCTGGTCGCCGAACAACAGCCAGTTCCGGCCCGCGGCGGATGAGGCGGCGCGCTCGTGCAGGAACGCGCGGAACGGGGCGATGCCCGTGCCGGGACCGACCATGATCGCGGGCCGCTCGGGGTCGGCAGGGACTCGGAACGCCGCATTGGGCTGTAATGAGATCCCCGCGACGTCGGCATCGGAGCAACGGTCCGCGAGGAAGGTCGAACACACACCCTGGTGTTCACGACCGGTTCCCGCACCGTGGCGGACCGCGGCCACGGTCAGGTGGATGCGGTCGGGACTGGTGAGCGGGCTCGACGAGATGGAGTAGGCCCGCGGCTGCAAGGGGCGCAGCAGGTCCGGGAGCTCTGCGGGGTCGAGCCGGGCGTCCTCGCAGCCGTGCAGGAGGTCGAGGACATCGCGTCCCCACAGCCATGAGTCCAGTGTCTCGCGCTCTCCGCGGGCGAGGACGGCCGCGAGCTCGGAGCCGGGCGCACGATCCGCGAGTGTCTTGAGCAGGTCCTTCGACGGGGTGCGTATCTCCCAGTCCGAGGTCAGTCGCGCGGCGAGCGGCGCGCCATCGACATCGGTGTCCGGCGCTGCGCCGAGGCGCGCGAGCAGAGCATCGACCAGCGTGGGAGCGTTGCGCGGCATCACGTTCAGGGCGTCGCCCGCCGCGTACTCGATGCCGCTGTCGGCGAGGTCGAACTCGAAATGGCGGATCTCCTTCGCGCTCCCGGCACCGGAGAGCAAGCGGTTCACCACGAGCCGGGAGGGGAAGGGATTCTTCTTGTTCCATCGCGACCGGGGCTTCGACGGTGCCGCCGGACCTGACGCCGTCGCCACCGCTGCGGCGTCGGTGGGATCGAGGTGCGCCGCGACCGCCCGCAGCCTCCCGGCCACCTCGGTCATCCAGGCGGAGGCCGGCTCCTCGAAGTCCACGTCGCAGTCCACCCTCGGTGCCAGGCGTTGGGCTCCGAGCTGCTCGAGGCGGGTGTCGATGATCTGGCCGGCACGGCAGAAGCCCTCGTAGCCGCTGTCGCCCAGTGCGAGGACCGAGAAGGCGAGATGTTCCAATCGCGGCGCGGAATCGGCGGACAACGCGTCCCAGAACAGTTCCGCGTTGTCGGGCATCTCGCCCTCGCCGTAGGTCGAGGTGACCACCAGCAGGTGTGATGCGGCGGCGAGGCTCTCCGGGGTGGCGTCGTCGAGCGCGGCGAGGTCGGCGCCGAGCCCGGTCTCCCGTAGGAGTCCGACGAGGCGCTCCGCGAGTTCCTCGCTGTTGCCGGTCTGCGTCCCGTAGAGCACGTTCGCGTGGAGCGTGGCAGTGCTCGCGGACTCCGACTGCTCGGCCTGCGCCGCGGCCAGGCCTGCGAGGAACCCGGACAACCAGGCCCGCTGCCCTCCGGTGAAGACGTCGATGAGCGCGGACGAATCCGCTTCGGGGAGTGCGTAGGTGGGTGCACTCATGCCAGAGTCTCCTTCGCGAATCGCACCAGGTCCGGCATCGCTCCCTCGACCAGCATCGCGTCGATCGCTGCGTCGTCGAGGACGGCGGCATTACGCGCGCGGTGGTGCAGGATCCAGCCGTAGGTGCCGGGAGCGTCCATGCTGAGGACGTTCCGCTCCTCGAGCGAGGTGGTGTAGTCGCCCAGGCGCTTGGTGGCGATGAGCGCCGCGAGCTCTGCGTCCTCGAAGGTGTCGAGCCGGCCGCGCAGGTATTTGGTGAGACGTTGCCGGACCGCGAAGTCCTCGGTGAGCACCAGGTTCCGGGCGCGGGCCGACACCCGGGGGTCGTCGTGCCCCGTCGCACCCGCGACGCGTTCTGCCGCCACCTCCTGTGCCAGCGACAGCACGGTGAACGAGGAGAGCAGCGAGAACGCCTGTGGGGAGCGGGTGTCGCCGAACCGCGGTGCCAGCCCGTCGCCGACGGGCGTGCCCGCACGCAGCGAGCGCTTGAACTCGCGGAGGCGGTCAGTCGCGACGGAGCCCGCCAGCTCGTCGAGCAGATCCTTGCGACCGTGGGCCGCCCAGATGTGATCGGCGTCCTGGTAGTGCATGAGCGCTAGAGGAGTGCCCACCGCGATGTTCTCGCGCGTGGTGGCCCAGTCCTCGAGCAGACCTGTGGCGAGTGGGGATCCGGTCGCCTCCGAGTGCCAGGCGAGCATGGCGCGCACGGCGACCTCGTGGAAGGGCGGGGTGTGGGGGCCCACGAGCGGCTCGACGTGCAGCGAGGAACTCGCGGCGCTCGCGACCCGACCGTCGGGGTCGTACTGATAGACGAAACCGCCGCTCATGCCGTTGCCCAGGCCCTTGCCGAAGCCGCCGAGGTTGAGTACTGCACCGCCGGTCATGTACTCGCAGCAGTACTCGCCGACCCCCTCGACGACGGCGGTGGCGCCCGAATTCCGTACTGCGAAGCGGTCGCCCGCCTCGCCCTGCACGAAGGTGCGCCCGCCGGTGGCGCCGAACAGCGCGAAGTTGCCGATCAGAACGTTCGCCCCGGAAGCGGCGCCGCCGCCGCCGGGGGAGCGGACCACCACGCGGCCGCCGCATTGGCTCTTGCCGACGCCGTCGTTGGCGGTTCCGGTGTGCTGCAATTCCATGCCGTCGGTGCAGAAGACGCCGTAGGACTGCCCGGCGCTGCCGTGCGAGAGCACACGGACGGCCCCGTCGGCGAGGAAGCGGCGCCCGCGCTCGTCGGTGAGGACGGCGGGATGGTCGTCGGGTACCGGGACGCCGGCGAACGCTCCACGCTGGTCCGCCTCGGGGTGGTTGAGCAGTCGCTCCAGATCGACGGCGAGCTGGCCGCCCACCGACTTGTTCGGGTTCGACAGCGCAATCCCGGCAACGGTGATCGACTCCGCGTTCGCGGTGAACAGGCGGTCACGGACCTCGCGGAGCAGGTGGTCGTCCACCGAGTAGTCCTTCTCGAGGTACACGGGGTCGACGACGGTCCGCGGCGCAGGGGCGTGGAGCATCGCCCGCACGTCGAGGTGACCGACGGCGGCGGGGTGTTCCAGGAGCTGCAGGAGGTCTGTGCGGCCGCGAGCCTCGCGCAGTGATCGGAGTCCGAGCCGCGCGAGCAGGCCGCGCACGTCGTGCGCGATGTTGAGCAGGTACTGCGCGAGTGCGCGCGGATCCCCGTCGAACACCTCGGGATTGGTGGTGAGGCCGGCCGGGCACTTGAGGTTGCAGTTCTTGGCCATGACGCACTTGAGCATCATCAGGGCCGTGGTGCCGAACTCGAACGAGTCGCCGCCGAGCAGCGCGGAGACCACCACGTCGCCACCGGTCTGGTGTGCTCCGGAACAGCGCAGTGTCACCTTGTCGCGCAGGCCGTTCGCGACCAGGGCCTGGTGTACTTCGGCTACGCCGATCTCGGCGGAGCGGCCGGCGTACTTGAGGCTGGTCACGGCCGCGGCCCCGGTGCCGCCGGTGTTGCCGGCGACGTTGATCACATCGGCACCCGCTTTCGCGACGCCGACCGCGATCGTGCCGATGCCCTCGGAGGAGACGAGTTTGACGACCACCCGCACGCGGGCCGCCTTGCAGTCGTGGATCAGCTGGGCCAAGTCCTCGATCGAATAGGTGTCGTGGTGGGGCGGGGGAGAGATCAGCTCGATGCCGGGGGTGCCCCCGCGGGCCGCCGCGATGTCGACGGTGACCTTCGGCCCCGGAAGCTGTCCGCCCTCGCCGGGCTTGGCGCCCTGACCGATCTTGATCTCGAGCTCCTCGAGCATCGGGTCCGCGAGGTATCCGGACCAGATGCCGAACCGGCCGGAGGCGAACTGCTTGATCCGCGAGCCGCGGATGGTGCCGTAGCGGGTGCGGTGCTCGCCGCCCTCGCCGCAGTTCGACATTCCGCCGACCATGTTGGTGCCGTGCGCGACCGCCTCGTGGGCGCTGGCGACGAGCGCGCCGTGACTCATCGCTCCGGACGCCAGCGTGCGTGTGATCTCGTGTGCGGGTTGCACGTCGTCGAGATCGAGCGAGCGGGGCGCCGCGCACAGCAGGGCCAGGTACCGCCGCGCTCGCCCGGTGGCCTCGATCAGCGCGCCGGTCGAGGGCCCTGCCTCGACCGAGACCTCGTCGGCGAACAGTTCGCGGAGGAAGTCGGCGAACCCGGTGTAGGCCGCAGCGGCGTCGTTCTGCGGTAGGTCCGTCAGGTGCACCACGAACCGGCCTTCCTCCGGGGCGTGCACGGTGAGGCCGCGCGTCGGCAGGCTCGCGTTGCCGTCCAGTGAGAATCGGGCCAGCTCCCGGTGGAACTCCTGTGCCGTCGTGAGCATCGTGACGTCCGCGGGCAGTGCCAACACATCGCGGAGCGCCGACGGGCGTCGCTCGCGTTCGACCAGCGTGGCGGCGAGGAATTCGCGGTAGCCGTCGGTGATCTCGAAGCCGTCGATCTGACGCGGGAGCAGCGCTTTGAAGCCGCTGTTGCGGTACGCGGCGTCGTCGAGCCCGAAGGCGTCGTCGAGGCGCGAGAGCGTGAGCAGGCGCAGCGAGGTGGATCCGATGCCGTCGGGACCGGTCAGGGCCAGGGGCTCCTCGGCCATCCGGGTGAAGCCGCGGACGGCGTTGATGCCGTAGGAGTGTCCGGCACCGTCGGAGCGCTCCTTGAACAGGCCCAGCAGCGGTACGTCGTGCTCCTCGGCGACGGACGCCGCGCGTTCGTGCCAATCGGTGTTCGCCTCCGCGATCCTGGTGAAGCCGACGCCCCCGACGGGGGCGTCCAGATGCGGGAAGTACCGGGCCAGTACGGGATCGCGGGTATCCAGGTAGTTGGGCTCGAAGAACTGGCCGCCGATGTACGACTCGGCGGTGCACAGACCGACGCGGCCCATCGTCTTCGCGAGCGCCTTCTCCGCGGCCTTGCGGAACCGGTCGAAAGCGCGGTCGGTGTCGGTGAGCTCGGTGGCGGGCGCGGCCTCCGACGGGAACCTCTCCTCGGCCCGGAGACGAGCGGACAGAGAATAGGCTGCGGACGCACCGAATCCCAGCGCTGAGGCGATGTGGTGCGAGGACGGCAGCTGGCCGCTCTCGGCGACGAGGGAGAGGCGCAGCCGCAGGCCAGTTTCGGTGAGCCGGACATCCACCGCGGCGAGTGCCAGCAGTAGCGGCAGCGGCGCCTGCTCCCGGGAGACGGCACGGTCGGTGAGCACGGCGATACCGCCGCCACCGCGTGCGAACTCCTCCACCTCGTCGCACAGCCGCTCGACCGCCGCGAGGACGGACTCGGCGTTGGCGTCGGCATCGCCGGGGGCCGGGCGGTAGAGCAGGTCGAAGTGTTCGACGGGGGTGACCTCCTGGAAGCGGAGCTTCACCATGTCCAGGTGGCTGAGGATCGGCGATTCCACGACGATCTGCGGTGTGCGGTGTCCGTGCTCGGCGTTGCCCAGCGCCACCCGCATGCTCATGGCGTCGGCCTCTCGGATGGAGTCCAGAGGAGGGTTCGTCACTTGGGCGAAGCGCTGCGAGAAGTACTTGGCCATGCCGCCCTCGTGGTCCGAGAGTGCGTTGATCGCGTTGCCGTAGCCCATCGCGGAGATCCGCTCGGCACCGTCGGCGAGCATCGGATCGAGGAGAAACCGGAAGCTCTCCTGGTTGAGCGAGTAGGCGACGTACCGCCCGTGCAGGCTGAGATCGCCGGGGTAGCCGAGCGTTCCGGTGTCGCGCTGGATGACCGGCGGCGCGATGTCGGCGAGGTTCACTCGCGCGGCGCTCAGCAGTGCGGCGTAGTCGCGGCGCGCTGCCAGCAGTTCGAGGGCCTCCGCGGTGCGGCGGACCCGACCGTCGCCGGCCCGGTGATCCACGTAGAGCATGCCGCCGGCCTCGATGCGTCCGCGGTGGAGCACCTCGTTCGAAGGAAAGGGCACCTGCCCGGCCTCGGACGCGACGACGACGTACTCGGCGGTCTCGACGGTGCGCAGGGGCCGCAGCCCCAGACGGTCGAGGCGCGCGCCCACGACGTCGCCGTCGGAGAAGATCAGTGCGGCCGGTCCGTCGTTCTTCTCCTCACTGAGGGAGAAGAACTCGAGCATGTCGCGGACCGGACGCGGGACTGAGCGGTCGTTCTCCCATGCCGGCGGCATGAGCGAGACGACGGCCTCCACCAGGCCCAGCCCGTCGTCGAACACTCGGCTCTGCAACGACTGGTCGAGCCGACTCGAATCCGACTGCCCCGGCGGTCGGACGATGGTGCGCGCCTTGGCGCGGGCGACGGCGTCGTCGGCGAGGCGGTTCTTGCGGTCGGTGTTGAGCTCGCCGTTGTGCGCCATCAAACGGAAGGGCTGCGCCATCGAGGGGTGCGGCTCGGTGTTGGTGGAGAAGCGGGTGTGGAAGTACAAGGTGCACACGGAGTGCCGCGGGTCCGTGAGATCGGTGAAGTACCGGATCACCTCGTCGGCGTTCAGCCTGCCCTTGAGCGTCTGCGTGCGTGTGCTCAGCGACAGCGGATAGAGGCCCGCGAGATCCGGCGCGTCGTATGCGGCGCGTTCGATCGCGAGAAGCGCCGCGTTGGCGGCGCGGTCCACGTCGATCCGCGGAAGCTGCGCCGGTGCCGTGAACACCCACTGCGTGATCGCGAGTTGGTAGGGCAGAGCGGCGGGACGGAGCGCGGTGGGATCGACCGGGACGTCGCGCTCGGTGACCACCGCGAAACCGTGCTCGACGAGCGCCGCACGGACCAGTTCCCGAGCGGCCGGGCCCTGCCCGGGATCGGATGGCAGGAACAGGTTGGCGACGCCGAATCGGCCGCGTTCGAGGGGCGCGCCGGTGATCGCCCGGAAGAACTCCACGGACAGGTCGACGTTGACCCCGGCCCCGTCGCCCACGCCTTCGGCGGACATGCCACCGCGGTGGGGGATGGCGCACAGCGCGTGCTCGCCGTGGGCGATCACGTCGTGGTGCTGGGTGCCGTCCTTGCGGGTGATGAAGCCGACGCCGCAGGCGCTCGACTCCCGGGTGGGGTCGTACAGACCGATTCGTGGTTCGTTCAACGGATCACTCTCACTCGGGGCGCAGTACCTGAAGTGAGAATGGTAAGGCTAACCTTATGATCGCGCCATGTGTGGTCCGTCACGCGCCCGAATTCGGTTGCCTCGGGCCCGGTCGCGCCCCACACTGCGGTCATGGACCCCGTCGAGCTGCGCACCCCTCACCTGATTCTGCGTCGCCCCAACGGCGGCGACGCCCCGGCGATCGCGGAGGCGTGCGCCGACCCTGGAATTCAGCGGTACGTCCCGGTTCCGTCCCCGTACACCGAGGGTGATGCGCGCGAGTTCGTGGCGACCGCCGTGCGCGAGTGGGAGGCGGACGAGTCGTACGCCTTCGTCGCGCTGGCCGGCGCTGATCTCGTCGGCGTCTCGCAGCTCACTCGGAAAGAGGCTGGGCTCGTGGAGTTGGGCTACTGGGCCGCGCCGGGCAATCGCCGCTGCGGTTACACACTCGAGGCGGCCCGGCGTGTGTGCCAATGGGGCTTCGACATCCTCGGTATTCACCGCATCGACTGGTGGGCCGTGGTGGGGAACCACGGTTCCCGCGCGGTCGCGGAGTCGATCGGCTTCGAGGTGGAGGGCGTACTGCGGCAGCGGGCGATGCTCCGCGGGGTTCCGCAGGACTGGTGGATCGGTGGCCTG
This sequence comes from Tsukamurella pulmonis, assembly GCF_900103175.1. Classification (NCBI taxonomy): domain Bacteria; kingdom Bacillati; phylum Actinomycetota; class Actinomycetes; order Mycobacteriales; family Tsukamurellaceae; genus Tsukamurella; species Tsukamurella pulmonis. The sequence goes on from NZ_FNLF01000002.1 coordinate 1,638,488, forward strand.
CTCACCAGGCCGGACTGATCCGCGATCATCGTGCTGCATCCGCAGCGGTGGTCGGTTGATGTTCAGTTGTGCGCAGCCACGAAAAAACCCGGTCTCGCAACGAATCCTGTTGCAAGACCGGGCTTTTCATCCGGGGTGGATGACGGGACTCGAACCCGCGACAGCCAGAATCACAATCTGGTGCTCTACCAACTGAACTACACCCACCAGGTGCCTGGGATCGCCAGGCTCGAAGAACTTTACCCGACGGTTCCGGCGGAATCCAATCGGTATGGGCTCTGCGCGGTCGAGGGCGATGACCTGCGCTTTCAGGCCGGTCCGAGTTCCTGCACCGCGGCGGTGATCTGGTCTGTCGTCGGGCCGGGCGCGGGTACGAAGGCGGTACTGCGGTAGTACTTGAGCTCCCTGATCGACTCGCGGATGTCCGCGAGCGCGCGGTGGGCGAGGCCCTTGTCGGGCTGGCCGAAGTAGATGCGCGGGTACCAGCGCCGGCACAACTCCTTGATCGAGCTGACGTCGACCATCCGGTAGTGCAGGAAGCCGTCCAGCTCGGGCATCTCCTTGGCGATGAACCGGCGGTCGGTGGCGATCGAATTGCCGGCGAGCGGCACGGCGCCGGCCTCGATGTGCTCGCGCAGGTAGGCGAGCACGGCCTCCTCGGCCTCGCGCACCGTCACCGTCGAGCTGCGGACCTCCTCTGTCAGGCCCGAGCGGGCGTGCATCTCCTGCACGACCGGGGGCATGGCCGCGAGCGCGGCGTCGTCCGCGTGGATCACCAGATCGACGCCCTCGCCGAGGATGTTCAAGTCGCTGTCGGTCACCAGGGCGGCGATCTCGATGAGCCGGTCGGAGTTCAGGTCGAGGCCGGTCATCTCACAATCGACCCACACGAGTTTGTCGTCCACGCGATCAGCGTAGCCAACGCCGTCCGCGGACAGAGGTCGGCAGGGTTGAAGAGGGTAGCCTGTCCTCATGAACATGGTCGGATCGGTCACCGAGCTCGAGGGCGCCGTCGGCAAGCCGGTCGCGGCGATGGCGCTCAAGACGATCGACCACCTCGACGAGCACTGCCGATCGATCCTGGCCGTCTCGTCGGCGGGGGTGCTCGGGTATCTCGACGAGGCCGGCGTGCAGCGCACACGGCTCCTCGGCGGCGCGCCGGGCTTCGCCGCCGTCGCCTCGCCGAACCGGCTGGAGTGCGCCCTTCCCGCCGACGCGGCACCCGGCGGGGCGTCGCTCCTGATGCTCGTCCCCGGGTGGCGCGAGACGCTGCGGATCAACGGCGCCATCCACGACGGCGGCTTCGTGGTGCGCGAGGCCTATCTGCACTGCGGGAAGGCGGTGATCCGCTCCGGTCTGTGGGGGAGCGCCGCGCCCACGGGGGCGACGGCCGAGTCCGAGGGCGCGTCGGTGGGGCAGGACGCCGCCGCGTTCCTCCGAGCGGCGCCGTTCGCGGTGATCAGTTCGCGGGACGAGGACGGTCGCGCCGATACCAGCCCCCGCGGCGATCCGGCCGGTGATCTGAGCCTCCTCAGTCCCACGACCGTCGCCATCGCGGACCGCCCGGGCAACCGGCGCACCGACACCCTGCACAACCTCGTCGAGAACCCTGCGGTGGCCCTGCTCGCTCTCGTTCCGGGCGACGGCCGCACCCTCGAGCTGACCGGCACGGCCGGCATCAGCACCGACGAAACTCTGCGCGAGCAGCTCGCCGAGCGGGGGAAGGCGCCCAAGGCGGTCATCGTCGTCGAGGTCTCCCGTGCGCGACTCGCCCGGAGTGACGCGATCGCCGCGGCCGCCCTGTGGGACACGAGCCGGCACGTGGATCCGGCCGGCCTGCCGCGCCCGTCGGCGGTGTGGACCGACCACGTCAAGGCCAACAAATCGGGCGGCGTCGGAGCCCGGGTGCTGCGAGCCGTGGCGAACGAGCGCGTGATGCGCGCCGGCATCGACCTCGACTACCGCCAGAACCTCTACTGACCCCGGCCTCACGCTAGGGTTTGCTGCGTGACTGACAACGCGAACTCCCCGGCGCAGACGATCGCCGCCGGCTACGAATTCTCGGGGCCTGCCCTGGAGCTCGGGACCGTCCTCGTGGACGGCACCGTCGACCCGTCGGCCAAGGTGCGCATCCCGCTGGCCATGATGAACCGGCACGGCCTCGTCGCCGGCGCCACGGGCACCGGCAAGACGAAGACGCTGCAGCTGATCGTCGAGCAGCTCTCGGCCAACGGCGTGCCCGTCGTCCTCGCCGATATCAAGGGCGACCTCGCCGGCCTGTCCAAGCCCGGCGAGGCCAACGACAAGACCGCCGCGCGCGCCACCGACACGGGCGACGAGTGGAAGCCCGCCTCGGTGCCGACGGAGTTCGTCTCCCTCGGCACCAACGGCGTCGGCGTCCCGATCCGTGCCACCATCTCCTCGTTCGGCCCGATCCTGCTGTCGAAGGTGCTCGGCCTCAACGCGACCCAGGAGTCGACCCTCGGACTGATCTTCCACTGGGCCGACCAGAACCAGCTCGAGCTGCTCGACCTCAAGGATCTCCGCTCGGTGATCCAGTACCTGACTTCCGCGGAGGGGAAGGCCGATCTCGAGGGCATCGGCGGCGTCAGCAAGCAGACCGCCGGCGTGATCCTGCGCGCCCTGGTCAACCTCGAGGCCGAGGGCGGCGATACCTTCTTCGGCGAGCCCGAGATCGACATGGGCGACCTGCTGCGCACCGCAGGCGGACAGGGCGTGGTCACCCTGTTCGAGCTCGGCGATCAGGCCGCGCGCCCGACGCTGTTCTCCACCTTCCTGATGTGGGTGCTCGCGGACCTGTTCCAGTACCTGCCCGAGGCGGGCGACCTGGACAAGCCCAAGCTCGTCTTCATCTTCGACGAGGCGCACCTGCTGTTCGCGGACGCCAGCAAGGCGTTCAAGGACCAGGTCGAGCAGACCGTCAAGCTGATCCGATCGAAGGGCGTGGGCGTCTTCTTCTGTTCGCAGCTGCCCACCGACATCCCGAACCAGGTCCTCAGCCAGCTCGGTGCGCGCATCCAGCACGCCCTGCGCGCCTTCACGCCGGAGGACCAGGCCGCGCTGAGCAAGACGGTCAAGACCTACCCGACCTCGCCGGCGTACAAGCTCGACGAGGCCCTCACCAGCCTCGGCATCGGCGAGGCGATCGTCACCGTGCTCTCCGACAAGGGCGCGCCGACGCCCGTCGCGTGGACCCGCCTGCGGGCCCCGCGCTCGCTCATGTCGGCGATCGGTGACGATGCGATGCGCTCGGCCGCGCAGGGCTCGCAGCTGTGGGCCAAGTACTCGCAGACCGTCGACAACCTCTCCGCGTTCGAGAAGCTCGCGCAGAACGCCCAGCAGGCGCAGCAGGAGAGTGCGCCGGCCGAGCAGGCGCCGCCGCCCCCGCCCGCGCCGAAGAAGGAGGAGGAAGAGTCCTCCTGGGCCGCGGATGTGATGAAGAACCCCGCGGTGAAGTCCTTCCTGCGCTCCGCCGCGTCCGCCGCCGGCCGCGAGATCTCCCGCAGCATCTTCGGCACCAAGCGTCGCCGCTGAGCGACCAGCGCGACTGAGAAGTCCCGTCATTTCTCTCAAGGATCCTTGAGAGAAATGACCGGACTTTCGTCGTGGTGGAGGAGCTATCTCGACTTCGCCACACGGCGAAGGAGGTCGAACTCCGCCTCGGGTACCAGCTGGGACGGGATCGCGTCGAACAGGGTCCCGCCGCGGTAGCGGATGACCACGATCGAACCGACGCGTCGCGCCGCGGTGATCGCCGCGTAGTCGATCACGCTCGTGGTGAACGGAGTGATGAGGGACAGCGCGGTCGGCCCGAACCCTGTGGCCCACACCGTTCCGGGGGATGTCATGGCCTTCATGGCCGTGAGGTAGTAGAGGTAGCAGAGCAGGAACACGATCCCGAGCAAGACGGCGACCACGATCGTCATGAAGACTCCCAGACCGATGTCGTACAGGTAGTCGCGGATCACGAGCACCGTGATCATGGCGTACAGCACCCACCACAATCTGTTCCACATCGTCGCCCGCGCGGCGGACACCGCGGCGCGCGACGCATCGCCCGGTCCCGCGACCCACTGGTACTGGATCGGCGGGAACGGGCGCTGCGGCGGTGTCGGCCCGGCGGGGTGCATCAGTTGCCGGCGAGCTTCTTGTACATCTCGCCGACGATGGGCGCCATGATGCCGCGCGGCGTGTAGTTGCCCGCCATGGACATGCCCTTCGAGAGCAGGCCCGGTACGACGCGCATCTTGTTCTTCTCCAGCGCGTCCAGGGTGACGCGCGCGGTGTATTCGGTGTTGACCCAGAGGAACTCGGGGACGACCTTCTCCACCGTGGAGCGGTCCTCGGGATCGGGGAGCTCCGTGCGCACGGGGCCGGGGGCGAGCAGGGTGACGTGCACGCCGGTCTTCTTGAGCTCACCGCGCAGCGACTCGGAGAAGGTGTTGGCGAAGGCCTTCGACGCCGCGTAGGTGGCGTTGTTCGGGATCGGCATGTTGCCGGCGGCGGAACCGGTGATCATGATGCCGCCGCTGCCGCGCTCGACCATCTGCGGCAGCACTGCGAGGGTGAGATCGTGGACGGCGTTCGCGTTGAGCTCGAGCTGCGCGCGCTCGTAGTCGAAGTCCAGATCGATGACACGGCCGAAGGTCGCGGTGCCGGCGTTGTTGCAGAGGATGGAGATCTCGCGGCCCGCGAGCTCCGTGCAGAGCTCGCCGCGGGCGACGTGATCGGAGAGATCGACGCCGCGGACCTCGGCCTCCACCCCGAACTCGGCGCGCAGCTTCGCGGCCAGTTCCTCCATGGGGCCGGTGCTGCGGGCCACGAGGATCACCGAGTGGCCCCGACGGGCGAGCTCCGTCGCAAGGGCGACACCGATGCCGGAGGAACCGCCGGTCACGACGGCGCGGGCGGACGAATGGGGTGCGGGTACTGGCATGGGTCAGATCGTACGGGAGGGCGGGAACGCGCCGACATTGCGAAGATCACCCCGCGACCGACCCGATCACGGGGCGCGCGAGGAGCGATTGCGATCACGGCGGACCTGCGACGACGCCGTTCGAGTGGCGCGATACCGAGGTTGCCATTAGGTTAGCCTCGCCAATGCTGCTCACTCGAAGGTGAAGACATGAACCGCTGGGCCCCGTACTACCTGTCCGCACTCCGGATCGTGACGGGCGTGCTCTTCGCGCTCCACGGCGCCGCGACCTTCTGGGGCTTCCTCGACGGCCGCCGCTCGAGCCCCGAGGTCTTCGCCTGGCCCAGTTGGTGGGGTGCCGTGATCCAACTGGTCGGCGGTCTTCTCATCGCGGTCGGCGCGCTCACCCGTCCCGCGGCGATCATCGCCTCCGGCTCCATGGCGTACGCGTACTTCGCCTTCCACGCCGGCGACGGCCTCTCGCCGCTCGCCAACCACGGCGAGCTCTCGGTGCTCTACTGCTGGGTGCTCCTGCTGTTCGCATTCACGGGCCCGGGGCCGATCAGCTTCGACGCCCTCCTCGGTCGCCGTCGGGCGGGAGATCTGGATGCCCCCGCCGCCGACGTGCGGGGCGCGGCGGAACCGGCGCTCTGACCCAGGGGGTCCCGCGCCGCCCCGCGTGATCGATCGGCCGGGACGAGGAGGGCGGACCGCGGCCGTGCCGCGATCCGCCCCTTGCCGTGTCGGCGCCGCGCTACAGCGCCGCGGCCACTTCGGTGCCCTGGCGGATCGCCCGCTTGGCGTCCAGTTCGGCCGCCAGCGCGGCGCCGCCGATGACGTGCGCCTTCACACCGCGCTCGGCGAGCGCCTCGTCGAGGTCGCGCACCGACTCCTGGCCGGTGCACAGGATCACGGTCTCGACGTCGAGCACGCGGGCGTCCTTGCGCTCCTCGCCGAAGGTGATGTGCAGCCCGGCGTCGTCGACCTTCTCGTAGTTGACGCCCTTGAGCTGCTCCACGCCCTTCATCTTCACGGTCGCGCGGTGGACCCAGCCGGTGGTCTTGCCGAGGCCGATGCCCTGCGGGGTGCTCTTGCGCTGCAGCATGTACACCTTCGACCGGGTCGACGGTGCCGGCGCCGGCTTGGTGACGAAGCCGGGCACGTCGCCCTGGCGGGTGACGCCCCACTCGGCGTTCCACTCGTCCAGGTGCAGGGTGGGGGACTTGTCGGTGGTGACGAACTCGGCCACGTCGAAGCCGATGCCGCCGGCGCCCATGATCGCGACGGTGTCGCCGATCTCCTTGGCGCCGCTGATCGCCTCGGCGTAGGTGATGACCTTCGGGTGGTCGACGCCGGGGAACGACGGGACGCGGGGCACCACGCCGGTCGCGATGATCACTTCGTCGAACTTGCCGGCCAGATCGTCGACCGAGGCCCGGGTGTTCAGGTGCACCGTCACCTGGTTGCGGTCCAGCATCGTCGTGAAGTAGCGGATCGTCTCGTTGAACTCCTCCTTGCCGGGGATCTTCGCGGCGTAGCCGAACTGGCCGCCGATGTGATCGCCCGCCTCAAAGAGCTCCACCTTGTGGCCGCACTCGGCGGCGCTGACCGCGGCCGAGAGGCCCGCCGGGCCGGCGCCCACGACGGCGACGCGCTTGGCCGAACGCGTCGGCGCCAGAACGAGATCCGTCTCGCGGCCGGCGCGCGGGTTGACCAGGCAGGAGACCTTCTTGTGCACGAAGGCGTGATCGAGGCACGCCTGGTTGCAGCCGATGCAGGTGTTGATCTCCTCCGCGCGCTCGTCGCGCGCCTTGTTCGCCCACTCGGGGTCGGCGAGCAGCGGGCGGGCGATCTGCACCAACTGGGCGTCGCCGCGCTCGAGGAGTTCCTCGGCGGTGGCGGGCATGTTGATGCGGTTCGCGGCGCACACGGGGATGTTCACGGCGCGGGTCACGTCCGCGGTGAAGGCGGCGAACGCGGCGCGCGGCACCGAGGTCACGATCGTGGGGACGCGGGCCTCGTGCCAGCCGATGTCGGTGTTGAGGATGTCGACGCCGGCGGCCTCGAGCTTGTGCGCGAGCGAGAGGATGTCGTCGCGGGTCTGGCCCTCCTCGACGAAGTCCGCCATTGACAGCCGGAACACCACGATGAAGTCCTTGCCGCAGCGCTTGCGGATCTCCTTGACGATCTCGACCGGGAAGCGCTGGCGGTTCTCCGCCGAGCCGCCCCACTCGTCGGTGCGCTTGTTGGTGCGCGCGGCGAGGAACTGGTTGATGAGGTAGCCCTCGCCGCCCATCACCTCGACGCCGTCGTAGCCGGCCTTCTGCGCGGTGCGCGCGGCGTTGCCGAAGTCGCGGATGGTCTTGCGGACCTCGAAGCCCGACATCGCGCGGGGCTTGAACGGGTTGATGGGCGCCTTGATCGCGCTGGCGGAGGCGCTGAGCGGGTTGTACGAATAGCGGCCCGCGTGCAGCAACTGCATCGCGATCTTGCCGCCCTCCTTGTGCACCGCGTCGGTCACCCGCTTGTGCAGGAGGGAATCGATCGGCGAGGACATCTTCGCGCCTGCGGGCAGCAGCCAGCCGGTGATGTTGGGGGAGTAGCCGCCGGTGATGATGAGGCCGACGCCGCCCTTCGCGCGCGCCGCGAAGTACGCCGCGAGCTTGCCGATGTCCCACGGCATGTCCTCGAGGCCGGTGTGCATGGAGCCCATGACGACGCGGTTCTTCAGGGTCGTGTGACCGAGGTCGAGGGGCTCGAACAGGTGGGGGTACTTGGCTGACATGGCTGATCCTCTAATCCACTGATGCGGGGCTGGGGCTGGGGCTGGTCGGGGCGAGCGCGGCCAGGACCTCGTCGAGCCAATCGACGGTGCCCTGTTCCGAGAGCACGCCCCCGCGCAGTACGAGGTACTGCTGCAGATCGGTGCCGGTGAGGCAGGAGGGGGAGGGGTAATCGCGACTCTCGAAGGTGCGGAAGAGCTCGGCACGTTCGGCGTGCAGGTCCCGGACCCGGCGGATCTCGTCGGTCAGGTCCGGCAGGTCCGACGGTGCCGCGCCCCGGATCTTGGTGGCGAGTTCGCGCCGGTCGGTCGCGTCCTTGCCGGGGGTGCGGATCCACTCCGAGAGGGTCTTGCGGCCGGTGTCGGTGATCGAGTAGACCTTCTTGTCCGGCTTGCCGTCCTGGGCCTGTTCGACGTAGGTGACGAGGCCGTTCTCGGTCATCCGTGCCAGCGTCTTGTAGATCTGCTGGTGCGAGGCGCGCCACCAGTGCCCGATCGACCGGTCGAACCGCCGGGTGAGCTGATACCCGGAGCCCGATCGCTCGCTCAGGGAGACCAGGAGCGCGTGTTCGAGAGCCACGGGACCGACGGTACCGCCGCTCACCGGCATGTGCAACTAGTTGCAGTGCGTGTGGATGCGTATCTGCGGCCCTCTGGCGGTGACGACTACCCTGAACGGGACCACCGGCGGCGCGGGCGAGCCCGGCACCGTCGATGCCGACCCTTCTGTGAGGAGCGCATGAGCTACTACGACCCCCGTGACGATCGCACGCGGCAGTACGGCCCGGCGGACGGCTACCAGCAGGGGTACGAGGATGCGTACGCCGAGCAGCCGCAGGCGCGGCCCGCTGCGCCCAGGGAGGCCCCGCCGCTCGACATCCCCAAGTTCGTCATGGGATCCGTGCTGGTCGCAGTGGTCGCCGGACTCGCCGCCTGGCTGCTCACCGCGGCGCTCAACGCGATCTACCGGCTCTCGGACGCTCCGGCGTTCGCCGCCGCGCAGCGTCCCCTGACGATGACGATCGCCTCGGCGACGTTCCTCACGCTCATCGGCGCGGCGCTGCTCGCGACACTCATCGTCAGTGCGCCGCGACCCGGTCTGTTCTTCGGCCTGATCGCCACGCTGGCCGGCCTGGCCATCACGCTCGGCCCGCTGCTGTCCGGCGCCACCAGCTGGCAGATGTGGATCTCGACCGGCCTGATCAACGCCATGCTCGCCGTGCTGATCCCGATCCTGCTTCTCATGGTGGGGCGCGCCACCGTCGACCCGCGGCGGGTGCAACTCTGACCGACTCCGAGGGCGGGTGAACCCGGCCCTCGCGGGCTGGTCGGCGGCGCTTCGTCCGTTACGATGACCTCGCCATGCCTCCGTAGCTCAGTTGGATAGAGCAAGAGCCTTCTAATCTCTAGGTCGCAGGTTCGATTCCTGCCGGGGGCGCAACGTCGATCCGCTCCGCGCCTGTGTTCCGGCGACATCTCCTCGCCGCGCAAAACGCGCAGAAGTGCGAGTAATAAGCACAAGCTCGCGCTGTGAACCGCGTCACCACCATGCTCCTCGTGTTAACCCGATCACGTTCTACACGAGGAGAAACCCATGCTGACAGTCCTAGGACTGACCATGGTCGCGGCGTTCATGGTGGTCATCATGAACCGCCGTGCGACCCCGATCGTCGCCCTGATCGCCGTCCCGGTGGTCTTCGGCCTGCTTGCGGGAGCGGGTACGGGCATCGGGACGATGATCACCGACGGCATCGAGGACCTCGCACCCACGGCGGCGATGCTGTTCTTCGCCATCGTCTTCTTCGGCGTGATGATCGACGTCGGGCTGTTCGACCCGGTCGTCAAGGCGGTGGTCCGTGTCGTCGGCGAGGACCCCGCGAAGCTCGTACTCGGCACCGCCGTCCTCGCGGCAGTGGTCTCCCTCGACGGTGACGGCTCCACCACCTTCATCGTCACCACCTCGGCGCTGCTGCCGCTCTACCTCAAGCTCGGCGTCAGCCCGGTGGTCCTCACCGTGGTCGCGGGACTGGCGAACGGGACGATGAACATCCTGCCCTGGGGCGGCCCGACGGCGCGTGCGGCCGCGGCCCTGAAGATCTCGCCGTCCGAGGTGTTCGTTCCGATGATCCCGTCGCTCGTGGCGGGAATGGTCGTGGTCCTCGCCTTCGCCTGGCACCTCGGACTGATGGAGCGCCGCCGCATCGGCAGCATCGTGATCCGCGATCGCGTCCTCGCGGGCGTCGGCGGGGGCGGGGGCTCCGGTGCGGGCGGCGATGTCTCCGTGGACGACGCCGGCACGCCCGTCCCGCCGACCGGCGGCACCGAGGGCGGCGCGCTGACCCCGATCAGCGGGACGCACGGCAACCCGAAGCTGCTGTGGTTCAACACCGGCATCACCGTCGCTCTGCTGGCCGTGCTCACGCTGGATCTGCTACCGATCCCGGTGTTGTTCATGATCGCCGCGGCGATCGCGCTGGCCGTCAACTTCCCGAAGGTCGCCGATCAGCAGGAGGCCATCACCCGGCACTCGAAGTCGATCGTTTCGGTCGTCGGAATGGTCTTCGCCGCAGCGGTTCTGACCGGTGTCTTCAAGGGCACTGGCATGGTGGACTCGGTCGCCGCCTGGGTCACCGACATCATCCCGTCGTCGATGGGGCCGCATCTCGCCGTCATCACCGGCATTCTGTCGATCCCGTTCACCTTCCTGATGTCCAACGACGCCTTCTACTTCGGCGTGCTGCCCGTGCTCTCGGAGACGGCGAGCCACTACGGGATCAGCGCCGCCGAGATGGCCCGTGCCTCGATCACCGGCCAGCCCTTCCACATGCAGAGCCCGTTGGTACCCGCCATCCTGTTGCTCGTCGCGCTCGCGGGCGTCGGACTCGGCGATCACCACAAGAAGGTGCTGTGGCGCGCCTTCGTCGTCTCCATCGTGATGCTCGTGGTCGGTGTCCTGCTCGGCCAGATCCCCTTCTGAGAACGGATCGGATGACTAGGCTGAGCCGATGCCCGGGATCCGGCTGCGCACGCAGATCCTCCTGCTCCAGGTGGCGATCATCGTCGTCAGCCTCGCCGCCGGCTTCGGCATCGTCCTGCACCGGGTCGATGCGGACACCCGCGAGGAGTACGGGCAGCGGGCGGCGGTGATCGCCGAAACGGTGGCTTCCGACACCGATGTCCGCGCCGGCGCCGCAGCCCAGTCGGCCGCACGCCGCGCGGGCCGTCCCGCCTCCCGCGAGGAGCTCGCGGCCGCTCCGCTGCAGCGCCAGGCCGTGGCCATCACCGAACGGACGGGCGTGCTCTTCGTGGTGATCGCCGACGATGCGGGGTACCGCATCGCCCACCCGGACCCGGCTCAGCTGGCTGCGCCGCTCAGCACGGACCCGTCCACCGCGCTCGGCGGCGACGTCGAGGTAACGCGGCAGCAGGGCACCCTGGGTGACTCGGTGCGGGCGAAGGCGCCGGTCCTGGATGCGGACGGCACCGTCGTCGGACTGGTGAGCGTGGGCATCTCGACGGAGACCGTCGCGCGGGACGCGCGGCACACCCTCCTCCTGCTGGCGGGACTCGCTGCCCTCGCCCTCGTCGTCGGCGTCATCGGTTCCGCCCTCCTGGCCCGACGGTGGCGCCGCCTCACCCTCGGGCTGGAGCCGGAGGAGATGGCGGAACTGATCCGCGAACAGAACGCCGTCCTGTACTCGGGCTCGGAAGGAGTGATCGCCATCGACGCGCAGGGCATCGTCCGCGTGATCAACGACCGGGCCCGCGAGCTGCTCGGCGTCACCGCCGCGACGGGAACCCCGCTCGCGGACCTCGGCCTGACCGAGCGGGTCGCCGGGGTCGTCGCGACGCCGACCGAGGTGCCCGTCGCGGCGGCCGTGAACGAGCGGGTCGTACTCGTGGCCTCGCGCCGCGTACATCGCGGCGACACCGATCTCGGCACCGTGCTCACCGCCGTCGACCGCACCGACGTCGAGGCGCTGACCCGTGAGCTCGACTCGGTGCAGGCGATGAGCGCGGCACTGCGCGCGCAGCGCCACGAGTCGGCGAACCGGGTCCACGTCGTCGCCGGACTGCTTCGCGACGGCCGCACCGATGAGGCCCTGGCCTACCTCGACGAGATCGCCGGCCGCGCGGGCGTCCTCCCGGTCTCCGGCCTCGACCGACTCGACGAGCCGCACCTGCGGGCCTTCGTCTCCGCCAAGGCGGCGCGGGCCCGCGAACGGGGAGTCGTCCTGCGCGTCGGCGCCGACACCGCGCTCGTCGGCGTGCTCACGCACCTGGTCGATACCACCACCCTCGTCGGCAACCTCCTCGACAACGCCATCGACGCGGCCGGCGACGGCCCCGAACCGCGAGAGGTGGAACTCGACGTGCTCCGCGACGGCGACGACCTCGCCGTCATCGTCGTCGACAGCGGCCCCGGCTTCGCCGTCGACGACCCGTTCGCCGAGGGGGTGAGCACCCGCACCGACCCGACGGTGCCCGGCGGGCGCGGGCTCGGGCTGGTCATCGCGAGGCAGGTCGCCCGCGGGCACGGGGGAGACGTGAGCGTGGTCGCCCGGGGCGGCGACGGGGAGCCCACCACCGTGATGGCCACACTGCCCGAGGGGGTGCGCGACGATGCCTGACGACCTGCGGATCCTCGTGGTCGACGACGACTTCCGGGTGGCCGCGATGCACGCGCAGATCGTGGACGCCATGGTCGGTCTCACCACGGCGGGCTCCGCGCGCACGCTGTCGGAGGCGCGCGCGATCCTGAGCCGCGACCGGGTCGACCTCGCCCTCGTCGACGTCTACCTCCCCGACGGCTCCGGCATCGATCTGGTCCGCGAGATGCGCTGTGACGCCTTCATCCTCGGCGCCGCGGACGACGCCGTCAGCGTGCGGGAGGGCTTCGCGGCGGGCGCGCTGCAGTACCTCATCAAGCCCTTCGCGACGACGGAGCTCGCTCGCCGGCTCGGCGCCTACACGGCGTACCGCCGGATCCTGGGGACGGCGGAGGTCACCCAGGAGCAGGTCGACGCCGCCGCCTCGGTGCTGCGCAGTGAACGGCCGCCTCAGCGCCGCGACGAGGGCGGCTCCGTCACCGAACGACGGATCGTCGAAGCGCTGCGCGCCGCACACGCACCGATGCTCGCCGACGACATCGCCGCCGAGGTCGGCGTCTCGCCGGCGACCGCCCGCCGGTACCTCGCGGAGCTGGTCCGGGACGGCACGCTCACGATGGCGCTGCAGTACGGCGCCACCGGCAGACCGCGGCAGCGGTACACGCTGAGCTGAACCGGCTTCCGCACGGCGCGGTGTCCGCGAGCGGATCGATCGACTCGCCGGGTACCGCGCCCCCGGTGGCGCTAGAGTCCGAAGCCATGAGGATCACTCGGCTCGCTCTCGCCGCCACCACCGCACTGCTCGGCGCCGGACTGGTCGCGACGCCGGCCGGCGCGGCGCCCGCCCTCTCGGGCCTCGACGTCGCGAACTACGCGGGGCCGGTCCCGGCGACGGGCGGCGAGCAGATCCGTTCCGTCCCGCTCGATCCGGCGGTGTCGCTGCCGGGTGCGGGCACCGCCAAGCGCGTGCTGTACTCGACCACCGATCAGCACGGTAAGCCCGCGACCAGCACCGGGGCGATCTTCGTGCCGAAGGGCACCGCGCCCGCGGGCGGCTGGCCCGTGATCGCGTGGGCGCACGGCACCGTCGGCCTCGGCGACGACTGCGCCCCGTCGGCGAACCCCCGGTCCGACCGGGACCGGCAGTACCTCGGTCACTGGCTCTCGCAGGGCTACGCCATCGTGGCCTCCGACTACGCCGGCCTCGGGACGCCGGGCCTGATGAGCTACCTCAACAGCGTCTCGACGGCCCACAACGTCGTGGACTCCGTGGTGGCGGCCCACGCCGACCGCGCGCTGAACCTGTCGAAGAAGTGGGCCATCGTCGGCCAGTCGCAGGGCGGCGGCGCGGCGGTCAACAGTGCGCGCTGGGCGAGCGAGTTCAGCGCCGGGAGCGGCCTGGACTACCGCGGGGTCGTGGCCACCGGTACGCCCTTCAAGATCGAGGAGGTCGTCAAGAACGTCGGCCCCGACACCGGTCTGCCGGGCGGCCTCAGCTCCGCCGCCACCTCGTACACCGCGTACATCCTCGCCGGCCTCCGGGAGGCGAACCCCGGCGTCGACTTCGACTCCGTGCTCACCCCGCGCGGCAAGCAGGCCGCCGCGAAGGCGGAGACGCAGTGCTACGCGCAGCTCAGCAGCAGCCTCGCGGGGCAGAAGCCGACCGACTTCGTCAGCGCCAAGGTCAGCACGGTGCCCGGTGCGAGCGCGGCCCTCGACAAGTACATGGGCACCCCCACCTCGGGGTACGACCGGCCGGTCTTCCTGGGCGTCGGCCTCAAGGACACCGACGTGCCGGTGCAGTCCTCGATCGCGCTGGCCGCGGCGCTGAAGAAGAGCGGGACGCAGGTCGAGCTGCATCAGTACCCGGACGCCGATCACAGCGGCGCCGTCCTCGAATCGATGAAGGACTCCACGCCGTTCCTGGCACGCGTCTTCGCCTGATCGCCGCTCGGCTCGGCGCGGCTTGACCGTGCCGCGACGGCATGGTTTCTCCTGGAGGCACCACCACCGAGAGGAGACGCCGTGCCACTGCCGAACATCATCACCGTCGAGGAGTTCTTCGATTCGCCCGTCCGGGCTGCGGCGAAGATCTCGCCCGACGGCTCCCGGCTCGCCTTCCTCGCACCGTCGAACGGCCGCCTGAACGTGTGGGTGGAGGACCTCGACGGCGATGCACCGGCCCGCGCGGTCACCGCTGACGCGACCCGCAGCGTCCAGATGTTCTCCTGGACCACCGACCCGCGCTGGCTGATCTACCTGCAGGACAACGGCGGCGACGAGCGCTGGCACCTCCTGCGGGCCGACCTCGACGACCCCGGCGCACCGGCCGTGGACCTCACCCCGTTCGACGGGGCGACCACCTTCCTCATGGACCTCCCGATCGCTCGCCCCGGCATCGCGATCATCTCCACCAACGCGCGCAAGGTCGACGAGTTCGACGTCTTCGAGGTCGACATCGCCACCGGTGCGCTCACCGAGATCGAGCGCAATCCCGGCAACGTGGCCGGCTGGGTGTACGGCGCCGACGGCTCCCTCTACGCCTCCACGCAGGACGCCGCGGGCGCGATCGCGCTCTGCCGCTGGGACTCCGCCGCGCGCGAGCTGCGACCGATCGCGGAGTTCGACGGAATCGACTACCCGCTCGGCGTCTTCCCGATCGTCCCGGCACCCGACGGTGGCCTCTGGCTCGGCTCGAACCGCGGCGGCGACCTGACGCGCGTGGTGCACGTCGACGGCGCGACCGGGGCCCAGACCGAGGTCGACGCGCATCCGACCCTCGATCTCGACACCACCGGACTGGTCGCGCCGACTCTGCCGCAGCCGCTCATCGTCGATCCGCGCAGCGGTGAGCTGCTGGGCGTGCGCTATCTCGGCGAGCGGCAGGAGATCCACGCCCTGGACCCCGATTTCGGTGAGGTGCTGACGGCGTTGCGAGCGCTGTCCGACGGCGATATCGGCGCGCTCTCGTCCGATCTCGACGGGAACCGCTGGGTGGTTTCGTTCGTCCACGACCGCGACCCCGGCGCGACGCACCTCTACGACCGCCGCACCGGCGAGTCGCGGCTGCTCTTCCGCCCCTTCCCGCACCTGGATCCGGCACGGCTCGCGCCGATGTCGCCGGTGACGATCACCGCCCGCGACGGGCGCGCCCTGCCCTCGTATCTGACGCTGCCCGTCGGGGTGGAGGCGCGCGGCCTGCCGCTCGTGCTGCTGGTGCACGGCGGCCCCTGGTTCCGCGACACGTGGGGCTACCACGGCGAGGTGCAACTGCTCGCGAACCGCGGCTACGCGGTGCTGCAGGTGAACTTCCGCGGCTCCACCGGATACGGCAAGGCGCACACGCAGGCCGGCATCGGCGAGCTCGCCGGGGCCATGCACGACGACCTCATCGACGCGGTGGAGTGGTCCGTCGCCGAGGGGATCGCCGATCGGAAGCGGCTCGCGATCTTCGGCGGCTCCTACGGCGGGTACGCCACGCTGGTCGGCGTCACCTTCACCCCGGACGTCTTCGCCGCTGCGATCGACTACGTGGGCATCTCCAGCCTGCCGAACTTCATGGCGACACTGCCGGAGATCGCGCGGCCGTACCTGGCCAACAACTGGTTCCGCTACGTCGGCGACCCGTCGGATCCGGAGCAGTTGGCCGACATGCTGGCCCGCTCACCGATCACGAGGGTCGACGAGATCCGCACCCCGCTGCTCGTGGTGCAGGGCGCCAACGACCCGCGCGTCGTGCAGGCCGAGTCCGACAACCTGGTCGCCGCGCTGCGCGAGCGCGGCGTCGAGGTCGAGTACCTGCTCAAGGCCGACGAGGGGCACGGCTTCGTCAATCCGGAGAACACCATCGAGCTCTTCCGCGCCACCGAGCGCTTCCTCGCCGAGCACCTCGGCGGGCGCACCGCTAGCTGACGATGTCCTTGGTGCGGAACCCGCGGACGGCCAGGGCGAAGAAGACCACCCCGATGCTCACCGAGAGGGAGACGCCCTGCGCCATCGACGCCCACTCGATGCTCGGCTGCAGCAGATCGGTCCAGGCGTACTGCCAGTGCGCGGGGAGTGCGGAGCGCAGGCCGCCGAGCGCCGTGACCTGATCGAGGACGCTGCCGATCACCGTCAGGCCGACGGCGCCGCCGACCGCGGCCAGCGGTGCGTCGGTGCGCGTCGAGAGCCACAGTGCGAGACCGGCGGTGGCCAGCTCGGAGACGATGATGAAGCCCGCCGCCAGCAGCAGCCGCCACAGCCCCTCGTTCGCGGGGATCGCCGTGTTCGCCGGCGTCTGCAGCGGCCCCCACCCGTAGGCGAGAGTGCCGGCGACCAGCGCGACGGCGACCAACAGGGCGACGGACGCGACCGAGAGGATCAGCGCGACGATCGCCTTCGTGGTCAGCAGCCGCGTGCGCGGGACGGGAGCGGCCAGCAGGTACCGCAGCGAGGACCAGTCCGCCTCCGAGGCCACCGCATCGCCGAAGTACAGCGCCACGGGGATCACCAGCAGGAAGCCGGTGCCCGCGATGAGCACGGTGGCGGTCAGGTTCAGGCCCGAGGCGGTGGCGACGTCGAACATCGACGGCCGCCCGCTGTCCCGGCCGCCCTCGTCGGTGCCGACGGCCAGCGCGATGATGAGCACGATCGGCAGCGCGGCGAGCAGCGCACCCATCACCAGGGTGCGCCGGCGCCGCAGCTGGCGCGCCAGCTCGACGCGGACCGTCAGGGTGCGGCCCGGCGTGTAGCCGGGCGCGGCGCCGTGTGCGGAATCCGGCTGGGGCGCCGGGTTCGTCGTGGTGGTCATGCCTCGTCTCCCGTCAGCTGGAGGAACGCGTCTTCGAGGGTGCGGGAGGCACCCTCCTCACCCGCCTGCACGATCTCGTCGACCGTGCCCGCGGCGAGGAGCCTGCCGCGGCGCAGCACCACCACGTGCGTGCACGTCTGCTCGACCTCGGCGAGCAGGTGGCTGGAGACGATCACGGTGCGCCCCGTGGCGCCGTAGCGCACGATCGCGTCCCGCATCTCGCGGATCTGCGACGGGTCGAGGCCGTTGGTCGGCTCGTCGAGCACCAGCACGTCCGGCATGCCGAGCATCGCCTGTGCGATGGCGAGCCGCTGCCGCATGCCCTGCGAGTACGTCCGCACGGGCCGCTCCAGGGCGGTGCCGAGGTCGGCGATCGCGAGCGCCTCCTCGAGATGCGCTTCCGCGACGGGGCGACCCGTCGCGCGCCAGTACAGGTCGAGATTCGCGCGCCCGGACAGGTGCGGCAGGAAGCCCGCGCCCTCGACGAACGCGCCGACCCGGGACAGCACCGGCGCGCCGGGGCGGATCGCATGCCCGAAGACCCGGATCCCGCCCTCGTCGGGCGTGATGAGACCCATCAGCATCCGCAGCGTGGTGGTCTTGCCAGCGCCGTTGGGGCCGAGCAGTCCGAGGACCTGCCCACGGTCTACGCGGAAGGTGACGTCCTGCACGCTGTAGCCGTCGCCGCCGGCGTACTTCTTCGACAGGTCGGTGACCTGCAGGGCCACGTCGGCGAGCGCGGGATCCGCCGCCGGGGCGCCCCGCGGGCGGCGCACGAGCAGCACCGCCGCCGCGATCGCCAGCGCCGCCACCGGCAGGGCCCACACCCACGTGGGCAGCGGCGCCGGAGCGGTCTTCAGTGCGGGCACCTCCGGCACGGTGAGCGGCCCGGTCGCCGTGATCGAGTAGGCGGCGGGTGCCTGCGGCGTGAGGTAGGCCAGATCGGTGGTGGCGAACGCGACGCGCATCCGGTGGCCTGCGGCGAACTCGTGGTCGATGACGGGGAGCCGGATCGTGGTGGTGGCCGAGCCGCCGGTCAGCGGGATGCGGATCGGGGCGGCCAGCTGCTGGGGCAGCAGTTGTGTCCCCTCGGGGCCGGCGTCGTAGAGCTTGGCGAAGAGCACCGCCTCGGGCGCCGCGGACTCGATCTTGATCGTCACCGTCGGGCCGCCGGTCACGGTGACGGGCTCGGCGAGCGGTTCGGAGTCGAAGACGGCGGCCTGCGACGGCAGGTCGCGGGAGAACCCGCCCGCGCCCAGCGCCGCCGCCGAGGAGGCGAGGGCGCCGAGTCCGGGCACTCCGGAGATCGACGGGGGAGCGCCGCCCGGCGGGTTCTCCGCGCGCTGCGGTTCGCCCGGCAGGGCGAGTGTGCGGGTGATGCTCCCGCCGAGTCCGGGGTAGGAGTCGGTGCTCGAGGCGCGGACGGTGCGCTCGCCGCTCTCGCGGTCGATGCCGCCGGAACGCGACACATGGAACGCCGGAACCGCCGGGGCGTCGAGGTTCTTGAGGTAGCGGTCGAACCACTCGGCCGTGCGTGCGTTCACGCGCGCGTCCTCGGCGCTGCCCGCGTCGTGCCCGCCCGCGATCCAGTCGACCGCGACCGGGGCGCCGTTGGCGGCGATCCGCTGCGCGGCGGCGTCGGCGTGCTCGAGCGGGAACAGCGAGTCCAGCTCGCCCTGCGCGAGGTAGGTGGGGACGCGGATGTCCGCCCCGACCGAGGCGGGGCTGCGCGCCGCGAGCAGCGCGCGGTCCGCGTCGGTGAGGGCACCGCCCTGCGCGACCCGCGTGTACATCTCGCACACCGCGGGCTCGAAACGGGGGCAGCCGCCGCCCATCGTGAACAGGATTCCGGCCCATTGCTTCTTGTAGACCCCGCCGGGGAAGAGTGCCTGCTCGAGATCCCAGTAGGTGATGCGGGGAGCGATCGCGTCCACCCGCTCGTCGTGCCCGGCCAGCAGCAGCGCGAGGGCCCCGCCGTAGCTGCCTCCCGCGACGCCGACGCGCGGGTCGCCGGGGCGGTCCTGCTGCACGTCCGGCCGGGCGGCCAGCCAGTCCAGGAGTTTGCGGGCGTCGGCGACCTCGGCATCGGGGGAGTCGAGGCCGACGAGCCCGGTCGACTTCCCGAATCCGCGTGCGGTGTAGGTCAGGACCGCGTACCCGCGCCCGGCGAGTTGCTCGGCCTCAGCGCGCACGTCCTCCTTGGAGCCGCCGAAGCCGTGCGCCAGGATCACCGCCGGGACCCGGTCGGCGCCGTCGGGTCGGAAGAACGACGTGTCCAGGCTGACCCCGGCCCCGTCGATCGCCTGATCGGTGCGCTGGAACGACGGTGCGCCGCGCCCGGCGAGGCCGCAGGCGGCGAACGCGCCGAGGATGATCACGACGGCGGCGAGCGCCGCGGCGGTGACGAGGGGGCGCTTCGCAGCGCCGCGCAGAGCGCGAGGTGGGGGCACTCGCCCAGGATATGTGCGCTGCCGCGGACGCGCCGCCGGGCAGAGTTCGCTCGCGGCGAAAAATGCTTTGCGATACCTCATCGGGCGGTGTCAGAGTGGTGCTCGGCATTGATCGGGGAGCGGCCGGAGCGGGGTACCGCGACCGGTTCCGCGCGTTCGAACCGGCAGAACCGACCAGTGGCACGGCCCGTACTGGGCCCAGGGGGTTCGAGTCCCCCGCACGCCGTCCCGCCGGGAGCGCGGGCGGCGGCCGCCCTGCGATGCCCCGGCCATTACCCGGGACATCCCGCCGTCGCCGCCCGCCCGGCGGAGCGGTGCACAACGACCAGGCCTGCGGGCCGCCACGAGAGGAGAACCACCGTGTCGATCATGACCGCCCTGCGCGGCCGACGCATCGTCGTGCCGGTGGGGCGCCGCGCCGTCGAGTACCGGGACGGCGCCGTCGTCCGCGTCCGCGGGCCCGGACCTCATCGGGTGCGCGGGGACGGCGCCGTCGTCCCGGTCGTGGTGGCAGAGCGGCTGATCGCCGTCGCCCCGCAGGAGATCGTGACCGCCGAATCGGTGCCCGTCCGGGTGTCGATGACGATGCGCGTGCGGGTGGCCGATCCCGTCGCGTTCATCGAGCGCGCCGCCGATCCGGACGCAGTCGTCTACCTCGCCGCGCAGATCGCACTGCGGGAGACGGTGGGCGGCATCGGGATCGACGATCTGGTGCGGCGCACCACCGCCGTCGACGGCGAGGCGGTGCGGGCGGCGGTGAGCGCCGCCGCCGGGACGGTGGGCGTCGAGGTGCTCGCGGTGGTGGTCAAGGACATCGTCCTGCCGCCCGAGATCCGCCGCGCCGCGGTCGATCTGATCACCGCGAAGGCGCGGGGTACCGCGCGGCTCGAGGAGGCACGTTCCGAGACCGCCGCGCTGCGCGCGCTCGCCAATGCGGGCCGGATGCTCGACGCGTCACCGGCGCTCGCGCGGCTGCGCATGATCGAGGCCGCCCCCGCCGGCGCCACGATCGTGTTCAGCGGAACGGATCGGTGATCTCGCGGCTGATCCGGTGAGGGAATCGCCGGATCAGTCGCTGAGCATGTCCTTGACCATCGGGACGACCTTCTCGCCGTAGAGGGAGATGGAGCGCATCAGATCGGCATGGGTGACCGGCTGGTCGTACTTGAGGTCGAACCGGTCCACGCCGAGGGTGCGGACCGTCGCCGCGATCCGTCGCGCGACGGTCTCGGGCGAGCCCACGTACAGCGAGCCGGTGTCGACCTCGCGCTCGAAGTCGCCGACGGCGGGCGGCGGCCAGCCGCGCTCGCCGACCATGCGCTGCCGCATCCGCATCCAGCCGGCGTGAACCAGTTCGCGGGCCTGCTCGTCCGTCTCCGCGACCAGCCCGGGGGAGTGCACCGCGATCGGCTGCGGCGAACCGCCGAACTCCTTCTCCGCCCGTCGGAACAGATCGGTGTACGCGGCGAACCGCTCCGCCGGCCCGCCGATGATCGCGAGGAACAGGCCGAATCCGTAGCGCGCGGTGCGCACCACCGATTCGGGGCTGCCGCCCACACCCACCCAGGCGCGGATGCCGTTCGCCGTGGTCGGGTACACGCGCTGCTCGGACAGCGGTGCGCGCGTGGATCCCGACCAGGTGACGGGCTCCTCGGTGAGCAGCGCGGAGAGCAGTTCCAGCTTCTCCTCGAACAGCACCTCGTAGTCCTGCAGGTCGTAGCCGAACAGAGGGAACGACTCGGTGAACGAGCCACGGCCCGCGACGATCTCGGCGCGGCCGTGCGAGAGCGCGTCGAGCGTGGCGAACCGCTCGTAGACGCGCACCGGATCGTCCGAGCTGAGCACCGTCACCGTCGACCCCAGGCGGATCGACTCCGTGCGCGAGGCGATGGCGGCGAGCACCATCTCCGGGCTCGAGACGGCGAAGTCGGCCCGGTGGTGCTCGCCGACGCCGAAGAAGTCCAGCCCCGCCTGATCGGCGGTCACCGCCTCCTCGACCAGGTCGCGGATCACCTGCGGATGCGGCAGGGGGTGCCCCTGGGCGTCCTTGGTCACGCCGCCGAACGTGTCCACGCCGAACTCGGGAATCGTCATGCAGTCATCGTACACCGATAAACGGACCCTGGTCCGAATGGTGTGATGTCGGTGTCAGACGACGCCGTGCAGCGGCGGGCGTACCTCGTTGAGGGTGAACCGGCCCAGGTGCTGGACCTTGTAGCGCACCGGGTCGTGCAGCGTGTGCGTGCGGCCGTCGCGCCAGAACCGGTCCAGGCCCAGGTCGCCGCCGGCGCTGCGGGTGCCGGAGACCTCGAACAGCGCCGCCGGTACCTCGGTGGCGGCCCGGTCCGCGAGCACCTTCGCGGTGGCGACCGCGAGGGAGGCCTCGGCCGCGGTGTCGGGTCCGGGCGTCGTGAACGCGGCGTCGACGGCGGCACCGGCCACGACGAGCGCAGCTTCCGCGGACCGCACCGTCACCGTCAGCTCGCCGAAGCGGTGGATCAGTAACGGATCGTCCTGCGCCCGGTCGACCTCGGCCTCGAACCACGGCCGGGAGGTCGTGCG
The DNA here is from genome assembly GCF_900103175.1 of Tsukamurella pulmonis. Lineage (NCBI taxonomy): Bacteria > Bacillati > Actinomycetota > Actinomycetes > Mycobacteriales > Tsukamurellaceae > Tsukamurella > Tsukamurella pulmonis. Next base: position 1,660,620 of record NZ_FNLF01000002.1, read on the forward strand.
GACGAACTGCGCGGCGGCGTCGAGAGCGCCCCGGGCGATGCCGGTGTCGATCGCGACGTGCAGCAACTGCGCGAAGGCTCCGTAGCCGGTGGGCTCGGACACCGCGCCGGTCCGGGTGAAGACGGCGTCGAGCGGCACGGCGACGTCGTCGAAGCGGACGGTGCCGCTCCCGGTGGTGCGCTGCCCGAGGCCGTTCCAGTCGTCGACGATGGTGATTCCCGGGGTGTCCGCCTGGACGAAGGCGATGACCTGCTCGCCGGAGTCCGCGTCCCGCGCGAGCACCGCCAGCAGATGCGCGTACGGCGAACCCGTGCAGTAGAACTTCTCGCCGTCCAGGTGCGCGCCGTCGGGCGTGCGTGTGAGCGTGGTGGCGACATCGGCCACCGTCTTTCCGCCCCGCTCGGACTGCGCGTTGGCGATCCGGGCACCGTCGAGTACCTGCTCGAAGATCCTGCGCTGCAAGCCCTCCGGCGCCGCGAGGCGCAGCGCGGTGAGGTACACGTAGTGGCTGTGCGGGATCTGCGCGAGCGAGCCGTCGGCGGTGGCGAGCGTGCGGAAGACCTCGGCGATCACCGACGGCGGCAGGTCGGGTCCGCCGAACCGGGCGGGCACGGTCAGCGCGAAGAGCCCGGCGTCGGAGAGGTATTCGACCTCGGCGTGGGGCAGGTGTCGTTCGCGGTCGCGCTGCGCGGCACCGTCGGCGAAGCGGGACGCGAGGTCGCGCGCCGCGTCCACGGCGGCCTCGGCGGAGTCGATCGCCGCGGCGGGCCGCGAGTCGGCCGCCGGCGCGACCGTCACACCAGTGCCCCGGCGCGGCTCGCCTCGATCTCGCGGACCAGGGGCAGCACCTTCTCGCCGAAGTACTCGATCTCCTCCTGGAAGTGCAGGAATCCGCCGAGGATCAGATCGACGCCGAGCTCCTTGTACGCGACGATCCGCTCGGCGACCTGCTCCGGCGTGCCGATGAGCTGCGTGCGGAAGCCGTCGTTGTACTGCACCAGATCCTCGAAGCTGGAGTCGGCCCACATGCCGCGGCCGTCCGATGTCGACTTGCCGGCCTGCTGCACGGCGTCCCGGAAGCCTTCGACGGCGGGCTTGTTCGCCTTCTCCACGATCTCGCGGAGGGTGTCCCTCGCCTCCTTCTCGGTGTCGCGGGCGATGATGAAGCCGTTGAGCCCGAATTTCACCTCGCGCTGCGCCTCCCGCGCCACACGGCGCAGGTCGTCGAGCTGATCGGTGACGCCGTCGAAGTCCTTGCCGTTGGAGAAGTACCAGTCGGCGTACTTGCCGCCGTTGATCCGGGCGGCGGAGGAGTTGCCGCCCTGGAACAGCTCGGGGTTCGGGCGCTCGGGGGTGTTGAGCGGTTTGGGCTTGAGCGTGAAATCGCGGATGCGGTAGAAGTCGCCGCCGAAGTCCACGTTGTCCTCAGTCCAGATCTTGCGGATCACCTCGAGGAACTCCGCACTGCGGCGGTACCGCTCGTCGTGCTCGAGCCACGGCTCGCCGAGCGCCTTGAACTCGCCGGCGAACCAGCCGGAGACCACGTTGATCGCGAACCGCCCGTTCGAGAGGTGGTCGGCGGTGGCGCCGAACTTCGCGAGCACGGCCGGGTGCCACAGGCCGGGGTGCACGGCGGCGATGACCTTGAGCTTCTCGGTCGCGCCGAGCAGCGCCAGGCTGAACGACGTGGACTCGTGCTGGTACTCGGCGCCGTAGCTGGCCATGTACCGCACCTGCGAGAGCGCGTATTCGAAGCCCACGCGCTCCGCTGTCTGCGCCAGCTTCTTGTTGTACTCGAAGTCCCAGCTGGTGCGCTGCTCGATGTCGCTGGTGACCAGGCCGCCCGACACGTTGGGCACCCAGTAGGCGAACTTGATCTCGTCGGCGGTCTTCTCAGTGGTCATCGCTGTGTCCTTCGGGTCGGAGAACCGGGGCTAGGAGGTGGGGCTGGGGGAGAGGTCGGGCAGGAAGGCGCCGCGTACGGGTTCCGACGGTGCGCCGGACGCGCCGAGCAGACCGCGGGCCGCGAGGCGCGGGCGCACGCCCTCGCCGAAGTGGTAGGCCTCCTCCAGGTGCGGGTACCCGGAGAGGATGAAGTGATCCAGGCCGAGCGCCGCGTACTCCGCGATGAGGTCGGCGACCTCGTCGTGCGAGCCGACGAGCGCCGTGCCCGCGCCGCCGCGGACGAGGCCCACGCCGGTCCACAGGCCGGGGTAGACCTGCAGCGAGCGGGCGTCGGCGGCCTCATCGAATGCCGCTCCGCCGCCGTGCAGCTCGCGCATGAGGCGCTGGCCTTCGGACTCGCTCCGGGCGAGGTTGGCCTGCGCGGCGCGGATGGCCGCGGGATCGAGGTTGCCCAGCAGACGGTTCGCCTCGGCCCACGCCTCCTCGCTCGTGTCGCGCGAGATCACGTGCAGTCGGATGCCGTAGGTGAGCTCGCGACCCTGTGCGGCGGCGAGGCCCCGGATCCAGTCCAGCTTCTGCTTCACCTGCGCCGGCGGCTCGCCCCAGGTGAGGTAGGTATCGGCGTACTTCGCCGCGACGTCGCCCGCGGCGGGAGAACTACCGCCGAAGAAGATCGGGGGAGCCGGGTCGGGGCGTCGGGCGAGGATCGCGTTCTCCGCGGAGGCGTACTTCCCGGCGACGTTCACCGGGCCCGCGCCGTCGAACAACTGCCGGGTGATGTCGAGCACCTCGCCGCAGCGCTCGTACCGCTCCTCCTTGGTGAGCGTGTCGCCGTAGGCGCGCTGCTCGGAGGACTCGCCGCCGGTGACCACGTTGAGCAGCACGCGGCCGCCGGTCTGCCACTGCAGGGTGGTCGCCATCTGGGCGGCGAGGAGCGGGCTGGTCAGGCCCGGGCGCAGCGCCACGAGGAACTTGAGTTGGTCGGTGGCGTCGGCGAGCAGCGCAGCGGTCAGCCACGCGTCCTCGCACCACAGCCCGGTGGGGATGAGGACCGCCTCGAACTCGTTCGCCTCCGCGGCCAGGGCGAGTTGCTTGAGGTAGTGCAGGTTCGCGGGGCGGTCGCCGCTCATGGAGCTACCGTGCCCGCCCGCCATCAGGTTCCGCGAGTCGCCGTACGTGGGCAGGAACCAGTGCAGGTGGAGGGGGTTGGGCGAGCTCACGGCAGCCTTCCGTCGGTGGAGCGGGATATGGAGCGCAAGTCCACCACCGCGGCCTTGCGGAGGCCAGGTTTGGACTCGCGATGCGTCGAACGTGCGGACCTACCGATCAGTAGCTAAGCTAGGGAACAAGTTACTTAGAGCTTCGTAGTGAAATGAGGTGCTAGATGTCGACTGAAGCAGTGCAGAGCAGCGATCCGGTGGTCACCGGTTCCGCGACGGGGGAGGCCGGCGCGCCCGCCGAGCGGCTTCCGCAGGTGATCGCGCGGGTCTTCGAGCGGTTCGCCGACCGTCCTGCGTTCGCGACCCGCGACGGAGGACCCCGCGCCCCGTACGTCACCGTCTCGTACGGCGAGATCTGGCAGCGCGTCACCGCGCTGGCCGCCGCGTGGCAGAGCGAGCTGGCCCCGGGCGATTTCGTCGCGATCCTCGGCTTCACCAGTGCGGACTTCGTCACCGTCGACCTCGCGACCACCCTGCTCGGCGCCCCGAACGTGCCGCTGCAGGCCGGCGCGCCCGCCGCCCGCATCGCCGCCATCCTCGACGAGACCCGGCCCAAGATCTTCGCCGTGAGCGCCGACCAGGCCGCCCTCGCGGAGCAGGCCCTCGCCGAGTCCTCCGCCACGCCGCGCGTCGTCGTCTTCGACGGCGAGCACGCCGGGTACGAGGGCATCGAGGCCGACGTCCTCGCGGGCCGGGCGCTGCCCGACCCGGAGTTCTTCGCTCCCGAGCCGGACGCCGACCCGCTGGTGACGCTGATCTACACCTCGGGCAGCACCGGCACCCCGAAGGGGGCGATGTACACCGAGAAGCTGGTCACGGACGCCTGGCTCAAGGTGGACAGCATCGTCGACTACGACCTGCCGTCGGAGTCGCTCCTGCACTTCCTCCCGATGAGCCACATGTACGGCCGCAACTGGCTCATCGCGGGCCTCGCCTCCGGTGGCACCGGGTACTTCGCCGGCGCTTCCGACATGTCGACGCTGTTCGACGACCTCGCCGCCGCCCGCCCCACGGCCATCGGTCTCGTCCCCCGCGTCTGCGAGCTCGTGCACCAGCGCTTCCTCACGCTCGAGGCCGAGACCGACACCGAGACCGCCCGGGTGGAGCTGCGCGAGCACGTCCTCGGCGGCCGCCTGCAGGCCGCGATGTGCGGCAGCGCCGCCCTGTCCGCGGAACTGCAGACCTTCATGGAGTGGCTGCTGGGCATCGAGATCCAGATCGGCTACGGGTCCACCGAGGCCGGCGGTGTCCTTCGCGACGGCGAGATCGTGCGCCCGCCGGTGACCGAGTACAAGCTGATCGACGTCCCCGAGCTGGGCTACTTCGTCACCGATTCGCCGCACCCGCGCGGCGAGCTGCTGGTCAAGTCCACCCAGCTGATCCCCGGGTACTACAAGTCCGACAAGCGGATCCTCGACGACGAGGGCTTCTACCGCACCGGCGACGTGATGGCGGAGCTCGCGCCCGACCGGCTCGAGTACGTCGACCGCCGCAGCAACGTGATCAAGCTGGCGCAGGGCGAGTTCGTGCCGATCGCGCAGCTCGAGGCCACCTACGCCGCCGGGCCGGACGTCCACCAGATCTTCCTGTACGGCACCAGCGAGCGCTCCTACCTGCTGGCCGTCGTGGTGCCCGCGCCCGGTCCCGACGGGGAGACCGATGCGCAGGCCCGCACCCGCGTGCTCGACGGCCTGGCGGCGATCGCCCGTGACCAGGACCTGGCCGGTTACGAGCTGCCGCGCGACGTGATCATCGAGCGTGAGCCCTTCTCGCAGGAGAACGGACTGCGTTCGGGCATCGGCAAACTCGTGCGGCCGGCGCTCAACGCCCGCTACGGCGACGAGCTCGCCGCGCTGTACGCCGCCGCGGAGGACCGCCGCCGGGCCGGCCTGCGCGACCTCGACGCCGACGGATCGGTGACCGAGACCGTGGTGCGCGCCGCCGCGCTCACGCTCGGCGCTCTGCCCGAGGAGCTCGACGCGGCGACCCGCTTCGCGGACCTGGGCGGCGACTCGCTCTCGGCGCTGTCGTTGGCCACCACCCTTGAGGGGCTCTACGAGGTGCCGGTACCGGTGCAGACGATCGTCGGCCCCACCGCGACCCTCGGCGGCATCGTCGAGCACATCGAGGCGGCGCGCGCGGGCGCGCTCAGCGCACCGACGGCCGCGTCGATCCACGGCGCGGATGCGCAGGTCGCGCGGGCGTCCGACCTGCATCTGGACCGCTTCGTCGATCCGGAGCTGCTCGCCGCGGCCCCGTCGATCCCCGCCCCGCACGGCGAACCGTCGACCGTCCTGGTCACCGGTGCCACCGGCTACCTCGGGCGGTTCCTGCTGCTCGAGTGGCTGCGTCGCGTCGCGCCGCACGAGGGCACCGTCGTCGCGCTGGTGCGCGGCGCCGACGCCGACGACGCCCGCCGCCGCGTCCTCGACGCGATCGGCACCTCCGATCCCGAGCTGACGGTCGAGTTCGCGGAGCTCGCCGAGCGGCACCTCGAGGTGGTCGTGGGCGACTTCGGCGCACCGTCCCTCGGGCTCGACGCCCCGACCTGGGACCGGCTCGCCGAGCGGGTGGACCACGTCGTGCACTGCGGCGCGATGGTCAACCACGTGCTGCCCTACGACCAGCTGTTCGGCCCGAACGTCGTGGGCACCGCGGAGATCGCGCGGCTCGCGATCACCGTGCGGCGCAAGTCCATCGACTACGTCTCGACGGTGGCGGTGGTCCCGCAGGACGACGGCCGACTCCTGGTGGAGGACGACGACGTCCGGGTGGCGGGCGCGGAGCGCCGGATCGGCGCGGACGCCTACGCCAACGGCTACGCGGTGAGCAAGTGGGCGGGCGAAGTCCTGCTGCACGAGGCCTCCGATCTCGCCGGGCTCCCCGTGCGGGTGTTCCGCTCGGACATGATCCTGGCGCACAGCCGATTCCGCGGGCAGTACAACCCGGTGGACCAGTTCACCCGCCTGCTGCTGAGCATCGCCGAGACCGGGCTCGCGCCCGCGTCGTTCGCCGCGGACCCGACCGGGCCGCGCCCGCACTACGACGGTTTGCCGGTGGACTTCACCGCGGAGGCGATCGTCACGCTCGGCGCGGCCGGGCGCGAGGGCTTCCGGACCTTCCACGTGCTCAACGTCGACTCCGATGGCGCCGGTCTGGACGACTTCGTCGACTGGATCGCCGAGGACCGCCCGATCGAGCGGATCGCCGACTACGGCGAGTGGTTCGCCCGGTTCGAGGCCGCGCTGCAGGCGCTGCCCGCGGAGGACCGGCAGCGCTCGGTGCTGCCGTTGCTGCACTCCTTCGCCCATCCGACCCCGAACGGAGGCGGCGTCGCCCTCACCGCGGACCGCTTCCGCGAGGCGGTGCGGGAGGCGAACGTCGGCCCCGGCGACATCCCCGGCCTCGACCGCGCGCTGATCGAGCGGTACCTGGACGGCTTCACCGCCGCGGGGTGGCTCGCGTAGCCCTGCCACAGGGGTACGACATCCGCGCCGGAGAAGCGACCGTTATCCACAACTAAGCGTATGTAACGTGTTTTCTCCACAGGTCCCGCCTCGGACGCCGTCCGGGGCGGGACCGGCGCGTGAGACTCGTCGACGACGGCCGGGAACCGCCGGCCGCGGCATCGACGAGGAGGGGCGCCATGCCCGGGGTACTTGTTTTCGCAGCAGGCAACGTCACCAACGACCTGACCTACCGGGAGTCGGCCCGCGATCAGCGGCACGACTTCCTGAGCTTCACGATGGCGGCCAACAACGGCTACCTGGACGAGAACGGCGAGTGGAAGCAGACCGGCACGGTCTGGCTCAACGTCAAGGCCTTCGGCGCGCTCGCGCGCAACGCGCGGGCCGTGATCGCGAAGGGCCGGCCGGTCATGGTGCACGGCGAGCTCAAGCACGAGACCTTCGACGGTGCCGACGGCCAGCGGCACAGCTCGCTGGACCTCAAGGCCGACGCGATCGGGCTGAACCTACGGATGTGCGCGAGCCAGTACGTGGGCACGGGGGAGCGCTACCGCACGATCGTTCCGCCCCCGCTCGAGACGGCCGCCGGGCCGGCTGAGGCGGGAGCGCCCGACGGTGGGACGCCGCCCACCGGGACCGCGGGTGCCGGGGAGGCGGACGGCTCGCCCGACGGGGCGGGGCGCGACGGGCTGGTCGTGGTTCGGGGCTTCGACGGCGGCGCCGACGCCGAGGATGCCGGGCGGGAGCCGGCGGCGGTGGGTGCGCCGGACTTCTAGCGCGCCGTCAGGCGCGGCTGCGCACTCGCCGGTCATGCCCCGCGATGGTCACCGGAACACCGACGGTGTGCAGGACGACGCTGCCCAGCACGACGAGCACCGCCACCGTCAGCGTGAGATCGGCGACGGGGCCGTCGGGCAGCGTGTTGAACGCGATCAGCGCGAAGACGATGGTCGACGTGCCGCGGGGGCGCAGCCAGCCCAACCCCAATACCTGCCGCCGCGGTAGTCCGCTGCCGAGCATCGCGACGCCCACCGGAACCACGCGCAGCACGGTCAGCGCCGCGAGCACGAAGACCAGCGTGCGCCAGTCGACACCGTCGAAGATTCCGACGATGGCGACGGATCCGAAGACGAACCACATGGCCGCCGCGAGGAGGAAGCCCACGTCGTCGGTGAGGCCGACGTCATCCGCGGTCTCCGTGCCGCGACGCAGGCGGTAGACGATCCCGCACACGAAGGCCGCGACGAAGCCGTTGCCGCCGAGGCCCACGGCGGCGGCGTAGGTCAGCAGGGGAGTCGCGGCGATCGCGAGGCTGCGCCCGCTCGCCGTGGCGAGACCGGTGCGTTCGCTGTACCGCACACCCGCCGCGATCGCAGCGCCCAGCGCCGCACCCACCGCGAGCGCGATGGCGGCCTGCGGGGCCGCGGCCAGCAGGGCCGGTGCGGGGTCGTCGTCCCCGCCGTGAGCGGGGCCGGCCCAGTACATCGCGAACAGGAACACGGGGGTGATCAGGCCGTCGGTGTAGCCGGATTCGACGGTGAGCACGTCCCGGACCCGGGAGGGGACTCGGCGGTCGCGCAGCAGCGCGGGTGCGGACGCGAAGTCGATGGGGGCGATGACGCAGGCGACGAGGAGGAGCACCGACCACCCCAGGTGCGGGAGCAGCAGCCAGCCCACGGCGACGGACAGGATCAGGCCCACCGGGATCCCGAGCAGCAGCGACCGCGCCGCGAGGCGCGGGTGCCGGCCCAGTAGGGAGCCCCGTACGTGGGTGGCGTCGACGAACAGCAGCACGGCGAGGATGATCTCGGCGGCCCGCTGCGCCGCCCCGGTGTTGATCGCCTCGGCGATCGCGCCGTGCGCGCCGATGCCCACCGCGCCGCCGGCGAGCACCATCACCAGCGGCGCGGAGACGCCCCAGCGGTCCATCCGCCCGGACAGCAGGCACCAGAGCAGGAACGTCGCGGCTGCGACGAGGGTCGCCGGAATCACGGAGCGAGTATCCCGCAGCCGGGCCGCCCGACCTCACGCCCGGTGGTGCGGCGGCGTGAGATCGAGTTCACGGGGCGGACACCGCGGGGACCGGGGCTGCAACATGGGCTGCCTACCTTCGACGCGAAAGAGATCGCGACGCACCGGGAGGTCTGGAGATGAGTCGATCACACACGATCACGCAGTGGGATCCGGAGAACCGGGAGCAGTGGGAATCGGGCGGCGAGAAGATCGCGAAGCGGAACCTGTTGTGGTCCGTGATCGCCGAGCACGTGGGCTTCTCGGTCTGGTCCCTGTGGTCGGTGATGGTCCTGTTCATGCCGCAGGACGTCTACGGCCTGAGCACGGCGGACAAGTTCCTCATCGGTGCCACCGCCACTCTGGTCGGCTCCTGCCTGCGCATCCCGTACACCCTGGCCACGGCCCGTTTCGGCGGTCGTAACTGGACGATCTTCAGCGCCTTCGTCCTCGCCGTCCCGGTGATCGCGACGATGGTGATCCTCGCCAACCCGGGGCAGCCGCTGTGGGTCTACCTCGCCTGCGCCGCACTCACCGGTTTCGGCGGCGGGAACTTCGCCTCGTCGATGACCAACATCAACGCCTTCTTCCCGCAGCGGCTCAAGGGCTGGGCGCTCGGCCTGAACGCGGGCGGCGGAAACATCGGCGTCCCCGCCGTGCAGCTCGTCGGCCTGCTGGTCATCGCGACCGCCGGCAACCGTGAGCCCTACTGGGTGTGCGCCGTCTACCTGGTGCTGCTCGCGGTGGCGGGCATCGGTGCCGCCCTGTTCATGGACAACCTGCAGGTCCCCACCGTCGACACGGCCGCGATGCGCGCCTCCACCCGCGACCGGGACACCTGGATCGTCTCGCTGCTCTACATCGGCACGTTCGGCTCGTTCATCGGGTTCTCCTTCGCCTTCGGCCAGGTCCTGCAGGCCACGTTCCGGGCGGGCGGCGAGACCGCGGCCCAGGCCTCGCTGCACGCGGCCCAGATCGCCTTCATCGGTCCGCTTCTCGGCTCGATCTCCCGCGTCTACGGCGGCAAGCTCGCCGACCGGCTCGGCGGCGGCCGCGTCACCCTGTACGTCTTCACCGGCATGATCGCCGCCGGCGGCGTCCTCATCGCCGCCGCCACGACGGCCGGCTCTGGCGCTCCCTCCGGGGCCGTGCTCGGCGCCTACGTGCTCGGCTTCATCGCCCTGTTCCTGCTCAGCGGCCTGGGCAACGGCTCCGTCTACAAGATGATCCCGTCGATCTTCGAGGCCAAGGCCCGCTCGCTGGACGCCGACGAGGCCACCCGCACGCACTACTCCCGGGCCATGTCCGGCGCCGTGATCGGCATCGCCGGAGCGATCGGCGGCCTCGGCGGCGTCGGGATCAACCTGGTCCTGCGCGCCTCCTACCAGTCCTCGGGCACCGCGACGATCGCGTTCTGGGTGTTCGGCGCCTTCTACGTCCTCGCGGCCTTCGTCACCTGGAAGGTGTACGTGCGTACGCCCGCCCCGCGCGGGCATGGGACGCTTGATGGCACGCCGCGCGACGGTGCGCTCACCGTCGCCGACACCCGATGACCGCCGTAGCGAAGGAGCCCGATCCGATGACCGAGGCGCCGCCCCGCCCCCTCCTCGGATTCACCGTGGCCGTGACGGCCGCGCGCCGCGCCGACGAGCTGTCCACCCTGCTCGAACGGCGCGGCGCCGCCGTGCTCGCCGCACCCGCCATCGCGATGGTCCCGCTCTCCGACGACGACCGGCTCCGGGCCGCCACCGAGGAACTCCTCGCGAGCCCGCCCGACCTGCTCGTGGCGACCACGGGCATCGGCTTCCGCGGCTGGCTCGAAGCGGCCGAGGGCTGGGGCCTCGCCGAGCGGCTCGTGGCGGCGCTCGGCGGCGGTCGGGTCATCTCCCGTGGCCCCAAGGCGACGGGCGCGCTGCGGGCCGCGGGCCTGCGCGAGGAGTGGTCGCCGGAGTCCGAGTCCTCCGCCGAGGTGCTCAGCCACCTGTCCACCTCGGACCTGACCGGCCTGCGCGTGGCCGTGCAGTTGCACGGCGCCACCGACAAGTGGGATCCGAATCCCGGACTGCTCGACGGTCTGCGCGAACTGGGGGCGCAGATCGTGGAGGTCCCCGTCTACCGGTGGGAGCGGCCGACCGACCTGACCGGCCTCGATCGGGTCGTTGAGGCGATCGCGACCTCCGCGGTCGACGCCGTCACCTTCACCTCCGCGCCCGCCGCCGCCTCGGTGCTCGAGCGCGCCGCGGAACTCGGGCTCGACGGTGCCGTGCGCGGCGCCCTGACTGGGCCGGTCGTGCCCTACTGCGTGGGGCCGGTGACCGCGACCCCGCTCGATCGCCTCGGCATCGGCTCCGTCACCCCCGAGCGCATGCGACTCGGGGCGCTCGCCCGCCTCGTCGAGCAGGACCTGCCCACGCGCCGCCCGGATCTCGCGGTGGCCGGCCACCGCCTGGGCCTGCGGGCGCGGGGTGCGGTCGTGGACGGGGAGGAGCGCGAACTCACGCCCACCTCGATCGTCCTGCTGCGCCTGCTCACCCGCGAGCCCGGTTCGGTGGTCTCCCGCGAGGACCTGCTGGCCGCGCTCGGCGGCGACGATCCGCACGCCGTCGAGGCGGCCGTCGCGCGACTGCGGACGGGGCTGGGGCACAAGGAGATCGTCGCCACCGTGGTCAAGCGGGGCTACCGGCTCGCCGTCGACGAGGAGCACTGATATGGGAACCCTCCTGGTGGCGCACGGCACCCGCAGCGAGCACGGCGTCGCGATGATCGGCGAGCTGGCCGCCGCGATGTCCGGCCGCCTCGCCGAGACCGTGCGCGTGGCCTTCGTCGACGTTCTCGGCCCCACCCCCGCGGAGGTGCTGTCCGCGCTCGATCACGAACCGACGGTGGTCGTCCCGGCCTTCCTCTCCAGCGGCTTCCACGTGCGCCACGACCTGCCCCGCGAGGTCGCCGAATCCGGGCACCGGACAGTCACGACGACGCCGGCCCTGGGGCCGTCCCCGGAACTCGCGCGCGCCATGCTCGGGCGGCTGCAGGAGGCGGGCTGGCGGCGCGGGGACGCCGTCGTCATGGCCGCCGCCGGCACCCGCGACGCGCACGCCCAGGGCGAGCTGCGGCGCACCGCGGCCGCGCTCTCGGCACTGGTCGGCACCCGGGTGTCGATCGCCTTCGCCGCGCCGAGCCAGCAGAGCGAGGGCTATCCCTCGGTCCCGGAGGTCGTCGCCCGGGTGCGGTCCGACGGTGCGCGCTCGGTCGCCGTGGCCTCGTACCTGTTGGCGGAGGGCCTGTTCCAGCAGCGGCTGCGCGATGCGGGCGCCGACGTGGTCGCGGCCCCGCTGGGGCTGCACCCCGCCGTCGTGCGGCTGGCGTGTCTGCGCCGCAGCTACGCCGGGCTCGCGACACCGTCCGGTGCGCGCGTCGTCCTCGGCTGATCGCGGTCCCGGGCCGGGCGATCGATCATCGTGCGTCACCGCGGGTGGCCGCCGCCCGTCAGCGCCTCCTGCGCCACGTCGAGGGACGCCACGGCGATCGACGCGTACGCTCGTCCGCGCGTGCGGGCGGGGCGACGGTCGGCGTCCCCGCCGAGGTGAGAGCCGCATCGAGGGCTCGGGCGAAGTCTGCCGCCGACGGATAGCGGAACGCGGGATCCCGCGAAGTCGCCCGGGTGAGCACCGCTTCCACACCCGGTCCGAGATCCGGGCGGACGCGCCGGGTGTTGGCGATCCCGAAGGAGTTCGGCGTGCGCCCCGTCAGCAGCGTGTACGCGGTGCTGGCCAGTGAGAACACCTCGGATCGTGCGTCCGGTGCCGAGCCGCCGATGACCTCCGGTGCGGCGTGTACCGCGGGTCCCGTCGTCGCGCTCAGTGCGGCGGGATCGACGAGAGCGCCGCCCCCGGGTGTCGCGGTGATGGCGGCGGGGCTCAGCCGCCCGTGCGGATCGCCGGCGGCCGCGCGCCGGTCGACCTCGCCGGCCACGGAGCAGACGGCGCGCGCGACCCGATCCGCGGCGAGCGGACCGCCCGCCGCGACGAGGTCCGCGAAGGAGTCGTCGGTCATCGGGGTGTCCCTCCGGCTCAGGAGCCGCTGAGGAACAGCGCCACGAAACCAGCTGCCGCGAGCGCGATCAGCAGCAGGAAGACGATGGGTAGCGCGGCCTCGGGGATCTCGAAACGGCGGCGCGGCGGGGGCTGCACCACCGGTGCCGGGGCGGGCACGGAGAGTTGCGGCTCCGGCACGGGTGCGGGGGAGCGCACCGGGATCGGGGCGGGCTGGACGGGCTGCTCGAGCGCTTCGGACAGCGCGGCCGCGAACTCGGTCGCCGTCGCGAAACGCAGCTCCGGCGCGCGGGCCGTCGCCTGCAGCAGCACCCCGTCGACGTCGGGCCCGAGGTCGGGTCGGTCGCGGCGAACGGTCGCGAACCCGTAGGGATTCGGCGGATGACCGGTCAGCAGCGTGTACGTGGTGTTCCCGAGCGAGTAGACCTCGGACTGGCCGGTGATCAGCCCGGTCTCCCCGATCTCGGGCGCCGCGTAGGCGGTCGCCTCGTCGCTGTCGGGGACGTCGATCAGCTGCGGCGTCCCCGCGGCGTCGACGGTGAGCGCAGCGGGACTGATCCGCCCGTGGGGCGTGCCGGCGCGGCCACGGCCGTCGACGACGGGCGCGATCGCACCGATGAGGAACCCGACATCGGCCGCCGCCATGGGCGCTCTGTCGCGCAGTCGAACGGTGGTGTCGCCCAGGCCTGCCATCGTCTACTCCTTCAGGTGTCAGGAGCAGAGTAGCGGTGCTGCGATCACAGAGCAGCAGGACGGGGACGGAACCCGAACCTGACCTCCGGGGAGTTCGCCACGTAGACGGTGCCGTCGAGCGAGATCCTCGTGTCGTAGACGGGGATCGAGACGCCGGGAGCATCGAGGCAGCGCCCGTCGAGCAGGCTGAACGCCTGCTTCTTCAGCGGCGACTGCACGACGGGGAAGCCGCCGCGGTCGCCGACGATGCCGCGCGAGAGCACCGCCGCCCGCCCGATCGGATCGATGTTGCCGATGGCGCGGATGCTGTCGTCGGCCAGCCGGAACAGGGCGACCTGGGCACCGTCGGGCAGGAGGACGGCGACGCCGCGCAGGGGCTCGAGCCGGGAGGCGGGGCACGCCGCGGTCCAGTCCCGGGTCCAGCGGTGCAGGTCGAAGGGGGCGGTGGTCATGCGTGGTCCTTCCTCGCGGGCATCGACGGGGTGGGGGTGCCCAGCAGGATCGGCACCTTGCGGCCGTTCTTCTCCCCGAAGTCGACCGTCGGGTCGGGGGCGCCGGGGGCGTTGACGAACGAGACGAAACGGGCGAGCTTGTCCGGGTCGTCGAGGACGCCCTTCCACTCGCAGCCGTAGCCGTCGACGTGCCGCTCCACGGTTGCCTCGAAGTCGGCGTTGAGGCCGAGGGCGTCGTCGACGACGACCTCGCGCAGCCGGTCGATGCCCCCGTCGAGCGACTCCAACCACGGGGCCGTGCGCTGCAGCCGGTCCGCGGTGCGGATGTAGTACATGAGGTACCGGTCGACGTACTTGATCAGAGTCTCGGAATCCAGGTCGCTCGCGAGCAGTTGCGCGTGCTTGGGCGTCATGCCGCCGTTGCCGCCCACGTAGAGGTTCCAGCCGGATTCGGTGGCGATGACCCCCACGTCCTTGCCGCGGGCCTCCGCGCATTCGCGGGCGCAGCCGGAGACACCCATCTTGATCTTGTGCGGCGAGCGCAGGCCGCGGTAGCGCAGCTCCAGGTCGATCGCCATCTGCACCGAGTCCTGCTGGCCGTACCGGCACCAGTCGCTGCCCACGCAGCTCTTGACGGTGCGCAGCGACTTGCCGTAGGCCTGGCCGGATTCCATGCCGGCGTCCACCAGGCGCCGCCAGATCAGGGGCAGCTGGTCGACGGTGGCGCCGAACATGTCGATCCGCTGGCCGCCGGTGATCTTGGTGTACAGCCCGAAGTCGCGGGCGATCTCGCCGATCACGATGAGCTGCTCCGCGGTCACGTCGCCGCCCGGCATGCGCGGCACCACCGAGTAGGTGCCGTTGCGCTGGATGTTCGCCAGGAAGTGGTCGTTGCTGTCCTGCAGCGACGCCTGCTCGCCGGAGAGGATGTGGTCGGAGCTGGTGGACGCGAGGATCGAGGCCACCGTCGGCTTGCAGAGATCGCAGCCCGTGCCCGAACCGAACCGCTCGATCAGGCCGGAGAAGGTGCGGATCCCGCTGGCCTGCACCAGCTCGAAGAGCTCCGCGCGGGACTGGGTGAAGTGCTCGCACAGCGACTTCGAGACGGTGACGCCCTCGGACTCGAGCAGCTGCGAGAGCAGCGGCACGCAGGACCCGCAGGACGTTCCGGCGTTGGTGCAGCCCTTGAGCTCGGCGACCGTGCACGCGCCATCGGCGATCGCCGCGCACAGCGTGCCCTTGGAGACGTCGTTGCACGAGCAGACCTGCGCCGCGTCGGGGAGCGCACCCACGCCGATGCCGGGTGCGCCGTCGCTCGCCGGTGCGATGAGCGACACCGGGTCGCCCGGCAGCGACGAGCCGACCAGCGGGCGCAGCACGCCGTACTGCGAGGCGTCGCCGACCAGGACGCCGCCGAGCAGCGTGGAGGCGTCGTCGGAGAGCACCAGCTTGGCGTACGTGCCGCCGATCGGGTCGCTGACCACGACGTCGAGGGCGCCGGGCGTGGTGCCGAGCGCGTCGCCGAACGAGGCCACGTCGACACCGAGCAGCTTGAGCTTGGTGGACAGGTCCGCGCCCGGGAACTGCGCGTCGCCGCCGAGCAGGCGATCGGCGACCACCTCGGCGGTCGCGTAACCGGGCCCGACGAGGCCGTAGCAGCGGCCCTCGATCGCGGCGACCTCGCCGATGGCGTGGACGTCGGGATCGGAGGTGGCACAGGCGAGGTCGGTGATGACGCCGCCGCGCTCGCCCACCTCGATGCCGGCCTCGCGGGCCAGCTCGTCACGGGGCCGCACACCGGCGGCGAAGACGACGACCGCGGCGTTCACCACACTCTCGTCCTTGAGCGTGACGGCCAGGCCGTGCTCGGCGGCGGCGATGTCGGTGGTGCCCGACGAGAGCGTGATGTCGATGCCGAGCTCGCCGATCATCCGCGCCAGGTGCTCGCCGCCGCCGGTGTCCACCTGCTGCGGCATCAGCCGCGGATTGACCTCCACGACGTGCGGCCGCAGGCCCAGGGTGCGCAGCGCGTTCGCCGCCTCCAGGCCGAGCAGGCCGCCGCCGACGACCATGCCGACCGGCTCGGCCGAGCGCGCGAGCGCCGACTCGGCGTCGGCACGGATCGCGTCCAGGTCGTCGAGGGTGCGGTAGACGTGACATCCGGGCAGATCATGGCCCGGAACCGGCGGGACGAAGGCGTAGGAGCCGGTGGCGAGCACCAGCGCGTCGTAGGCGATCGGGCCGTCGTCCGTCGTGACGGTGCGGGCGGCGCGGTCGATGCCCGTCACCTTCGCGCCCAGACGCAGCTCCACCGACGGATCGCCCGCGTAGTCGTTGCCCGCGAGCGCCAGCTCGGAGCGGTCCCAGGTCCCGACGTAGGACGACAGGCCCACGCGGTCGTAGGCACCGTCGGCCTCCTCGCCCAGGACGACGATGCGCCAGGCTCCCGCCTCGTCGCGGGCGCGCAGCGCCTCCACGAACCGGTGGCCGACCATGCCGTGCCCCACCACCACGACGGTGCGCTGGGTGACCATGGACCTCTCCTCTCGACGGGAACCGTTGGCTCCGAATCTAAGGAGGCGGTGTTGCGGGGTTGTGCCGCCGTGTTGCCCGTCGATCACGCCTTCCTCACGGACGGCGGCGTGCCCTCGTGAGGAGGCTCAGGCCAGGCGTTCGACGAGTTCGCCGGCCTGCGCCAGCGGCGGGACCAGCGCCACCGCGCGGCGGCCCACGGCATCGCGCAGGTGCGGGGTCGCGACGGTCGCGGGCAGGCGCCACCGGCCGGCGCCGTCGGGCTCGACGGGGAGCATCCGCCAGCGGTCGTCCGGGTTCGGGTCCGCGAGTTCGAGGAGTTCAGCAGCGCGGGCGGGCTCGTCCAGCAGCGCCTCGCGCAGCGGCCGCGCGAGCAGTGCCGCCCCGAGCACCGCGGCCATCGGGTTGCCGCCCAATCCCAGCACGATCGGCCCGCCGGGCACCGCGGCCACGAGCAGGGAACCGCCGGGGCGTACGTCCACCCCATCGACGAGCACGGTGGCATCCGCGCGGTCGAGGGCGCCGCGCAGGCCGTCCGCCGCACCGCGGCCGGTGGCACCGATGACCGCCACGACGTCGGCCTCGACCGGGCGCAGTGCCGCCTCGAAGGGGTCGGGTGCGTCGGGCAGGTGCGGGCCGCGGGCGACGCGGCAGCCGGCCGCCTCCAGGGTCGCGGCGACCGGGGCCCACGCGGTCTCGGGCAGGCCGGTCCCGTCGGTGGCGCCGACCTCGTCCCCGGAGGTGTGCAGGCGCACGCGCACCGGGCCCCGTGCGGGCGCCGCGGGCACCCCCGCGGCCGCGGCGAGTGAGAGCGCCGCCGCGTCGATCGCGGTACCGGCGGGGAGAAGCGGTGCGCCCGCGGGCCACGCGGAGCCCGTGCGCCGCAGGTCGTTCCGGTCGGTGCGCGCGGAGGTCAGGAGCGCCCCGTCGCGGAGGATCTCCTCGTCGCGCACGACCCTGTCGGCGCCCGTGGGGAGCCGGGCTCCGGTGGCGATGCGCACCGCCGTCCCCGGGGCGAGGCCGGGCGTGGCGTGCCCCGCCAGCGCGGCACCGTCGACGGGGCGCCACGGCGACGGGCCGGCCACGGCCCACCCGTCCATCGCGGACTGGTCGAACGGCGGGAACGGTGCGGCCGCGACCAGCGGTGCGGCCAGCACGGCGCCGGGCACGAGCGGGCCGGTGACGGCGGGGAGCGGGCGGAGCGTCGCGCGCAGGAGGCGGCGCACGGCGTGCGGGGAGGCGAGGGCGCGGTCCAGGTCCTCCGGGGTGTCGACATCGGTGAGGGGCAGCCGCATCCGAGGCGCGTCCGGCGGGATGATCGTGCGGACGGGAGCGCCGTCCCGGCGGGCGATCCCGGCCAGCGCGGCGCGCAGCGCGGCGGTGTCCCAGACGGCGAGCAGGTACTGGGGCCTACCGTGCGCGTCCTCCGCGAGAGCCACCGGTGCACCGGAGGCGGCGCGGAGCGCGGCCAGGCGGACCAGGTGCGCCGGAGCGAGGTCAGGAACGTCCGCGGCGAGCACGGCGACGGTGCGCGCCGCGGCGGGAACGGCGGTGAGTCCCGCCGCGATCGCGGCGAGCGGACCGCCGCCCGGCGGGTCCTCGCGGACGACGACGACCCCGTCGGGCACCGCGCGGGGCGGGCCCACCACGACGGTCGGGGCGCCGGCGGCCGCCTCGAGCGCGGCGTCGAGCAGCCGGCGCCCGCCGACCACGAGCTCCGGCTTGTCCCGGCCCAGGCGGCGCGCGCTCCCACCGGCCACGACGACGGCCGCGTCCAGGGACGCGGCCGGGGCGTGGTCAGTAGACGTCACGCACGTATCTCCCTTCGGCGGACAGCGCCGCCACGTAGGCGTCCGCGCTGCGCGGCGCCATGTGGCCGTGTTCGGCGACGATACCGCGCAGGGCCTCGTCCACGTCGCGGGCCATGCGGGCGGCGTCGCCGCAGACGTACAGGTGGGCGCCGCGGCGGATCCAGTCCCAGAGTTCGGCGGCGTGCTCGCGCATCCGGTCCTGCACGTACACCTTCCGTGCGGTGTCGCGGGAGAAGGCGGTGTCCACCCGGGTGAGGACGCCCTCGGCGGCGAGCGCGTCGAGTTCGGCGCGGTAGTAGAAGTCGGTGGCCTCGTGCTGCTCGCCGAAGAACAGCCAGTTCTCACCCGCGGCGTCCGCGTGCGCGCGCTCGTGCAGGAAGCCGCGGAACGGGGCGATGCCGGTGCCCGGGCCGATCATGACGACCGGGATCGCCGGGTCCTCCGGGGGCAGGAAGGCGCGGGTCGGCTGCACGAAGACGTCGACCTCGTCGCCCTCGCCGAGGCTCGCGAGGTGCGTCGAGCAGGCGCCGCCGCGGCGGCGCCCGTCACAGTCGAAGCCCACCACGGAGACGGTGATCGAGACCAGGTCGCGATCCTCGCGGGGACTCGACGAGATCGAGTACAGCCGCGGGGTCAGTGGGCGCAGCAGTGCCTCCCACTCCGCCGGCTCGGCGTGGACGGGGTGCGCGGCGAGCAGGTCGAGCAGCTGGCGGCCCCACGTCCACTCGGCGAACGAGGTGGGCTCGTCCAGGACCGCGCGCAGCGCGTCGCCGTGTTCGCACCGGTCGGCGACGAAGCGCAGCAGCTCGGGCGTGATCCGCGTGAGGTCCTTGCGGTCGAGCTCCACCGCATCACGGTCCACGCCGGTGCGGGCGCAGAACTCCTCGATCACGGCGCCGGAGTTCACCGGCCAGATCCCCAGCGCGTCGCCGGCGCGGTAGGACAGCTCATCGGCGGGCAGCGCGAAGGTGAAGCGGCGCACGTCCTTCGCCGAGCCGTCGCCCGAGAGTCGTTCGGACGCCACGAGCGCGGTGCGCAGCGGGCGGGTTCGGGTGTAGCCGGCAGGCTCCGGTGCGGGCGGCGGCGCCGGCGACGCCTCGGGATCGAGCGCGGTGACCACCGCACCGAGCCAGGAGGCGGCGGTGTCGGCGTAGTCGGGTTCGCACGAGGCGCGGGGCGCGAGCCGGACCGCGCCGAGATGCTCGAGCCGGGCGTCGAGCTTGCGGGCGAAACCGCAGAAGTCCGCGTAGGACGGGTCACCGAAGCCCAGCACCGAGTACCGCAGGCCGTCCAGGTCGCCCGGCTCGGCCGCCGCCAGCGCGTCCCACAGGGCCACACCGTTGTCGGGCGCATCCCCGTCGCCGGTGGTGGCGACGAGGAAGACGACGGTGCCGCTGAGCTGCGCGGGCGCGATCTGCTCGGCGCCGACCACCGTCGCCGTCAGGCCCGCGCTGCGCAGCGCCGCGGCGCAGTCCACGGCGTACCCCTCGGCGGTGCCCGTCTGCGACGCCCAGACGACGGTCACCGTGGGCCCCGGAGCATCGGTCTCAGCCGGGGCGGACCCGTAGACCCCGGCGAGAACGCCTTCGAGCCACGCGCGGGCGATCGGGGCGAGCGGGGCGTCGCCGGGCACCGTCGGCACCCCCGACGGCGGCGCGACGCTCAGGCCGGTGAGCAGACCGCCGAGGTAGCCGGAGGCCTCGGCCGAGAGCTCGCCGGGGCCCGAGGCGTACGGCGCCAGGGCGGCCGCCAGCGGCGAGGCAGGGACGTCCACCGGCGGGGGCGGGTCCGCCGGGAGCGGCGTGAGCGCCACCGCGCTGACCTTGAACTCGGGCTGCAGGGATTCGGGATCGACGGCGTCGTTGGTCACCGCGTTCACGGCCACGTCCTCTCCGAAGGCGTCGGCGAAGTGCATGGGGGCGAAGCACACTCCGGGCCGCACCGCGTCGTCGACCTGCACCGGCAGGGTGGCGCCGCCGCGGCGGCTGGACACGCGCACCCGCGTCCCGGCGGTGAGGCCGTGGGCGGCGGCGTCGTCGGGGTGCACCTGCAGGAAGGGTTCGGGGTTGAGGCGATTGAGCTTGGCCACGCGCCCGGTCTTGGTCATCGTGTGCCACTGGTGCGCGAGGCGGCCGGTGGTGAGCACCATCGGGTACTCGTCGTCGGGCAGCTCGGCGGGCGGCAGGTACGGCCGGGGCAGGAACCGGGCGCGGCCCGACGGTGTCGCGAAGCGCGGACCTCGGGCGGGCGCGCCGGGATCGAGGTACCGGATCGGGTTGCGGTCGGGCCCGTCCGGGGCGGCGGGCCACTGCACGGGGCCGCGCGTGAGACGCGCGTGATCGACCCCGCGTACGTCCCAGCCGGTGCGCGGGTTGTGGAACGCCTTGATCTCGTCGAAGACCGCGGCGGCGTCGGGGTAGTCGAAATCGGCGCCGTGGCCCAGCTCGGCGGCGACGAGGCAGATCAGTTTCCAGTCGGGGAGGGCCTCGCCGGGCGGCGGCGTCGCGGCCGCCGTGCGGGTCAGGCAGCGTTCGGAGTTGACCATCACTCCGTCCGTCTCGGACCAGAGTGCCGCGGGGAGAACGATATCGGCGTACGCGGAGGTCTCGGTGCCGGTGTAGGCGTCCTGCACGATCACTACTTCCGCGGAGCGCAGCGCGTCGATCACGGTGGAGCGGTTGGCCATCGAGGCGACCGGGTTGCTGCAGATGATCCAGGCGGCTTTGATGTCGCCCGCGGCCATGTCCCGGTACATCTGCACGGTGCCCTGCCCGGCCGCGGTGCGGATCGTTCCCTCCGGCAGCCCCCAGAGCGCCTCGGTGTGCGCGCGGTCGGCGTCGTCGAGGACGGAGCGCTGTCCGGGGAGCCCCGGCCCCATGTAGCCCATCTCGCGGCCGCCCATCGCGTTCGGCTGACCGGTGAGGCTGAACGGGCCCGAGCCGGTGCGGCAGATCGCGCCGGTGGCCAGGTGCAGGTTGCACAGGGCGATCGTGTTCCAGGTGCCGTGCGTGGACTGGTTGAGTCCCATCGTCCAGAGGCTGGTCCAGTTCGCCGCGCCGCCGATGAGCTCCGCGGCCCGGGTGATGTCGTCGGCGGTGAGGCCGGTGATCTCGGCGACCCGCTCGACCGGGTAGTCCTCGAGGAAGGCGGGCATCGCGTCCCAGCCCTCGGTGTGGGCGTCGATGAAATCGCGGTCCAGGGCGTTGTTCTCGACCAGCAGCGCGAGAAGTCCGTTGAGCAGCGCGAGGTCGGTGCCCGGCCGCACGGCCAGGTGCAGGTCGGCCTTCGCCGCGGTGGCGGTGCGCCGGGGGTCGACGACGATGAGCTTCGCTCCGGCCTTGACCCGGTCCATCATCCGCAGGAACAGGATGGGGTGGCACTCGGCCATGTTGGCGCCCATGACGAGGAAGACGTCGGCGTGGTCGAGGTCGTCGTAGCTGCCGGGCGGACCGTCCGATCCGAGCGACTGCTTGTAGCCCGTCCCGGCGCTCGCCATGCACAGCCGCGAGTTGGACTCGATCCACTGGGTGCGCAGGAATCCCTTCGCCAGCTTGGTCGCCAGGTACTGGGCCTCGAGCGTCATCTGCCCGCTGACGTACAGCGCGATCGCATCCGGGCCGTGCTCGTCCCGGATCGCCCGCAGGCGCCTCCCGGTGGCCGCGATCGCCTCTTCGAGGGCGACGGTGCCGCGCGCCCCGTCGCGGTCCTCCCGCAGCTCGGCGCGGGCCTGCCGGCCGCCCGCGGTGAGCAGGTCGACGGTGGTGGTGCCCTTGGTGCACAGTCGCCCGCGGTTGGCGGGGTGGTGCTTCGTGCCGACCGAGCCGGTGACGGCACCGTCGCGCACCTGCAGGGTGAGGCCGCACCCCACACCGCAGTACCCGCACACCGTCTCCACGTCCATGCCGCCACGGTGCCTGCGCGGTGTTTCCGGGGTCGGGCCGGATTGTTACGGCGATGTCACCGGCTCCGCGCTGGCGGCTGTCGCTGCTCATGAGATCGCGCTCGCCGGCTCAGCCGATTCGGCGGCCGATGCGCCAT
Source organism: Tsukamurella pulmonis (assembly GCF_900103175.1). Taxonomy (NCBI): domain Bacteria; kingdom Bacillati; phylum Actinomycetota; class Actinomycetes; order Mycobacteriales; family Tsukamurellaceae; genus Tsukamurella; species Tsukamurella pulmonis. The sequence continues at coordinate 1,682,800 of NZ_FNLF01000002.1, forward strand.
GCGCCGAGCAGGACGAAGGCGACGAACAGGGCGGCGAACAGCAGCCAGATCGACCACTCCGGTACCTCTGCCGAGGCGATGTGGGGGATGAGCCCGTACTCCTCCCGAACCGTCGTTCGGGCCTCCTCGGAGGTGCCCACCAGGGCGTCGAGCGGGCCTCGGGTGAACGGTCCGCGCATCAGCGTCGCAGCCTGGTTCAGCGGCAGCAGGTTCATGAACGTCACCACGCCGCTCGGCAGCGCGCCGACGGTGATGTAGGCACCCGCGAGGAAGCCGCCCGCCGTGCCCACGATCGTCGCGACCGAGGTGAAGACGCCGGTGGAACCGATGAACGTGACCAGGAAGCTCCAGATCGCGGAGAACAACAGGCAGAATCCGATGAGCTGGGCGTACGCCTGCGCGAAGGCGCCCACCGAGAGCGCCGCGGAATGGACGACGCCGAGGTAGACGTCCGCGAGCACGAACACCGTCGTACTCAGCGCGACGGACACCGCGAACGCGCCGAGCAGGTAGCTCAGGATCATCTGCAGCCGGCTGATCGGCGAGACCAGGAAGTCGCGGAAGACGTTGCCCACCCGGTCGTTGACGAACACGACCAGCGCCGACAGGCTCGTCGTGGCGGTGGTGATCATGACGAGGTTGGCGATCACCCAGGAGTAGACGAAGGCGTCCACGTCGTCCCCGCTCGCGGCGGGGAGGGACTTCTGCAGGGCATCCGTCTGCACGCCGCCGAGGAAGGCGGAGAACAGCACGAACAGGATGATCGGCGACAGGAGCGAGAAGAACACCGCCGCCGGATCGCGGAAGAAGACGACCACGTTGCGACGGGTCAGGTGCAGCAGCGTCACCGGGCACCACCCCGGGTGATCGCGAGGAAGACGTCGTCCATCGTTCCGTGGCGGAACTCGAAATCGACGATGTCGGCGTCGAAGTCCCGCAGCAGCGCCATGGCCTCGCGACTCGACTCGACGGGGATCCGCCGCTCGTTGCCGATCCGCCGTGCGCGGGGCCCGAAGGTCTCGTCGAACCGCCGCGGACTGCGCAGGGTGACCCGTAGCTCGTCCCTCGCGTGGGCGCTCCGCAGCTCGGTCGGCGTGCCCGCGGTGACGATCCGGCCGTGATCGATGATCGCGATGCGGTCCGCGCGTTCGGCCTCCTCCATGTAGTGCGTGGTGAGGAAGACCGTGAGGCGCAGGCGCTTCTGCAGGTCCAGGATGGTCGACCACACGCGATCGCGGGAGTCCGGGTCCAGGCCCGTCGTCGGCTCGTCGAGGAACAGGATGCGGGGCTGGTGGATCAGGGCCCGCGCGATGTCCGCGCGCCGCTTCTGTCCGCCCGAGAGCGCCTTGTAGCGACGGGCGAGGAACTCCTCCAGGCCGAGCAGCGACGACAGCGCCGCGATCCGCTCCCGCGCCGCCGTGCCATCGATGCCGTAGAACGTGGCGCGGAGCGCGAGGTTCTCCTGGACCGAGAGGGCAGGATCCAGCAGCGACTCCTGGAAGACCACGCCGATCGCCCGGCGGATGTCGAGATCCTGCTCGCCCACCTGCATCCCGGCCACGTGAACGGTGCCGGAGGTGATCGACTTCAGGGTCGTGATGCAACTGATGGTCGTCGACTTGCCCGCGCCGTTGGTGCCGAGGAAGGCGAACGTGCTGCCGGCCGCGACGTCGAACGAGACGCCGTCCACTGCGCGCACGTCGCCGTATGTCTTGACCAGGTTCCGCACGCTGATGACGGGCGCCGGGCCGGGTGCTAGCGCTCTGCTGGGAGACGGCCGCGCACCGGGCGGCGGTACCGGCGCGATCGGCCGCGCCGGGGGAGCAGACGGCCGTGGTGGAGCGGATGCGGGTGCACGATCCGCCGGAGCGGGAGCGGGAGCGGGAGCGGGAGACGGCGCGGGAGCGGGAGCGGGAGACGGCGCCGGAGCGGGAGCCGGCGTGGACGCGGGTGCCGGTGCGGGAGGTGCGGAGACCGACGCCGACCGGGCCGGCGCTGCCTGAGCGGGCCGGGCGGGAGGCGAGGGCGAGCGCTCCGGGGTGGGAACAGGTGCCGGCGCCCGCACGGCCGCCGCGGCGGGGCGTGCCGGCGAAACCGGACGCACGATCGGCAGGGGACGGGACGCGGACACGGACGAGCGGGACGCGCGCATGCGCAGCGTCGACGGGTTGCCCTGAGCCACGGGAGTCCGGCTCCGTCGCGCCCGGAGCGTGGTGGTGGTCCGCTCCACCGGGCCGCGATGGGTCGAATCGGTCATGAGGCCGCGCTCTCCGGGAGCCCCAGCGTCGACGGCGCCGGGAGGTATCCACAGTCGATGAACCACTCGAAGTAGCGGCGCAGCAGCGCGCCGTCGATCGGCGGGCACACGATGCCGGTGCCCTCCAGTCTCTCGCGCACGTTCGCGTCGTCGAACGTGGCATCGGGCATGTTGTCCAGGGGTGTCGCAGACAGGAACGGCGCCAGCGCGGCGGCGGTCTCGTCGCCCTCGCGCTCGGCGAGCTCCGCGGCGCGTTCGCACCACTGCCCGAACGGCAGTTCCTCACCGGCGTAGCCGAAGTCGGACATCCACCGCACCAGGTCCGGCACCGCGACGGTCTCCGGGGAGACGACGTGGAACGTGCGTCCCGCGAGTTCCGGCTGTCCGGCCAGCTTCGCGATCGCCCCGACCACGTAGTCGACGGGCGTGATGTCGGTGGACATGTCCATCGTCGGCGCCGCGCCGAGGGCGACGCCGAGCCGGATCGTCTGCCACAGGAAGTCCGAACGCTGGCACGCACCGGTGCGGCTGTGGCCCGCGACGCGGCCGGTGCGGTAGACGTACGTGGGCACGCCCCGCGAACGGGCCTCGAACACCAACTGCTCACCCACCCACTTGGACTGGGTGTAGCCGAAGGTGAAGCGGGGGTCCTGGACGGGGCTGCGGTCGTCCTCGGCGAAGACCGTGTCCTGCGGGTAGGAGAACCGCGAGAAGACGTAGGTGGTCGAGACGAAGTGCACCGGCTTGACCGGCCCGTCGCAGGCCAGCGCCAGCACCTGCACCGTGCCGTCGACGTTGGCGGACTTCAGGGTGGCGTACGGCCGGAGGAAGTTCACGTCGGCGCCGCAGTGCACGATGCCGTCCGCGGTGGCGGCCATCTCCGACCAGTCCGCACCACTGAGGCCGAGGCGGGGGCGGGTCAGATCGCCCGGTACCGCGACGATCCGGCCCGCGTGGCGCTCGTCCCAGATCCCGTACTCGACCATCGTCGATCGGATCCGCTGCATGCCCGCGGCGGCGTCCGCAGCGCGGACCAGGCAGTGCAGGGTGGCCGACGACGTCCGCAGCAGTTCCGCGACGAGGAACGCGCCGACGAATCCGGTCGCACCGGTGACGAACAGGTTCCGAGGGTCCGCTGCGCTCCGCACCGGTGCGCCGGGGGCGGGCCGGATCTCGTCGGGGAGCACGACCTCGTCGGCGAGGACCAGGGTGCTCTCGAAGCCCGCGCCGCCCCGCTCGAGGATCGCTGCGAGCCGTTCGATGGTGAGCTCGCCGGCGAACAGCGCGGGCAGTGGCACCACCCGGCCCAGCTTCTCCCGCACGCGGAAGACCAGCTTCGTCGCGAGCAGGGAGTGCCCGCCGAGGAGGAAGAAGTCGTCGCGGACGCCCGGCGACGTGTGCAGCGAGAGCAGGTCGGTCCAGATCGCGGTGAGATCGCGCTCGAGGTCGGTGCGGGCGGCGATGTGCTCGGTTCCGCTCGCGGCGGCCAGGGCGACGGGCACGCCGCCGCCGGCGGACAGCGCCTTGCGGTCGATCTTGCGGTTCGGTGTCAGTGGGAAGGCGTCGACGACGACGAACGCGCTGGGCACCATGTACGGCGGCAGGCTCTCCCGCAGGCTCGCGAGCAGCGCGCCGGTATCGCCGAGCCGCTCGGCGGAGCACTCGAGATGGGCGGTCACCGCGGCCCCGTCGGCGTCGACCGCCGCGATCGCGCGGACACCCGGCAACGCGCTCTCGAGGGCGCTCTCGATCTCGCCCAGCTCGACGCGGAAGCCGCGCACCTTCACCTGGGTGTCGATCCGGCCGCCGAACTCGATCCGCCCGTCGCGGAACCGGCGCACAAGATCGCCTGTCCGGTACGCCCGTACCGTTCCCGCTAGCGTTACGAACCGGTCGGCGGTGAGCTCCGGTCGGTCGTGATAGCCGAGCGTCACGCCGTCGCCGACGATGCACAGCTCGCCGAAGACGCCGTCGGGCACGGGAGCCGCGCTCGGGTCGGCGACCACGACGCCGGTGCCGCGGATCGGGTGACCGATGGGGATCGCTCCCGCGGCGACGTCGGCGTCGGTGACGCGGTGCACCGTGGACCAGATGGTGGTCTCGGTGGGGCCGTACATGTTCCACAGCTCGTCGGCGCTCCGCAGGAGCCGCCCCGCGAGCACGGCGGGCATCGCCTCGCCTCCGCAGAGCGCGCGCAGCCCGCGGGTTCCGGACCAGCCGGCGTCGAGTAGCAGGTGCCAGGTGGTGGGGGTGGCCTGCATGACGGTCACCGCGTGCTCGTCGAGCAGTGCTGCGAGCCGATCGCCGTCGCGGGCGTCGTCACCGTCGGCGATGATCACCCGCGCCCCGGCGGCCAAGGGGAGGAGGAGCTCGAGGATCGCGATGTCGAAGGACGGGCTGGTGACGGCCAGCAACGTGTCCGACGGGGCCATCCCCGGCTCGGCGCGCATGGCCTCGAGGAACGTGACGACGTTGCGGTGCGAGACCCGCACACCCTTCGGGCGTCCCGTGGAACCCGAGGTGTAGAGCAGGTACGCCGTCCGCGTCGCGGGATCGTCGGCGGGTCGCGCCGGAGCCGGGCCGGCGGGCTCATCGGCGACGTCGATCCACGGAAGGGTGAGCCCCGGGACCTCGGCCAGATTCTCGGCCGTGGTGATCAGAGCGGGGATTCCGGCGTCGGCGCAGATGAATTCGAGCCGCTCCGCGGGGTAGGCGGGGTCGAGCGGCACGAAGCAGTATCCGGCGCGCAGGGTCGCCAGCATGGCGACGACGACCTCCGCGGAGCGGGGCAGCAGCAGCCCGACCGGGGTCTGCGGCGGCGCGTCGATGCGGTCCGCGATCCGCGCCGCGAGGCGCTCGACGCGGGCGTCCAACTCGGCGTAGGTGATCCGTTGCGCGCCGGCGACGATCGCGGTGCGTTGGGCGGAGTCGGCGGCGGCGGACAGGACGTACGCGTCCAGCGGGACGGTCTCCGGCTGGGCGTCGGGCGCGACGATCGTCGCCGGCGCGGTCGTGAGCGGCAGCGTCGAGATCGGCCGGTCCGCCGCCGAATCCGGAGCGGTCAGCGCATCGAGGCCGGCGATGAAGCCGTCGATGAGGGCGTTGGCGCTCTCCTGGTCGAACAGGTCCGCCGCGACGTCGAGGGTGCCCGTCATCGCACCCGGCGTGGTGGTGATGTTCAGGAGGACGTCGAACTTGGCGCAGCCGTTGTCGAGGTCGCGCATCTGCATCTCGGGTGCGCTGCGGTCCTCCTGCATGTTCAGGATCGCCTGGAACAGCGGCGGGCGAGCGGGGTCGCGCCCGAGGTCGAGTGCCGACAGCACGCGGTCGAACCGCGCGTCCTGATGGGTGAAGCCCTCGCGGACCTCGGTGTTCACCCGGCCCAGCAGAGCGCCGACGGTCTCACCATCGCCGAGATCGACCGGCAGCGCGAGCGTGTTCAGGAACGGTCCGATCACGCGCTCGGTGCCCGGTTGCGAGCGCTGGGCGACCGGTACGCCCACGACGACGCCGTCCTGCCCGGACCACCGGCCCAGCACCACGGCGTACGCGGTGAGCACCGTGACGAACGGCGTCACGTCGTGCGCGGCGCTGTACGCGCGGACGGCGGCGGCCTGCTCCGCCGTGAGTGCGCACGCCGTGCGGCGCCCGCGGTAGCTCTGGCGGGCGGGCCGCGGGTGATCCGTCGGCAGGGTCAGCACCGTCGGCGCGCCGCGCAGCCGCTCGGTCCAGTAGGCGATGTCCGCCGCGTCGGCGTCCGCTTCCGCGCGCTCGCGTTCCCACAGCGCCACGTCGGCGTACTGGAAGGGGACGTCGGGCAGTCGCTGCAGCCGGCCGATCAATCGGCCGGTCGCGAGCCGTCCCAGCTCGGCGAACAGGATCCCGGTGGAGTAGCCGTCGGCGACCATGTGGTGCAGCGTGATCTGCACCCACGTGCCCCCGGACGTGCTGCGCGCCAACGTCGCGCGGAGCAGCGGTTCGCGCGCGATGTCGAAGGGCGTCCGCGCGTCCTCCTCGAACCGCGCCCACATCGCCGCGTCGTCGATGCCGTCGAGGAAGTCGACCCGCGGCCGGTCCGCGGGGACGATCCGGCCCACCGGCTCACCGTCCTCCATGCCGAACCGGGTGCGCAGCACCGGATGCCGATCGATCACCTCGGCCAGGCACTCGCGGAAGACGTCGAGCGGGACGTCGATCGGCAGCCGCGCGACGCCCGACATGACGTGCATGCTCGTGCCGGGGTGGAACTGCTCCAGGAACCACATGTTCTCCTGGGTGGCGGAGAGCCGGACCGCCTCGCCGTCCCGGACGCGGGGCGTGATCGGGGCGGCGGTCGGCGGGGCCGACGGTGCCTTGCCCAACCGGGCCAGCAGCGCCCGGCGCTGGGCGGGACTGAGGGCCGCCAGACGGTCTTCGATCTCGGTCATCGGGGGCCTCCGGCGTTCGGTTCAGTGGTCTCGGACCGCGCGAGCAGGGCGGCGACGGCGTCGTCGTCCAGGTCCGCGAGCAGGGCGGCGAGGTCCTCGACCTCGGCGTCGCCCGCGCCGTCGTCCGCGGCGACGTCCAGGAGCGTCGTGAGTTCGGCGGCGATCGTCGCCACGCTCGCGCCGTCGAGCAGGAAGGCCATCGACGGTGCCGCCTGGAACTGCTGCTCGATCCGGATCCGCAGCTCGGTCGCGAGCATCGAATCCACGCCGAGGCGGCCGAGCGGCTCGTCGTCGGGAACGTGTTCCGCCGCCATCCGCAGCACCCGCGAGACGGTCAGGCGCACCCCGTCGAGCACGATCGCCCCGCGCTCGCCCCCCGCGGCGGCCGCGAGCCGGTCGAGGATCGACTCGCCGTCCTCGCCCTCCGCGTCCTCGGTGCGCCCCAGATGGGCGACGAGGGAGGGCCTGAGGGCGTAACTCGCGATGACGGTGGGCCAGTGCGCGGAGACGACCCCCTGCTGCACCTCGCTCGATCCGAGCAACTCGGCCAGGAGCGTCATGCCGGTCTCGGGATCGATGAGGTCGATGCCGCGCTGCCCGTACAGGTCCCGCAGGCCCAGGCTCGCGATCATGCCCGCATCCCACGGTCCCCAGTTGATCGACAGGGCGGGCAGGCCCTGTGCCCGGCGGTAGTGGGCCAGTGCATCGAGGAAGGCGTTCCCGGCGGCGTAGTTGCCCTGCCCGGGGGAGGGGATCACCGCGGAGATCGAGGAGAACAGCGTGAAGAAGTCGAGCGGCTCCGTCGCCGTCGCCCGGTGCAGCGCCCAGGCGCCGAGAACCTTCGGCCGCACCACCCGCTCGACCTGCTCCTGCGTCATCCGGACCAGGATCTGGTCGTCGACCGCACCCGCGGAGTGGATCACGCCGCGCAGCGGCGGCACCCCCGACCGGTGCAGGTCGGCGAGACCGTCGGCGAGGGCCCGTGCGTCCGTCACGTCGACGGGGACGACGTGCACCGTCGCCCCGGCCGCCTCGGCGGCCCTGATCGCCGTCACGGCGTCCCGCTGCGCCGGGTCGGTGAGGCCGTCCCACTCCGACCGTGGCGGCAGGCCGGACCGGCTGGTCACCACGATGTGGCCCGCGCCGCGCTGTGCGAGCGCGACGATCACCAGGAGGCCGAGCGCTCCGAGTCCACCCGTGACGAGGTACGCGCCGTCGCCGCGCATCCGCGCGGGGATGCGCCCGCCCGAGCGCGCCGAGGCGTGCAGGCGCGGGACGAGTCGTTCGCCGCCGCGGAAGGCGATCTGGTCCTCGTCGGTGCCGGCCACGGCGAGCTCGTCGAACAGCAGATCGGTACTGCCGTACCGGTCGTGTGGATCGAGGTCCACCAGCCGGGCCTGCAGGCCCATCAGCTCGTGATGGAGCACCCGGCCGATGCCGAGGAGGGAGGACTGCAGCAGTTCCGCCTCGGACACACCGCCGGTGATCGGCTGCGCGCCGTCGGTGACCAGGAAGGTCGGTGCCGCGATGCCGCGGTTCTCGAGCTCTGCCGCGAGGTGTACCACCGAGAGGACGGCGTCGTGGGCCGGCCAGCGCAGCGGGTCGTCGCCGTCGGGGGAGGCGTCGAGCGACCACAGGTGGACGATGCCCCGCACGCGCCCGTCGGGGACGGTGCGCTCCAGGGCGGCGGCCAGTGCCCGACGGTCGGAGGGAGGCAGGGCGCCCTCGGCGACGGCGCCCGCGCGGAGCAGCACCGGGGTGCCTCCGGCCGCCGTCAGCCGCTCGGCGAGCCCGGCGGCGACGCCGCCGTCGTCCGCGAGGAGCAGCCACACTCCGTCGAGGGGGGCGCGCTCGCCGGCATCCGCGGCCTGCGGCTCCCAGGCCTGTTCGTACACCCAGTCGGTGCCCACCCGCTGCGGCGGCCCGTCGACCTCGTCGAGGACGCGGACGGTGAAGCCCTCCACCTCGGCGAGCACCTGGCCGTCGCCGGTGGCGAGGACCACGTCGCCGCTGATCGCCGTGGGGTCGGGCGAGACGCGCGCCGTGGCCCGCGCGAACACGGGGCCGTCGGCGCGCCCGTGGATCACCACGCGGTCGACGCCGACGGGGATCAGCGTGGTGCCCGCGGCCCGCTCGAAGGCCAGGGGGAGAAGCAGCTGGAAGGCCGCGTCGAGCACGCTCGGTTCCAGGACCGGGGCGCGCTGTGCGACCGGCTCCGCGGAGATCTCGCGGATGCGGGCCGTGGCGGCGCCGTCGCCGACGGTCACGTCGTGCAGCAGGCGGTAGGCGGGGCCGTACGCGAAGCCCGCATCCCGGAAGCGGTCGTAGAGAACGTCCTCGGTGAACGAGGTCCCGGTGATGGGCGCGAGGTCGATCCGGGGCGCGACCGAGGGCGCGGGACGCAGCACTGCGGTGGCGTGCCGGGCCCAGCGGCCGGCGCCCGGCACCCGGCCGTGCACGGCGATCCGGCCGGAGTCCGCATCGAGCGTGGTGTCGACCAGGTACGTCCCGCCCCCGCCGTGCACCAGTGCGGTCTCGAAGGCCACGTCGAGCAGGGTGCACGCCGAGGCGCCGTACTCGTCGCGCGCCACCTCGGCGGCGATCTCGATGTACCCGGCGCCCGGGAACAAGGTCGCCCCGTGCACCACGTGGTCGGCGAGGGATCGCGGCGCGGTGCCGTCCAGGAGGCGGCGCCAGGCCGGTAGGGCGCCGTCGGCGCGGTCGCCGAGGTACGGCTCGACGGTGTCCGCGAGCCGTTCCCGGCGTCCGGCCTCGCCCTCGGACCAGTACCGGTCGCGCTGCCAGGGGTACGCGGGCAGGGACCGCATCGGCGCGCGGGGCGCGAGCGGAGTGAGGTCCACGTCGACGCCGCGCACCCAGAGCTCCGCCAACGCCGCGCCGAAGGATGCGGCGTCGTCGCCGTCGCGGCGCAGAGACGCGGTCGTCGCGACGGTCCGCCCGTGGGCGGACGCGGTTTCAGCGATCGCCCGGCCCAGCACCGCGGTGGGGCCGATCTCCAGGAAGGTCGCGGCGCCGGCGTCGAGCAGTGCCTCCGTCGCCGCGCCGAACAACACCGGACGACGGATGTTGCGCCACCAGTACTCGGCGTCGTGCGGCGCGGACCCGTCGACCGGGACCGCGGTGCCGGTCACCGTCGAGTACAGGGGGATCGACGGTGCGCCGGGGGCGAGCCCGGCGAGGCTCGCGCGGACCTCCGCCTCGAGCGGATCCATCGCGCGACTGTGGTACGGCACGTCGCCCGGCACCAGGCGAGCGAAGACGCCGTCGGCGGCGAGCCGCAGCGCCAGCGCGTCCAGCGCGGCGAGCGGGCCCACGAGGGCGACCGAGTCGGGACTGTTGACGGCGGCGATCTCGACCTCGCCGCGCGCGAGCTCCGGCAGGTCCAGGGCGGCGGCCTCGCCGTGCGCGACCGACAGCAGGCGGCCGCCGCCGCTCACCGTGTGCTGGATGCGGGCGCGGTGCACGATCACGGTGATCGCGTCGTCGAAGCTCAGGGCGCCCGCCTCGAGCGCCGCGGCGACCTCGCCGGAGCTGTGGCCGACGATGAGGTCGGGCCGCACACCGAACGATTCCCACAGTCGCGACAGCGCGTACTGCACACCGAAGTTCGCGATCTGCGCGACCACCGACTCCGCCATCCGGGAATCCGGCTCCGGGGCCAGTAGCTCGGCTGCGAGCGACCACCCGGTGAGCGGCGCGATCGCGGCGTCACAGCGGTCGATCGCCGCGCGGAAGACGGCGTTGCGCTGCAGCAGGCCCCGGGCCATGCCCCACCACTGCGGGCCCATACCGGTGTAGACGAAGGCGAGCGGACGGGCGTCGGCGAGCGCCGACCCGGACCGGACGGCCTGGTGCGGGACGCCGTCGGCGGCGGCCCGCAGGGCCTCCGAGGCCTCCGCGGTCTCGGCGGCGATCACCGCCAGCCGGGCGGCCCGGTGGGCGCTGCGCCGGTGCACGAGAGCCCCGGCGACGGGGACGGCACCGTCGGACTCGACGAGCCCCGCGTACGCGCCGGCGAGCCCGGCGAGGGCGGCCTCGCTGCGTGCGGCGAGCGGCAGCACGACCGCGACACCGTCGCACTCCTCCACCGGGTGCGCGGCGGCCGGGCGCGGCCCGTCCACCGGAACGGATTCGAGGATGGCGTGCGCGTTGGTGCCGCCGAAGCCGAACGAGTTCACTCCCGCCCGGAGGGTGCCCTCCGGGCGCAGCGGCGCGGGCTCGGTGGCGATCCGGATCCGCAGCGCGTCGAGGTCGATCGCCGGGTTGAGCGCGTCGAGGTGCAGGTGCCGGGGCACGCGCCGATGGGCCAGCGCGAGCGCGGACTTGATGAAACCGACGACGCCCGCCGCGGCCTCGAGGTGACCGAGGTTCGTCTTGACCGAGCCGATCACGAGGGGGCGGTCCGCCGGGCGCTCGCCCCGGTAGACCTCGCCGATGGCGTTGGCCTCGATCGGATCGCCGACCGGGGTCCCCGTGCCGTGCGCCTCCACGTAGTCGACGGTGTCCGCGGCGACGCCGGCGTTCGCCAGCGCGGCCGCGATGGCGCGCTGCTGGCTCGCGCCGTTCGGGACCGTGATGCCGTTGGTGCGGCCGTCCTGGCTGACGGCGGTGCCGAGCACCGTCGCGTAGATCCGGTCACCGTCGGCACGCGCCTGCGCGAGCGGCTTGAGCACGACGAGCGCGGCACCCTCGCCGCGGACGTAGCCGTTGGCCGCGGCGTCGAAGGCACGGGAGGTGCTGGTGGGGGAGAGGAAGCCGCCCGTGGAGGCGGCGACGGTGAAGTTCGGACTGAGCATCAGGTTGACGCCGCCGGCGAGGGCGAGTTCGCTCTCGCCGTTCCAGAGCGACTGGCACGCCAGGTGGATCGCCACCAGCGAGGACGAGCAGGCCGTGTCGACGGACATGCTGGGTCCGAGCAGGTCGAAGGCGTGCGAGATCCGGTTGGACAGCATCGTCATCACCACGCCGGTGGCGGTGTGCGCGGCGACGTTCGGCGGTTCGGCGGCGGAGGAGAACTGCATCTGGCTGTAGTCGAGCGTGAATCCGCCCGTGAAGACCGCGGTCTGCGAGCGCTCGAGATCCTCGGCGCGCAGGCCGGCGTCCTCGAAGGACTCCCACGCGACCTCGAGCAGCAATCGTTGCTGCGGGTCCATCGAGCTCGCCTCGACGGGGGAGATCCCGAAGAACGCCGGGTCGAACTCGTCCACGGGATCGGTGAGGAAGCCGCCGCGGCGGACCCGGCTCTTGCCCGGCGTGCGCTCGGGCTCGTAGTAGCGCTCCGTGCTCCAACGGTCCGCCGGGATGTCGACGATGGCGTCGCGACCCGCGTCGAGCAGGTCCCAGAAGTCCGCGGCGGAGCGCACCCCGCCCGGCAGCCGGCATCCGATACCCACGACGGCGATCGGCTCGCGCTCGGCTCGCTCGCTGCCCGTCGTAGTGTGCGTAGCCCCAACCTTCACGGCGATCTCCCCCATCCGAAACACGGTCCAACGGTCGCTCCCCAGTGACCGTTCTCTCACGGTGTGGTTCGGTTCTCGGGGCTCGCTCGTTACGCGTCAGTCGGTTAGGGGACTCCCGGGCAGGTCCCGGGGGGACCCGTCCGCGGCCGAGTCCCTCGCCGTTCGTTCGACTCGTGATCGCAACAGTAGATCGACTCGCCCCGCCGCGGAGCCGGACCGGCCGACTTGCCGCGAAGCGCCCGCTCACCACGTGCCCGCGCCGACGGGCGGGCCGGCCGCCCTGCGGTGGGGACACGGTCAGTACCCGGCCGCGCGCGCCGGTCGGTAGGCTGGAGTCGTTTGCCCCCGGCACACCGGTGGGTCGTTTTCGCGCGAGAGCAGGCAGGGACTGTGGCTGAATTCATCTACACCATGAAGAAGGTGCGTAAGGCGCACGGCGACAAGGTCATTCTCGACGACGTGACGATGTCGTTCTACCCCGGTGCCAAGATCGGCGTCGTCGGTCCGAACGGTGCCGGTAAGTCGTCGATCCTCAAGATCATGGCGGGCCTGGACCAGCCGTCCAACGGCGAGGCGTTCCTGGACCCGGAGGCCACCGTCGGCATCCTCATGCAGGAGCCGCAGCTCGACGAGACCAAGACGGTCCGCGAGAACGTCGAGGACGGCCTGGGCCAGACCATGGTCAACCTGCGTCGGTACAACGAGGTCGCCGAGCTCATGGCCACCGACTACACCGACGAGCTCATGGAGGAGATGGGCAAGCTGCAGGAGCAGCTCGATGCCGTCGACGCCTGGGAGGTCGATTCGCAGATCGATCAGGCCATGGACGCGCTGCGCTGCCCGCCGGGCGATGCCCAGGTGACCAACCTCTCGGGCGGTGAGAAGCGCCGCGTCGCGCTGTGCAAGCTGCTGCTGAGCAAGCCCGACCTGCTGCTGCTCGACGAGCCCACCAACCACCTCGACGCAGAGTCGGTGCTGTGGCTCGAGCAGCACCTCGCGAACTACCCGGGCGCCGTGCTGGCCGTGACCCACGACCGGTACTTCCTCGATCACGTCGCGCAGTGGATCTGCGAGGTCGAGCGCGGCAAGCTGCACGGTTACGAGGGCAACTACTCCACCTACCTGGAGAAGAAGGCCGAGCGCCTGGAGGTGCAGGGCAAGAAGGACCAGAAGCTGCAGAAGCGCCTCAAGGAGGAGCTCGCGTGGGTCCGGTCCGGCGCGAAGGCCCGGCAGACCAAGAACAAGGCCCGCCTCGAGCGGTACGACGAGATGGTGACCGAAGCCGAGAAGCACCGCAAGCTCGACTTCGAGGAGATCCAGATCCCCACGCCGCCCCGTCTGGGCAACGTGGTGGTCGATGTCTCCAACCTGGACAAGGGCTTCGACGGCCGCGTGCTGATCAAGGACCTGAGCTTCACGCTGCCGCGCAACGGCATCGTCGGCGTGATCGGCCCGAACGGCGTCGGCAAGACCACGCTGTTCAAGACCATCGTCGGTCTGGAGGACCCCGATTCGGGCGACGTGAAGGTGGGCGAGACGGTCAAGCTCAGCTACGTCGACCAGAACCGCGCGAACATCGACCCGAAGAAGACCGTCTTCGAGGTGGTCTCGGACGGTCTCGACTACATCACCGTCGGCCAGAACGAGATGCCCTCGCGCGCCTACGTCAGCGCGTTCGGGTTCAAGGGCCCGGACCAGCAGAAGCCCTCGGAGGTGCTCTCCGGTGGTGAGCGCAACCGGCTGAACCTGGCGCTGACTCTCAAGGAGGGCGGCAACCTGATCCTCCTCGACGAGCCGACCAACGACCTCGACGTGGAGACGCTCTCCAGCCTGGAGAACGCGCTGCAGGAGTTCCCCGGTTGCGCCGTCGTGATCTCCCACGATCGCTGGTTCCTGGACCGGACCTGCACGCACATCCTGGCGTGGGAGGGCAACGTCTCCGAGGGCCAGTGGTTCTGGTTCGAGGGCAACTTCGAGGCGTACGAGGCGAACAAGATCGAGCGCCTGGGCGCCGAGGCCGCGCGCCCGCACGCGGTCACGCACCGCAAGCTCACGCGCGACTGACCCGCATCCTGCACCGACGACGCCCCCGGCACCGTGCCGGGGGCGTCGTCGTTCGTTACTGGCCCGTAGCCCCCACCCCGCCCGTAATGTGGTGGCCGGAGCTCACTGGCTCCGTCACACCTTGGCAACGGCGCCGCGTGCTGACCCCGCATTTGGCGTGCCCGCTGCCACGACCCCGCAGGAGGAGCACGCCCGTGGCCCAGTCCGGACAAGATCCGTCCGTCTTCACCACTGCCGCGTCCGTCGTGGCCGCGCAGCCGCCCGGAAGGTCACCGTCGGACTTCCTCGCCTGGCTGGCGGAGGACAACGCCCGCGTGCTCGGTACCCGGGTCGACGGTGCCGGCACCGGCGTGCTCGCCGAACCGGATGCGAAGCTGCAGGCCGTGATCGACGCCATCCCCGCGCCGGAACCGGGGAACATCGCGATCGTCGAGCTCGCACAGCCCGTGGGCGACGCGGCGGGTTCGCCGAGCCTGCTCGCCGTGGCCCCGTCGGACGGCGGGCCGGTGCAGCTCTACGCCATGGCGCTCACCGTCCTCGGACTGCACCACAACGTCTTCGGCATCCCGATGGTCGGCGCGAAGATCGAGCGCGTACTCGCCCGCATCGGCGTCGACCGCGCCGACCCGGCCGATCAACGGCTGCTCGAGTACATCCAGACCTTCCCGCGACTGCGCCTCGTGGTCGCGGATGAGGACGAGTTGGCCCGCGTGTTCGGCGGGCTGCGCACGCTCAGCGACGGAGACCTCGCGCTGTTCCTGCGCACCGACCGCCTCGCCCACTTCGCGACGGCCCTGGTCTACCTGCCGCGCGACCGCTACACCTCCCGCGCCCGGGGCGTCCTCATCGACGTCCTCGAGTCGGAGACCGGGATGCGGGTGGACCGGTTCACGGCCCGCGTCACCGAGTCGGCCATCGCACGGATCCAGTTCGTCCTGCTGCCGCGCGGCGAGGAGACCGTGCCTGTCTTCCACGCCGAGGACGAGGCGCGCATCCGCGCCCGGCTCGGCGACGTCAGCCGCACGTGGGACGAGGACGTGCTCTCGGCGGCGGCGACCGCGGGAGCGGACCAGGGCCTCGTCGCCTCCTACCTGACGGGGATCTCCCCGAACTACAAGGAGGACCAGAGCCCCGAGACCGCGCTGCTCGACATCCGGCGCATCGCGGCGCTTCCCGCCCAGGGCAGCGACCTGGTGTTCTACGACCCGCCGGCGGGCCGCGGCGCCAACCTCGGCTTCACCATGTACATGACCGGCGGCCAGGTCACCCTGTCCCAGGTACTACCGGTGCTGCAGTCCCTCGGCGTGGACGTCCTCGACGAGCGCCCCTACAGCCTGCGCCGCCCCGACGGCGCGCTCTGCTCGGTCTACGACTTCGGGCTGCGGGTCTCGCCGGTGCTGCGGGCCACCGCCGCGGAGGGCGTCTCCGAGGCGGAACTACCCGGGCACCTCGCCCGGCTGCGCGCGCTGGCCAGCGAGGGTGCCGCAGCCGTCTGGCGCGGCGAGGCCGAGGTGGACCGGTTCAACGAGTTGATCTTCGCCTTCGGGCTGGACTGGCGTCGCGTGGCGCTGTTGCGCGCCATCGGCCAGTACCTGCGGCAGTGCGGTTTCTCCTACAGTCCGGGGCACATGGCCCAGGTGCTCCTCGAGCACCGCGACGCCGTGCTGGCACTGGTGCGGTTGTGGACCGCGAGCTTCGACCCGATCGCCGCGGACGCCGAAGCGGCCGCTGCCGCCGAGGCTGACCTCGAAACGGCGTTCGCCGCGGTCACCAGCCTCGACGCGGACCGGATCCTGCGGGCCTACCTGCACGTGGTGCAGGCCACCGTGCGCACCAACTTCTACGCCGACAAGCCGGTGATCTCCATGAAGCTGGAGCCCGGTCGCATCCCCGAGGCGCCCAAACCGCGGCCGCGCTTCGAGATCTTCGTCTACTCGCCCCGCGTGGAGGGCGTGCACCTGCGGTTCGGGATGGTCGCCCGCGGCGGCCTGCGCTGGTCGGACCGCCGGGAGGATTTCCGCACGGAGATCCTCGGCCTGGTCAAGGCGCAGGCGGTCAAGAACGCCGTCATCGTGCCCGTGGGCGCCAAGGGCGGCTTCGTCGTCAAGCAGCCGCCGGAGGTCACCGGCGACGCCGCCGCCGACCGCGACGCGCAGCGCGCCGAGGGCGTCGCCTGCTACCGCATGTTCATCTCCGGGCTGCTCGACGTGACCGACAACCTCGGACCCGACGGCGACGTGCTGCCGCCCGAGCGTGTGGTGCGGCGCGATGCCGACGACACCTACCTGGTGGTCGCGGCAGACAAGGGCACCGCCTCGTTCTCCGACATCGCCAACGACGTGGCCGCCGGCTACGGGTTCTGGCTCGGGGACGCCTTCGCCTCCGGCGGCTCCGAGGGCTACGACCACAAGGGCATGGGCATCACCGCCCGCGGCGCGTGGGAGTCGGTGAAGATGCACTTCCGCGAGCAGGGCGTCGACACCCAGGCGGAGGACTTCACGACGGTGGGCGTCGGCGACATGAGCGGCGACGTCTTCGGCAACGGCATGCTGCTCTCCGAGCACATCCGCCTGGTGGCCGCGTTCGACCACCGGGACATCTTCCTCGACCCGAATCCCGATGCCGCCGTGGGTTTCGCGGAGCGGCAACGTCTGTTCGCCCTGCCGCGCTCGTCGTGGAAGGACTACGACGCGAGCAAGATCAGCACCGGTGGCGGCGTGTACAGCCGCGACCAGAAGTCGATCCCGATCAGCGCGGAGGTGCGCGCGGCGCTCGGCCTGGCAGACGGCGTCACCGAGCTGACTCCGCCGGAGCTCATGCGGGCGGTGCTGCTGGCCCCCGTCGATCTGCTGTGGAACGGCGGCATCGGTACCTACATCAAGGCCTCCACGGAGACCAACCTCGATGTGGGGGACCGCGCCAACGACGCGATCCGCGTGGACGGGGCGCAGGTGCGCGCGAAGGTGATCGGCGAGGGCGGCAACCTCGGCGTGACGCCGCTGGGCCGTATCGAGTTCGACCGCAGCGGCGGCCGGATCAACACCGACGCCATGGACAACTCGGCCGGCGTCGACTGCTCCGATCACGAGGTCAACATCAAGATCCTGCTCGACCGGCAGATCGCCGCGGGCACGATCCCGGCGGCCGAGCGGCACGACCTGCTGGTCTCCATGACCGACGACGTCTCGCGGCTCGTGCTCGCCGACAACGTCTCCCAGAACACCGCGCTGTCGGTCGAGCGTTCGCTCGCCCCGAAGATGGTGGACGTGCACGCGCGGATCCTCGCCGATCTCTCCCGCAACCGCGGCGTCGACCTGCGCCTCGAGGCGCTACCCACGCGCAAGGAGACCGACAAGCTGCAGGCCGCCGGCCTGGGACTGAGCTCGCCGGAGCTGGCGAACCTCATGGCGCACGTCAAACTCGCCGTCAAGGACGACGTGCTCTCCGGCGACCTGCCGGACAACGACGTGCTGGTGGCGAAGCTGCCCGACTACTTCCCGGACCGCCTGCGCGAGCGCGCGGGCGAGGCCGTCTTCGCGCACCCGCTGCGCCGCGAGATCGTCGCGACGCAGACGGTGAACGAGATGGTCGACAACGCCGGCGTCAGCTTCGTCTACCGCCTCGCCGAGGAGACCGGTGCGGGCGCCTCCGATGCGGTGCGCGCGTTCGTCGCGGTGAGCCGGGTCTTCGACCTGCCCCGCACGTGGGCGGCGCTCAAGCAGGTTCCGGTCTCGGCGCGCGAGACCGCGGCGCTGCTCTCGGAGAGCCGGCGGGTTCTCGACCGCGGTGCCCGGTGGATGCTGACCAACCGGCCGCAGCCGATCGCCATCGGCGCCGAGGTCAACCGCTACGCAGACCGGATCGCCGCGATGACCGCCGCCATGGGCGAGTGGGATATCCGCTACGACGCGCAGGCCACGGCGTCGGCCGCCGATGCGATCGCCGCCGGGGTGCCGGAGGAGCTCGCGTACTCGGTCAGCCGTGCGCTCTACCGCTTCAGCCTGTTGGACGTGGTGGACATCGCCGACATCACCGAACGGGAGGACGACGAGGTCGGCCGACTCTACTTCGCGATCATGCAGCACCTGCGGGTCGACGAGATGCTGGGCGCGGTCGCGGGCCTGCCCCGTGGCGACCGGTGGAGTGAGATGGCGCGCCTGGCGCTGCGCGACGACCTGTACGGCGCGCTGCGCGGACTCACCGTCGAGGTCCTCAACTTCACCGATCCGTCCGAGCCCGCCACGCAGAAGATCGGCGATTGGGCCTCGCACAACGCGCGACGGCTGGAGCGGGTCGGCGCGCTGCTCGGGGAGATCCTCGACCCGGTGGACGGCACCTCGCCGATCGCGAACGACGAGTCGCGCCTGTCGGTGGCGACGCGCGCACTGCGTTCGCTGCTACGGCACGTGGGGTAGCCGTCGGGCGTTCGGCTAGCGTGTCAGGCGTGACCGATTACAGCTTCACCGCGGCGGGCGTCACCGGGGTGCGCTCCGTCTCCGACGACGGCGCCGCGAGCCTGACGGTGCCGGTGGACGTGCGCTGGTCCGACATGGACGTCTACCAGCACATCAACAACGCCCGCATGGTGACGCTGCTGGAGGAGGCGCGGATTCCGCTGCTCTTCGCCCCCGACTCGCCGACCCGCGATCTGCTCGACGGGTTGCTGCTGGCGAAGCTGGAGGTCGAGTACCGCGGCCAGCTGCGGCACCAGGACTCGCCGCTGCGGATCACGCTGTGGACGTCCGCGGTGCGGGCGGCCGACTTCGTGGTGCACCACGAGGTCCGGCCCGCCGGCGCCGCGCTCGATACGGCGCCCGCGGTGCTGGCGCAGGTGCGGCTCGCCGCCTTCGACGTGGCGGAGCAGCGCGTGCGCCGCCTGTCGGGGGAGCAGCGCGACTACCTGAAGTCGTTCTCCCGGTGAGCGATCGGCGCCTGACCGTCGCGGGCGCGGGCCCGCGGTCGAACCTCGCGGCCTTCGTCACCCGGCTGCTGCGCACCGACGACTCGGCCGTGATCCGGGTGCGCCGGCGCGATGAGGAGAACGTCGAGGTGTGGGGCCGCACCGGTTTCGGCGTGCTCGCTGTCCGGGTGCTGCGCGGGACCGTCGCGCCGGAGTCGCTGGTGTGCAGCGCCGCCACGGTGCTCGACTCGTTGCGCCTCGCACCGTCGGACGAGGGCGGGTACGTGGACGTGGGCTTCGCCCTGGATTCCGCGTGGCGCGGTGCGCTCCCGCCCGCGACGGGCTTCGCACACGTGGACGACGTGCCCGCGCGAGCGCTGCGCGCGGTGGCCGCGCGCGGCGTCGAGGTGGGCCGCGAGAGCGGCGGGCCCGCCGGCCCGCCCGCGTCGCTGCTGGATTCCGAGGTGGTCAGCGTCAGTTCCGAGGCGGCCACGGTGCCGATCAGCCTGCGCACGGCCTTCGCGCTCGAGGCCATGGGCTTCGCCGCCGACGGTGCCGACGAGCCGGTCCGGGTCTCGGCGTCGGCGACGTGGGTGCGGGTCGACGCACGGTTCGGATCGCTGTATCAGCGCCGCGAAGCGGGCCCCGGGCTACTGGTTTGAGCCGGGACTCCCGCCCGACTCCCGCGCCGCCTCGTAGAGCCGGCCGGTCCGGTTCTGCTGGGCCAGCCTGCGCAGGGTCTGCAGCACCTTGTCGGACAGGACGGTGCCGACGATGGCGGTCCGCAGCGCCTGCGCGTCGTCGTCGGTGAGGGTGTCGAGATCGGAGGCCGCCACGATCTCCGCGGCGTCCGCCCAGCGGTCGAGGGTCTCCCGGCCGCCGACGTCGCACGTCTCCGCGAGCGCCTTGAGTTGGGCGCCGAGCTGGGGGATCAGGACGTCGCCGTCCTGGATCCGCCAACCGCGCCGCTCGACGAAGGTCGTCGCCACCGCGGTCCACTCGGCGTCCTCGTCGAACCGTTCTGCGTCCATGAGCGCCTCCTGCGCCACCCCGAGCAGTTCGTGGCGCGGCACCGTCGGGCTGTCGAGGGCGTCGATGACGCGCCGCACCTGAGCCAGTGACAGGCCGCCCGATTCGACCAGCGCCCGGATCAGCCGGACCCGCTCGACGTGGTCGGGCCCGTACTCCGATTGGGTCCGGGTGACGGGCTCGCCCGGCGCGAGCAGCGACTCGCGCAGGTAGTACTTGAGCGAGGCGGTGCTCACGCCGGTCTCCGTGGAGAGTTCCGACAATTTCATCCATCGATCTTGACATGGGATAGCACCACTCTCCAATATGGGTAGTGGCACTATCCAAGGTGGACGCAGGGAGAGACCCATGGAGCACGATCTGCAGACCGATACCCACGAGGGCGAGTTGGTGGTGTTCCTGCTGGGCATGCGCCCGCGGCGCACCCGGCGACTGGGCCAGGCGGCCTTCGTCGGCCGCTCGTTGCGCCGGATGCTGGCCGAGATCGAGCGCGATCGGAAGCGCGGCGGCGCCCTCGGTTACCTGGGCGGTTTCAAGGCGATCGCGCCCGGCGGGCCGTTCCTCGTGCAGTACTGGCGGAGCTTCGAGGAACTGGAGAGCTACTCGCACTCCACCGATTTCGCGCACCGGCCGGCGTGGCTGCAGTTCTACAAGATGGCCCACGGGGAGGGGCGCTCGACCGTGGGCATCTGGCACGAGACCTACCGGGTCCCGGCCGGCGCCCACGAGTCGATCTACGCCGACCTCGCGGCACCCGTCGGGCTCGCCGCCGCCGTCGGCGCGCAGCCGCTGGCGCGCCGCGGGCGGACCTCCCGCGAGCGGATCGGGGCCTGAGCCGCGGTCAGGCCAGCCAGCAGGCGGCGTTCGGCGGCAGCATCCCGTCGACCAGCGGCGCGCTGGAGAGCACGACCTCGCCCCCAGGCAGCTCGACGGGAGCCTCCGAGGCGTTGAGCACGCAGGTCAGGCGCCCGCCGACGCGTCGGAAGGCGAGCAGCCCGGGCCGCGGGGCGCCGTACCACTCGATGGCGTCGCCGCGGAACTCCGGGCGCATCCGGCGCAGCTCGATCGCGGTCCGGTAGAGCGTCAGCGTCGAATCGAGGTCCTCGAGCTCCGCCTCCGCGGTGAGGTCCTTCCAGTCGTCCGGCATCGGGAGCCAGGTGTCCGTGCCGGTCGAGAAGCCGTACGGGGGCAGGGTGCCCTGCCAGGGCATCGGCACCCGGCAACCGTCGCGGCCGCGTTCGGTGTGCCCCGAGCGTTCCCACGTGGGGTCCTGCAGCACCTCGTCGGGAAGGTCGACGTTCGGCAGTCCCAGCTCGGAGCCGTTGTAGAGGAAGACGGTGCCCGGCAGCGCCAGTTCCACCAGGATCATCGCCCGCGCCCGGGCCACCCCCAGCTCGCCGCCGCCGAACCGCGTCACCTCGCGCGGCACGTCGTGGTTGGACAGCGTCCAGGTGGGGATGCCGTTCACGGACTCGACGGCGATCAGCGAGTTGTCGATCGCCTCCCGGATGGCGCGCGCGTCCCACTCCGCCTCGGCGAGCCGGAAGTTGAAGCCGAGGTGCAGCTCGTCGGGCCGGATGTACTCGGCGAACCGATCGTTGTCCTTGACCCAGATCTCGCCGACGGTGACCCGGCCCGGGTACTCGTCCATCACCTGGCGGATGCGCCGGTGGATGGCGTGCACCCCGGGGTTGTTGAACCGCAGGTCGTTCTCGTCGTTGTCCATGATCTGGTTGTTCGCCAGATCCATGTCGGGCAGGCCCGGTGGCTTGGCCATGCCGTGCGCCACGTCGATCCGGAAGCCGTCGACGCCGCGATCGAGCCAGAAGCGCAGCGTGGCCGCCAGGTCCTGGAAGACGTCCTCGTTCTGCCAGTTCAGATCCGGCTGCTCGGGCGCGAAGATGTGCAGGTACCACTGACCCGGCGTGCCGTCGGGTTCGGTCACCCGGTGCCACGCCGGTCCGCCGAAGATGCTGGGCCAGTTGTTCGGCGGCTCGTCGCCGTTCGGGCCGCGACCGTCGCGGAAGACGTAGCGCTCGCGCTCGGGGCTGCCCGGGCCGGCGGCCAGCGCGGCCCGGAACCACGGGTGCTGATCCGAGGTGTGGTTGGGCACCAGGTCCATGGTGACGCGGATGCGGTGCGCGTGCGCCGCCGCGAGCAGCTCGTCCATGTCGGCGAGGGTGCCGAAGAGCGGGTCGATGTCGCGGGGGTCCGAGACGTCGTAGCCGTGATCGGCCATGGGGGAGCGCATCACCGGTGAGAGCCACAGCGCGTCGACACCGAGCAACTCCAGATAGCCGAGCCGATCGATCACACCACGCAGATCGCCGACCCCGTCACCGTTCGCGTCGGAGAACGAGCGCGGATACACCTGGTAGAAGATCGCGTCCTTCCACCACGGGGCGTCGCTGTAGTGCGGCGTGCGGACGGGTGGCGTCATCTCACTCCTCAACTCAACCGCCCATGGGGGTGTTCACGAGCATCTGTGCGGCCATTTCACAGTAGGTCCTGAGCTGCTGCTTGCGGTCCGGGCTCATCCGCGCGTCGTCGATCGAGGCGATCGCCACATCCATGCAGCGCAGCCACGCGTCGCGCTCGAGCTCGGTGATCCGGAAGGGCACGTGCCGCATCCGCAGCCGCGGGTGCCCGCGCTGCTCGGAGTAGGTACGCGGACCGCCCCAGTACTGCTCGAAGAACATCCGCAGCCGCACTTCGGCGGGACCCAGATCCTCCTCCGGATACAGCGGACGCAGCAGCTCGTCGTGCGCGACCTCCTGGTAGAAGCGGTGGATCAAATCCGCGAAGGTGTCCGCGCCGCCGACGGCGTCGTAGAAGCTCTGCTGGTCCGGCGTGCTCACCCGTCCAGTCTCGCACGAGGCCGAGCGCGGTCCGCTCGAGGTTCGTCCGCGCCTCGCAGTCGCGGCTAGTGTTGCAATCGTGAGTGACAGGACGCGCGTCGACGACGCGGACGCCGAGGTGCGGCGACTGCGGCACCGGGTCGCATCACTGTCCGCCGAGCTCGCGGAGGCGAACCGCACGCTGGCGATGTTCCGGACGATCGCGGCGTCGGCGACGGACCTCATCTACGTCAAGGATCTCGCCGGGCGGTACGTGTTCGTCAACGACACCGTCGCCCGGCTCTACGGGCTGCGCGTGGCCGACTTCATCGGCAACGACGATCGCGAGATGTTCGACCCCGCCGCGGCGGCGCAGCTGCGCGAGACCGACCGCGAGATCATGCGCAGCGGCGTGGCCCGGGAGCTCGAGGAGTCGACGACCGTCGACGGCCTCGCGCGCACCTTCCTATCGGTGAAGGTGCCGTACCGCGACGTGGACGGCGAGGTCATCGGCCTGATCGGCGTCTCACGCGATGTCACCGACACCCGCAGCAGCGCCGAGGAGGTCGCCCGCCTGCGCGCGCTGCAGGCCGCCGCGACCGAGGCGGCGAACGCCGACCCCGCGCGGGTCGATCTCGGTACCTACCGCACGTTCCAGTCCATCGCGGACGCCGCGCCCGACGCCGTCTACGTCAAGGACCGCAAGGGACGCTTCCTGTTCCTCAACCGCGCGGCGGTGCGTGTACTGCAGGCCACCGAGCTACCGATCGGCGAGGTGCTCGGGAGCACCGACGACGACTTCCTCGACGCGACGGCGGCGGCCCGGATCATGGGCACCGACCGGGAGGTCATGACGACCGGGATCGCCCAGGAGGTCGACGAGACCGTGGTGGTCGCCGGTGGGCAGCGGACCGTCCGCTCGCTCAAGGCGCCGTACCGGGACGAGTCCGGCCGGGTGATCGGCCTGATCGGGATCTCGCGCGACGTGACCGAGACGCGACGTCTCGAGGCCCGGCTGCTGCGCGTCGAGGCGCGCTGGCAGTTCGCGCTGGAGACCGTGGGCGAGGGCATCTGGGACTGGGACCTCGCCGCGCGGGAGGTGTACTACTCGCCCCGCTGGAAGAGCATGCTCGGCCACCGGGAGGACGAGATCGGGGATTCGCCGCTCGAATGGGAGCGACGGGTACATCCCGACGACCTGGAGATGGCCCTACGGGCGATGGGCCGCCACATGCGCGGCGAGGCCGACGAGTACTACTGCGATCACCGGATCCGCGTGAAGTCGGGCGAGTACCGGTGGGTGCGGGCGCGTGGGCGCGTGATCGAGCGGGCCCCGAACGGCGCGGTCGTGCGGATGATCGGCAGCCAGGCCGACATCACGGCGCAGATCGTCGAGCGCCGGGCGCTCGAACATCAGGCCCTCGCGCTCGAGCGCCTGGTCGAGATCGACGAGCTGACCGGTATCGCCAACCGGCGGGGGTTCGGTCGCGCCCTCGACCGCCTGCTGCACACCGGTGCCGAGAACGGCGACACCGTGCACCTCGCCCTCATCGACGTCGACGGGTTCAAGAACTACAACGACACGCACGGGCACACCGCGGGCGACGACGTGCTGCGGCGGATCGCCGAGGTGATCGCGCGGGTCCCGGACCGGCCGGGCGAGCTCGCCGCCCGGTACGGCGGTGACGAGCTCGCGCTGCTCCTCGTGGGCGAGCGCGACCTGCCCGTGGTCCTCGAAGCGGTCCGCAGCGCGATCCTCGACCTGGGCCTCGTCCGTGACGGCGCGCCCGTCACCGTCAGCATCGGCGGCGTCTCGGCGACGGCTACGACGACGGCCCCGGGCCTGCTGCTGCACGAGGCCGACCGCCGGCTCTACCGGGCGAAGGCGGCCGGCCGCAATCGCGTCGTGGTGCGGTAGGAGCCGGCCCCGGTCACCTCGCGTTCACCCGATATCCGCCGACTCGCCTCGGGAAATGCGCGGAAATCACCGTGCGCGCCGTGCGCGTCCGTGGTGCACTACTAGGGGTGAAAGGCCTCGGCCGTTCCGGCGGGCCCGTGCGAGGGTGAGGAGAGTCGATGAAGCGAACGCACGCCGCAGGTGCTCGCGCGGCCACGGCGCTCGCCGACGAACCCCGTCCCTCCGGTGCCGTATGGGGCAAGCGGCGGGTGCTGCTCCTCAACGCCACCTACGAGCCACTGACCGCGATCTCGATGCGCAGGGCGATAGTCCTGATGCTCAGGGAGAGGGCCGACGTGGTCCACGACGATCCGAACGGTCCGCTGGTGCATTCAGCGGACCGTTCGCTGTCTGTGCCCTCGGTGATCCGGTTGCGCACCTACGTGCGCGTCCCGTACCGGGCGCAGGTGCCCATGACGCGGGCGGCGCTGATGCACCGCGACCGATTCCGGTGCGGCTACTGCGGGGGCAAGGCCGACACCATCGACCACGTCCAGCCGCGCTCGCGCGGCGGCGGGCACGGGTGGGAGAACTGCGTCGCGTGCTGCGCCTCCTGCAACCACCGCAAAGCAGACAGACTGCTCTCCGAGATCGGGTGGACGCTGCGCACCGAGCCGCGGGCGCCGCAGGGCAGGCACTGGCGCCTGCTCTCCACCCTCAAGGAGGTCGACCCGATGTGGAGTCGGTATCTCGACCTCGATGCGGCATAGGCTAAGTTGTTTCTGACCGAACAGCGCGCCATCGGGCGTTCGCACAGACAGGAAAGGGGCCCACAGTGAGCTTGCTCAACATCGTCGGCGGGATCACGGTGATCGCGACGATCGTCGTCGTCGTCCTGTGTGTCATCTCGATGGCCACCGGCCGCAACGAGAAGTACCAGCAGCCGGGCGAGTACAAGCTCGGCGAGCCGTGGACCCGCGAGCCCATGCTGTTCAGCGCGGTCGACGAGGCCCCGGTGGGCCCGCACGGCGCGCATCACGGCGACGATCACGCCGCCGACAACGAGAACCTGATCGGGGGTGCCGCTCGTGGCAAGTGGTGATCACACGCAGACCGTCGCCGTTCCGCAGGGCGATCTGCCCATCGGGACCGCCATCACGTCGAGTGGCCGGATCTCGGCCGCGCGCCAGGCCAGCGACAGCCCGTCGAACCCGCCGTTCTCCCGCGAGGAACTGATCGGCCTCGACGAGGCGCTGATCCGCGCGACCCGCGATGCGAACGCCCGCTTCTCCGTCTACATCGGTGACCTGGGTGACGACGTGCACGCCGGTGCCGAGGCGGTCCTGCGCCAGGCCCCCGAGCCCGAGTACGCGGCCCTGATCGCCGTCTCGCCGAACACGCGCGACATCGTCGTGCTCACCGGCAGCGGTATCGCGGACCGCCTCGGCGACAAGGTCGCCCAGCTCGGCGTCACCGCCGCGATCCCGCCCTTCCAGGCCGGCGATCTGATCGACGGCCTCATCGCCGCCCTGCGGGTCATGGCCTCGGCCGTGAAGCCGCCCACGGCGTAGCCCGTTCCGCACGCGGAGGGCCCACCGGATCCGTTCCGGTGGGCCTTTCGCGTGTCCGGGACCGATCGGGGCGCTACCGCTCGGCGCCGGCGAGGTCCCGCGCCTCGGCGTACAACTGCGTCGCCTCGTCCGGGGTGTCGACCTGCGGCGGTGAGCCGGCGAGCGGCTGCGTGGCGGTCTCGCGCATGGTGACCACGGCGATCAGGCCCACGATGCCGCTGATGATCAGGTAGAAGCCCGGCATCAGCGCGTTCCCGGTCGCGCTGACCAGGGCCGAGGTCACGAGCGGGGTGGTGCCGCCGAAGGCCGACACCGCGACGTTGAAGCCGATGCCCAGCGCGCCGTAACGCACGGCCGTCGGGAACAGCGCGGGCAGCGTCGAGGCGGTGGGCGCGGCGAAGCAGGCGAGCAGTACGCCGAAGACGACGCAGCCCACGATCGGCGCCCAGAGCGACGCCCGGCCGAACAGCCAGAAGCACGGCACGGCGACGACGATCTGCGCGATCGCAGCGCCGGCGAAGACCGCGCGCCGCCCGACGATGTCGCTCAGGTGGCCGACGAAGACGATGAGCGAGACCACCACGAGCATCGAGAGCAGTACCAGCATGTCGGCGCTGAGCTGGCTGCGGTGCACGACGTCCGTGAAGTACGTGGGCAGATAGGCAGTGATCATGTAGTTGGTGACGTTGTAGAGGATCACCAGGCCGATGCACACCAGCAGCGGGCGCCAGAACTTCGTCACGATGGTCGCGATCTCGCGCCCGCCCGACTCGGCGGCGCGCACGGCGCTGTCGTGCTCGTCGAGCTTCTTGCGGAATGCGGGCGTGTCCTCGAGCTTGAGTCGCAGGTAGAGCCCGATCAGGCCCATCGGGCCCGCGATGAAGAAGGGGATGCGCCAGCCCCAGGCGAGCATGTCCTCCTGCGAGAGCGTCGCGTTGAGGACGGTGACCATCGCCGAGCCCAGCGAGTAGCCGATGAAGGTGCCGAAGTCGAGCCAGCTGCCGAGGAAGCCGCGGCGGCGGTCGGGGGAGTACTCCGCGATGAAGGTGGTGGCGCCGCCGTACTCGCCGCCGGTCGAGAATCCCTGGATCATGCGCGCCACCAGGAGCAGGACGGGCGCCCAGACGCCGATCGCGGCGTAGGAGGGGATCAGGCCGACGGCGAGCGTGCCGATCGACATGAGGATCATCGTGGCGGCGAGTACCTTCTGTCGGCCGATCCGGTCGCCGAGGGGGCCGAAGAAGATCCCGCCGAGGGGGCGCACGACGAAGGCGGCGGCGAAGGTCGCGAAGGTGGCGAGCAACTGCGCGGTGTGCGAGGCCTCGGGGTAGAAGACTTTGCCCAGCGTCCCGGCCAGATAGCCGTAGACGCCGAAGTCGAACCACTCCATCATGTTGCCGAGCGCGGCCGCGGTGATCGCGCGCTTGAGCATGGGCTGGTCGATGACGGTGATCGATTCCTCGGTGAGCGGAGGCTTGCGCCGGAAGAGGCGGGCCAGAACCCGCCGGCGGGACCACCGGACGTTCTCGGCGCCCCAGTGCGGAACCTGGATCTCCCCTGATTCGGTGCGATTCCTGTCGTCCGTCATCACGCCATAATAGCAAGATTACCTAAGTATTAGCGGGTGCTGACGGGCCCTTGGCGATGGGCGGTGCTCACTCGCCCGGGAAGTCGCCGTCCACGTAGAACCAGCGTCCGTCCTCGCGGACGAAACGGGAGCGCTCGTGCAGCACGCCGTGCGCACCGTCGGCGACGTAGCTCGCCCGGAACTCCACGATCCCGGCGTCATCGGACGGGCCGCCGTCGACGGCGTCCACGATCTGCAGCCCGCGCCATCGCACGTCGTCGTCGAGCTGGAGATCCTCCGGACGGGTGCTGGGGTGCCAGGACTCGAGCAGCCAGGTCGTATCGCCGTCGCGGAACGCGGCGAACCGGGAACGCATCAGGGCCTCGGCGGTCTCGGGGGTGTGGTGTGCGTCCATGTGTGCAGCGTACGGCGACAACCATCACGTTGTGCGCGCCGTCCGATCGTGTTCTGATCGAATCAAAGTATTGAAATTTCAATGATTGGACGCCTATGAAGCTCGCTCGGACGATCCGCAACGCCGTCGCGGGTGTACTCACCGTCGGTGCCCTGGTGATGAGCGCCGCCGCGCAGGCGAGTGCCGCACCGTCGACCCCGCGCGACGTGGTGACGGCCTTCTACACCGAGGGCTTCGTGCAGCGCGACATCGCGGGTGCCGCGCAGCGGTACATCGGCGACCACTACATCCAGCACAACCCCGAGGTCGCCGACGGCCGCGACGCCTTCGTCGCAGCGCTCGGGCCCGTCGTCAAGGACCCGAAGTACAGCACGTCCATCATCCGCGTCGTCGCGGACGGCGACTTCGTCGTGGTCTACGCGAAGTCCGTCTACGACGGCAAGGCGCAGGCCGTGGCGGACATCTTCAGGGTGTCCAACGGCAAGATCGTCGAGCACTGGGACGTGATCCAGGACGATCCCGGCAAGACGGTGAGCGGGCACCCGTTCATCGGCTGAGCCGCTCACGACGGCGGCCCCGGGATCGAACGATCCCGGGGCCGCCGTCGTCTCCGTGTCAGGCGCGGTCGAAGGCCCGCGCCGCCAGCGAGCGGACGATGCCCGCGCGACCCTCCAGCACGAGTCGGCGCAGGGCCGGCGGCTTGTCGCCCGCGAGCCACGCATCCGCGGCGGCCACGGCCTCGTCGGAGATGTCCCACGACGGGTAGAGGCCGACGACGACCGTCTGCGCCACCTCGGAGGAGCGGCGGCCCCACACCTCGTCGATGGAGTCGAAGTAGCGCGCGGTGAACGGTGCGAGCAGTTCGCCCTGACCGGGCGCGACGATCCCGGCCGCGATGGCGCGGGTCAGCGTGTTCGACAGCGAATCGTCGCCGAAGACCTTCTCCCACGCCTCCTCCTTGACCCGGATGTCCGGGCGGGCGGCGAGCGCGGCCGCGGCGGAGCGCTCGCCGGCGGCGGTCGGATCCCGCAGCACCTCGGCGTCGATCTCCTCGGTGCCCGCGGCGCCGGCACGGGCCAGGGCCGTCAGCAGGCGCCAGCGCAGGTCGGTGTCCACGGTGAGCCCGTCCAGTCCGACGGTCGCCGGATCGGCACCGTCGAACAGGGCCCGCAGCGCCTCGACCTCGTCGCGGCCCAGCGCGGACGCGGCCAGCGCGTTGACGAACGCGAGCTGGAAGTCCGAGCCGGCCTCGGCCTCCCGGGCCAGCCGCAGCAGGCCGGAGGCGAGGCGCGCGCGGCCCTCGGCGGCGGCCCACGCCGGATC
Organism: Tsukamurella pulmonis; assembly: GCF_900103175.1. Taxonomy (NCBI): domain Bacteria; kingdom Bacillati; phylum Actinomycetota; class Actinomycetes; order Mycobacteriales; family Tsukamurellaceae; genus Tsukamurella; species Tsukamurella pulmonis. The sequence continues at coordinate 1,712,567 of NZ_FNLF01000002.1, forward strand.
GGCGTAGGACTCGACGGCGGTCTGCGCCTGCAGCACGACGCGCTGCACCACGCCCACCTCGGTCTCGGCGCCGATGCCGCCGAGCACCAGCTCGACGAAGTCGCGGGCCTTCATCTCGGCCTGGCGCGTCATCTCCCACGCCGCGGACCAGCCGAGGGTGCGGGGGAGCGAGTCGGCGATATCGGCGATGCGGCTCGTCACCGTCGCCAGCGAGACCGGGTCCAGCCGCACGGAGCAGTAGGTCAGGTCGTCGTCGTTGATGAGCACCAGCTCGCCGCGATGCACGCCCACCAGCTCCGGGACGTCCGTGCGCTCACCGGCGACGTCGAGCTCGACGCGCTGCGTGCGCACCAGCTTGCCGTCCTGATCCGCGTAGACGCCCACGGCGAGGCGGTGCGTGCGCAGCTCGCCCGCGCCGGGCTGCGCGCCCTCCTGGACGACGGTGAACCGGGTGAAGTTCCCGTCGCCGTCGACCTCGAAATCGGGGCGCAGGATGTTGATGCCGGTGGTCTTGAGCCACTGGGCACCCCAGTCCGACAGGTCGCGGCCCGACGAGGCCTCCAGCGCGCGCAGCAGATCGTCGAAGGTGGCGTTGCCGAACTTGTGCTCCACGAAGTAGGTGCGCAGCCCCGCCAGGAAGGACTCGAGCCCGACGTAGGCGACGAGCTGCTTGAGCACCGAGGCGCCCTTGGCGTAGGTGATGCCGTCGAAGTTGACCTCCACGGCCTGCAGGTCGGGGATGTCGGCCGCGACGGGGTGCGTCGACGGGAGCTGATCCTGCCGGTACGCCCACGACTTCTCGACGTTGGCGAACGTGGTCCACGCCGAGGTGTACTCGGTGGCCTCGGCCTGGCTGAGCACGGAGGCGAAGGTCGCGAAGGACTCGTTGAGCCACAGGTCGTCCCACCAGCGCATGGTGACCAGGTCGCCGAACCACATGTGCGCCATCTCGTGCAGCACCGTCTCGCAGCGCCGCTCGTAGAGGTAGCGGGTGACCTTCGACCGGAAGACGTAGTCCTCGAGGAAGGTCACGGCGCCGGCGTTCTCCATCGCGCCCGCGTTGAACTCCGGCACGAACAGCTGGTCGTACTTGCCGAAGGCGTAGGGGATGCCGAAGTTCTTGTGGTAGAAGCCGAAACCCTGTTTGGTCTCGGTGAACAGGCGCTCGGCGTCCATGTACTCCGCGAGGCTGGCGCGGCAGAACAGGCGCAGGTCGATCGTGCCGTGCTCGTCGGTGTAGGCGTCGTTCCACACCGCGTACGGACCGGCGATGAGCGAGACCAGGTAGGTCGACATCGGCTCGGTCGTGACGAAGGTCCAGCGGTGCGCGCCGGTGGGCAGCGGCTCCCGCGTCGCCTCGGCGCCGCCCGTCACCACGGTCCAGGCCGACGGTGCCGTGACGCTCACGTCGAAGACGGCCTTGAGGTCGGGCTGGTCGAAGCAGGCGAACATGCGCTTGGCGTCGGCGGTCTCGAACTGCGAGTACAGGTACACCGCGGCGTCGGTCGGATCGACGAAGCGGTGCAGGCCCTCGCCGGTGTTGGAGTAGGAGAACCGGCCCGAGATCACCAACTCGTTCTCGGCCGCGAGGTCGGTCAGCGCGAGGCCGCCCTCCTCGGTGTAGCCGGAGGTGTCGACGCTGCGCCCGTTGAGCGTGGCGGTGACGTCGGCGGCGATGAGGTCGATGAAGGTCTCCGCGCCCGGCGTCGCCGTGAAGGTGATCGTCGTCGTCGACCCGAAGGTCTTCTCGCCGGGGGAGTCCGCCCCGTCGGTGAGGTCGAGGTCGAGGGCGTAGCGCGAGACGGCGACGATCGCGGCGCGCTCGGCGGCCTGGACCCGGGTGAGATTCGGCGCGGACAAGGGGACGCTCCTTCGTGACTCGGCGGACGGGGCCGGGTGGATCCCGGCTCGACGGCTCCCACAATGCCACCCGCCGACGCCGCGTGCCCGGGCGGGAAGCAGAACGTCGTGCGCGGCGTTGGAGGAAGGTGCACGATCGAGACAAGTGACCGTCCCACGAGCAGGAGCCGCAGTGACCGAGACCTCCCCGTCCACCGCCAAGGATCGCGTCGATTTCTGGTTCGACCCGCTGTGCCCGTGGTGTTGGATCACCTCGCGCTGGATCCTCGAGGTCGAGCAGGTGCGTGACATCGACGTCCAGTTCCACGTGATGAGCCTCGCCGTCCTCAACGAGGGGCGCGAGAACCTCCCCGAGGTCTACCAGGAGCTGATGAAGACCGCGTGGGGCCCGGTGCGCGTGCTCATCGCCGCCGCGCAGCGCCACGGCGACGGCGTCCTGCCTGCGCTCTACACCGCCATGGGTACCCGGATCCACAACCGGCAGAACAAGGACCTGGCGGTGGTGATCGCCGAGTCGCTCGCCGAGACCGGGCTGGAGTCCGACCTCGCCGCCGCTGCGAACAGCACCGACTTCGACGAGGCGCTGCGCGCCAGCCACCACGCGGGCATGGACAAGGTGGGCGACGACGTCGGAACACCCACCATCCACGTCAACGGCACGGCGTTCTTCGGGCCCGTGCTCTCGCGCATCCCCCGCGGCGAGGACGCCGGGCGGGTCTGGGACGGCACCGTGCTGCTCGCGAGCTACCCGCACTTCTTCGAGCTCAAGCGCACCCGCCACGAGGAGCCCGAGTTCGACTGAGCCGCAGATGACGAACCCCGCCGTACCTCGATGAGGTGCGGCGGGGTTCGTCGTCGGGGCCGTCGGGGCTCAGGAGCCGAACGGACCGTTCTGCGTGCGGCCCGGCTGGTCGTCGGAGCCCGAGGTGTCCTGCGTCCCGGACTCGCCCTGCTCGAGGCGGTGACGCTGCGCGAAGTAGCCGCCCTCCGGGTACGGCGGATTCGGCTGCGCGGGCGCCTGTCCCTGCTGGTCCGTGGGGCCCTGCGCCGGCCCGAACGGCCCCGTCGGGACCTGGTGCACCGGGCCCGGGCCCATCGGAACGGAGGAGGCCTGCCCGGGAGCGGGCGCCAGGACCTCCTGCTGGGTGTACGTGGGGACGGGGCCCGCCGGGATCACGGCGCCCCCGCCCGTGCCGCGCACCGGGCCGGTGGGCGCGAACCACAGCGAGCCGGCCTTGGTGCGGTTGCGCATCGCGGCCGCGCGCCAGGTGAGCACCGGGTGCGACGAGGTGAGGTTCACCAGCCAGGTGAAGAAGCCCTTGTCGGTGGACGCGCGATCGGCCAGCTGGTCGAAGTCGACCTCCTTGCCGAGGTACTTGCCGGCGCCGAGCAGGCCCATGCCGCCCGGGGTGCCCGACGGCTGGTTGAAGTAGCCGTAGTTGTCGGCGGTGTACTCCTGCGACCGCGAGAGCGCGCTGCCGATGACCGGGAGGTAGCTCATCGCGAACGAGCCGACCTGTCGCCAGTAGGAGACGTGACCGGCCGCGATGTGCCCGACCTCGTGGCCGATGATGTACGCCAGCGCCTCAGGATCGCGGGCCTCGCCGCCGACCTCGAACAGGTCGCTGTAGACCACCACGAAGCGGCGGAAGCCGTGACCGGAGGCGAACGCGTTGATCTGGCCGTTGCCGATCACCACGAAGGCGTCGGGGACCTCACGCATGCCGTAGCGGGCGGCCGCCTCGCGCACCATCCGATAGCCCTCGGGGAACTGCGTGGGCGTCATCTGCACGCCCTGGACGCGGGGCGATGCCCACGTCAGGCCTCGGCCGAACCAGAGGATGATCGGCACCAGCAGCGCGAGCAGCATGTACTCGTTGACCACGCCGACGGCCGCCAGGAGCAGGGCACCGCCGTAGAGCAGCACGGTCACCAGGATCACGATCACCAGCAGGGGGATCTCCCAGGGGTGACGGCGCGGCGGCCCGGCGTAGGCCGGGGACTGCGGCACCGACCCGACGGGGCCGCCCGGACCGCCCGGGAAGTGCCCGCCCGGGAAGTGGCCACCGGGGAAGTGCCCACCGGCGAACGGACCGGGACCGTGCGGGCCGCCGCCCTGCCCGGCCGAGCCGCCCAGGCCCGCGGTCACCGACGGGGCGTGCGAGCCCAGCTCGGGCAGTGCGTGGTGCCCTCCCGAGTGGTGCTGCTCGGTGGGGAAGTCCATCGCCGGGATGGCCGAAGTGGCGGCCTCGGATGACGCCGGGGCCGGGTCGGCGGCGGTGTCCTCGGGCTGCACGACGGGGAAGAAACCCGTGCTCGGCATCGTCGTTTCGTCGGGCTCCGTGCTGAAGGCCCCGCTGCGGGCGGACTCGGTGGGGGAGGAGTCGCCCTGCGGCTCCTGGCCCGGTGTCTGCTCGGTGCTGTCATCCATGCCATCGAATGTAGGCTGTGCCGCCTTCGGATGCGCGCGCGACGCGTGTCAGACTTGTATTCATGCGCGTTTACCTCGGCGGCGACCACGCCGGTTTCGAACTGAAGTCCCAGATCATCGAGCACCTGACGGCCGGCGGCCACGAGGTCGTCGACTGCGGCGCCCACACCTACGACGCCCTGGACGACTACCCTGCCTTCTGCATCGACGCCGCAACCCGCGTCGTCGCTGACCCGGGCAGCCTCGGCATCGTGCTCGGCGGCAGCGGAAACGGCGAGCAGATCGCCGCGAACAAGGTGCCGGGTGCCCGCTGCGCCCTCGCCTGGAGCGTGGAGACCGCCAAGCTCGCCCGCGAGCACAACAACGCGCAGCTGATCGGCATCGGCGGCCGCATGCACAGCAAGGAGGAGGCGCTCGCGATCGTCGACGCCTTCCTCGCGCAGCCCTGGTCGGAGGAGCCCCGCCACCAGCGCCGCATCGACATCCTCGCGGAGTACGAGCGCACGGGCGTCGCGCCCGCCGTTCCCGAGGCCTGACCGGCCCGGACCTCCGACCCCCATGCCCGAAGGGCACTCCCTCCATCGGCTCGCTCTCGCCCACGACGCACTGTTCGCGGGCGAGAGCGTCCGTGTCTCCAGCCCCCAGGGGCGGTTCGCACCGGAGGCGAAGCGCCTCGACGGCCGCGTCTTCGAACGCGCCGACTCCTGGGGCAAACACCTGTGGCATCGCTACTCCGGCGGTGCGATCGTCCACGTGCACCTGGGCCTGTACGGCGCGTTCACCGAGTTCGGCCTCATCGACGGTGCCGCCCCGCCCCCGGTGGGGCAGGTGCGCATGCGCATCGTCGGCGCGCGCGGCGGTACCGACCTGCGCGGACCGACCGCGTGCGAGCTGGTCACCGAGGAACAGGTCGACGCGGTCCTCGCCCGTCTCGGCCCCGACCCGCTGCGGCCCGACTCCGATCCGGAGGACGCGTGGCGGCGCATCGAGCGCTCGCGGCGTCCGATCGGCGCCCTGCTCATGGACCAGAAGGTCATGGCGGGCGTCGGCAACGTCTACCGCGCCGAGGTGCTCTTCCGGGCCGGGATCGACCCGCACCGCGAGGGTCGCGACATCTCCCGATCCGAATTCGACGGCATCTGGGCCGATCTCGTCGCCCTCATGCCGATCGGCGTCGAACGCGGGCGCATGCACGTGGTGCGCCCCGAACACGACCACGGCGCACCGTCGTACGCCGAGGGCCGGCCGCGCACCTACGTCTACCGCAGGACCGGTGAATCCTGCCGCGTGTGCGGCACGCCCGTGCGTACCGCGGTCATGGAGGCGCGGAATCTGTACTGGTGCCCCACCTGTCAGAGCTGAAGCCGCTGTTAGCTCGGACACATCACCGGTTTCTTAACATGGATTTCAGCTCGTTCTCATGCGCGGGCGCAAGGGTTGTCCCATGAACACGATGACCGTCCACAGCAGGGCGGCCCGGCGACCGGCGGACGCCGGCCGGGCCCGGATCACCGTGCTCGCCGTCGGGGGCACGGGCGAATCCTGGATCGACGATCCGCGCACCGAGGTCACCGGCATGCTCAGTCACGTCGTGGCCGAGCTCGATGCCCGCTTCGGCTCCCGCTGGGTGGGCTACCCCGCCTCCTACGGTCCGGTCCCGGCCCGCGACGGCATCTCCTTCGCCGAGTCCGTCGCGATCGGCGTCGAGCGCCTGCTCACCGCGATGACCGAGATCGACGGTCCCGTGGTGCTGATCGGGTACTCGCAGGGCTGCACGGTGGTCCGCCGTGTGCTCGGTGCGATGGCCGACGGCCCCGTGCTGGCGCCGCACGTGCTCGCCGTCGGACTGATCTCGGACCCCGAGCGCCCGGAGGGCAGTGATCCGGCGCTCTGCGGCTCGGGCGTGGCCGGCGACGGCCCGTCGGTGCCCGATGGGCTTCCGCTGCTGTGGATCTCGCATCCGCAGGACGTGATCTGCAACGCCAGCGTGGACTCCTTCGTCCGCGACATCGCGGACGCGACCGCCTATCTCGCGCTGCGCGACCTCGCGACCTGGGCGCCGCGCGCGGCGGGCGAGTACCTCGGGCACAAGTTCCAGAACGCGACCCGCACGGCCTTCGGATCGCGGCAGTGGCGGCGCGACGTCGACCGGCTGCGGACCGCAGGACGGGAGATCCTCGGCTACCTGCCCCGCATCAAGTACCGGGGCCGCGACTTCAATCTGCGCGGCAACCGGCACACCGCGTACGCCACCGAGCCGCTGGCGCGGCTGCGCCACGAGGACTACGAGCTCACGGGCTGCCAGATCCTCGCGCAGTGGCTGCAGGTCCAGGCCACGTTCGCGCTGCCGGCGGCGCCCGATCGCGACGCCCCGGCCCCGCGGACGGATGCGACGGCGGCGCCTGGTCTATTGTCGGGGAAGTATCTGCAAGCTGGCTGACCCGGAGGTAGCGAAGTGGCACGTGACACCGAGAGCATCGAGCGCGACATCGAACGCGCCCGGGAGCAGCTGGCGGCGACGCTGGACCAGCTGGGGGAGCGGGCCGATCCGCGCAAGCTCGCCGAGCAGGCGCAGCAGTCGGTGGTCGCCACCGTGACCAAGCCTCCGGTGCTGGCCGCGGCCGCGGGTGTCGCCGTGGTGGTCGCGCTCGTGGTGGTCTCGCGCTTCAAGCGCGGCCGCCGCGAGAAGGAGATCATCCGCGCCCTGGCCGAGGGCAGGATCTCGCTCTGACGGCAGAGCACACGACGATGCAGGGCGGCGCCGGAATCGGTGCCGCCCTTGTCGTTTCGGCGGTGCTGCTCACCGGGTGCAGCGGCCCGCCGGCTGGTCCCGTCGCGCTCCCCGCGTCGTTCCCGGCGCAGCAGGTCCCCGTCGTCGGCGAGGTGCGCAAGGCTGAGACGATCGAGGTCGGGCACCCGATGTGGCGGGTCACCGTCGAGGGGCGCGACACCGTCGCCGCGGCCCGCGCCCTCCTCGCCGCAGGCCTGGCGCCCGTGGCCCCGGGCGTCCCGCTCGACGCCGGGCGGGTCGGTGCCGTGTACCGCGGCCACGGCTTCACCGTCGGGATCTCCTCCGACGACGGTGACGTCACCTACGTCGTGAGCCCGACACCCGGCGCCTGACCTCAGGGAATCTCCTGATTCCGGCATCGTGGATCGGCGCTACGCTGGATCCATGGAGTTTCCGAAAGCACTGCTCGCCCCCGCCCGCATGGGGCTGGCCGCGGCGGGCCTGGGCCTCGCCGCCGCCGAGACCTCGGTTGCGGCCGCGCGCGACGTCGTGTCGATGGCCGCGGACAAGCTCGACCCCGAGTCCGTCGGCGGCGCCCGGCACGAGAACCTGATCACTGCCGCGCAGCGCGTGCCGCACATCGTGCACCGCATCTCGGACCTGCTCAGCGACGACGGCGCGATCCACCGCGTGGTGGGCCCCGGCGGCGCGGCCGACCGGGTGGCCGATCTGTTCGAGGAGGGCGGCTCGGTCGACCGGGTGATCCGGCCCGACGGTCCGCTCGACCGCGCCACTCGCGACGGCGGCATCGTCGACGCGCTCACCGCTGAGGACGGCGTGGTGCAGAAGCTGGCCGAGGTGACCGACGCGATGAACCGGCTCACGCCCACCATCGCCGCGATGGGGCAGCGCCTGGGCGACATCGAGAACGTGGTCGGTGCGGCGAACACCGTCGCCGAGCCCGTCACGGATCTGCTCTCGAGCCTGCCGAAGTTCGCGCTGCGCACCGCCAGCGAGGTCGCCAAGGCGGCGCAGCCCCGTCAGTCCCGCCCTGCCCGCATCGTCGACGCGTCCGCCACGGCGGTCATCCCGCCCGCGGTCGTGGTCGCCCCGATCGTCGAGATCGACGCCGCCGACGTCGCGCCCGCGCCGCCTCCGGCGGAGGGCGACGAGAAGCCGTCCGGCAGCTGAGCAATCCGTCCCCGTTTCGCGGTGAATGAACCGATCAGTGCGTGAACCGATCAGTTCGTAAGCATCCCACAAGGATTCGAGCGTGAATCTGGCTCGCTCGTCAACGCGCGTGACGACGATCCGGAGTTGTATCGGTGTCATGGCGGACATTCGAGACTTCACGACACGCGACGGGCGCCTTCCGAGCGTCGTCATCACTGCGATCGAACTGACGACCTCGATCGGAACGGATACCGAGTCGACCTGGAGGGGGCTGCTCGACGGATGCAGTGGCATCCGCGCGCTGACGGGCGACTTCATCGGCGTCGGTATCGACGACCTGCCTGTCCGCATCGGCGGTCAGCTTCTGGAGGATCCGACCGCCGAAGTTCCCGAGCGACCGGATCGCAGGAACGCGGGTGATATCAGCAAACAGCACGTCTCGCAGCGCCGGATGTCGTACGTCGAGCAGGCGGCGCACGTGATGACGAAGCGACTGTGGGACGGCGCAGGACGCCCGGAGGTGGATCCCGAGCGGCTGGCAGCCGTCATCGGTACCGGCCTGGGCGGCGGCGAATCCATGGTGCAGGCGGTCGACGCTCTACGCGCCGGTGGCGTAAGGAAGGTATCTCCCTTCACAGTGCAGATGGCGATGCCGAACGGTGCGTGCGCGGTGTCTGCGTTGGAAGTCGGTGCGCGTGCAGGCGCGATCGCGCCGGTCTCGGCGTGCTCGACAGGGAACGAAGCCATCGCCCACGCATGGCGGCACATCGTGCTCGGCGACGCGGACATCGCCGTCTGCGGTGGTATCGAGGGCAGAATCGACAGTCCGGTGATCGCCCCGTTCTCCATGATGCGTGCTCTGTCCACCCGCAACGACGATCCGGAGCGAGCATCTCGCCCGTTCGACAAGGATCGGGACGGCTTCGTGTTCGGGGAGGCACAAGCATTGATGATCATCGAGACCGAGGAGCACGCGCTCGCACGAGGCGCGCGACCGATCGCGCGCCTGATGGGTGCCGGGATCACCTCGGATTCGTTCCACATGGTGCAGACCGACGTGGACGGGAGAGGAGCGGAGCGGGCGATGCGCAGGGCTATCGAGGTCGCAGGTCTCGTGCCGAGCGACATCGATCTGATCAACGCCCACGCGACCGCGACCCCGATCGGCGATATCGCCGAGACAAAGGCGATCAAGGCGGTCGGCACCGATGCCGCGGTGTACGCACCGAAAGGCGCCCTCGGTCATTCGATCGGCGCGGTGGGGGCGTTGGAGACCGCGCTGACCGCCCTGTCGCTCCGCGATGGTGCGATCCCACCTACGCTCAACCTCGACGAGCAGGACCCGGACATCGACCTCGATGTCGTCCACGGCGCGACTCGTCGAGCGCCTCTCGAGTATGCCTTGAACAATTCGTTCGGTTTCGGCGGGCACGACGTCGCGCTTGCGCTCGGCCGCTACTGAGGGCTGCTGCCCTCCTACGTGTAGGACTTCGCGCAGATGGTGTAGACGGGATCGTCGAAGAAGTAGCTGCGGTCCCATTCGCCGGAGCAGCGGCCGGAGTCCTTGAGGCCGCCCACCACGGACACCACGGTGATCGTGCCCGGCGCGCCGCACTGCCCGGCCGCCTTGATCCACGTGCCGGGCACGGGGGCGCTGTAGCAGTAGTTCACGTTCAGATTGGGCGTGAGGCAGTACCACCGGCCCCGCGCGATCGACGTCTGCTCGGGCCGGCACTTCTCTCCGGCGGGCATCACCTGGGTGACCTTGTACGGGGAGCCGCCGTCGTCGCAGTTGCCGACCTTCGGCGCCTCGGGTACGTCGTAGAGGCAGTCGTTGATGCGGAAGACGGCGTTCGCGTCCGCGCTGGCCGAGGCGGTGTCCTTGCCGGGGTCGGCACCGTTCGAGTCGCTGAGCAGCGCGGCCACCACGATCGCGGCGATCAGCGCGACGACGGACGCCACGGCCACGAGGGCCACGATCACGTTGCGCCCCGAGGAGGGCTTCTGCGGCGGGGGCGGGGGAGCGCCGGGCACGGGGCCGGGCGCGACGGGGCCGCGGGGCGGGTTGGGCAGCGGGATCGCCTGCGAGTACGCCTGTCCCGGCTGCGGAGCCCGGCCGTCGGGTGAATCCGGACCCGTCATGCTCCTGCCTTCTTCATGGCCGCCTTCATCTCCTTCTTGTGGGCGCGCACCTTCTGCAGGGACTCCTCGTCGACGACGTCCGCGACCGAGCGGAAGCCGGCCTTGCCGTAGTCGCCGACGGCGGTGGCCCAGCCGCGCGGCTTCACGCCGAGCTGCTTGCCGACGAGCGCCGCGAAGATCTTCGCCTTCTGGGCGCCGAACCCGGGCAGCGCCTCGATGCGCTTGACCAGATCGGCGCCGGAGGACGCCTCGGTCCAGATGCGTTCGGCCCGGCCGTCGTACTCGTCGACCACGATCTGCGCGAGGCTCTGCAGGCGTGCGGCCATGGCTCGGCCGTACCGATGGATCGCGGGCGGCGTGGTGCACAGCTCCTCGAAGCGCACCGGATCGGCGACGGCGATGTCGCGCGGATCGATGCTGCCGAATCGGTCGAGGACCTTCCACGGGCCCGCGAACGCGCGTTCCATCGGGAACTGCTGGTCGAGAAGCATGCCTGCGAGCAGGGCGAACGGATGCTCCGAGAGCACCGCGTCCGACTCGGGTTCCCCCGTGATGTGCAACGTGACCGCCATGAGCGCCACTTTACTTCAGCCGCGCCTTCCCATACGGGGACCGACGCGGCGGCTAGGGTTGCTGATGATGGTCAACGGCGACGGAATCGAGGAGAAGCGGATGTCGAACATCGACTACGAGGTGCGCGACGAGGTCGCCTACGTGCGGATCAACCGTCCGGAGAAGCACAACGGCCTGACCCTGGACATGATCGACGACCTGGCGAAGGCCGCCGATCGCGCCAAGAACGACCGCTCGCTGCGCGCCGTGATCCTCTCGGGCGAGGGCAGTTCGTTCAGCTCGGGCCTCGACTTCGCCTCCGCGGGCAAGGAGCAGCGCCGTCTGCTCATGAACTTCGTGCCCAAGCGCATCTCGGCGGCCAACAACTTCCAGGCCGCCGGCTGGGCCTGGCGCAGCGTGCCCGCGCCGGTCATCGCCGTGGTGCACGGCCACTGCTACGGCGGCGGCCTGCAGATCGCGCTCGGCGCGGACTTCCGCTACGCCTCCTCCGAGGCCGACTTCTCCATCCTCGAGGCCAAGTGGGGCCTCATTCCCGACATGTCGATCTCGGCGTCCATCGCGCAGCTCACCACCATCGACGTGGCCAAGCGCCTGACCATGACCGGCGAGATGTTCACCGCGAAGCAGGCGCTCGACTGGGGCATCGTCACCGGCGTCTCCGCCGATCCGATGAAGGACGCGCTGGAGCTGGTGGACAAGCTCAAGGAGCGCTCGCCCGACGCGGTGGCCGCCTCGAAGGCCCTGTTCGAGAACACCTGGTACAGCGGCTCGCGGCTGTCCTTCCCCGTCGAGCAGGCGCTGCAGCTCGGCCTGATCCGCGGCAAGAACCACGTGATCGCGCGCACCGCGGCCGCGAACAAGGAGAAGCCGGTCTTCATCGAGCGTCAGTGACCACCGGATGAACGTTCGGGCGGTCAGCCGCCCGGTCGGACGATGCCGTGATCGAACGCGAAGACGATCGCTTCCGCGCGGTTGCGCACGCCGAGCTTGGTGAAGATCGAGCCGATGTGGCTCTTGACGGTGACGATCGAGATCACCAGGTCGGCGGCGATGTCGTCGTTCGACAGTCCGCGGCCCATGCGGGCGAGCACGTCCACCTCCCGGGCGGTCAGGCGCGTCAGTTCACCCGACGGGGCCGCGGGCGCGGGCGCCGCGGATCGGTACGTCTCCAGCACGCGCCCGGTGACCGCGGGATCGAGCACCGCCTCCCCTGCGGCGACGAGACGCACGGCGCGGATCAACTCCTCGGCGGGCGAGTCCTTGAGGACGAAGCCGGACGCTCCCGCGCGCAGCGCCTCGGACAACAGGTCGTCGTCGCGGAAGGTAGTGAGCACCAGCACCGGTGGGGATCCGGCGGACGCCGTGAGGCGCCGGGTGGCGTCCATCCCGCTGACCCGCTTCATCCGCAGGTCCATCAGCACCACGTCCGGGTTCGACGCCGCGACGGCGGCGGGCACCTCGTCGCCGTCGGCGCACTCGCCCACCACCTCGAATCCGTCACGGCGGCGCAGGATCCGGCGCAGCCCGACGCGCACCAGATCCTGATCGTCCACCAGCAGCAGGCGGATCGGGTCGTCGCTCATCGGTGCGCTCCTTCGGTCGAACCGGTTGCGCCGCTGGTGGTCTCGGCAGGGAAGTCGGCGTGCACCAGCCAGGTTCCGTCGACGGGGCCCGTGGTCAGCGCGCCGCCCGCGCTCTGCACCCGGGCCCGCATGCCCTCCAGTCCGGTACCGCCGGGGGCGCGCCGCGCACCGTCGGGCACGGGACAGGAGACCCGGACACCCAGGCCGCCATGCTCGTGGGGGTCGACGCGGACCTGGACCCGCGCGCCCGGAGCGTGTTTGACGGCGTTCGCGAGGGACTCCTGCACCACCCGGTAGGCCGCCAGGGCGACGGTGCCCGACGGCGGCGCCGACGGTGCGCGGTGCTCCAGGTCCACGGCGAGCCCGGCCCGCTCGAAGGAGGCGACCAGTTCCGGGATGTCGGCGAGCCCGGGCTGTGCCGAACCGCCGGCGTCGCTGCGCAACAGCGCGATGGTGGTGCGGATGTCCTTCATGGCGGTGCGCCCCTGAGTCTCGGCGTCGCGCAGGGCCTCGACCGCCTCGTCCCGGTCGTCGTCGGACTCGAGGGAACGACGCGCGGCGGTCACGTTCAGCAGGACGACGGCGAGCGAGTGCGCCACCACGTCGTGCACGTCGCCGGCGATCGACGCCCGGTCGAGGGCGATCCGCGCCGACTGCGCCTGCCGCTCGGCGCGCAGCAGCAGGAGCTGGTTCTGCAGGAGCTGGCCGACCGCGGCGCCGAAGCACACGGTCAGTGCGATGAGCCACGCCTGGTGGATCGCCCCGAGCACCCCGGCGGTGATCACCACGGCCTCGTACGCCACGAGGTGGATCGCGGTGACGCGCACCGGGGTGACCGCCGCGACCTGGGTGATGCCGAGGATCACGATGAGGGGCACCACGTCGAACGGGGTGGGGACGCACCAGAAGAGCGCGGCGGTGCTGAGGGTGGCGATCGAGTGCGCCGTGAGGGAGACCGTCCAGGTACTGAACAGGCTCGCCGCCGTGTGCACGGCCGAGACCGCGCAGGCGCCCAGCAACCAGAGCCACTGCCCGCCCTGCGGCCCGGCCACGAAGCGCGGCACGGCGGCCGCGATCACCAGCGCGAACATCGCGACCTCGGTGATCATCATGTAGTACGGCGGGTACTCGTACCCCAGCTGCGTGAGGGCGCGCCGGTACCGCGCCTCCAACCACCGCAGTGCGCGCATGGCTTGCATCCTAGCCACGGCCGCGGTGCCCGTCGTCCGTCCTGGGGAGGATGCCGACACCCGCCCGCGGGCGGGCGGAGCTTCCTTCCTGGGCACGCTGACCTGCGCGGACGACCGCCATACCGTCGAGGGTGACCCGGAACACACACCGGGCGGAGGCAAGGAGAAGGCCATGATCACCGTTCTCGTCGTCACCGCGCTCGTCGCCGTCATCGCCTGGCTCACCCACGACGCCGACGGCCTCGACTACGGCGCCCGCGACATCCACCGCGCGATGGCCGAGCGCGACCGCCGGACCGGCCCTCTGGGCACCGTCGTCCCCTGACGATCGACGCTCGGCCACCCGCTCACCGCGCCCGGCGGGCACAATCGAACCAGGAGGACGATATGACCACGATCACACGCGCTGTCCGGTCCGGCATCGGCAGTGGGCTGGGCGGCACCGTCGCGCGCACCCTGTCGATCCCCGAACCGGACTGGCACCTGCGCGATTCCTCGCGGCCCGGCGTCGCCGGCGGAACGGCCGAGGAGGCCGGGCCCGTCGACGAGGAGGGCGCCGCCGACCTGTGCGCGCCGCCCGCGCTGCCGATGGGGCCGCTGCGCGCCTCGCTGACCTACACCCTGCGGGAGGGCGACGTGATGTTCCGCGCCGTCGACTGCCACGGCGACGTCTTCCGCTCCGAGTTCGCCGGCGGTCCCGGTCGGATCGTCATGCTCGCGAACCCGGCGCACATCGCCTCGCTGATGTCGCGGCCCGACGGTGCGCCGTCGGCCACCCGGTTCTCCCCGCTGCGGCCGATCGTCGGCCCGGATTCGGTGCTCACCTCGGTCGGCCCGCGGCACAAGCAGCAGCGGGGTCTCCTGCTCCCGCAGTTCCACGGCCGCGCCGTGACCGAGTACCAGCAGCGGATCGACGCGGCCACCGCGCGCCGCATCGACGAGTGGACGCCGGGTGCGCCCGTGGCGCTCGCGGACATCGGCCAGCAGATCACGCTCGACGTGATCATGTCCGCCGTCTTCGGCATCGATGACGAGTCCGGTGCCACCCCTGCGGAGAGCGCGGTCCGCTCGTCGATGATCCGGCTGTTGCACCTGTCGACGCACCCGCTCGCCACCGCGGTGCAGCTGATCAACGCGCGCAGCCCGGAGCCGCGCGGCGTGCTGAAGATGGTGCTCCGGCCGCTGGACTCGGCGATCTACTCCGTCATCGCCGAACGCCGGCGCGAGGGCGCCGACGGGCCGGACGGAGGCGGCCGCACCGACATCCTCACGGTGCTCATGGCGGCGCGCGGCGATGACGGGGAGCCTCTGCGCGACAGCGAGATCCGGGACGAGCTGCTCACGCTGGTGCTGGCCGGGCACGAGACCACCTCGAACTCCGTGGCCTGGACCTTCGAGCGGCTCACCCGCAACCCGGAGGTGTACCGGCGGGCGGTGCTCGCCGCCCGCGAGGACGACGAGGCCTACCTCGAGGCGCTGATCAACGAGTCGATGCGCAGCCGCCCCGTGGTGCCGGTCGTGGCCAGGGAGCTGCTCTCGGACTGGCAGTTCGGCCCGTACGTCGTGGACCGCGGGGTGGTGGCGTTGATCTCGATCCTGCTGCTGCACCACCGCGAGGACCTCTACCCGCGCCCGTACGCGTTCGACCCCGAGCGGTTCCTCGGCGTCAAGCCCTCACCGCAGAAGCTGATGCCCTTCGGTGGCGGCAACCGGCGCTGCCTCGGCGCGGGCCTGGCGATGGCCGAGCTGCGCGTGGTGGTCACGCAGATCCTCAGGCGGGTCGACCTCGCGCTGACCGATGCACCCGCGGAAGTGCCCAAGCACCGCAACGTCACGATGATCCCCGGCCACGGCGGCCTGGTGACCGCGCTGGCCCGGGACTGATCCGGTCCGGGCCGGCACGGGCGTCCGCGGCTGATGCCGTCCTCAGGCGCGCGTGCCGCGCTCGTCGCCGAGCCGGATCGGCGCGATGTCGTCGAAGACGTCGCCCGGGCCGGGGTTGCTCGCCCGCGTCGCGCCGCCGAGGTGGTGCACCACGCCCCAGACGGCGTTGAGCGCGGTCTGCACCGCGCCCTCGGCCCATCCCGCGGTCCACGAGATGTCGTCGCCCGCCAGGAAGAATCCGCGGTGCCGCGGATCGAGGCGCTCCTGCATGAAGTGCGTGTAGAGCCGCTCCTGGTAGCGGTAGTGCCCGGGCAGGTTCGCCTTGAACGCGCCCATGAAGTAGCGCTCGGTCTCCCAGGAGACGGTCTTGGGCGTGGCGATGATGTGGCTGCGGATGTCCACGCCCGGGTAGACCTCGCCGAGGGACTTGAGCATCAGGTCCAGGCGCGCGTTCACATCGAGCGGCAGCACCTTGAGCGAGTCGTCGGACCAGGTGTAGGACAGGCAGATCACGCCGGGGCGGTCCGGCCCGTGATCGAGCAGGTAGGTGCCGCGGCTCATCCGGTCGGTCAGGGTCATCGACATGGTGTCGCGGCCCGTCGCCGGGTCGACGTCGCGCCAGAAGGGCCGGTCGACGAGCGCGAAGACCTTGGAGCTGCCCATGTAGTGGGTGCGCTCGACGGCGGTCCAGTGGTCGATCGGCAGCAGGTCGTCGTCGCAGTCGATGGTGTTGAGCAGCATCCACGCCTGGCCGGTGAAGATCGCCGCCGGGTAGGTGCGCGTCTCACCGCCGGCGTCGACGAGCGTGTACCGCGGCGCACCGCCCGGGCCCGCCGTGCGCCGGATCGCGGTGACCGCGGGCCGGTGCGTGCCGCCGTTGAGATCCCGCACCGAGCGCGCACCGTCGAACGGGCTCTCCCACAGGTGCTTCGGCAGGCGGTCCGCGCCGCCGATGATGCCGCGATGGTGGTCGTCGGCCGCGGTGCAGGTGACGCGGAGGATCTCGAGCATCGAGTTGGGGTAATCGGTGTCCCAGCCGCCCGTGCCGAATCCGACCTGTCCGAACAGTTCCCGGTGCCGGAACGAGCGGAAGTGCTTCGAGGCGGTGAGGAAGCCGTAGAAGGTCTGATCGTCGAGCTCCTCCACCAACCGCGACCACACCGCCCGGATCCGATGCACGTCGCGGGCGCGGATCGCGTCCTGCAGTTCCGTCGCGTCGGCGTAATCGGCGAGCGTCTCGTCCCAGGCGCGGGCGACCTCGGCGAACTCGGGCGGCAGGTCGGCGGCGGTGCGGGCGTAGTGGCTGCGGCCCTTGAGATCGATGACGGTGCTGGGGGTCGCCTCGGCGAGCGGGTTGGGGAAGTCCTCGGTCCGCAGGCCGGCGAGATCGAGGTAGTGTTGCAGGGTCGTCGACGAGGGCGGGAAGCGCATGGCGCCCATCTCCGCGACGAGGTCGTCGTCGTAGCCCTCGAAGCGCTCGCTGCGCATGCGGCCGCCGATCCGGTCGGCCTCGTACACCACGGGGCGCAGGCCGATCCGGGCCAGCTCGTAGGCGGCGGTCAGGCCGGCGAGGCCGGCACCGATCACCGCGACCTCGGTGCCGAGGGCCTCCTCGGGGACCGTGCCCAGCCCGTCGGGGTGGGTCACCCAGTCGTCGTAGGCGAACGGGAAGTCGGGCCCGAACATCGTCAGGGGCGCGTCCGAGGCGGACGGGCCGTGGGCGGGCATGGCGGGTTGGGTCATGCGGGCTCCTCGGGTGGCGGGGCTCAGTACAGGTCGGTGCGACGGTCGCGCAGGTAGGTGTTGGCGATGCGGGCCTCCCGCAGCGCCTCGGGGTCGGCGGTGAAGGTGAGTAGCTCCTCTGCGCGTCCGGCGCGCGCCACGACCTCGCCGTCGGGCGAGGCCGCGGTGCTCAGGCCGCAGTACTCGAGCGAGGTCTCGCGGCCGCAGTGGTTGGTGTAGGCGATGTAGAGCTGGCTCTCGAAGGCGCGCACCGGCACGACCTGCTCCGCGATGCGGCCGAACGGCTCCATCAGTCCCGTGGGGATCAGCAGCAGGTCGGTGCCCGCCTCGGCGTGGGCCCGCACCGCCTCCGGGAACTCCACGTCGTAGCAGATGAGCAGGCCGCACCGCAGGCCGCCGAGGTCGAACTGCGCGGGCAGGGCGTCGCCCGCGGCGAAGGCGGCCCGGTCGAGATCGCCGAACAGGTGGGTCTTGCGGTAGTGCGCGAGTTCCGCACCGTCGGGGGAGAGCACGGTGACGGCGTTGAACACCTGCTCACCGTCGCGTTCGGGGTAGCCCGCGACGATCGCGATTTCGTGCCGGCGCGCGATCGCGGCGATCGCCTCGTGGTACTCGCCGCCGCGCGGGCGAGCCAGTTCCCGTGCGGCAGCGCCGATGTCGTACCCGGTGACCGACAACTCCGGCGTGACCAGCACCTGGGCGCCCCCGGCCGCGGCACGGGCGGCGGCGTCGTCGATGGCTGCCAGGTTCCGCGCGACGTCCGGTTCCGGGCCGAGTCCTTCGGGGCCCTGGTACATCCCGACGGTGACGGTCATCGCACGTCCTCCAGGTCGGGGGCACCCCGCAGCCGGGAGTGCCGGTACCCGTAGAACGCGTAGACCAGGACGCCCGCGAGGGTCCACCACCCGAACGCCTGCCACGTGACGACGGCGAGTTCGCGGACGAGGATGCCGCAGAAGACGATCCCGAGGATCGGCACGACGGGGATGTACAGCGGTCCCTGCGCGCGCGGGATCGTGATGGTGATCGGCGCCCGGAAGCCGCGCTCCAGATCGGGGCGCGTGTTGCGCAGGATGATGACCGCGAGGTTGACCAGGGCGAAGGCGAACAGCGCGCCGATCGACGTCGCCTCGGCGAGCTGGCCGAGCGGCACCAGGCCGGCGACGACGGCCACGACGACGCCCACCACCGCGATGTTGATGTACGGCACGTGCGAGCGCGCACCGACCTTGGAGAAGGCCTTGGGCACCAGGCCGTCCCGGCTCATCGTGTAGAGAATGCGGGTCTGCCCGTAGAGCACCGCCAGCACGACGCTGGCGATGGAGATCGCGGCGCCGGCGGACAGCACGATCGACGGCCACGTGCTCGAGGTGATCGCCGTGAGGATCGCGGCGAGCGGGGCCTGCTCCGGGATGTCCTGCCACGGCAGGGCGCCCACGGCGGCGAGCGCCACCAGGCAGTAGATCACGGTGGTGATGAGCAGCGAGAGCATGATGGCCCGCGGCAGGTCGCGCTTCGGGTTCTTCGCCTCGTCGCCCGCAGTCGAGGCGGCGTCGAAGCCGATGTAGGAGAAGAAGACCTGGCCCGCGGCGGCGGTGATCCCGGCGATGCCGAGCGGCGCGAACGGGGTGAGGTTTCCCGCGCGGAACGCGGTGAAGGCGACGATGCAGAACAGCACCAGGATGATCACCTTGATCGCGACCATCGCCGTGTTCACCGCGGCGCTCTCCGTGGTGCCGCGCAGCAGCAGGGCGGTGGCCAGCAGCACGATCACGATGGCGGGCAGGTTCACCACGCCGCCGTCCACGCCGGGCGGATTGGCCAGCGCCGCGGGGAGTTGCACGCCGAACGCCTGGTCCAGCAGTTCGTTGATGTACTGCCCCCAGCCGACCGCGACCGCCGCCACCGAGACCCCGTACTCGAGCATGAGGCACCATCCGCACAGCCAGGCGAAGAGCTCGCCCGTGGAGGCGTAGGTGTAGGAGTACGCGCTGCCGGACGCGGGGATGGCGCTGGCGAGTTCGGCGTAGGAGAGCGCCGAGAACAGCGCCGTGATCGCCGCCAGCACGAAGGCGAGGATGATCGCGGGCCCCGCCTTGGGGGTGGCGGTGCCGAGGATGACGAAGATGCCGGTGCCCAGCGTGGCGCCGATGCTCACCGCGGTCAGGTGGATGACACCCATCGAGCGCTGCAGCGCGGGGCCCTTCGTGACGCCCGGATCGGGCAGGGCGCGCTCGGTGGGCTGGCGCGCCATCAGCCCTGCGGCGACGCCGTTCATGCGGCCGCCTCGTTCACCGCGAGCACCGAGAGCAGCTCGTAGGCCACGTGGGCCGCTGCGATGCCGGTCAGCTCGGCGTGGTCGTAGGGCGGCGCGACCTCGACGACGTCGGCGCCCACCACGTCCGTGCCGACCAGGGCGCGGATCGTGTTGAGCAGCTCGCGGCTGGTCATGCCGCCGGCCTCGGGGGTGCCGGTGCCCGGCGCGTGGGCCGGGTCGAGCACGTCGATGTCGACGGAGACGTAGACGGGGCCGCCGGCACCGTCGGGCCCGGCGAGGCGTCGGCGCATGCGCTCGATCACGCTCGCGAGCCCGTCGTTCTCGTAGTCGTCGGAGCGGATCACCTGGAAGCCGAGCACGCCGTCGGCGGTGAGGTCCTGCTCGCCGTAGAGCGGGCCGCGGATGCCGATGTGCATCGAGCGCTCGAGGTCGATCAGGCCCTCCTCGCTGGCCCGCCGGAACGGGGTGCCGTGCGTGTACGGCGCGCCGAAGTAGGTGTCCCAGGTGTCGAGGTGGGCGTCGAAGTGCAGTACCGCGACGGGGCCGCGCTCCTTGGCGACGGCGCGCAGGATCGGCAGGGCCAGGGTGTGATCGCCGCCGAGGGTGAGCACCTTGGAGCCGGCGCCGCGCAGCCGTGCGATCTCGGTCTCGACGGTGCCGAGCGCCTCGACGATGTCGAACGGGTTGACCGCGAGATCGCCCGCGTCGGCGACCTGGTGCACCGCGAACGGGGAGATGTCGAGCGCGGGGTTGTAGGGCCGCAGCAGCTTCGACGACGCCCGGATGTGGCCGGGGCCGAAGCGCGCGCCGGGGCGGTAGCTGACGCCGGAGTCGAACGGGATGCCGAGCACCGCGACCGCGGCGGATTCGACCTCGTCGAGGCGGGGCAGGCGGGCGAAGGTGGCGGGGCCGCAGTAGCGCGGGACGAGGCTGGCGTCGACGGGGCCCTGCGGTCCGGGCTGGGGCTGGATGTCTTCAGGCACGGATGGATCCTCTCGCAGGGGCTGCTTTTGTGGGCCGGATCACATAGTGTGGGACGGCGACCCGCTTGTCAACTCGAGTTTCATGGAGGGAAACAGCTGTTGGATACGACCGTCCGGCGCACGGACCTCGCCCCGACCGTGCCCGATCAGGTGGGCGCGGCGCTCAAGGCGGCGCGCCGCTCCCGTCGCCTGACCCTCGCCGAGGTCGCGGAGCACGTCGGCGTCACCAAGGGCTACCTCTCGAAGGTCGAGCGGGGGCTGGCGGCACCGTCGATGGCGGTGCTCATCCGCTCGTGCGAGGTCCTGGACGTCCCCGTCGGATCGCTGTTCGACGGGGGCGCGGCGGGGTCGGTGGTGCGCGCCGAGGCCTACCCGCCGGTCCGGTTCGGCGGCCAGGGGCTCGCGGAGTTCCTGCTCACGCCGTCGGGGGAGCAGCGGGTGCAGGTGCTGCTCAGCGACATCGACCCCGGCGGGGGCAGCGGTGACGAGGCCTACGCGCTGCCGGCAGAGGTGTCCTTCGTGCTGGTGCAGAGCGGCGTGCTGCGGCTGCGCTTCCCGCCCGAATCCGCCGTCGAGCTGGCGGTGGGCGACGCGATGACCTTCGATCCCACGCGGCCGCACACCTTCGCCGCCGGACCCGACGGCGCGCGGGTGCTGTGGGTCATGGCGCCGGCCCTCCCGGCGCGTGCGCCCGGCTCGCACGCGCGGCCGTGAGTCCTCGTCTGAGGGGCATGTCCGGCGTCGCGGGGAGCGGGCCGGGGGGTCCGCAGGTCCGGCCGTCAGGCGCCGGTGAACCGCGGCGGGCGCTTGTCGAGCATGGCGGCGACGGCCTCGTGGTGATCCGCCGTGGAGTGTGCGATGGTCTGCATCGCCGCCGAGAGCTCCAGCAGCGCGTCGAGGCTCTGGTGCTGACCCTCGCGCAGCAGCTTCTTGGTCATGCGCAGGGCCTGCGGCGGGTTCGCGGCGACGCGGTCCGCGAGGGCGCGTGCCGCGGAGAGCAGCTCGTCGGGTTCGACGACGCTCGACACCATGCCCCACGCCAGCGCGGTCGCGGCGTCGACCGGCTCGCCGGTGAGCGCCATCTCCGTGGCCCGCGCCATGCCGACGATGCGCGGCAGCAGCCACGCGCCGCCGTCGCCGGGGATGAGCCCCACCTTGACGAAGCTCTCGGCGAAGGCCGCCTTCGTGGAGGCCACGCGCAGGTCGCACATCATCGCCAGATCGCAGCCCGCGCCGATAGCGGGGCCGTTCACCGCGGCGACGGTGGGGACCTCGCAGTGGTACAGCGCCCGCGGGATGCGCTGGATGCCGTGTCGGTAGCCCTGGCGCTGCTGCGCCGCGGTGCCGCCGAACATGCCCTCCTTGTCGCGCATGTGCTTGACGTTGCCGCCCGAGCTGAACGCGGAACCGGCGCCCGTCAGGATCGCGACGCGCACCGCGTCGTCCCGATTGACCTCGTCGACGGCGCTCTCGATGGCCTCGATCATCGCCTCGTCCGAGACGGGGTTGCGCGCCGCGGGGTCGTTCAGGGTCCAGGTGACGACGGGGCCGTCGCGCTCGATCAGCAGTGGTTCGGTCATGGGGGAGACCCTATGCCTTCGGGATTCGCGACGGGGGCGTGCCGAATTCGGCGGTGAACGCCGCGGTGAACGCCGCCGGTGTCGCGTAGCCGAGGCGGCCCGCGGTTTCGGTCACCGTCGCGGTGCGCAGCAGCGGCAGCGCGGCGAGCAGCCGGGCGCGCCGCCGCCACACGGCCGGGCTCGTCCCGGTGGCCGCGCGGAACCGGGCGGTGAAGGCGCGTTCGCTACGCCCGCATCGCGCCGCCCACGCGGCGTTGTCGACGGCCACGTCCGGCGCGGCCAGGTACGCCCGGCAGAGTTCGTGCAGCTCGGGATCGGCGGGGAGGGGCACGTGCAGCGGTAGCGGTGCGAGGGAGGCGATCTCGTGCAGCAGGAGGGCTGCGACCGCACCGTCGCGCCCGGCCTCGTCGTAGTCGGGCGCGAAGTCGACGGCGGCGAGCAGGAGCTCGCGCAGCAGCGCCGTCACCTCCACGACGGTGCAGCGCGCGGGCCACCACGGCACCGCGGCGGGCTCGATGTAGAGGCTGCGCGTGCTGACCCCGCGGTACCGCACGCCGTGCGGTACTCCGGGCGGGATGAGCACGGCGCGGTCGGTCGGCACGGTCCACGCACCGTCGGCCGTATCGACCTCCATCACGCCCGTCGCGGCGTAGAGGAACTGCGCGCGACGATGGCGGTGGCGGCCCTGCTCGTGACCGTCGGGATAGTCGGTGCCGACGGGGAGCACCGCGTGCGGCAGATCCTCGAGTTCGCCGACGGGCACGTTGCGCATGCCCCAAGGCTACCGACAATCACAAGTTTTCCACTGACCTTCGATTGCCGGGAGGATGCCATTGCGGTGGACTCGGAGTGGTGAGTGCACTGATCCTGGTTCTGGTCGGCATCGCGTCCGGCATCACGACGGCCCTGTTCGGCTTCGGTGGCGGTTTCGTCGCCGTCCCCGTACTGGTGTGGGCCGACGGCTACCTGGGCGACGACGCCGCGCGGGTCGCCGTGGCCACCTCGTCGGTGCTGATGGTGGTCGGCGCCGCGGTGGCGACCTCGGCCACGCCGCGGCCGGTCCTTGCCGAGTTGCGGGGGAGCGGGCGGCTGGTGGCGTTGCTCGCGATCGGCGGCGCGGCCGGCGCCGTCGCGGCCCGGCACGTGCCGGGCGACGTGATCGCCATCGGCTTCGTCGTCTACCTGGTCGCCACCATCGCCTCGGTCACCGTCCGGCCGGGCTTCCTCGATGCGCAGGCCGATGGTGCGCGTCCTCTTCCCGCGGCGACGGGCCTGCCGATCGGCGCGGTCGCGTCCTTCCTCGGCGTCGGCGGCAGCGTCGTGACCGTTCCGATGATGCGACGCAACGGTCATCGAATGGCCGTGGCGACGGCCCTGGCGAACCCGCTCACCCTGGCGGTGGCACTTCCGGCGACCGGGGTCTTCCTGCTTCTCTCCGGAGGACGGCCGCCGGGCGCCGCTGCGGGATTCGCCGGTGCGGTGGACGTCCGTGCCGCAGTTGCACTGCTCATCGGATCGCTGCCGGTGATCGTGTACCTGCGCCGTCGCGGTCCACGTCTCTCCGATGCCGCGCATGCGCGGTGGTACGTCGGGCTGCTGGTGGTGGTCACCGTCGCCATGACCGCCGCGTTGTTCAGCTGATCGTCAGGTCGTCCAGTCGATGGCGAAGCGGCGGGCGAGGATCCGTTCCCCCGTCCTCGTCACCCGGACAGCGCGGTAGGTCGGCAGCCGTTCCGCCCATTCCGCCGCGAAGAAGCGGTCGCACAGCGCCCGGCCCGCACCGCCGGCGAGGTGGTGCCGCGTCTCGGTCCAGTCGATGCAGTACCGGACGAGTGGCCGTCCGCCGTCGGGGAGCGCGACGCCGAGATCGCTGAGGAACGCGCGGCCGTCGTCGGTGAGGCGGTAGTCCACCTCGCGTCCCGCGGAGGCCGGGCGATCTCCGTCGCCGTCGTGCAGGAGACCGTCGCCGCCGGTGATCCGGCCGTGCTCGAGCAGCGATTCCATGATCGCGACACCGAGCCGCCCGGCGAAGTGGTCGTAGCACGTGCGGGCGGTGCGCAGGCGATGGGCGCGGGTGGTTGCCTTGAGGGAGGCGACGGGCTGCGGCGGTGCGAATGCGGCGAGACGTTCGACCAGATCGGCGACCTCCGGCGTGGCGATCCGGTACCAGCGGTTCCTTCCCTGCGTGCGGACGGCCAACAGACCACCGTCGACCAGCTTGCGGAGGTGGCCGCTCGCCGTGGGGCGGGAGACCCCGGCCTCGTCCGCGAGGACGCCTGCCGCGAGTTCGCGACCGCCCAGGAGTGAGAGGAGGATCCGGCTGCGCGTCCGGTCGGCGAAGAGCTCTCCGACCCCGGCCAGGTCCGCGTCACCCGACATCGCTGTGCGCCTCCTCCGGTTCCGGTGCGGTGGCACCGACGCTGGTGACCACCCCGCCCACGAGTATGGCGGCGACAGCGGCGAAGGTCAGAGCGAGTGCCGCTGTCGAGCGTCCGGCCGCGTTGTACACCGTTCCGAACCCTGCGACCCCGAGCGCGCCGCCGGCCTGACGTGCGCAGTTCAGCAACGCCCCGGCGAGGCCCGCGTGCTCTGCGGGGGCGGAGGCGAGCGCGACGGAGGTCATGGCCGGCATCGCCAGCGAGGCCAGGCCGATCAAGCCCATGCCGGCGACGATCGCCGACGGATGCCCGCCCCGGCGGCCACGACGACCGCGCCGGCCGCCGCGAACGCGAACCCGGCGATCATCGGTGGGCGGGGACCCGTTCGCGCGGTGATGAGTCCGCTGGTGGTCGATCCGAGCGCCACCACGATCGTCATCGGCAGGATCGCGGTTCCCGTCGCCAGGACCGACAGGCCGTGCACCTCTTGCAGCGCCAACCCGACGACCAGCAGCGCCCCGTACAGCGCGAAGTTGAAGATCAGGCCGGTGAGCACCGCGCCCCGGAACGGCCCCGGCGCCAGCAGGCCGGGCGGGAGCATCGGGCTCGTCGCCGACCGCTGCGCGACGACGAACGCCCGCCCGGCGGCGACGGCGGCCAGGAGCAGTGCGAGGGCGAGAACGCCACGGCCCTGCCCGAATTCGATGAGCGCAGCGGTGGCGAGAGCGAGGGCGACGGCGCCGATCGTCGCACCCCGGACGTCGAGTGGACGGGAGTGGCGGGGCGAGTCCGGTGCCGTCCTCAGCACGGCGATTCCCGCCAGAACCGCGATCGGTGCGCCCACCCAGAACGCGGCACGCCATCCGGAACTCGCGGCGAGGAGGCCGCCGATCGGTGGTCCCGCGGCGAATCCCGCACTCGCGATACCGCCCCAGATCCCGAGCGCCCGTGCGCGTTCCGCCGTGCCGGGGTAGAGCTCGCCGATCATCGCCAACGAACTCGGCAGGATCATCGCGGCCGCCACGCCTTGCGCGATGCGGGAGCCGATCAAGGCCGGCCAGCTGGGGGAGAGGGCGCACGCCGCGGTCGCCAGTGCGAACAGTGCGAATCCGAGCACGCAGACCCGCCGCCGCCCGAATCTGTCGGCGGCGGGCCCGGCGAGCAGCATCAGCGCGGCGAACGGGATCGCGTATCCGTCGACCGCCCACTGTGCGAGCCCGAGATCCCCGCCGAGCTCCCGGGTCATGGTGCCCAGGACGACGTTGACGACGGTGGCATCGAACTGGATCAGCCTGAACGCGACGGAGAGCGCGATCAGGGCGACGGTGCGGTGGGATGCGGAGGGCATGTCCCCAGCCTGGTGCCGAAACGGTTCGGTCCCCGCCGAACCGTCGGCGTTCCGTGACGACGTCGGCTTTCCACTCCGGGGCCATCTCTCGGAGTCTCCGTTCAGGTGAACGAGACCCAGGAGCCCGTCAGTCGCGGTTACGCGCCCTGATCGCGACCGCTATTCGCTCGCATCCGAACAGCACACAGCCGGAAAGGACGAGTAGTCCGAATCCGATCTCGTGTCCTGCGCGCCATGCGTTCAGGCCGACGACGAACAGGAATGCGACCCCGAAAACAGCCAGAACGGGCCAGGGCGAGCCGGATATCTTTCGGTCAGTCATGGGCGAACGTTAGCACCGTGTATTTTTCTGTGGCGGGCGCTGTAGCGAGGGGTGTGGTGGCGACAGCGGAATTCATGGCAGCGGGGGCGCGGGCGGCAGTGGTGTGGCAAGCGGGTGGCGAGTGGGGCGGGCCAGGTGTCGCGTGATCGACGTCTGCCGGGGCGCCCCGTCGCTGGATGGTGAAACGCGATCAGGGCCGGTTCCCCTCGGAACCAGCCCTGATCGGTGGAGCGGGCGACGGGAATCGAACCCGCGTAGCTAGTTTGGAAGCCTTTTTTCACGCTCTCACGACGTGAGACGCGACCTGCGCTAACGTACCGATTGCCCGCAAGAACACCGAGGTAGATAGCCGTTTCCGATACGCCTCCGTACGCCCGCGAGCCGTTGCCGGACGGGTACGGGACGCCCCCGGACGCGGTGTCTACGCGGTGTCGCCGCTATCGCGACCGCCTGCGATCTGCAGCGAAGGACATCCACAGCGGTTTACGTACGCGATGCATCGAATGCAGGTTCGCGAATGCTAACGTCATCTGTCATGAAGGCACCCGAAACTGCCTCTGGAATGTGGGAACTGCTTCGAGCCGCGCCGAAGTGGCGAGTCCCGCTCGTTGTCGCGGGCGGCCTGCTCATCGTGCTGGGATTTGTCGCCATGTTCATTGACTCGATCGCCGCGATAGTTGGCGTGATCACCGGCTCCCGAGCGGCCAACTTCGGCCTTCTACTGGATGTGGTCCCGGGGCTCGTGCTCCCGATTTGGTTCTACACGCAGCGATGGCTGTTCTTCGGGTTCGGAGTCGTGCTGTTGTTCTGGCGATCTCGCAAGCTCGGTGCAGTCGATGACCAGGATGGCGGCCCCGCTGCGACCTGACTGTCAGCACGTGCGACAGTTCCGGCTGCTACTGCTTGTCTCCCCAGAAGGCGCGGCCAACTACCGCTGCCAGGAACATCAGGAGCAGCAGTCCGCCCCAGCCGATTGCCTCCATGTCGACCTCCCTGTGTGAGTAGGCCGTTACCGTAGCGCCAGGCACCGACGTGCTCGCACGGTTTGTCCGGTTCCGGCTGCCTCGCCTTGTCACGCTGCGGCGTCCGCGCGCTGGCGTAGGCTTTTCGTTAGCTGCTGTAACAGAGTTACGGCGACCGTTGCGGTTGTGCCGCATTCACTCCTTGGGCTGGTGGCCCTGACGGAGCCACCTTGTTATGAACCTTCGCGCTCGGCGTTCTGTCGGCGCTGACCTCCCCAGGAGAACCTCATGCGTACTTCCGCACTGGCCGGCCACGAGCCGGTTGATCCCAAGTTCCTCGCCCCGATCAGCGGCGCGGACGTGTCCCGTCGTCGTGGCTACCACTCGGAGGGTGACGTCACGGCCCGCGTCACCGAGACCGCCGATGGTGTCGACCTCAACGAAATCTGGAATGAGCAGGTCTCGGCGCTCTCGATCCTCAACGAGCACCGGACCACCCTGGCGAGTCTGCTCAGCTACACCACGACCGACGCCGCGCTGGCCGTCGCGCAGGGACCGGACGCCGGGGTGAAGATGGAGCTGGCGTCGGAGTTCGGTGTGCCGTCCGCGTACCGCCCGAACCAGGATTACCTGCGGATGGGCCTGCCGTTCAAGGACTGGGACACCCGCTCGGCGTTCACCTGGAAGTTCCTGCGGGATGCGTCGTCCGAGCAGGTGTCGGCGATCTTCGCCGCTGGCATCGAGGCCGACAACCGCCTCGTCACCGGCTCGATCTTCAACCGCCTGTTCAGCCCCGCGCCTGCAATTGCCGACGACACCCAGCTCACTGTGTACGGCCTGTACAACGGCACGGACGGCATCGCCCCGCCCTCCTACATGGGGCGCGAGTTCCCGGCGACCACCACGCACTACTTCACCACCGGCAGCGCGGTGCTCGACTCCGCTGACGTCGAGAACGGCATGAAGCTGCTGACCGACAAGGGCTTTGGAACCAAGGTCAGCGGGTCGACGCTGCTCATCATCGCCAACGAGGACACCGTCGAGCACATGACCGAGTGGCGCCGGGGCCACCCGACGCGCGCGGCGGAGGCGGGCGAACCGGAGGCACCCACCGCCCGGTACGACTTCGTGCTGTCGGCGGGCGCACCCGCGTACCTCACCACCGAGACCGTGGTCGGGCAGATCGCCCCGGCCCAATTCCAGGGCCTCGATGTGCTCGGCAGTTACGGCCCGGCATTCGTCGTCACCAACCACCTCATCCCCGCCGGGTACGTCCTGGTGGTGGCGACCGGTGGCCCGAACAGCGCGCTCAACCCGGTCGCGGTGCGCCAGCACCCCAAGCCCGGCGACCTGGGAGACCGCAGCCACCGGCCCTCACGCCGTCTACGACTCGCCCAAGACCCGCCGATCCAGACGGCGCGTGCCCCTGACCGCCGCGACCGTTGCGATCCTCCGGGACTATTTGACGCCGCCCGACCGGCGCGACGGACCCGACCCCCGATTCAGCGCGGGAGTCGCCACGCTAGCCCCACGAACGGACGCCCGGAACCGGACCCACCCCCGCGCGGGCGACCCCGACGCGCCCTTGTTCCCGAACACGCGGCTCATTGCCGACCCGCCGACGGGTAGGCGCGCACCGCGCCACGAGACCGGACCCCGCGCAGGCAAGCCCATGACGCCCGAGGAACAGGCCGCACGGCGCACCGTGGCCGAAGCAGAGGCGCGGCTCGAACTCGACTGGCAGAACGTCTTGCTCCACAAGACCTACTACAAGGCCGTGTACCGCCCTGCGCTACTCCGCGCCAGCCTGGCCCTGGCCGCCGACCGCCTGCGACCGATACCCGCAGACGCCACCGCGCATAGCCTCCGGCACACCTACGCGAGCTTCTGCGTCAGCGCCGGGCTGCACCCCAAGCAGATCGCCGACTACATGGGCCACGCGTCGGTCAACACCACGATGGGCATCTACGCCCACCTATTCGAGGACGACCACACGGACGCTATGACCGCCCTTGGCAACGTCGCAGCAACCCGCCCGCGCCCGAACAACGTCACTCCACTTCGGGGCTGGGGGTAGTGGCTTCGACTCCTGCCCGCAATTGATCAAAAACCTGCATCACAACAGCAGGAGTGCTCGGATCACGATTTTCCTGCTCGATGCCAGCGATCATCACGCCAACCATATTCAACTGAAAATGGAGTGCGTTTGTTTCACTGAGCTGCGACAGGAATGCAAACAACCGAGGGTTTCGTTTCTTCATCAACGCTTTTAGGTCGTCAATCGACAGCGGCGACTCGATCCGCGATTTGAGATATTTGGACAACTCGATAACCGTCCCAGTAGGCGCACCGTAGTCGGAGCCGTCCCAGTTTCGTAGGGCCTCTTGATATGCAACAGGTATCTGCAACTCTTCTGTTCCATCGGACGCGACTGAGACGCCCTGATTGTATTCAGCTTCAAGCTTCGCGCGAATCTCGTGGGGAATCTCCCCGTACATGATCGGCGCGAACATGATCGATTTGTAGGTCTTGTGAATATGCTCAAAAGGAGTTGTTCCGTAGAGCATGAATCCTACGCCGACTGAGCCAATGTAACTGTATTCGAGCTGGGAGCTCGGTATCGCGTCGTAGTATGCTGCATAGTTCACCTCTAATCCGTTGAATAGGTGGGTGGGGCTCATCGCGTTGGTCATGCTTGTGTACGTTAGCTTCGCAATTACGCTCACGGCGTTCAGTTGTGTAGAGGTTAATCGCGGGGCTGCGTCGATCGCCTGCCGAAGTATCGCTTCGGTTGTTGTGTCGGACGGTTCCTTGATCAGCTGCAGGAGGAGCTTTGAGAGTACGTCTCGCAATTCCTCGGTTCCGTTCTCGGCGAATCCAGACTGTGCGCTAAATAATGCCGCCTGGACACGCGCACGACCCAGGCTAGATATTTCGAAATCTGGGTCTGCCATTGCTTGACCAATAAAGGTGTGATTGAAGTCGTCCACTCGCTCTCGCGCTTCGTTCTGAGCTTGCGCAATATAGACCTGAGCGTTGCGGGCGAACACGATTTCGGCGATCTTCTCGACGTCGGCGACGGTCATGCCGTTCTGAATTACGGTCACCGACTGAGCGTGCACCTGGGTGGCGTTGTCGCCAGCGCTCTGGTTTGTGTCCTTCATTTCGTGGAACCTCCACTGTTGTCAACCGACACGTCACCATCGCCGCAGTTCACGATCTGAGTCGAACGAGAGCCCGCACGCTGCGATATCGCACCCTGTCGACGGTTGAGAGCGCCAGCAACAGCCGGGTACGTCAGCACTGCCCCAACGAGAAACAGTCCCGCGCCCACCAATATCGAGACCCACACCGGTACTTCGAGACCGCCGGGCAGTGTGACGAGCCCAAACCAGAGCGTGCAAGCTGCGATGGCCACTCCACCTGCCCATATACGCCGCTCCGCCACTGTAGACCGCCTCTCCTCGATGCTCTCGACATCGACATCGTCCCACGGAGGTCTGACAGGTTCGTCCGATTCGGCGCGCGGTGTCGTCGCGGTGTCGATCGCCCCGCGCCTACCCCGAGCATGGCAAAGGCCCCGGTCGGAAACCTATTCCGAACAGGGCCTTTCCATCTGAGCGGGCGACGGGAATCGAACCCGCGTAGCTAGTTTGGAAGACTAGGGCTCTACCATTGAGCTACGCCCGCGTGCGTCTGGCGACGCGCGAGACATGTTACGGCATGCCGCCGTGGGAGTGGAATTCTGCCCTCCCCGCCGCGGTGATCGGCCCTCCCTGGGTGCTTCGCACAGCGAAGTTGAAAAGAGTGCATTCGCAATGCAGGATGAGTCCTGTGAATCCCGACGGAACCGGCAATCAGCCCAGCGACGACCAGCAGGGCCACCACGGCCAGTGGGGGCAATCCCCGTACGACGCGCCGCAGTCCGGCTACCCGCCGCAGTACCCCCAGTCGGGTCCGCCGCAGTACCCGGGCGAGCAATGGACATCGCCCTACGGCCAGGAGCCGGGCTACGCCCAGCCCGGCTACGCCCAGCCCGGGTACGCCCAGCCCGGTGATGGACAGCCGGCGCCCGGCTGGGGCCCGCCGGACGTGAAAGTGGGCACGGTCCCGCTGCGGCCGCTCGGCCTGGGTGACCTGTACGGCGGGGCCGTGGCGGCGATCCGTTCCAACCCGGGTGTCATGGTGGGCTTCACCGCTGCCGCGGTCGTGATCATGCAGGTGCTCACCGTCCTGGCGCAGATCCCGCTGACCCGCATCGCCACGGACGCTGACGCCGACAGTGATGAAGGCGTCGGCGAACTCTTGGCGGCGATGGGCGCGAGCTTCGGCGTCGGCATCATCGCGGCGATCGGCTCGCTGCTTCTCACCGCCGTGCTGACGGTGGCGGCCGCCCGCTCGGTGCTGGGCGACCGGACGAGCTCCGGCCAGGCTCTGCGCGCCGTCGGCCCCCGGCTCCTCCCGCTGATCGGCCTCGCTCTGCTGCAGGCCCTCATCATTCTCGTGCCGACCCTGTTGGTCGGCGTCCTCGTCTTCGCCGTCGCGATGGCGGCAGGAAGTGGCGGCCCGGTCGTGGCCGTCCTGGTGGGCCTGCTGTTGTTCCTGGTCCTGGTGGTCGGCTACCTCGCGGTCGTCCCGGCCTTCGCCCTCTCGAACACGACCGTCGTCCTCGAGCGGGTCGGCCCGATCGCCGCGCTGCGTCGCGGCTTCGACCTGCAGCGTCCGGGGTTCTGGCGGGTCCTCGGAATCCTCCTGCTGTCCTCGCTGATCGTCGGCGTGATCGCGATCATCGTGTCGATCCCGTTCGCCGTCGGCGGCATGATCATCGACGACGGTGCGGACACCGACAACCTCGCGGGCGCGACGCTCGCGAGCCTGGCCATCGTGTCGATCGGCACGACGATCTCGCAGATCATCACCGCGCCCTTCATGGCCGGGGTGCAGGCGCTGCTCTACGTGGATCAGCGGATGCGCAACGAGCAGTTCGACGCCGTGCTGCGCGACGAGGCGATGCGACGCTGGCAGACGGGCGCTCCGGGCGTCCCGACGGACCTGCTGTGGCAGCACAAGCCGCAGCCGGCGCCGTCCTGGTACTGACGCGGTCGCGGCCCTCGCGTTCCGGCGCGGGGGCCGTCCGGGCGACGCCGTCTAGATGCGGTCGCGGGCCACGACCCACCGGCTGATCGGCGTGCGCAGCATCACGTCGACGAACAGGAGCGACATCGCGAGCACGACCAAGGCGAGAGTCGCCGTGCGCAGGATCGCGGAGGCCGGGAACCAGGTGCCGAGCAGGTCGAAGAAGCCGGCCTTGCCGAGGATGTCGAGCATCAGCGGGTGCACCGCGAACACGCCGAAGGCGCGGACCGTCGCGTAGGAGACGGCGCGTTCGCCGACGGCCCGGCCCGAGGCGCGCAGGTCGTCCCACATCATGGCGCCGAGCCAGAGCAGGATCGTCGAGGCCACGTACCAGGGCAGGTACAGCGGGTTCCAGGCGGTCGTGGCGCTCTCGGGCACGATGCCGGGCTCGGTGGCACGCAGGTACACGACCAGGCTGAATGCGGCGGCGGCCAGGCATGCTGCGACCAACCGCAGGGCGTGCGCCCGCAGCCACGGGCCCACCTTCTCGTAGTGCTGCGCGGCGAGCATGCCCATCGCGACGAACAGCACGTACATGGGCAGCAGCTTCCACGCGTGATTGAAGAACGTGTCCCACGGCTGACCCGACGGATGCGGGAAGTACTGGTAGAAGGCGAAGAACCCGAGCTGGATGGCGCCCGCGGTCAGCAGGACCACCCACGGATGCCCGGCGAGCTTGCGGGAGAGCGCCAGCAGCGCGGGGAAGAACAGGTAGATCTGCATCGAGATCAGCAGGAAGTAGAGCTGGTACTTCGCGTCGCCGGTCAGCGTGGTGCGCGCGAGGTCACCGAGCCAGCGCCCGAACGACGGGAACGGATCACCGTCGATGAGCAGGTGGTCGGTGATCGAGTAGACCAGGGTCCACACCAGGTAGGGGACCACGATCAGGCCGAAGCGTTTGCGCCAGAACTCGGGTGCGGTCATGGTGCGCCCGCGCATGCTCAGAACGAGGACGAACAGCGTGACCGCGACGAAGCCGTATCGCGTCATGTGGAGCGTCGCCGAGATCAGGCCGGTCTGGCGGATCACGTCGGGCGTGTAGTTGATCGTGGTGACGGTGTGTGCCAGCACGACGCCGAGGAACAACAGGACCCGGGTCAGGTCGGCGGTCTGCTCGCGCTTGGGCTTCGCCGGGGCGCTCACAGGCGCGGCGGCGGGCAGCGGCTTCTTCGTGTCGATGGTGGGCACCACCCTGGTGTCGTGGCAAGGGCTGAGCGTCTTCACCCCGGGCTTCGGTCGTTGTTGATTCGGTATCCTACGTGAGGTTTCTGCAAGAAACGGACAAGGGGAGTTCCCGGTGGCTCCGTGTCCGACTCACGGAGCCGCGCTGATCAGGGGGATGGCCTGCTCGTCGACGGTCCACGCGCCATGGTGGCCGAGCATCCGTGACTCCATCGGCTCCTGGCTCGGCGTCACCAGCACCGAGCGGCCCTCCGCGACCGCGAGGACGTGTCCGATCCGGTGCGCGATGACGGGGTTGGGCGGTGTGGCCCCGAACCAGTGCTCGTCGAGCGCCTGCTCCCGCGTGACCACCCGGGCGTGCTCCCCGAGCGTGCCGGCCCAGCGCGCCAGGACGTCGTCGACCTTGTGGCCACGCGCGAGGTAGACGTGCCGCACCCGCGCCTCACCGGCGATGAGCCGGACGCCCCGGTGCAGCTCCGGCACCGCATCGAGATCCACCAGGGACTCGGCCTGGATCATCCCGTGGTCGGCGGTCACCAGGAGGGTGCAGGTGCGGGGCAGGTCGGCGAGTAGGTCCGCGAACATCGCGTCGACGGCGCGCAGCACGCCGAGCCACTCCGCCGAGCCGGGCCCGTGCAGGTGTCCGGCCGCGTCGAGCAGGCCGGTGTAGGCGTACGCGAACCGCCGCGCGGCGCCCTCGTGCCGGGCCACGGCGAGCACGCCCTCGCGCACCTCGTCGAGCGTCGAGGCGGCGTGCAGGACCCCGGCAGCGCGGAACGACGCCCGCGTCAGGCCCGAGCTCTCCTGGTAGTCGGGGACCACGTAGTGGATCTCGGCGCCCGCGTCCGCGAGGTCTTCGAGGCGGCTGCGCCGGCGCTGCAGTTCGCGCGGCGGGTGCGATTCGCGGGCGTCGGGGCCGCTCGCGCCGTCGATGGTCCAGCGCAGCGAGTTGAACAGGCGCCGGCCGTGCTCGTCGGGGACGCCGAAGCTGTACCCGACGATGCCGTGCGCGGCGCAGGGCGCGCCCAGCGCGAGGCTCGACAGACTCGTGGCCGTGGTCGCCGGGAAGCCCGCATCGAGTGTGCTGCGCACGTGCGCGGCGAGCGTGGGGGCCTCGTCGGCGTGCCGGCGCAGGAGCTCCGCGCCGAGCCCGTCGACGAGCAGCACGACGACGTCGCGCTCCACGGACACGCCCAGCGGATTGTGTCCGGGAATGCCGAAAGCGGTACAGACTGAGGGCAATACGTCGGAGAGCATGCCGGTCATCGCTCGATCGTAACGGTCGCGGCGACGCG
Source organism: Tsukamurella pulmonis (assembly GCF_900103175.1). Classification (NCBI taxonomy): domain Bacteria; kingdom Bacillati; phylum Actinomycetota; class Actinomycetes; order Mycobacteriales; family Tsukamurellaceae; genus Tsukamurella; species Tsukamurella pulmonis. Next base: position 1,747,341 of record NZ_FNLF01000002.1, read on the forward strand.
TCGCGGCGGGAACGACGGCGTGTGACGGGCTCCCGGGACTAGGTGATCGCCGACGGGATGAGGGTGGTGACGCCGTCCTCGACCAGTAGCGCCTGATCGTCGTTGACGCGGGTCAGGGGGAAGCGGTCGCCGTAGGTGCGGACCACCTCGTCGATGACCGACGACGGGTACGGCGGGAGGGCACCGTCGGCGTGCGGGATGACGACGGTGTCGACCAGGCCCAGGCCCGTGTAGTCGGTGACGCCCGGCGCGTCGGCGGGATCGTCGAGCGGCGCGACCGGCTCGATGTTCGGCCCCGCCACGACCGAGCCCGCGCTCAAGCCGATGTACGGCAGCCCCGCGCGGACCCGGGCCGCGAGCACCTCGCCCGTCCCGTTGCTCTGCAGTGCGCCGAGCAGCACGAAGGTGTGGCCGCCGGAGAGGTACACCGCGTCGACGGTGCCCAGGTCCGATTCGAAGTCGGCCGGGTTCCGGTACGTGCCGACCGTCATCCGGGTGAGCCGGAAGCCGAGGTCGGTGAGTTGCGTCCACTCGAAGGAGTGGAAGGGCTGATCCGCGTACGGCGCACCCGCATCGTCGATGAAACCGATCCGCAGGGCCCGCGGCTCCCGGCCGGTGTGCCGGCGGAGGAACGCGGGGAGGGCGCCCGCGTTGAGCGAGAGCAGCAGCAGGTTCACGATCGTGACGATACCCATCTGCGAGACTGGGCCGACGAACCGGAGGAGGAACGATGCGCTCGCGCGGCCGTGGATCGCTCGTCGCACTGGCGGCGGTCCTGTTCCTTCTCGTCGCGGGGTGCGGCGGGTCCGAGGACCGGCGACCGGAGGGGCGGACGGTCACCGTCGAGGCCGTGAACGGCGCCGTGACGGTGCCCGTCGCGCCGCAGCGGATCATCTCGCTCGCGCCCACGCACACCGAGACCCTGTTCGCGATCGGCGCGGGGGAGCGGGTGGTCGCCGTCGACGACCAATCGACCTACCCCGCGCAGGCGCCGCGGACCCGGCTCTCCGGCCTGACCCCGAACGCCGAGGCGGTGATCGGGTACGAGCCGGATCTCGTGATCGTCTCCGGCGACAGCGGCGGCCTCGTCGCGGCCCTGCGGAAGGTCGGGATTCCGGTGCTCGTGGAGCCCGCCGCGAAGGACCTGGCCGACGCCTACGACCAGATCACCGACCTCGGTACCGCGACGGGGCGGTCGGATCAGGCGCGCGCCCTGGTCGACCGGATGCGCGCCGACATCGACGGTGCGGTGCGCGCCGCGCCCCGCACCGTGCGGCCGCTCACCTACTTCCACGAGCTCGATCCACAGCTGTTCACCGTCACCTCCACCACCTTCGTCGGCCGGGTGTACGGCGCGTTCGGCCTGCAGAACGTCGCGGATGCCGCGGACGCGGGCGGTTCCGGCTACCCGCAGCTCTCGCGGGAGGCGTTGCTGCAGTCCGACCCCGCCCTGATCCTGCTCGCCGACGCGCAGTGCTGCGGCCAGAGCCTGGCGACCGTCGCGCAGCGGCCGGGCTGGCGCGACCTGCGGGCCGTCCGGGACGGCACCGTCGTCGCACTGCCCGCCGACGTCGCCTCCCGCTGGGGGCCGCGGCTGCCCGAGTTCTACCGCGCCGTGGGCGCGGCCGTGACGCTCGCGGCGGAGCGGGCCCCGGCGGGCGGATGAGTACCCGGCTGCACGACGAGCGGACGGCGGCACCGCCGCGGGCGAGCGGCCTGCGGCCGGGACCGCTGCTCGTGGGCGTCGTCGCGTTCCTCGCCGCATCGACGGCGGGTCTGCTGGTCGGCGCCGTCGACCTCCCCGTCCGAGCGGTGCTGTTCGAGCTGCTCGACCGGCTGCCGGGGGTGCGGCTCGACTCGGGGCTGACGCCCCTGCAACAGAACCTCCTGCTCGAGATCCGGCTGCCGCGGGTGCTCGCGGCGGGCATGGTCGGGGGCCTGCTCGCGATCGCCGGAGCGGGATACCAAGGGGTGTTCCGCAATCCGCTCGCCGACCCGTACCTCCTGGGCGCCGCGGCGGGCGCCGGCGTCGGCGCGACCGCGACGATCGTGCTGCTGCCCGGCGATCCGGCGGCGACGGTGCCCGTCGCCGCGTTCGTCGGCGCGCTCGCGGGCGTCGCGCTGGCGTCGGCCCTCGGCAGGGTCGCCGGCGGTCGTGGCACCGCCACGCTGTTGCTCGCCGGCGTCGCCGTCTCGGCGTTCCTCGGCGCCGTGCAGACCTTCCTCATGCAGCGCGACGCGCAGGACCTGCAGCGGATCTACTCCTGGGTGCTCGGCGGCGTGGCCTCCGCCGACGGGCCCCGGTTATGGGCGGTGCTGCCGTACGCGGTCGTGTCGGCGATGGTGCTCCTGCTGCACGGCCGGCTGCTCGACGTGCTCGGCGTCGGCGACGAGGAGGCCACCGCCCTCGGCCTGTCCGCCCGCCGCGTGCGGATCCTGGTGCTCGCGGCCGCGTCGCTGGCCACGGCGGCGGCCGTCGCCCTCGGTGGCCTCATCGGTTTCGTGGGCATCGTGGTGCCGCACGTGGTGCGCCGGCTCGCCGGCGCCTCCTACCGCGCGGTGCTGCCGCTCTCGCTGCTCGCCGGCGCGGCCTTCCTGGTGCTGGCGGACGTGCTGGCCCGCACGGCGGTCGCCCCCGGCGAGCTGCCGCTCGGCGTGGTCACCGCATTCGTCGGCGGGCCCTTCTTCGTCGTCGTGCTGCGATCGATGCGCGGACGGGGCGGCCTGTGACCGTCGAGATCTCCGGGGTACGGGTGGCGCTGGACGGGCGCCCCGTCCTGCACGACGTGACGCTGGCGGCATCGTCGGGCACGTGGACCGCGATCGTCGGGCCGAACGGTGCCGGGAAGTCGACGCTGCTGCGGGCGGTGCTGGGCCTGGTGCGCAGCGAGGGGGCCATCACGGTCGACGGTGCCGACCCGCGCCGCCGCTCGCCGCGCGAGCGCGCCCGTTCGGTGGCGTACGCGCCGCAGTCGCCGCAACTGCCCGACGGGATGACGGTCTTCGACTACGCGCTGCTCGGCAGGTCGCCGTACATCCCGTACCTCGGCCGGGAGAGCGCGAGCGACCGGCGGGTCGTGCGCGACGTGCTCGGCCGGCTCGGACTCGAGGCCTTCGCCGACCGCGACATCGCCCGGCTCTCCGGGGGTGAGCGGCAGCGTGCCGTACTGGCCCGGGCGCTGGCCCAACAGGCCGCGCTCCTGCTGCTCGACGAGCCGACGACCGCACTCGACATCGGGCACCAGCAGCAGGTCATGGACCTGATCGACGACCTGCGCCGCGCCGATGGGCTGACGGTGCTCACCACGGTCCACGACCTGACGTTGGCCGGCCAGTACGCGGATCGCCTGGTGCTGCTCGCCGAGGGCCGCGTCGCCGCCGCCGGTGCACCGCGCGAGGTGCTCACCGCGGAGACCGTCGCCGAGCACTTCGGTGCGCGCGTGTACGTGCAGGAGGGGCCCGACGGCCGGCCGGTGCTGGGCCTGCTTCGCTAGGCCGATCGTGCGTCGAAAGAGAATGAAGTTTACTGTTGTGACAGAAGTGACGACGAGTGGAGGTTCCGGATGCGCACCCGAACCCTGATGGCGGTGGTGGCCGGCGGGTCGCTGCTGCTCACCGGATGCTCCGCCAACGTGACCGGGAACGGCGCCGCCGGTGTCACCGTGGTCAAGGGCGGTGTCGGCAAGGCGATCGCCACCCCGGCGCCCGGTGGCGCCTCCGCGACGGCGGCCCCGTCAACGACGACCGCGGCCCCGTCGACCACCGGATCCGCGCCGTCGTCCGAGAGCGCCGCCGTGACGGCGATCCCCCTGGCGGAGAACGGCAACGGCTACACGTTCATCCAGACCCGCAGCGGACGGACCCGCTGCCAGGTCAGCGAGTCCAGTGCTGGATGCCAACTCGTCTTCGACAAGCCGCGGCCCCGCACCGAATCGGGCGATGAGGCCAACGGCGTCAACATCACCAAGGACGGCGCGCTGAGTTACGTGCTCGGCAATCTCGGTGACATCGATCCGGAGACCCTCGACTACACCACGTACACGGCGCGCGGCTGGTTCATCGTCGCCAACCAGTACGGCACCGCGTTCACGCATCGGACCACCGGCCACGGCATGGTGGTCAGCTCGGCGGGCGTGCAGGTCTTCTAGCGCGGCGTGGTGATCACCACGACCGCCTCCGCGCCGTCGACGGTGGCGAACCGGTGCGGCCCGTCGCTGGTCCAGCTGCGCGAATCACCCTGCCGCACGAGCTGTTCGGCCCCCACCGGGCCGACGGTGAGGGCGCCGTCGACCACCGAGAGGTGCTCCCGGACGGCCGGCCCGTGCCCGGGGGAGACGTGGTCCGCCCCGCCGGGGAACTCCAAGCGGAAGACCTCGACGGTGACGTGCGGCAGGTGGCGCACCGAGAGCAGCGCGCTGCGCATGCCGCCGTCGGCGACGCTGTGCGCGCCGGGGGACTCGCCGACGAGGGCCGTGAGCGGCACGTCGAGCGGGCCGCAGAGCGCGTAGAGGGTCTCGACCGTCGGATTGCGCCCGCCGGCCTCGATCTCGGACAGCGATCCCTTGCCCACGCCCGCGCGCCGGGCGAGTTCGGACAGGCTCAGGCCGCGCTCGGTGCGCAGTTCGCGGAGGCGTCGGCCGACGTCGGGGGAGGGCATGGCCCCATGCTACGTTCTGTTCATGGAACGTTCTGAGAACGGAACGATGGTGCCGCTGGGTGCGGGCATCGTCACCGCGCTGGTGGGCTACACCTCGGCCTTCGCCGTGGTGCTGGCCGGCCTGCGCGCCGTGGGCGCTACCCCGGGGCAGGCCGCGTCCGGCCTGCTCGCGGTGACGGTTACCATGGGCGCGGCGTCCGCGCTGCTGTCCTGGCGCTACCGGATGCCGATCATCAGCGCCTGGTCGACGCCGGGGGCCGCCCTGCTCGCGACCACCGGCGCCGTCGCGGGCGGATGGCCCGCGGCCGTCGGTGCGTTCGTGGTGTGCGGTGTGCTCTTCGTGCTGACCGGCCTGTGGCCGACCCTCGCGCGCTGGGTGCAGCGGATCCCCACGCCGATCGCGCAGGCGATGCTCGCCGGTGTGCTGCTGCCGCTGTGCATCGCGCCGATCACCTCGCTCACCACGCATCCGTGGGCAGTGGCGCCGGTGCTGCTGGTATGGCTGGTGCTGCTGCGGCTACGACCGCGGTGGGCGGTCCCGCTCGCCTTCGTGGCGGCGCTCGTGGTCATCGCGGTCGCGTTGCTGCGCGACGATGCGGTGCCCGCGTTCGCCGAGCTCGTCCCGCACGTCGAGTGGACCACCCCGTCGATCACGCTGCAGGCGCTGACGGGCGTCGTGCTGCCGCTCTACATCGTCACCATGGCGTCACAGAACATCCCCGGTGCCGCGGTGCTCGGGAGCTACGGCTACTCGGTGCCGTGGCGGCCCGCGCTCGCGGTGACCGGGATCGGCAGCGTGCTCGGCGCGCCCTTCGGCGGGCACGCGATCAACCTGGCCGCGATCAGCGCCGCGCTCGCTGCCGGCCCCGACGCGGGCCCGGACACCACCCGCCGGTGGATCGCCGGCGTCTCCTCGGGCGCCGCCAATCTGGTCCTCGGCGTGCTGAGTACGGGGCTGACCGCCGTGGTCCTCGCCGCGCCCGACGGTGTGATCCAGGCCGTCGCCGGCGTGGCGCTGGTGGGTGCCTTCGCGGCCGCGGCCGCCGGCGCGATGTCCGACGAGTCGGCCCGTGTCCCGGCGGCCATCACCTTCATCGTCGCGGCGTCCGGCACCTCCCTGGCCGGGATCGGGTCCGCCTTCTGGGCGTTGGTGATCGGCGTCGCCGTCTACCTGGTGCTCACGGTGCGGCGGCCGCTAGACGCGTGAGTCCGCCTCCGGCTGCGACGTCGTCGTCCTGGAGGGCGACGGCGTGGTCGTCGAGGTCGGCTCCGACGTGGTCGTCGACGGTGTCGTCGACGTGGTCGTGGTCGTATCCGTGGTCGTGCTCGTCGTCGTGGTGGTCGTGGTCGTCGAGGTGGGGGAGCTCGACGACGTGGGACGCGGCGTGGTGCGCGTGGGGCGCGGGTCGTCCGTCGGCTTCCCGGGGCGGCCCGGCGCGACCCGGTCCTCGCCGGGTCGTTCCGCCATCGTCCGGGGCGTCGCGAGGGCGCCGGGGTTGCCCGACGGGGGTGCGGTGGTGCTGGTGCCCGCCGCCGTGCCGCCGTCGGATCCCGTTGTGCTCAGGGTGAAGGCGCCGCCGAGGGCGACCGCGGCGACGACGAACGCGCCCGCTGCCGCGAGGGAGCGCCGGCGCCGTGCACGGCCGCCGGGCCGGGCCTGCGCGGCCGACGGTGCGGTGGACCCGATCGGCTGGGTCGTCTCCGACCGCTGGCCGGTGGGGATGCCGGCCGGTCGGCGCACCGTCGGGGCGTACACCGCGGGGTTGCGCCGGGACGGAAGGGGTTCGGAGCGGGTGACGTGCGCGATCGTGTCCGCCAGTTCGCCGCCGTCGGCGAAGCGCCGGCCGGGCTCTTTCGCGAGCGCGCGCGTGATCACGTCGGCGACGGGGCCCGGAACCCACGCCGGCAGGGTGGGCGGCTCCTCGCGGATGTGCTGGACGCAGAGCGCGACCGCCGTCTCCGCCGTGAACGGCGGCTCTCCGGTGAGGCATTCGTAGCCGACGACGCCGAGGGAGTAGACGTCGGAGGCGGCGGTGGCGTCCTCGCCGGAGGCCTGTTCGGGGGAGATGTACTGGGCGGTGCCCATGACCATGCCGGTCTTGGTGACGGGGGCGGAGTCGACGGCCTTGGCGATGCCGAAGTCGGTGATCTTCACCTGCCCGGTGGGGGTGATGAGGATGTTGCCGGGTTTGACGTCGCGGTGGACCAGGCCGGCGCTGTGGGCGACCTGGAGGGCGCGGCCGGTCTGTTCGAGCAGGTCGAGTGCCTGGGCTTGGCTGAGGTGGCCGAGGCGGCTCAGGACGGCGTTGAGGGGTTCGCCGTTGACGAGTTCCATGACGAGGTAGGCCAGGGGTGCGCCGCCGGCTTGGTCTTCGGTTTCGCCGTAGTCGTAGACGCCGGCGATGCCGGGGTGGTTGAGGGCGGCGGTGGTGCGGGCTTCGTTGCGGAAGCGGGCGAGGAATTCCTGGTCCTCGGAGAATTCGGCTTTGAGGACCTTGACCGCGACGCGGCGGTCGAGGCGGGTGTCCATGGCCTCCCAGACCTGGCCCATGCCTCCGGTGGCGATGAGCCGGAGGAGTTCGTAGCGGTCGGCGAGTACGGTTCCGCAGCGCAAAGCTGGTCCCTCCTGTCTCGGGATCGTCACTGGTACGCCGGCTCGGGGCCGCGACGAACGGGCGCGCGCACTGTGGCGGGTGGCACCGCGTACGACGGATCGGGTGTCTGTTCGAGGGGATATCGCCCGACGGGTCCGGATCGTTACCGAGTGTGTGCCGGCGCACGTCGGCGCGGGGACCGTTCTGCTGTCGGGATGACAGGATTTGAACCTGCGACCCTCCGCTCCCAAAGCGGATGCGCTACCAAGCTGCGCCACATCCCGTGATCGCGTGTGCGACCAGGTAAGAGAGTACCCGTGGCGAGGACCCGGACTACGCCCGCGTCGATGTGAGCCCTCCGGCTCCGGCTCGGCTCGAACGGGCGGCCACCCTCACCATCGCGGGTAGGTCGCGGCCCTACCCGGGTAGACGCGACGTGGGCGGAGTCGGCACCGACGGTACGGAGACCGGGCGCCGGCGGCAACCGGATTTCGTCGCGACGGCGAGGCTGCGGTGTTGCGCTAGCGTGGCCCCGGTGAGGGACTTGCCGGGCAGGTACGTCATCCGGCCGCTGCGCTCCGATGACGCCGCGGCCTTGGCATCCGTGCACGTGCGGGTGTGGAAGGCGACGTATCCGGGCATGGTCGATCGGGCGAAGCTCGATGCGCTCACCGCAGCCGGCGGTGTGGAGCGCTGGGAGCGCATCATCGCCGGCTTGGACGGCCAGGAACGTGACGGCGTGCGTACCCGCTGCGCGGTGGACGCGACCACCTCGCAGATCGTCGGTTTCGCGACGGGCGGCACCGCGCGCGACGACGGCGCACCGTCGGACACCCAGCTCTGGTCCCTCAACGTGCTGCCGGAGCACCACGGCACGGGCGTCGCCGCAGCGCTGATGGACGCGGTGATCGGCACCGGTGGCGCGTACCTGTGGCTGGCGACGGGCAACGGCCGCGCCCTCGCCTTCTACCGCAAGCACGGCTTCGAGCTCGACGGCGCGGTGCAGGTAGACGAGGAGTGGTCGTGTCACGAGTCGCGAATGGTCAGACCTGACCTGCGCTAACGAACTCGTGCAGGCTGGCAAACTGATCTGATGACCAGAACGCGCGGCGTACTGCTGCTGGCCTCCCTGCTCGCCACCACGGCGCTGACCGTGGCGCTGGGGACCACGGACCCGGCGGCGCCGCTCACCTACCCGAGCCGCTTCCTCATCTGGAACCTCTTCCTCGCGTGGATCCCGATGCTGTTCGCGGTGGGCTTCGCGACGGTGCGCCGCCGCTGGGCGCTGGTGCCCCTCGGCATCGGCTGGCTGGCCTTCCTGCCCAACGCGCCGTACCTGGTGACCGACCTGGTGCACCTCGGCGACGGCGAGAACATGTGGCGGCACGTGCTGCAGTACGGGTTCGCCGCGTGGACCGGGATCCTGCTGGGCGTGGTCTCGATGCTGCTGGTGCATCGCCGCCTGCAGCGTGAGCTCGGCGCGCTGTGGGGCTGGCTCGCCGTGGTGCTGTCCGTGGGACTGTGTGCGATCGGCGTGGTCATCGGCCGCTTCCAGCGCTGGAACTCGTGGGATCTGGTGACCCGGCCCGACGCGGTCGTCGTCGCGACGCTCGACTGGGTGACCTCGCCGTTCTCCTACGTCCAGTCCACGGGCGTGGCCGCGGCGGTGGCGGCCTTCTTCGGTCTCGCCTACCTGACGATCTACGCGCTCACGCCGCCCGTCGCCGACGGTGCGCGGCAGGCACCGTCGAGCGCCTGACGTCTCAGCCCTGGAAGAGCTGGAGCGCCGCGTCCACGGCGTTGTAGAGGCCGTAGAGCAGCGGGATCGCCACCAGAGTCCACGTCGCGACGAGTTGGACGGGGTGCCGCCCGTCGGATTCGGTGTCGGTCACGAGGCTCCCTTCGGTCCGTGCGCAGCGTCGACGGCGTCGACGACGTTCCCCTTCTCCTGCCACCGCTCGGACACGGGGCGGATGGCGAGGTTGGCGAGGAAGCCCACCACGAGCACGCCCACCATGATGTACAGCGCGAGGTGGTAATCGGCCGCCTGGAGCGGAATCGCGTTGCCCGCCTCGTCGACCCGGTCCTTCTTCGAGTCCAGCACCCGGTTCACGATGAGTGGGCCGAGCACGCCCGCCGTCGACCACGCGGTCAGCAGCCGGCCGTGGATCGCGCCGACCTGGAAGGTGCCGAACAGGTCCCGCAGGTAGGCGGGCACCGTCGCGAAGCCGCCACCGTAGAACGAGATGATCACCGCGCAGAACAGCACGAACAGCGCCGTCGAGGAGGCCCCGACGGTCGCCAGCCCGAGATAGAGCAGGATCCCGACGCCGAGGTAGATCATGTAGGTGGGCTTGCGGCCGATGTAGTCCGATGTGGTCGACCAGCCGAGCCGGCCGGCCATGTTCGCCACGGAGAGCAGGCCGACGAAGCCGGCGGCGACGGTCGCGGTGACCGTGGAGACGCCGGTGTCGTCGCGGAAGAAGTCCTGGATCATGTCGGCGGCCTGCTCCAGGATGCCGATGCCCGCGGTCACGTTGCACAGCAGCACGATCCACAGCAGCCAGAACTGCGGGGTCTTGATCGCGTTGGCGGCGGAGACGTTCCCGGTGGTCACCATCGCCTTGGAGGCGACGGTGGCGGGGTCGAAGCCCGCCGGGACGTAGCCGGGCGCGGGCACGCGAATGGTGAAGACGCCCATCATCATCACGACGAAGTAGCCGATGCCGAGGGTGACGAACAGCTTCGTCACGGCGCTGCCACCGGCTTCGGCGCCGCCGAAGAACGTCATCAGTTCCTTCGACAGCGGCGAGGCGACCATCGCGCCGCCGCCGAATCCCATGATCGCCATGCCCGTTGCGAGTCCGGGCCGGTCGGGGAACCACTTCATCAGGGTGGAGACCGGCGAGATGTACCCGAGCCCCAGGCCGATGCCGCCGACCACGCCGTACCCGAGGTAGACGAGCCAGAGCTGCCCCGTCGCGATGCCGACCGCGGCGATGAGGAAGCCTGCGCCCCAACAGCTCGCGGCGGTGAACATGGTGCGCCGCGGCCCGACCCGGTCCACCCATGTCCCGAACACCGCGGCGGAGAGCCCCAGCATGACGATCGCGATGGAGAAGACGATCCCGATCATGGTCTTGTTGGTGTCGAAATGCTTGACCAGAGCGTCCTTGTAGACGCTGGTCGCGTACACCTGGCCGATGCACAGGTGGATGGCCAGCGCCGCAGGCGGTATCAACCACCGGTTGTAGTTCAGCGGTGCGACGGAGTGCTCTCGGTCGAGGAAGGACAGCGCGGCCACGGCGCGACGCTAGCAGCCCGGCCGGGTTCGACGGTGCCGGTCCGCGAAGTCGGCGCCGTCACCGCTCGAGCGGATCACGCCCCGTCAGAAGCGCGGCGAGGACGTGCGCATGACTGATGTCCTCCGCCTTGGAGGCGGTGAGCAGCGTGACCGGTCCCTCGTCGACGAGCGCCTGCAGCGCGCGGAACGCCTCGGCCGCCTCGGGTTCGGCGAGCTCGGCCCGATACCGATCGACGAATCCGGGGTACTTCGCGGGGTCGTGCTCGTACCACTTCCGGAGCTCGGTGGACGGCGCGATCGCCTTGCACCACTGCGACAGATCGGCGCGGTCCTTGCTGACACCGCGGGGCCAGAGCCGATCGACGAGCACCCGCGCGCCGTCCCCGTTCTGCTCCGCCTCGTACACCCGCTTGACCCGCACCGTCATTCTTGTTCCTTCCCTCGCGCGGTCCTCCGCGATGGTCCGCGCGCTCCGCAGGACCTCCTCCAGCATGGCCGGTGTCAGTCGCCCGGTGAAGGTGTTGCGCTGGCTGACGTGGAAGCAGCCGACGACGGCGAGGGTACGGCCGTCGGGGTGAGCGAGGTCGACGCGCGCGCCGTGGCCGAACGCGGGGCGCGGACGCGGGACGCGCCAGCCGCCCTCGTCGAGGACCGCGAACAGGGCCTGCCAGCCGAACGCACCCAGCACCACCGCCACCCGCAGGCGCGGCATCAGCGAGATCTCGCGCGCAAGGAACGGCGCGCAGTTCCGGCGCTCCTGCGGCGTCGGCTTGTTCGCCGGCGGCGCGCACCGCACGGGCGAGCTCATCCGGGTGTCGAACAGCTCGAGCCCGTCGTCGGCGGAGACGGCGAGCGGCTGATTCGCCAGCCCCACCGCGTGCAGCGCGGCGAACAGGACGTCACCGCTGCGATCGCCGGTGAACATCCGCCCGGTCCGGTTGGCCCCGTGCGCCGCCGGCGCCAGTCCGACGATGAGGATGCGCGCGTCCGCCGGCCCGAACCCCGGAACCGGCCGGCCCCAGTAGGGCTCGTCGGCGAACGCGGCGCGCTTGACCCGCGCGGCCTCCTCCCGCCACGCCACCAGTCGCGGGCAGGCCCGGCAGGTGGTGATGAGCTCGTCCAGGTCCGCCACGGATCGCGCCGTCACCGCCGCCGACGGTGCCCGCACGGGCGAGGTGGATCGGGCAGGACCGGTCATGCTTCGAGAGTAGGCGGATCGGGAAGAGGCCCCGGATATGGGCGAGGCCGGCGGCACCTGTAACGCGCCCCGGCCTCTGTTTCACTGAGCGGTTTACAGTCACGCTCACGAACTTGTTCGAAACTGTATCAGGCTCAGCTCGTCTGTTCCAATTCGGAATCCGATCGCGACGCTCAGGGCAGGCGAGCGGCCCGCCGGATCCAGGCCGTCGCGGCGAGCGAGATCAGCGCCGTGGCGGCGAGGTAGCCGGCGGCCGTCCACGGCGCTCCGTCGACCCCGTGGATCAATGCGGTGAGGATCAGGGGAGTCAGGCCCGAGGCGTAGATCCCCGAGAACTGGTACACCACCGACAGTCCCGTGTACCGCACCTCGGTGGGGAACAGGCTCGCGAAGAAGGTGCCCTGCGCGGCGTAGAAGACGCCGTGGATCAGCCCGAAGACCACCACCAGCCCCACGGTGAACCACACGATGGACGCCGTACCGAACAGTGCGAAGACGGGAAAGACCGCGAGCCCGTAGAGCAGGACGCCCACGCCGTACACGCGCCCCGGCCCGTGACGGTCGGCCAGTGCCCCGGCGAACGGGATCACCACCGCCATCACCAGGGCGGCCACGGTGACGGCGAGCAGGACCTGCACCTTGTTCATGGCGAGGCTCGCGGTCGCGTAGGTGATCGCGAAGACGCCCCAGGTGTTGAACGCGCTGCCCTCGGCCCACCGGGCGAGGCAGCCCGCGATCGTGTTGCGGCGCAGCCCGGGATCGGCGAGCAACTGCCGCAACGGAGTCCGGGTGGTGTCGAGCGACGCTCGCGCCGCCACGAAGGCCGGCGTCTCGTCCACCGCGAGACGCACGAGCACGCCGATCACCACCAGCACGATCGAGACGGCGAACGCGATGCGCCAGCCGAACCGGAGGAACTGATCGTCGTCGAAAACGGTCTGCAGCAGGGCGAAGACTGCTGTCCCCAGGCCCAGACCGAGCGCGAGTCCGACCTGCGGGATCGCCCCGAAGCGGCCCATGCGCTCTTCGGGCGCGTGCTCGACGGCGAGCAGGACGGCGCCCGCCCACTCGCCGCCGAGCGCGAAGCCCTGCACGATCCGCAGGAGCAGCAACAGGATCGGCGCCAGGATCCCCACCTGGGCGGCCGTCGGGAGTGCGCCCATCAGCGCCGTGGCCACGCCCATCAGCAACATGGTGAGCGCCAGCGTCTGGCGGCGCCCGATCCGATCCCCGATGTGCCCGAAGACGAGACCGCCGATGGGCCGCATCACGAATCCGACGGCGAAGGTCACGAAGCTGAGCATCGTGCCGACGAAGGAGCTCGTATCGGGGAAGAACAGCTTGTTGAACACCAGCGACGCGGCGGTCGAGTAGAGGAAGAAGTCGTACCACTCCACGGTGGTCCCGAGGAGCGAGGCGGCGATGACGCGTCGCAGCTGGGTGCGGTCGGGAGCGCCGATCGGCGCGGGCTCGGCGGTGGCGGTACTCACCGACCGGAACCTATCGGCGATGCGCCGTCGCTGTCACCGGTTGTACTCGCGGTGACCTCAACCCAGGAGGGCTCGGCGGTCCGAGTGTAAGAACGTGACCAGAGTGGTGATCCCGCACAGGATTCCGGCGACGAGGATCACCTGCGGGCCGGTCACGAACGAGCCGATGACGCCGCCGACCGCGGCACCGAGGACGAAGCCCGCGTAGACGAGTGCGTAGCCGAGCCAGTCGTAGACGGTGCCGCCGCCGGTCGCGTGCCGCTCGATGCCCTGGCCCAGTTTGACCAGCGTGCCGGTCACGTACGACAGCGGCACCGAGACCTCGCCGTTCTTGGTGAACGAGGTGTTCAGCGCACCGAGCGAGAAGGTGATGATCAGGATCGGGACGAACCGCACCTCGGGCTCGTCGAAACCGTCGAGGACGAAGTCGGTGGCGGACGCCACCAGCAGGCCGGCGGTGGTCAGCACCGTCGGGCCGTGCGGATGTCCGTGCCAGAAGAACCGGCGGCAGATGGACGCGACGACGACGCCGGCCACGAATGCGATGATCAGGGAGGTCGCGGCGAGTGCCCCGGCGCCCGCGACCTGCTGCGCGTCCGAGGCCTTGAACCACGTCAGGACCGCGCGCTCGGTGTTGCCGGTCATGAAGGTCACGAAGTAGCCGGCCGAATGAAGGAAAGCGACTGCGCCGACCATGCCGGCGACCCCGGCGAGGAGCCAGGAGAGTCGTGCGTCGGTGCCGATGGCGGTCTCCCGGGAGACGACCGGGCGGGGCTTCGTCGAACTGGACTGTTGCTCCGTCGGGGTGGTCATTCCCCATGGTTACCGATGGGCGGGGGTGCCCGCCGGGCGGCCGCAGCGACTCACATTCGGGGAAGGGATCGGCCCCGCGCCACAATCGACCGCGATCGAGACGCGGTTCACACGGGCGGTGTGTCCGATGCGAGGAAGTCTCGCTGGAACACGCGCATCAGCCGCGCGTCACGATACGCCCCGTTGGAGAAGTACTGCTCGCGGAGCAGCCCCTCCTGGACGAACCCGATCTTCTCGTAGACATGCGCCGCCTTCTCGTTCGCGATGTCGACGTACAGGTAGACCTTGTGCAGGTTGAGGATTCGGAAGGCGTAGTCGAGCGCCCTGCGCGTCGCGACCGTCGCGTAGCCCCGACCCTGCGCGGCCGGCGCGACGATGATCTGGAACTCGCAGTTGCGGTGGATGGTGTTGATCTCCACCAGCTCCACCAAGCCGACGGGCAGCCCGTCGCTCTCGATGATGAACCGGCGCTCGCGGTCGTCGTGGATGTGCCGCTCGTAGATGTCCTCGAGTTCGGCGAGGGCGTCGAAGGGCTCCTCGAACCAGTACGACATCACCGCCCGGTCGTTGAACAATCCGTGCACGAATCGCAGGTCCGTGCGCTCCATGGCGCGCATCGAGAGTTCCACGGATTCAGGGTAGGACGATCCGGCCCGCCGGGAGGTCGATCGGGCCCCGGCTGTGGTGTCCGGCGGTGAAGTCGGTGTCGGGCGCGCGGGAGGGGGAGACGCCTGCGGTTACGCCGCCAGCCCGATTCCCAGGAGGATCACCGCGACCAGGGGCGCTGCGCCCTGGATCGTGGCGGCGCGCAGCTTCGTCCGATCCGAGAGCGCCAGGACCAGTGCCGCGGCCAGCATCGAGCCCGCGCCGGTGAGCACCAGGGTGGCGCCCACCGCGCGCTGCGGTCCGAACAGTGCCAGCCCGACGAACACGGCGACGGCGAGGAACAGGTTGTAGAAGCCCTGATTGAACGCGAGGCCCCGGGTGATCTCCGCGGTCTCCTCGGTGGTGCCGAAGGCGGCGCGTGCGCGCGGGGAGGTCCACGCGATCGACTCCAGATAGAAGATGAAGCAGTGCACGAGTGCCGCGACGGCGGCGGCCACGAGGCCGATCAGGATCATGCGCTCATCATCGTCGATCGACGGCGCGGATGCCCCGCCCGGGCCGGGCCGGACGCCGCCGCCCGGGCTGTCGGAGCCGCAACCCCGTCGCGTACGCTTGTCCGAGTGCCGTGGGCCCGACGTCGGTCCCGTGCTGCCCGCAGGAACCCGCACATCACGCGGCCCTCCTGCTGAGACCAACCCGAGGAGAACGAGTGAAGAGCACCGTCGAGCAGCTGAGCCCGACTCGCGTCCGCCTGAGCGTCGAGGTTCCCTTCGACGAGCTCGCGCCGGATTTCGATCGCGCCTATGAGACGCTCGCGCAGCAGGTCAACATCCCCGGCTTCCGCAAGGGCAAGGCCCCCGCGAAGCTGATCGAGGCGCGCGTCGGTCGCGACGCCGTGCTCTCGCAGGTGATCAACGACGCGCTGCCCGGCAAGTACAGCCAGGCCGTGCTGGACGCCGAGGTCAAGGCGCTCGGCCAGCCCGAGATCGACATCGACAAGCTCGAGTACGGCGAGACCTTCTCGTTCACCGCCGAGGTGGACGTGCGCCCCGAGATCACGCTGCCCGACTACTCGACCATCGAGGTCGAGGTCCCGTCGCTCGAGGTCACCGACGCCGACGTCGACGAGCAGATCGAGGGCCTGCGCGCCCGCTTCGGCACCCTCAAGGGCGTCGACCGCGCCGTCGAGACCGGTGACTTCATCACCATCGACCTGTCGGCCACCGTCGACGGCAAGGACGTCGAGGACGCCAAGACCACCGGCCTCTCGCACGAGGTCGGCTCCGGCAATCTGATCGACGGCCTGGACGAGGCCGTCGTCGGCCTGAAGTCCGGCGAGTCCAAGGAGTTCACGACCACCCTCGTGGCCGGCGAGTTCGCCGGCCAGGAGGCCGACGTGACCGTCGTCGTCGACTCCGTCAAGGAGCGCGAGCTGCCCGAGCTGGACGACGAGTTCGCCCAGCTCGCGAGCGAGTTCGACACCGTCGAGGAGCTGCGCACCGACCTGCGTGAGCGCGTCGAGCAGAACAAGAAGCTCGGCCAGGCCGCCGACATCCGCGACGCCGTCCTCGACAAGCTGCTCGAGGCCGTCGAGGTGCCGCTGCCCGAGGCCGTGGTCAAGGAGCAGACCGACGCCAACGTGCACGACGTGCTGCACCAGGTGGGCCACAACGAGGAGCTCCTCGAGACCGCGCTCAAGGCGCAGGGCACCACCCGCGAGGAGTTCGAGACCCAGGCGCGCGAGTCCGCCGAGAAGCAGGTCAAGGTGCAGCTGCTGCTCGACGCGATCGCCGACGCGCAGGACGTGCAGGTCGACCAGCAGGAGCTGCAGGAGCACATCCTGTTCCAGTCGCAGCGCTACGGCATGCAGCCGCAGGAGTTCATCCAGCAGATCCAGCAGGCCGGCCAGCTGCCCGCCCTCTTCCAGGAGGTCCGTCGCGGCAAGGGCCTCGCGGACGTCGTGCTCGAGGTCTCGGTCAAGGACGCCGACGGCAACGTCGTCGACACCAAGTCGCTGTTCGACCGTGCGGACGCCGGCGAGGAGCTCGCCGAGGAGGCGGCCTCCGAGGAGGACGTGGTCGCCGAGGCGGAGGAGATCACCGCCGAGGCCGACGAGAAGTAGGACCCCGCGGAGCGCCCCGCAGCCGGATCGGCTGCGGGGCGTTTCTGCCCTCAGCGGAGCCGGGCGTGCCGAGGGACGGTTCGGCCGGTCCCGTTCGTTACTGTCGATGTCAGCAAAGAAAGGCAGGGAGCAGCGGATGAACTCCAACCCCACCATGCGGGCCGGAATTGCCGGCCTGAACCTCAACGATTCGGTGTACAGCCGTCTCCTGGAATCGCGGATCATCTTCCTCGGCAGCGAGGTGAACGACGACATCGCGAACCAGCTCTGCGCGCAGATGCTGCTGCTGTCCGCGGAGGATCCCACCAAGGACATCAACCTCTACATCAACTCGCCCGGCGGCAGCATCTCCGCCGGCATGGCGATCTTCGACACGATGGAGTTCGTCGAGTGCGACGTCGCGACGTACGCCATGGGCATGGCCGCCTCGATGGGTGAGTTCCTGCTCGCCGCGGGCACCAAGGGCAAGCGCTACGCCCTGCCCCACGCGCGCATCATGATGCACCAGCCGTCCGCCGGCATCGGTGGCACCGCCGCCGACATCGCCATCCAGGCCGAGCTGTTCCGCAACACCAAGGTCGAGATGAACCGCCTCAACGCGCAGTTCACCGGCCAGCCGATCGAGAAGATCGAGGCCGACGCCGACCGCGACAAGTGGTTCACCGCCGAGCAGGCCCGGGACTACGGGTTCGTCGACCACGTCGTCAGCCGCGCGAGCTCCGTCAAGTAGCGAGAGGACATATCCATGACTGAGGGTTACCCCACCACGATGTCGGCCCAGGGCCTGCACGTCCCCGCCACCGGCCGCTACGACGTCCCGTCGTTCATCGAGCGCGCGGCGAACGGCAACGAGCGCGTCACCAACCCGTACTCGAAGCTGTTCGACGAGCGCATCATCTTCCTCAAGAACCAGATCGACGAGGTCTCGGCGAACGACGTCATGGCCCAGATCCTGGTGCTCGAGTCGCAGGACCCGGATCGTGACATCACGATCTACATCAACTCGCCCGGCGGCAGCCTCTACGACGCGCTCGGCATCTACGACACCATGCAGTACGTGCACTGCGACGTCGCGACCGTGGTGCTCGGCACCGCGGCTTCGGCCGCCGCGATCCTCCTGGCCGGTGGCACCCCGGGCAAGCGCGCCGCGCTGCCCAACTCGACGGTGCTGATCCACCAGCCCCGCACCGGCGGCTCGATGCGCGGCCAGGTCTCGGACCTCGAGATCCAGGCCGCCGAGATGGAGCGTGCGCGCAACCGCCTCGACGAGATCCTCGCGGGCCACACGGGCCAGACGGTCGAGCAGATCCGCAAGGACACCGACCGCGACAACATCCTCACGGCCGACCAGGCCAAGGAATACGGGATCGTCGACACGGTGTTCCCGTACCGCAAGGCTTCGGCCAAGTAGTTCGAGCAGCACACCGGGGGTCGCGACACGCCGCGTGAGCGGGTTCCGCGGCCCCCGGCGTCGCCTCTAGCAAGCTATTCATATCGGTCGCCGGGACAGAAGTTCGCGGGTACCGTCGTACACAGACGCCACCCGCTGAGCAACGGGGCGGGCGAGTCATCAGCAAGGGAAGTGGGCACGGCATGGCACGGATCGGGGACGGCGCGGACCTGTTGAAGTGCTCTTTCTGCGGAAAGAGCCAGAAGCAGGTCAAGAAGCTGATCGCGGGCCCCGGCGTGTACATCTGCGACGAGTGCATCGACCTGTGCAACGAGATCATCGAAGAGGAACTGGCCGAGACCAGTGACGTGAAGCTGGACGAGCTGCCCAAGCCCGTCGAGATCCGCGACTTCCTCGACAACTACGTGATCGGCCAGGACTCGGCCAAGCGCAACCTCGCGGTCGCCGTCTACAACCACTACAAGCGCATCCAGGCCGGCGAGCGCAAGGACGCGCGCGGCGAGGGCGTGGAGCTGGCGAAGTCGAACATCCTCATGCTCGGCCCCACCGGCTGCGGCAAGACCTACCTGGCGCAGACGCTCGCGAAGATGCTCAACGTGCCCTTCGCCATCGCCGACGCCACCGCGCTCACCGAGGCCGGCTACGTGGGTGAGGACGTCGAGAACATCCTGCTCAAGCTGATCCAGGCCGCCGACTACGACGTCAAGCGCGCCGAGACCGGCATCATCTACATCGACGAGGTCGACAAGATCGCCCGCAAGAGCGAGAACCCGTCGATCACCCGGGACGTCTCGGGCGAGGGCGTGCAGCAGGCGCTGCTGAAGATCCTCGAGGGCACCCAGGCCAGCGTCCCGCCGCAGGGCGGCCGCAAGCACCCGCACCAGGAGTTCATCCAGATCGACACGACGAACGTCCTGTTCATCGTGGCCGGCGCCTTCGCCGGGCTGGAGAAGGTCGTGGGCGATCGCATCGGCAAGCGCGGCCTCGGCTTCGGCAACGAGGTGCGCACCAAGGCGGAGGTCGACACCGTCGATCACTTCGCCGACGTGCTGCCCGAGGACCTCATCAAGTTCGGTCTGATCCCCGAGTTCATCGGCCGCCTGCCCGTCATCGCCTCCGTCTCGAACCTCGACAAGGAGTCGCTGGTCTCGATCCTCTCGGAGCCGAAGAACGCGCTCGTCAAGCAGTACCAGCGCCTGTTCGAGATGGACGGCGTGGAGCTCGAGTTCGACGAGGACGCGCTCGGCGCCATCGCCGACCAGGCCATCCACCGCGGCACCGGTGCCCGCGGCCTGCGCGCGATCATGGAAGAGGTCCTCAACCCCGTCATGTTCGACATCCCCTCGCGGGACGACGTGGCCAAGGTCGTCGTGACCGGGGAGACCGTGCGCGACAACGTGCTGCCCACCATCGTGCCCCGCAAGCACTCCCGCGGCGAGCGTCGCGAGAAGAGCGCGTAACCATCGTCACGACTGCGCCCCCGGCCGAGAAGGCCGGGGGCGCAGTCGTTTCCGGTCAACGCACGCGCTGTACGCGCGCCTCGTGCCACACCGGCTCGTCGGCTTCGCGGACGGTGCCGTCGGTCCCGAACACCAGGAACCGGTCGAACGACCGCGCGAACCACCGGTCGTGGGTCACGGCCAGCACCGTGCCCTCGTAGGCCTCGAGCGCGTCCTGCAACGCCTCGGCGCTCTCCAGGTCCAGGTTGTCCGTCGGCTCGTCGAGCAACAGCGCGGTGCTGCCGGCGAACTCGAGCAGTAGCACCTGGAAGCGGGCCTGCTGGCCGCCCGAGAGGCTCTCGAACCGCTGCTCCGCCTGCCCGTGCAGCTCGTAGCGGCGCAGCGCAGGCATGGACCGACCGAGATCGGCCGCGTGCTCCTCGCGCAGGATCTGCACCAGGGTGCGGCCCTGCAGCTCCGGGTGCGCATGGGTCTGCGCGAAGTGGCCGGGAACCACGCGGGCGCCGAGCGCCGCCGAACCGGTGTGCGCGACGTCCTCGCCCGCGAGCAGGCGCAGGAAGTGCGATTTCCCGGATCCGTTCGAGCCGAGCACAGCCACCCGCTCGCCGTAGAAGATCTCCAGGTCGAAGGGCTGCATGAGGCCGGTCAGTTCCAGCTGCTTCGCCGTCACGGCGCGCACGCCCGTGCGACCGCCGCGCAGCCGCATGGTGATCTGCTGCTGCCGCGGCGGCTCGGGTGGCGGCCCGGCCTCCTCGAACCTGCGCAGCTGGGTCTGTGCGGCGGAGTACCGCGAGGCCATGCCGTCGTTGAACTTCGCCTGTTCGCGCAGCGTGAGCACGAGCTTCTTGAGCTGCTGGTGCCGCTCGTCCCACCGTCGCCGCAACTCGTCGAACCGCGCGAACCGCTCCTCGCGCGCCGCGGGGAAGGTGGCGAAACCGCCGCCGTGCACCCACGCGTCCGCGCCGCCCGGCGCGGGATCGACGGCCACGATCCGGGTCGCGGCCCGCGCGAGCAGCTCGCGGTCGTGACTGACGAACAGCACCGTCTTCGGCGTCTGCCGCAGCTGGTCCTCGAGCCACTCCTTGCCGGGGACGTCGAGGTAGTTGTCGGGCTCGTCGAGCAACAGGACCTCGTCGTCGCCGCGGAGCAGCGCCTCGAGAGCGAGCCGCTTCTGCTCGCCGCCGGAGAGTGAGGTCAGCCCGCGCCATTGGGCGCGGTCATAGGGAACCCCCAGCGCCGCGACGGTGCACGCGTCCCACAGCGTCTCCGCGGCGTAGCCGCCGGCGTCGCCCCACTCGGCGAGCGCGGTCGCGTACCGCAGCTGATTCGCATCGCCGTCGTCGTCCATGAGCGCCAGCTCCACCGCGTCGAGCTCGCGGGCGGCGTCCTGGAGCCGGGGCGGCGAGACGGAGAGCACCAGGTCGCGCACTGTGCGCTCGTCCCGCACCGAACCGATGAACTGCGGCATCACGCCGACGCCGCCGCTCGAGGTCACCGTGCCGCCGTGCGGCTCCAGTTCACCGGCGAGGAGCCGCAGCAGCGTGGTCTTGCCGGCGCCGTTGCGACCCACGAGCGCTGCGACCGTCCCGTCGCCCACCCGGAACGAGACGTCGCCGAGGAGAGCCCGCCCGTCCGGCAGGTAGTACTCCACATGCGTCGCCTCGAGATGTCCCATATGCCCAATCCTCGCGGCAGCAGAGGGACGAGCGCCAGCGGTTTTCCGACCCCGACGGTGCCCGTCAGTCCCGCTGCGCGGCCAGAGCCTGGGCGACCGCACCGTCGAGGACCGCGGCGAGCGTCGCGAGCCCGGCCACCGGCCCCTGGGGCGCGCGGTACCAGTCCAGCGGGGCGCTCGGGACGCTGCCCCAGGTGGCGAGCCAGCCCCGCAGGTCGCCGAACGCGTGGGTGTACGGGATGGCCCGCTCGAAGAGCACGTCGCGCTGACCGTCCGGCAGCGAGCCGACGTTCGTCGCGATCAAGTACTGGCGCATGCCGCCGAGCCCCGCCGCGAGGCGGCTGCCCGACGCCGTGCGGCGCGGCCACAGCAGCGCCGCCGCCACCAGCCCGAGGCCGAGGACGAGCGCGGCGGCGGCCCACAGCACGCCGGCGCCGAGGAAGCCGCAGACCAGCGTCGCGATCGCGCCGCCCGCCGCGACGGCGATCGCGGGGACGAGGAGGGGACTGCGCGGCGCGGCGCGGAGCCACCCGCGTTCCGCGGTCGCCGCGGGAACGGCTGCCACGATCGGGGCCGGGTCGAGGGGCCGGGCGCCACCGGTCAGTTCGGAGACGGTGGTCGTCTCCGCACCGTGGGGGAGGAGGGCGTCGACCACAACCCGCTCCGCGGGCGTGACCGCACCGTCGAGTGGCACACGACGGGAGATCTGGAAGTCCCCGTCGGGCAGGGCGGCGAGCCAGAGGTAGCCGCGCACCGCGAGATCGAGCACCGTCGCGCCGACGTCGGTGGGCCGCAGCCGGCCGTCGAGGAGGGTGCCGATCTGGCCGGGCAGGACGCCGTCGGGGGAGGCGAAGGCGATCTCGCCGTTGCCGCCCGGGACGAGCAGATCAGCGGTGGCACCGGCCGAGTGCGCCGCGGCGGCGTCCGAGCGGCGCCGCACGTAGCCGTAACCGGCGAGCGCGACGGCCAGCACCGCGGCCAGGGAGAGTGCGATCAGGCCGCCGGTGTCCCGTTCCGGGGCGGGGGCGGCCGTCGCGGTGAACCGCGCATCGGCGGCGACGGTGCCGGCGGGCAGCAGCGTGGTGAAGACGGCGACCCTGCCCTGCGGCAGCCCGTTCTGCTGCGCGGTGACGACGCCGGAGGCGTCGGTCTGCGTGAGCGTGCACATCCGGCGCTCGCCGACCTGGCCGATGCCGCACAGCGGTGAGTCAGGGACGGCGGTGGGGGAGGCGAAGCGCATCGTCACGGTGTCGAGGTCGACGGTGTACCCCGCCGCGATCGGCCACGTGAACTGCTGGAGCTCCGGGCCGTCGGCGACGGTGCCCCGCACCGTGTAGGTGACCTTCGTGGTGCCGCCGGGGGCGGAGACCTGCAGCGCACCGTCGGACACCGAGACCGAACCGTTCTCCGCCCTGGTCCCCGTGACTGTGAAGTGCTGGGTGCGGTTGCCCTCCACCGGCACCGACAGGGGGAGGCGCTGCGCGATCGCCCTGCCCGGCGGAGCAGTGATCACGGTGGTCACCGCGAGCGACCCGTCGTCCTGGAGATCGAGGACGGTGTCCACGCCGACGCCGCTGGGGTCGGCGCCGGCCGGTCCCGCTCCGGCGCCGGCGAACACGACGCCGATCACCGCCAACACCGCCGCCCAACCGCTGCGCCGCCGGCGTCGAACAGTCCCGCCCTGGTTCCGCGTGCCCTCCCACATGCCTGGGTACAGTATCGGACACCTGGGGTGGAGGAGGGGAAGCGAAGTGGGTCATCCGAAGGATCCCTACGGCGGCCGGGGTGCGCCGGCTCCGCGGCGCGGCTACGTCCCCGTCCCTCCGGCGCCCGCCGCACCGCGGCCGGCACCGGTGCGCGGTGCCACCGGGCACTACCGGGTGACGGCGCGGCCCCGCGCCGGCGCTACCGGATACCCCCGTCCCGGCGCGCCCGCGTACCCCCGCCCGGGCGCTCCGGCCTATCCCCGGCCCGGCGCGGCCGCCGCCTCGAGGTCGGGTGCCCCGAGCCCCTGCACCCCCGCGTATCCGCGCCCCGGCGCGTACCCGCGGCCGGGCGCCGCGCCGCAGTACCAACGCGTTCCCGCCCCGCGCGCCGCGGTCCCGGCCGCACCGCCCCGTGCTGTGCCGTACCGGCAGTGGTCGATGCCCGCCCCGCCCCCCGCCCGGTCCGCGGGGGCAGTACCTCCGGGCTATCCGCGTCCCGGAGTCCCGCAGGGGCAGCCGTGGCCGCGCGTGCCGCAGCCCGCCTGGGCTCCGCGTCCGGCGACGGGAGCGAACAGCACGCCGCTGCTGGTCCTCCTGCTGGTCACGGTGGTGGTGCTGATCGTCGTGCTCGCCGCGGCGCTGCTCTACGTGGGCGGGCGCGCCAGTACCGATGCCGGTGGCGCGACGACCGCCCGCACGACCGCCGCGCGGACGACGACCACCACGGAGACCACGACGACGCGGACCGGGACCACCACTTCGACGTCCTCGCTCCTCACCAGCTCCGCCGGGGCCACGCCGACGGGAACCGCCGCGCTGCAGGGCAACCCGCTCTACGGCTCGGGATCGGCGGGCCTGCTCACCCAGCCGTGCAACGCCGTCGGCTGGCCCTCCGACAGCGCCGCGGGCAAGCGCTTCTTCGCCAGTCTCGCGCCGTGCTTCGACCGGGCCTGGGGCGCCGCCATGCGTGCCGCAGGCCTCGAATACCGCGCGCCGACGGTGCTGGTCCCCACCGGATCGCGGATCAGTTCGCCGTGCGGATCGACGAACCTCGAGACGGAGAACGTCGCGGCCTTCTACTGCTCGAGCAACGAGGCGCTGTACATGCCGCCGAAGGGGCTCAACGTGGACCGCTACGGCAACCAGCCGGCGATCTACCTCGCCGTCTTCGCACACGAGTACGGCCACCACGTGCAGTTGGTGAGCGGCATCCTCACCGCGCAGGGACGGATCGAGAACCTGAGTGGGCGCACCTCCGAGGCGGGGCTCGAGTCCTCGCGCCGTCTGGAGCTCCAGGCGCAGTGCTTCAGCGGCCTGTTCGTGAAGTCCGTGAGCGATACCGGTGGGCAGTTCACCAGCGCCGACTACCGCACCGTGTACGAGGATCAGGAGCGCGGCGACCGCCCGGGAGCCCTCCGCGACCACGGCACCTACGCGCACTCGCAGGGCTGGTGGGACACCGGCTACCAGTCGAACCGCCTGGCGCGGTGCAACACCTGGGCGGCCTCGTCGGGCGACGTGGCCTGAGCAAAAGCCCCGCGTCGGGCTCGCGCGTGCACTGACTAGAATCGTGGGGTGACTACGCAGCCGCAGAACGCCGTCGACCGCCTCCCCGCCGCCTGGGAGCCCGGTGCGGTAGAGGCGGACATCTACAACGGGTGGGTGGACGCCGGGTACTTCACCGCCGACAACACCTCGCCCAAGCCCGCCTTCTCCGTGGTCCTGCCGCCGCCGAACGTGACCGGCAGCCTCCATCTCGGCCACGCGCTCGACCAGACCATCACCGACGCGCTGTGCCGCCGCAAGCGGATGCAGGGCTTCGAGGTGCTGTGGCTCCCCGGCACGGACCACGCCGGCATCGCCACCCAGTCGCTGGTGGAGAAGCAGCTCGCCGCCGAGGGCACCAGCCGCCGCGAGATCGGCCGCGAGAAGTTCCTGGAGCGCGCGTGGGCCTTCAAAGAGGCCAGCCACGGCAACATCACCGGCCAGATGCGCCGCATCGGCGTCGGCATCGACTGGTCCCGCGAGCGGTTCACCATGGACGAGGGGCTCTCCCGCGCCGTCCAGACCATCTTCAAGCAGCTCTTCGACGCCGGCCTGATCTACCGCGCCGAGCGCCTGGTCAACTGGTCGCCCGTGCTGCAGACCGGCATCTCCGACCTCGAGGTCGATCACAAGGAGGTCGACGGCGAGCTGGTCTCGTTCCGGTACGGCTCCCTGAGCGACGACGAGCCGCACATCGTCTGTGCCACCACGCGACTGGAGACGATGCTCGGCGACACCGCGATCGCCGTGCATCCCGATGACGAGCGCTACCGCGCTCTCGTGGGCACCACCCTCGAGCATCCCTTCCTGGACCGCCGGATCCCCGTCGTGGCCGACGACTACGTCGATCCCGAGTTCGGTTCCGGCGCAGTGAAGATCACTCCCGCGCACGATCCGAACGACTTCGCGCTCGGCCAGCGGCACGACCTGCCGATGCCCACGATCATGGACGAGACCGCCCACATCGTCGGCACCGGAACGCAGTTCGACGGTCTCGACCGCTTCGCGGCCCGCAAGGCGATCCGCGAGGCGCTGGCCGAGCAGGGCCGCATCGTCAAGGAGGTGCGCCCGTACCGGCACAGCGTCGGCCACAGCGAGCGCTCCGGTGAGCCGATCGAGCCGCGCCTGTCGATGCAGTGGTGGGTCAAGGTCGACCGCCTGGCCAAGGCCGCGGGGGACGCGGTGCGGGGCGGCGACACCACGATCGTCCCCGAGTCGCTCGCGCCGCGGTTCTTCGACTGGGTCGACGAGATGCACGACTGGAACATCTCCCGCCAGCTGTGGTGGGGTCACCGCATCCCGGTCTGGTACGGCCCCGCCGACGCCGAGGGCAACCGCGACGTCGTCTGCTGCGGCCCCGAGGACACCCCGCCCGCCGGCTACGAGCAGGACCCGGACGTCCTCGACACCTGGTTCAGCTCCGGACTGTTCCCGTTCTCCACCATGGGCTGGCCGGACTCCACCGCCGATCTCGCGAAGTTCTACCCCACCTCGACGCTGGTCACCGGCTACGACATCATCTTCTTCTGGGTCGCCCGGATGATGATGTTCGGCACCTTCATCGGTGAGGAGCCGAACGCCCCGGGCAAGGTCCCGTTCCACGAGGTGCTCCTGCACGGTCTGGTGCGCGACGAGTTCGGCAAGAAGATGTCGAAATCGAAGGGCAACGGCATCGACCCGCTGGACTGGGTGCAGGAGTACGGCGCCGACGCGCTGCGCTTCACCCTGGCCCGCGGCACCATCCCCGGCGCCGACCTGAACGTGGGCGCCGACGCCGCCGCGTCGTCGAAGAAGTTCGCCACCAAGCTGTTCAACGCCACCAAGCTGGCCCTGCTCAACGACGCGCACCTGGGCGAGCTCCCGGATCGCGCGGCGCTCACCGACGCCGACCGCTGGATCCTCGACCGCCTCGCCGCCGTGCAGGCGGAGGCCGACGCCGCGTTCGACGCCAACGAGCTGGGCAAGGCCTGCGAGGCGCTCTACCACTTCGCGTGGGACGAGCTGTGCGACTGGTATCTCGAGGTGGCCAAGCTCCAGCTGCAGGGCGACGACGCGACCGTCGCCGAGAACACCCGGCTGGTGCTGGGCAAGGCTCTCGACGTCGTGCTGCGCATGCTGCACCCGACGATGCCCTTCGTCACCGAGGTGCTGTGGAAGGCGCTCACGGGCGGTACCTCGCTGGTGATCGCCGACTGGCCCTCGCGCGACTGGGCGCCGGCCGAGATCCCCGCCGACGGTGTCGAATCCGCGCGCCGGTTCGCCGATCTGCAGCGCCTGGTCACCGAGATCCGCCGCTTCCGCAGCGATCAGCTGCTCAAGCCCGGCCAGCGGGTCGCGGCCCGGCTCACGGGGCTCGACGAGGCGGGCCTGACCTCGCTCGGCGCCGCGGCGGCGAACCTGTGCCGGCTCACCCCGCCGGAGGACGGCTTCGCCGCGACCGCCTCCCTCGAGGTGCGCCTCGTGGGCGGCACCGTCACCGTCGAGCTGGACACGTCCGGCACCGTCGATCTCGGTGCGGAGCGATCGCGGCTGGAGAAGGACCTCAAGGCGGCGCAGAAGGAGCTCGACGGGACCACCGCCAAGCTCGGTAACGAGGCCTTCCTGGCCAAGGCGCCCGACGCGGTGGTCGACAAGATCCGCGCGCGGCGGACCGTCGCGCAGGAGGAGGTCGAGCGCCTCACCGTCCGCATCGCCCAGCTGGGCGGGGGAGCCGCGTGACGGTACCCGCCTTCGCCGCCGACCCCGACGACCTCGCCGAACTGGCTCAGGTCGAGGCCGAGCTGGATCAGCGCTGGCCCGAGACCAAGATCGAGCCCTCGCTCACGCGGATCTCCGCGCTCATGCAGCTGCTGGGGTCGCCGCAGGACGCGTACCCGTCGATCCAGATCGCGGGTACCAACGGCAAGTCGTCGACCGCCCGGATGATCGACGCGCTGCTGCTGGCCTTCTCGCGCCGCACGGGCCGGATCACCAGTCCGCACCTGCAGCTCGCCACCGAGCGCATCGCGGTCGACGGTGCGCCGCTCACGGCCAAGCAGTACGTGGAGACCTACCGCGAGATCGAGCCCTTCATCGAGCTCGTCGATGCGCAGTCCGAGGCCGCCGACGGGCCGCGGATGAGCAAGTTCGAGGTGCTCACCGCCATGGCCTTCGCGGCCTTCGCCGAGGCCCCCGTCGACGTGGCCGTCGTCGAGGTCGGGCTCGGCGGCACCTGGGACGCCACCAACGTGGTGACGGCCGAGGTCGCCGTGATCACCCCGATCGGCCTGGACCACGTGGAGATACTCGGCCCCGACCTCGCGTCGATCGCGGGGGAGAAGGCCGGCATCGTCAAGCGCGCGCCCGAGCGGCTGATCCCCAAGGACACCGTCATGATCGTGGGCAAGCAGGAGCCCGCGGCGATGGACGTGCTGTTGCGCAAGGCCGTCGAGACCGACGCCGCCGTCGCGCGCGAGGGTTCCGAGTTCGCCGTCGTCGAGCGCCGCGTCGCGGTCGGCGGCCAGCAACTCACCCTGCAGGGCCTCGGCGGCGTCTACGAGGACGTCTTCCTGCCGCTGCACGGCGAGCACCAGGCCAACAACGCCGCGGTCGCCCTGGCTGCGGTCGAGGCCTTCTTCGGCGCCGGCGCCGACCAGCAGCTCGACGTCGACACGGTGCGGGCGGGCTTCGCCGCCGCGGCCTCGCCCGGCAGGCTCGAGCGGGTCCGCAGCGCCCCGACGGTGCTCCTCGACGCCGCGCACAACCCGCACGGCGCGCAGGCGCTCGCGCGGACCATCGAGACGGAGTTCGGCTTCCGCACGTTGATCGGCGTGGTCTCGGTACTCGCGGACAAGGACGCCGTCGGCGTGCTCACGGCTCTCGAGCCCGTGCTGGACACCGTCGTCGTCACCCACAACGGCTCGCCCCGCGCGCTCGAGGTCGAGCGGCTCGCGGCGATCGCGGAGGAGATCTTCGGCGAAGAGCGCGTGGTCACCTCGCCCACCATGGTCGACGCGGTGGAGACCGCCGTCGCGCTCGCCGATCAGGAGTCCGACGACGAGGACGGTCCCGCCTCGGGCGTGGGCGTGCTCATCACCGGTTCCGTGGTCACCGCGGGCTCCGCGCGCTCGCTGTTCGGAAAGGAACCCCAGTGACGGGAACCCCCGCCTCCAACCCCAGGTTCACGCCGCCCCCGAAGGATCCGTGGAAGAGCTTCCGCGGCATCCTCTCCGGGACGCTCATCCTCGAGATGATCGTCATCCTGCTGGCGCTGCCCGTGGTGATCCGCCTCTCGCCCGGGCTCTCCGGCCTCAAGGTCGGCTACGTCCTGGTGCTCGCGGCGCTCATGTTCGCCGGGTGCATGGTGGTGAAGAAGCCCTGGGCGATTCCGGCGTTCTGCGCACTGCAGGTCGCCGTCATCGCAGGCTTCCTCGTGCACTGGGGGATCGGCGCGGTCGGCGTCGTCTTCGCCATCGTCTGGGCGTACATCGTCTACATCGAGCGCGATGTGAAGCAGCGCATGGCGGAGGGCCGGCTGCCCGGCCAGGAACCCATCACCGACTGAGCCCGTCCGAGTTTCGGGTTCTGCGGGCCTCGGCGGCGGAATCCGCCAGCGGAGGGCCGCAAAACCCGACGTTCGGGACGCGCTACGCTGTTGCCCGTGACTGAGCGGACTCTGATTCTCATCAAGCCCGACGGCGTGCGGCGCGGCCTTTCCGGGGAGATCCTGGCGCGCATCGAGCGGAAGGGCCTGACCATCGCGGCCCTCGAGCTCAAGCACGTCCCGACCGAGGTGGCCGAGGGCCACTACGCCGAGCACAAGGACAAGCCGTTCTTCGGCTCGCTGCTCGAGTTCATCACCTCCGGGCCCGTGGTGGCCGCGGTGCTGGAGGGCCCCCGCGCGATCGCGGCGTTCCGCCAGCTCGCCGGCGGCACCGATCCCGTGGAGAAGGCCGTTCCCGGCACGATCCGCGGTGATTTCGGTCTGGAGACCCAGGAGAACCTCGTGCACGGCTCCGACTCGCCCGAGTCGGCCGAGCGCGAGATCGCCCTCTGGTTCCCCGGCCTCGCCTGACCTGCGAGAACCTGTTCCCCCCTCCCTGATCTCCGGGCCCGTGCCGCGCGAACCGCGCGGTACGGGCCCGATCCTTTTCCCGCGTCCCTGTGGCATGTGGGATACTGATCCGGACGCACGTCGGCGCGCGCAACCGCGCAGCGCCGACCGGCCCGGCTGACCCGCAGAACGTGGGGTCCGCGTGCGCCACGCACGAGACACGTGCAGACCTTGACAAACGTGGGGCGGTAGGAGCACTCCTTCGCCCGCACCACATGACACGCCCCCGCGTGGCCGCGACCGAAAGTGATCGCGCCCGGGGGTCGGTAGGAGATATCGAGTGGCCGACAACACGTCGCCGGAAGAACAGAACAACGAAGCTCGGGAGGAGTTCCCGCAGAAGCTGCGCGTCCACGCGCTGGCGCGTCTGCTGGGCCTGACCAGCAAGGAGGTGCTCGCGCACCTCGGCGAGCTGGGCTTCGTCGCGCGCAGCGCGCATTCGAGCATCGACCGCAGCGCCGCCGAGCGCGTGCGGGACCGCATCGCGGAGCAGGCCGGCGGAGCGCCGGACGCCGCCGTCGCAGAGGCTCCCGCCACCGCGCCCGCCGAGGAGCAGGCACCCGCTGCGCAGCAGGCGCCGGCCGAGGACGAGGCGCCGTCGCTGTTCTCGGCGGCCGCGGTCGCGCAGCCCGTCACGGAGCAGGCCCCGGCCTCCTTCGACGCCAATGCACCGCTGTTCCTGCAGCCCGAGAAGGCCGAGAAGCCCGCGCGGAAGACGCGTGCCCGCAAGGCACAGGATGCGGAGTCGGAGACGACTGAGGCGCCGGAGGCCTCGACGGCCGAGCAGGCCGAGACGACCGAGCCGGCGGAGACCACGGAGCAGGCCGAGACCACGGAGCAGGCCGAGGCGTCGTCGCCCGAGCAGAACGGCGACGACGACAACGGCGGCAACCGCCGCCGGCGTCGCGGCCGTCGCGGTCGCGGACGCGGCCGGGGCGAGAACGCCGACGAGCAGGATGCGCAGGAGCAGACCGAGGGCGACAAGGCCGACGCTTCGGACCAGAGCGACGCCGCGCCCGCCGAGGGTGAGAAGAAGTCCGACCAGGACAAGGGCGACCGCAACCGCGGCGACGGCGGCAAAGCCGACGAGAAGTCCAGCGAGGAGAAGGCCGGCGAGGCGTCCTCGGAGGACACCGATTCCGACGACGTCGAGGACGTGACCGAGGGCGGCTCGCGTCGTCGCCGGCGTCGTCGTCGGCGCCGCTCGGGCACGGGGGAGGACGGGGCCGAGGCCGAGTCCTCGGACGATCCGCCGAACACCGTCGTGCACGAGCGCGAGCCGCGCCAGCGCTCGCGCCGCGACGAGGTGCGCGGCATCAGCGGCTCCACCCGTCTCGAGGCCAAGCGCCAGCGCCGCCGCGACGGCCGCGACACCGTGCGTCGCCGCCCGCCGATCCTCACCGAGTCGGAGTTCCTCGCCCGTCGCGAGGCGGTCGACCGCGTGATGGTGGTGCGCGAGCGCACCGGCGTCGGCCCGTCGGAGGGCCAGGACGGCCACACCGTGCCGCACCCGCAGGACTACACCCAGGTCGCCGTCCTCGAGGACGGCGTGCTGGTGGAGCACTTCGTCACGTCGTCGAGCTCGGCGTCGATGGTCGGCAACATCTACCTGGGCCGCGTGCAGAACGTGCTGCCCTCGATGGAGGCGGCCTTCGTCGACATCGGCCGCGGCCGCAACGGCGTGCTCTACGCCGGCGAGGTCAACTGGGACGCCGCCGGCCTGGACGGCAACGCCCGCAAGATCGAGCAGGCCCTCAAGCCCGGCGATCAGGTCCTGGTGCAGGTCAGCAAGGACCCGGTGGGCCACAAGGGCGCCCGGCTCACCACACAGATCTCCCTGGCCGGTCGCTTCCTGGTCTACGTGCCCGGCGGCGGCTCGGCGGGCATCTCGCGCAAGCTGCCCGACACCGAGCGCAAGCGGCTCAAGGAGATCCTCAAGGAGATCGTCCCGGCCGACGCCGGCGTGATCATCCGCACGGCCTCCGAGGGCGTCAGCGCCGAGGAGCTCGCGGGCGATGTGGCCCGGCTGCAGGCGCAGTGGGCCGAGATCGAGGAGGCCTCGTCGCAGAAGGGCGTCAAGGCGCTCTACGAGGAGCCCGATCTGCTGGTCAAGGTCGTCCGCGACCTGTTCAACGAGGACTTCAGCAAGCTCGTCATCGAGGGCGCTCGCCCGTGGAGCACCGTCGAGAAGTACGTCTCGACCGTCGCGCCCGACCTCCTGCCGCGCGTCGAGAAGTTCGAGAAGGCCCACGCCGACGCCCCGGACGTCTTCGCGACGTACCGCATCGACGAGCAGCTGGCCAAGGCGATGGACCGCAAGGTGTGGCTGCCCTCGGGCGGCACGCTGGTCATCGACCGCACCGAGGCCATGACCGTCGTCGACGTCAACACCGGCAAGTTCACCGGCGCCGGCGGCAACCTCGAGGAGACCGTCACGCGCAACAACCTCGAGGCGGCCGAGGAGATCGTGCGGCAGATGCGGCTGCGCGACATCGGCGGCATGATCGTCGTCGACTTCATCGACATGGTGCTCGAGTCCAACCGTGACCTCGTGCTGCGCCGCCTCACCGAGGCGCTCGGCCGCGACCGCACGCGCCACCAGGTTTCCGAGGTCACCTCGCTGGGCCTGGTCCAGATGACCCGCAAGCGGATCGGCACCGGCCTCGTCGAGGCCTTCTCCACGCCGTGCCAGGCGTGCTCGGGTCGCGGCATCATCGTCCACGACGCGCCCGTCGAGTCGTCGGGCGGCGGCGAGGACGGCAGCCGTTCCGGCGAGAAGTCGGAGGGCTCGGGTCGCAAGAAGCGCAAGCGCGCCAAGTCCGACGGTGCCTCCCAGGCTCCGTCGGCCCCGGTCGCGCCGGCCAAGGAGCCCGCCGCGCACAAGGGCGAGCACCCCATGTTCAAGGCCATGGCCTCGCATCATGACGAGGACACGGCGGAGCAGCCGGCCGCGGGCGAGAGTGCCGATGCACAGTCCCCGGCGGAGCCCGCTCCGGCTGCGGCCGAAGCCACCGAGGCTCCTGCCGCCGCCGTGACCGAGGCGCCGGCCGTGGTCGTCGAGCCCGAGGCCCCCGCGGCCGAACCGACCCCCGCGGTCGAGTCGGCTCCGGCGGTCGAGCAGGCGGCCCCCGTCGCGGCGGCACCCCGCCGTCGGCGGGTCGCGCGCAAGGCGCCGACCACCACCTCGGCCGCTCCGCAGACGATCGTCGTGGACATCGCCGCACCGCCGGCCGAGGCAGCGGCGAGCGCCGCGGTACCGGCCGAGGGCGCGGGGGCGTCCGTGGCGGAGCCGGCCCGCAAGCGGGCCCGGCGACGGGCCGCGGCCCGGCCCGCGGGTCCCGCGGCGGGCGGACCCGAGGGTGACGGTGCCGACAAGGCGGACCTGCCGGTTTGACCCTGCGGTTGGCGTTCCCGTAACCTGGGAAGGTCGCTTTTCCGGCGGCGCGCTCGTGCGTGCGTGTTCCGGAGTACCCGCGTGATACGAGCCGCGCACCTGGCGCGCGCTGAACTACGAGATGTGTAAGAAGAGGTAAGCCCGAAGATGGCCACGTATGCGATCGTCAAGACCGGCGGCAAGCAGTACAAGGTCGCCGTCGGCGACCTGGTGAAGGTCGAGAAGCTCGAAGGTGAGCCCGGTACCAGCGTCAAGCTGCCCGTGGCGCTCGTCGTCGACGGTGCGAACCTCACCACCGACGCCGCCGCCCTGGAGAAGGTCTCGGTCACGGCCGAGGTCGTGGATCAGGTCAAGGGACCGAAGATCCGTATCCACAAGTTCAAGAACAAGACCGGCTACCACAAGCGTCAGGGCCACCGGCAGCGCCTGACGGTCGTCAAGGTGACCGCGATCGCCTGACCGGCGAAGCCAGACAACGAACACCTTTTAGTACAGGAGTAGCCAGATGGCACACAAGAAGGGCGCGTCCAGCTCGCGCAACGGTCGTGATTCCAACGCCCAGCGACTGGGCGTGAAGCGGTTCGGTGGCCAGAAGGTCAGCGCCGGTGAGATCCTGGTCCGCCAGCGCGGCACCCACTTCCACCCCGGCGTCGGCGTCGGTCGTGGCGGCGACGACACCCTGTTCGCCCTCGCGGCGGGTGCGGTGGAGTTCGGCACCAAGCGTGGCCGCAAGACGGTCAACATCGTGCCGGTCGCTGTGGAGGCCTAGTCCGCAGCAGCGACACGAGTCTTTTCGAAGGCGGGCGGGGTCTCCACGACGGGGGCCCGCCCGCCTTCGGCTTTTCGCCCGCGAGGGCACATCGGTAGAAAGAGGTTCATATGTCCAGGTTCGTCGACCGGGTGACGGTGCACGTCACGGCCGGTAACGGGGGCCACGGCTGCGCCTCGATCCACCGGGAGAAGTTCAAGCCGCTCGGTGGCCCCGACGGCGGCAACGGCGGTCGTGGCGGATCGGTGATCCTCGAGGTCGACCCGCAGGTGCACACGCTGCTCGACTTCCACTTCCGGCCGCACCTCAAGGCCACCAACGGCAAGCCCGGCGAGGGCGGCAACCGCGAGGGCAAGTCCGGCCAGGACCTGATCCTCAAGGTGCCGGACGGCACCGTCGTGCTGGACACCGACGGCAAGATGCTCGCCGACCTGGTCGGCGCCGGCACCCGGTTCGACGCGGCCCAGGGCGGTCGCGGCGGACGGGGCAACGCCGCGCTCGTCTCCAAGGCGCGCAAGGCGCCCGGTTTCGCCCTGCTCGGCGAGGACGGCCAGGTCCGCGACCTGGTCCTCGAGCTCAAGTCCGTCGCCGACGTGGGCCTCGTCGGCTTCCCGTCCGCGGGCAAGTCCTCGCTGGTCTCCGTGCTCTCGGCCGCGAAGCCGAAGATCGCCGACTACCCGTTCACCACGCTCGCGCCGAACCTCGGCGTCGTGTCGGCGGGGGAGACCACCTTCACCGTGGCCGACGTGCCCGGCCTCATCCCCGGCGCCTCGTCGGGCCGCGGTCTGGGCCTGGACTTCCTGCGCCACCTCGAGCGGACCGCCGTGCTCGCGCACGTGGTCGACTGCGCGACGCTCGAACCCGGCCGCGACCCGGTCAGCGACGTGGACGCGCTGGAGGCCGAGCTGGCCGCCTACCAGCCGGCGCTCGCCGCCGACACCGGACTGGGCGAGCTGTCCGAGCGCCCCCGCATCGTCGTGCTCAACAAGGCGGACGTGCCGGACGCCGAGGAACTCGCCGAGATGGTGCGCCCCGAGTTCGAGGCGCGCGGCTGGCCCGTCTTCGTGATCTCCGCGGTCGCTCACACCGGCCTGCGCGAGCTCACTTTCGCGCTCGCGGAGCTGGTGCAGCGCTACCGCGCCGAGCGCGGCACGCCCGTCGCGCGACGCCCCGTCATCCGGCCCATCGCGATCGACGAGTCCGGCTTCGAGGTCATCTCCGACCCGGATCAGCCGGGCGGCTTCATCGTGCGCGGCCCGCGGCCCGAGCGGTGGATCAAGCAGACCCCGTTCGACAACGACGAGGCCGTCGGCTACCTCGCCGACCGGCTCAACCGGCTGGGCGTCGAGGCCGAGCTGGTCAAGCTCGGAGCAGTGCCGGGCGCCCCGGTCACCATCGGCAACGTCTGCTTCGAGTGGGAGCCCTCGCTCGGCACCATCGACGACGTGCCCGTCACCGGCCGCGGCACCGACATCCGCCTGGAGCGCAACGAGCGCGTGGGCGCGGCCGAGCGCCGCCACCAGCACGACGTGCGCCGCGGCCTCGCGAGCGACGACGAGGACGACGAGTGACCGCCGCACCCGCGGCCGACGAGCTGCTCGCGGGCGACATGCGCGCCCTGGTCGCGGGTGCCCGCAAGCTGGTCGTGAAGATCGGCAGCTCGGCGCTGACCGATCTCGAGCACGGGCTGGCCTCGGACCGGCTCGACGCTCTCACCGATGCCATCGTCGCGCGGCTCGACCGCGGGACCGAGGTCATCGTCGTCTCCTCGGGAGCGATCGGCGCGGGGATGGCACCCCTGGGCCTCAAGCGCCGGCCGACCGACCTCGCGACCAAGCAGGCCGTCGCGTCGGTGGGGCAGCTGCAGCTGGCCAACGCGTGGGGCGCGTCGTTCCGGCGCTACCAGCGCATCGTGTCCCTGGTGCTGCTCACCGCGCACGACATCGGGCTGCGGGTGCACGCGGCGAACGCCCAGCGCACGCTGGACCGTCTGCGCACCCTCGGCGCGGTCCCGATCATCAACGAGAACGACGTGGTGGCCTCCAACGAGGTCCGCTTCGGGGACAACGACCGGCTCGCGGCCCTCGTCGCTCACCTGACCGGCGCCGACGCGCTCGTGCTGCTCTCCGACGTCGACGGTCTCTACGACGGCGATCCGCGCAAGGGCGACGCCGCGCTGATCGCGGCCGTGGACGGCCCCGAGGACCTCGACGGCGTCGTCGCCGGTTCGGGCGGCGCGCTCGGTACCGGCGGCATGGCCTCGAAGCTCTCGGCCGCCCGGCTCGCCGCCGACGCCGGCGTTCCCGTGCTGCTCACCGCCGCGGCGCTCGCGGACAGGGCGCTCGACGGTGCCGACGTGGGCACCGTCTTCCGGCCCCGCGCGGTGCGGCTCTCGGCCCGCCGGTTCTGGGTCCGGCACGCCGCCGACGTGCACGGCGACGTGACGCTCGACGACGGTGCCGTGGCCGCGGTCGTGGACCGCCGGCGCTCGTTGCTGCCCGCGGGTGTGACCGCCGTCAGCGGCACTTTCTCCGGCGGCGACGTCGTGAACCTCCGCGACCTGCGTGGCACCGTCCGGGCCCGAGGCGTGGCCGCCTACGACCACACCGAGCTCGAGATGATGCTCGGCCGCGACACCACGGAGCTGCCGGAGGGCCTGCGGCGGCCCGTCGTCCACGCGGACGATCTGGTGCCGGTGCGCTGAGACGGCCGGCACCGTCAGGCGCGCGCCGCTTTCACCAGCACGGCCAGCGCGTCGATCCGCTCGTCGACGGTGCCCGAGACCTTCGCGAGCAGCGTGCCGACGCCGACCTCGCGGTAGGCGCGCACGCGCTCGGCGATGCGGTCGGGATCGCCGATGATGTTCGTGAGGCCTCCGAGCTCGAGCGGCACCGCGGCGCGGGCGGCGGCCTTGTCGCCGGCCTGCCACAGCCGGGCCACCTCGTCGATGCGGTCGGCGAAGCCGAGCCGGGCGAACGCCCGGTTGTAGAAGTTCTCCTTGCCCGCGCCCATCGCCCCGATGGTGAACGCGTACCCGGCGGCGTGCTCCGCGATGAGTGCCTCGGTGCGCGCGGGATCGTCGGTCACCTCGAGGGCGACGGGGGCGACCAGGTCGAGGGCGTCGAGGTTCCTCCCGACCCGGGCCGCGCCCTCGGCGAGGGGACCGAGGACGACGTCCGACAGCTCGGGGATGAACGCGTTGCCCAGCCAGCCGTCGGCGAGCTCACCCGTGAGCCGCAGGTTCGCGGGGCCCATGGCGGCCACGTAGATGGGCAGCTCGGCGGGTAGCAGTGCCGGTACGAGCGCCGCGCCGCGGCTGTCCGGGAGCGGCAGCCGGTACTCCTGTCCGTCGTAGCGCAGGCGCTCGCCCCGCATCACCATCCGGACGATGTCGATCGTCTCGCGCGTGCGCTGGACCGGCTTGCCGAAGGGCACGCCGTGCCAGCCCTCCATCACCGCAGGCCCGGAGACGCCGATTCCGAGAGTGAATCTGCCGCCGGACAGCTGCTGCAGGCTCAGCGCCGACCCCGCGAGCATGGCCGGCGTCCGCGAGCCCAGTTGGACGACGAAGGTGCCCAGCCCGATCCTCGTGGTGCGCGCCGCGAGATACGAGAGCCCGGTCAGGGCGTCGTAGCCCCAGATCTCCGGCGCCCACAGCGAGTCGACGCCGATCGCCTCGGCGGCCTGAGCGAACTCGACCGCATCCGGTTCCTGTGGTTGGACGACGACTCCGACGCGCATTTCTACCCCTCTCGACGATGCGATGGCCCTAGACTATGTTCCTAACCATAGTTTGGGAAGGGGATCGCCATGCGTTACCGAGACACGCCCACCGTTCAGGAGGCGCTCGTCGTCACGGCGCCGGCGGAAAGGGTCTGGGAACTGGTCACGGACGTGACGCTCCCGGCCCGGTTCTCGGGCGAGCTCGGCTCGGTGGAGTGGGTCGAGGGTGCGGGTGTCGCGGTGGGGAACCGGTTCCGCGGGCATAACAGCCATTCGGCACTCGGCGATTGGTCGACCGAGTCGACCGTCGTGGAGGTCGAGGACGGACGCCGGTGGGTGTGGAACGTGCAGGGGCCCGACGGTGACGTCATGGCCTCGTGGGGCTTCGAGGTCGAGCCCGTCCGCGCCGGGACCCTGGTGCGACAGTGGGGCCGCATGGGCCCGGGCCGGTCCGGGCTCAGCTACGCGATCGACCGGATGCCCGAGAAGGAGGGGCGGATCATCGACAATCGGCTCGCCGAGTGGCGGGCCGGCATCGAGGCCAACCTCCGGGGGATCGCCGAGCTCTGCGGCGCCGCGGAACGCGGACCGGCGGACTGATCGCGCGACGATGCCACCGCACGGAGAGACCCGCCGCCGCATGCTGGATGCGGCGATCGCGGTGATGCGCGAGCACGGCGCCGTCGGCCTGTCGATCGACGAGGTGCTCGCCCGTAGTGGCGCACCGCGGGGATCGGTGTACCACCACTTTCCTGGTGGGCGGGCGGAACTGCTGCGGTGCACACTCGACCACGCGGGGGAGTCCTACGCGGGAATGATCGAGCGGGCCGCGACGGGCGGGGCGTCCGCGGTGATCGAGCGCATGGTCAAGTTCTGGCGGGAAGTGCTGGTGGACAGTGACTTCCGTGCCGGATGTCCCGTCGTTGCGGCAGCGGTCAATCCCGGGCAGGGCGGCGGCGACCTGGCGGCTCGCGCGGCCGTGGTCTACGCTCGATGGCACTGTGCGGTCGCCGATGCCTTCGCGGCCGACGGTGCTCTGCGGCCGCGTGCCGAGGATCTCGCCACCACCGCCCTGGCGGCGCTCGACGGTGCGATCTCGCTCTCCCGCGTCCGCCGGGACCTCGCCCCGTTGGACACTGTGGCGGGCACCCTGCGGGAGCTCGCGGCCGGCCGTGAACTCGCGGGCTGACCCCGAATCGGTCGCGACCGCCCAGCGGCGCGGCTCGCCGGCGGCGTCAGACCTGGGCGCCCTCGAGGTCGCGGCGCAGCGCGGCCTCGGACGCCTTCACGGCCTGCACGGCGAAGGGCTCGACGATCATGCCGAGCGCCTTGCCCGCCAAACCGCCGGGCAGCTCGTAGGTGAACTCGACTGCGAGTTCGGTGGTGGAATCGTCGACGGCGGTGAAGCTCCAGCGCGAGGTGGTCTTGAACCCCGCGATCGAAGTGAGGGTGATCAGGCGGTCCTCCTCGAACTCGGTGACCCGCACGACGGAGCCGATCTCCTTCGGGCCGATCTTGACGGCGGAGTCGTAGGTGGCGCCGAGGCCGTAGTCGTTCTCGCCCTGCGGGACGAACCGGCTGATCCCGAAGAACCACTGCGGCACGGTGCGGTAGTCCGCGACGTGGGCGAAGGCGGTGCTCAGCGGCACCCGCGCGGTCGCGGTGTGGTGGATGGTGGTCATGGCGGCCTCCGGTCTCGGCGATCAGGACGGACGTGTGGGACCCGGCGACCCGGGTGATCCTCGGCGACCCTACAGACTCGACCTGCGTGTTCATACAGACAGGTAGGAAATGTCCACCATCGTGGTACATTTTCATTAGAACTGTGTCAGCCCGCAGGAGGAGTTCGTCATGGCACTGCACATCACGCACATGGGTCGCACCCGCGGCCGCCCGTTCCCGGGGCAGGCGGAGTACGAGCAGACCCTGCAGGACCTGTCCGTCGCCTCGGTCCAGCGCAACTTCGATCCCTACGTCGACATCGACTGGGATTCGCCCGAGCTCGCGGTGACGCCGGACGATCCGCGGTGGATCCTCGACTCCCGGTTCGACCCGATCGGTCGCACCGAGTGGTACCAGTCGCAGCCCCGCTCCAAGCAGATCGAGATGGGCATGTGGCGCCAGGCCAACGTGGCCAAGGTCGGCCTGCAGTTCGAGTCGGTGCTGATCCGCGGCATCATGCAGTACACCGCCGTGCAGCCGAACAACTCGCCGGAGTTCCGCTACGCCACGCACGAGGCGAAGGAGGAGTGCCAGCACACGCTGATGTTCCAGGAGTTCGTCAACCGGATCGGCATGGACGTGCCGGGCGGCCCGCTGTGGTTCCGTCGGCTCTCGCCGCTGATCCCGCTCGCGGCGACGACCTTCCCGATGATCTTCTACATGGGCGTGCTCGGCGGCGAGGAGCCGATCGACCACGTGCAGAAGCAGTTCCTGCGCTCCGGCATCGAGCAGCACCCCACGATGACCGCGGTCATGCAGATCCACGTGGCGGAGGAGGCCCGCCACATCTCGTTCGCGCACCAGCTGCTCGAGCACCGGATCCCCACCCGTGGCGCGTTCCCGCGGTTCCTGCTCTCGCTGGCGCTGCCGCTGGTGATGCGCTCGCTGCTCACCGCGATCGCCGTGCCCCCGCGCGAGTTCCGCAAGCGCTTCGAGATCCCCCGGTCCGAGTGGAAGCAGATGTACTGGCGCTCCCCGGAGTCGCAGGCCGTCAAGCGCGAGGTCTTCGGCGACGTGCGGCTGCTGGCCGAGAAGACCAAGCTCATGAACCCGGTCTCGCGCGTCCTGTGGCGCGTCCTCGGCATCGACGGTCGCGTCTCCCGCTTCCGCAGCGAGCCCGCCTACTCCGCCGGCTGACCGAGACCCCCACCGATCCGCCTGGAGCGGAGCTGCCGTGAGCGGTTCCGCCCCAGGCGGATTCGTCTGTCCGTGGCGGGCAGTCGGCGCCATCCTGGGGGCATGAGTGATAACCCGAAGATCCCGCAATTCACCGAGAGCGTCCGCCGCGAGCTCTACGACCGCCGAGTCGTCGTGCTCGACGGTCCGCTCGACGACGACAACGGCGCGCTGCTCACGACGCAGATCCTGGCGCTGGCGTCGGCCGGCTCCGCAGACATCGCGCTGTGGATCCACTCGCCCGGCGGGTCCGTGCCGTCGATGCTCGCGATCCGCGACGTGATGCGTCTCGTCCCGTGCGACGTGTCCACGCTCGTGCTCGGCATCGCCTACAGCGCCGGCCAGTTCCTGCTCTCCGCGGGAACGCCGGGCAAGCGGCGCGCACTCGCCCATGCCAGGGTGCTCATGCACCAGGGCTCCGCCGGGATCGGCGGCACCGCCGTCGACATCGAGCTGCAGGCGGGCGATCTGCGGCACACCCGCGACACCGTCCTCGGCCTCATCGCCGAGGACACCGGCCAGCCCCTCGAGCGGATCTTCGAGGACTCGCTGCACGACCGCTGGTACACGGCGCAGCAGGCCCGCGCGTACGGGTTCGTCGACGAGATCGTCGACTCCTTCGACACCATCGTCCCGGGCCGTCGGCGCACCGGCTTCGACCTGGCGGGAGCGGGCCGATGAGCACGTACACGATCCCCAACGTCATCGACCGCCGCCCGAACGGCGAGCGGATCACCGACGTCTACTCGCACCTGCTCTCCGAACGGGTCGTCTACCTCGGCACCGCGATCGACGCGGGTGTCGCGAACGCGATCGTCGCGCAGCTGCTCTTCCTCGCCTCCGACGGCGACGGCGAGATCCAGCTCTACATCAACTGCGAGGGCGGCGATCCCAGTGCGGCACTGGCGATCTACGACACCATGCGGTACATCGGGCCCGCCGTGGCCACGACCTGCGTGGGCCAGGCCGTCGCCGTGGGCGCGCTGCTCCTCGCCGGGGGCGCGCCGGGCCGTCGGATGGGGTTGCCGCACGCCCGGATGGTGCTGCATCAGCCCTCGGCGCAGGGACGCGGCACGATCCCGGACCTGATCCTGCAGGCCGACGAGGTGATCCGGGTGCGGGCGCAGATGGAGCG
Organism: Tsukamurella pulmonis; assembly: GCF_900103175.1. Lineage (NCBI taxonomy): Bacteria > Bacillati > Actinomycetota > Actinomycetes > Mycobacteriales > Tsukamurellaceae > Tsukamurella > Tsukamurella pulmonis. The sequence continues at coordinate 1,788,933 of NZ_FNLF01000002.1, forward strand.
GGTACTGGCCCGGCACACCGGGCGCACCACGGAGGAGTTGCGGGCCGACACCGACCACGACCGGGTGCTCACCGCCGACGAGGCGGTCGGCTACGGGCTGATCGACGAGGTCATCGAGAAGGCCTGACGGTCAGGCCGCGAGCGCCAGGAGGCGGGGGCCGGGGGAGGTCGGACGGGCGCCGCGCGAAGCGGTGAAGTCCAGGCGCAGCACCGGGCGGGCGGCCTGCAGCCGGTGGCCCACCTCGACGGCGACGTCGCCGACGCCGGTGCCGAGTGCGCCGGCGATGGCGGCGAGCATCTCGCTGGACGGGTCCTTGAGGCCGCGCTCGATCTCGGAGAGGTACTGCGGCGAGATCCCGGCGCGCTCGGCGGTATCGCTCAGGCGCTCGCCGCGCGCGTGCCGCAGGCGGCGCAGGTGGGCGCCCAGTTCGTGCCGGAACAGGTCCTCGCCGCGCGTCGTCATGCGGTCCACGCTACGACGGTGCGCGGCGGTCCGGCGGCCCGCTCCGCTCTCAGCAGAGCGCCACCGCGGGCGGTCACTGCGCGGCGATCACCGTCTCCAGCTGCGCACGCGCCTCGTCGCCGGCGGGACCGGGGAGCATGTCCAGTGCCTTGCCCAGCGGCATCGATCCGGCTAGTTCGAGCAGCTGATCGACCGGTATGCCGCCCACCGATCCGGCCAGCGCCGCCCGGAATCCCTCGCCCGCCACCGGATGCGCGGCCCATTCGGCGAGCGTGGATTCCAGATCGAGGCGCTGCACGATCGCATCGCCGTCCAGATCGACGTCGGCACCGTCGTCGATGCTCGCGCTGCTCGACCCGGCCTCGATCCGGTGCGCGCCGGGCACCACGGTCCAGTCGCCGCGCCGGACGTCCCAGTACGCGAAGGCGCGGCGCGGCAGCTCGAAGGTCACCGTGGTCGTGGCGCCGGGGTCCAGGGCGATCTTGCGGAACGCGATCAGCGACCGTCGCGGGCGGACGACCTCGCCCGGGCCGCCCGCGAGGTAGAGCTGCACCACGTGGCTCCCGGCCCGGTCCCCGGTGTTGGTGACGAGGACCGTCGCGGTCGCGGTGTCCGGGCCGGTGGACCGTATCGCGAGATCACCGATCTCGAAGCTGGTGTAGCCGAGGCCGTGCCCGAACGGGTACCGCGGCGCGATCCGCCGCGTGGTGTACCAGCGGTAGCCCACGAGCAGGCCCTCGCCGTAGCGCACGGTACCCAGTTCGCCCGGGAAGTTGCCGAAGGCCGGCGTCTCCTCGAGTCGGTGCGGGATCGTCTCGGCGAGCCGGCCGGACGGCTCGGTGAGCCCGAACAGCAGATCGGCCAGTGCCGCCCCGCCGCCCTGGCCGAGGAGGAAGGCCTCGAGGATCGCATCCACCTCGTCGTGCCAGGGCTCGAGCTCGACCACGCCGCCGCCGACCAGCACGACGACGGTCCGCGGCGCCGCTGCGGCGACCGCTCGCACCAGCGCGACCTGCTGCGGGGCGATCGCGAGGTCGCGACGGTCGAAGCCCTCGGACTCCTCGGACTCGGTGAGGCCGGCGAAGACCACGGCCACGTCCGCGCGCCCGGCGGCGGCGACCGCCTCGGCGCGCAGCGCGTCGGCGTCGACCTCGGCGTCGAGTCCGTAGCCCGCGGCGAACTCCACCGCGGCGCCGGCGTCCGCGGCCCGGGCGGTGAGCTCGTCGAGGGGCACGTCCACCCGGGTGGCGTTGATGTGGCTGGAGCCCCCGCCCTGGTACCGCGGGGTCCGGGCGAGCTCGCCGATCACTGCCACCGAACCGGAACCCAGAGGGAGGGCGGCATTCTCGTTGCGCAGCAGCACGGCGCACTCGGCCGCGGCCTCCCGCGCCAGCGCGTGGTGCGCATCGAGGTCCGGCGCCGGCTCGTCGTGCGACGGTGCCCACCGCGTCAGGTCGATCACGCGCTGCGCCGCCCGGGTCACGACAGTCTCGTCGAGCTCGCCCGCCTGCACCGCCGCGATCACCTTCGCGGCGCTGTGCGGGCCGTGCGGCATCTCGAGGTCGAGGCCGGCGCGGACCGCGGCGATCCGGTCGTGCACGGCGCCCCAGTCGGAGACGACGAGCCCGTCGTAGCCCCAGTCCTCGCGCAGCACGGAGGTGAGCAGCCAGTGGTTCTCGGAGGCGTGCACACCGTCGATCCGGTTGTACGAGCACATCACCGTGGCGGGGGAGGCCTCGCGGACGATCCGCTCGAACGCGGGCAGGTAGATCTCGCGGACGGTGCGCGGGTCCGCGTCGACGCTGACCCGCATGCGCTCGGTCTCCTGATTGTTGAGCGCGAAGTGCTTCACGGACGCGCCCGCGCCGCCGTCCTGCAGTCCCTGCACCTGTGCGGCGCCGAGCGCGCCGGCCAGCAGCGGGTCCTCGGAGTAGTACTCGAAGTTGCGGCCGCACAGCGGATGCCGCTTGATGTTGACGCCGGGACCGAGGACGACGGCCACGCCGAGCGCGCGGGCCTCGGCCGCCACTGCCGCGCCGATGCGGCGCGCGAGATCCGGGTTCCAGCTCGACCCGACGGCGACCGCGGGCGGGAAGCACGTCGCGGGTGCGGCCGCGTTCAGCCCGAGGTGGTCGGAGCCGCCCGTCTGGCGCCGGACGCCGTGCGGGCCGTCGGTCAGCACGATCGACGGCACCCCGGGCGCCTGCGCGGTGGTCCAGAAGTCGGCCCCCGTGAGGAGGCGGGCCCGGTCCTCGAGGCTCAGGTCGGCGGCGGAGACAGTGGGGCTCACGGCGTTTCCTCTCGGTCGGTGCTCGATGGTCGGTCGTCGGCCAGGTGGCGCAGTGCGGTCGCCACATCGACGTCGACGGTGACGTCCGCCAGTCCGTCGCCGCGGGTGCGGCCGCGGTTGACGATGACGACCGGCGTGCCGCGCCGGTGCGCGTGACGGACGAAGCGCAGTCCGGACATCACCGTCAGGGAGGTGCCGAGCACCAGGAGGGCGTCGGCACCGTCGACGGCGGCGAAGGCGCGCGCGACGCGCGGCTTGGGCACCGATTCGCCGAAGTAGACGATGTCGGGCTTGAGGATGCCCTGGCACTCGGGGCAGTCGACCATGGTGAAGTCGGTGGTGTCCTCGACCACGACGTCGGCGTCCGGGGCCACCTCGAGCGCGCCGCGCCCGGCGATGCGCGCCGTGAAGTCCGCGTTGAGCGGCGCGAGCCGGGCGTGCAGCGCGTGCCGGCTGATGCGGTACTCGCAGCTCAAGCAGCGCACCTGCGCGTAGTTGCCGTGCAGGTCGATCACGCCGCGCGAGCCGGCCTTGAGGTGCAGCAGATCGACGTTCTGGGTGATCACCGCGCTCACGCCGGGCAGGGCGGCGAGGCCGCGGTGTGCGGCGTTCGGGAGGGCCGAGTCCATGTGCCGCCAGCCGAGGTGGTTGCGCGCCCAGTAGCGCCGCCGGAACTCGGCGGAGCCCAGGAACTGCTGCAGCGTCATCGGTGTTCGACGGGGCGCCCCCGGGCTGCGGTAGTCGGGGATGCCGGACGCGGTGGAGACGCCCGCACCGGTGAGCGCGACGATGCGGCGGCCGTGCAGCAGCGCGCGGGCCCGGTCCAGCCGATCGACGAAATCCGGATCGGGCGTGGTGGCCTCCGCGGGTTCCCAGGCAGGCGTCGCAGTGCGCACGCGTCCAGGCTACTCGTCGGCGGGTGGCGGGCGCCGCGCTCTCAGCGCTGGTCGTCGACCCACGAGTGGCTCGGCGACTGGCCGCGATCGACGACCCAGCGGTACTCGCTGCACAGGATCCGGGTGCCGTTCGCGGTCACTGCGCGCTCGCCGATGTCCGCGCCGACGCAGGTGTCGCCGAGCTGCGGCCCGGCGGCCTGCGCGGCGGCGCCGCCGACGGTGGCGGACCCGCCCGCGAGGGCGAGACCGAGCAGGGCGGTGGCGGCGAAGCGGCGCGGGGTGTGGTGCATGCGGATCTCCTCCGAGCGGTGCGCCCCGTGGTTCGGTGCGCGGTCGGGATCGAGTGTCCGCGCCGCGGACTGGCGGCCGCTTGGCGCGGGCTTGGGACTACAGGCGGCCGGCGCGGGGCGCACCGTCGTGCGAGGCCGCGAACGGGTCCACCTCCGGGGCCTTGTTCCGGCGCAGCCACAGGGCGAGCGCCACCAGCGGCACGAGCAGGCCGCCGAGGCCGAGGAAGAAGAACTGCCACGCGCCGCCGATGTGATCGACGAGCCAGCCGAAGTTCTGGCCGAAGAAGCCGGTGACGAACGTGAGCGGGAGGAAGATGGTGGACAGGATGGTCAGCCGCTCGATGGTCGAGCTCTGCCGGGCGGCCGAGTGCGCCTGCTGCACGGAGACGACGGCGATGTTCGCCTGCAGGATCGTGCCCAGCAGGTCGCGCTGCGCCGAGACCTCCTCGTTGACCAGTTGCAGCCGGTCGTAGACGTCGCGCAGGTAGGGCGCGAGCTTGTCCTCGGTGAGCCCCTTGCCCACCGCGTTGACCACGGCGAGCAGCGGATGCGCCGCCCGGTAGAAGTTCGTCACCTCGCGGCGCAGGAGGTAGATGCGTTCCGTGGGGGCGACGGCGCCGGAGAAGACGGTGGCCTCGATCTGCTCGATGTCGTGCTCGAGTCCGGCGACCACGGGCTCGTAGCCGTCGACGACCTGGTCGAGGATCGCCCAGAGCACGGCGTCGGTGCCCAGCGCCAACAGCTCGGGCTTCTGCTCGAGCCGCGCGCGGGCCTCATGCAGCTCGCTCGCGACGCCCTGCCGCACCGTGATCACGAAGTTCCGCCCGACGAAGATGCTGATCTCGCCGAAGTCGACCTCCTCGCGGGCGTCGTCGTAGCGCGCCGTGCGCAGGATGACGAGCTTCACCGAGGCCTCGAAGTCCTCGACCTTGGGCCGCAGGTGATAGTCCTGCGCATCCTCGACCGCAAGTTCGTGCAGGTCGAAGGCCTGCCGCACCGACTCCATCTCGTCGGGCGTGGGCTCGAAGAGCCCGAGCCAGACGAAGCCGTCCTCCGTGCACAGACGTGCGGCATCGAGCGGGGAGAGCGCCTCCTCGGCCTGCCGGGCGCCGCCCAGGTAGTGGGCGCAATCGACGATCACTCCCGTGATTCAACCCCACGACGGGCGCCCGTGTGCGGGATCGCAGCGCCTCGTCGTCAGGTGGTCACCGCCCGGAAACCACTGTATTCGTTCACCGAAGTATATTTCTGCGATGACCTCCGAGACCACGCAGGCACCGTCGATCGCGGCGCGCCTGGACCGGCTGCCCATGACGCGGCTGCACTTCGCCGCGGTGGGCGTGATCGGGCTGGGGCTGTTCTTCGACCAGTACGAGAACTTCCTCGCGGCGACCATCGCGACAGTGCTGAAGAAGGACTTCGCGCTCGGCCCCGACGAGCTCAAGCTGCTGCTCGCGTCCGCGTTCATCGGCCAGTTCATCGGCGCGCTGTTCATGGGCCGCCTCGCGGACCGGTACGGCCGGCGCACCGCCTTCATGATCAACCTCGCGCTGTACTCGGCGATGTCGCTCGTCGGCGCGTTCAGCCCGAACGCCGCCTTCCTGGTGGTCACCCGGTTCATCGCCGGGATCGGCATCGGCGGCGAGTTCGCCCTGGCCGACTCGTACCTCTCGGACATCCTGCCGAAGAACGTGCGCGGCAAGTACATCTCACTGGCGTACGTGGTCTCCTTCCTCGGCGTTCCGGTCGTCGGTTTCGCCGCGCGCTGGCTCACCCCACAGGTGTTCGATCTCGGCGGGGCCGAGGTGCAGGGGTGGCGGCTGCTGTTCGTCTTCGGCGCCCTCGGTTCGCTCCTCGTGTGGCTGGTCCGACGGGGCCTGCCGGAGTCGCCGCGCTGGCTGGAGGCGCAGGGCCGGTACGACGAGGCTGACGCGATCGTGCGGCGTCTGGAGGCGCGGGCGGTGCAGGAGGGGAAGGTGCTCGCCGAACCCGATGCCGCGCTGCGCCCGGTGCGGTCCCGGTCGATCTCGATCCGCGCCCTGTTCCGGCCGCCCTACCGCCGGCGCACCGTCATGCTGTGGATCGTCTCCGCGCTGGAGGTGTTCGGCTACTACGGGTTCGGCACCATCGCGCCGCTTGTCCTCCTGGCCAAGGGCTATTCGATCCAGACCTCGCTGTTGTTCGTGGCGCTGTCCTACATCGGCTACCCGCTGGGCGCGGCGCTCGCCGTGCCGATCGTCGAGCGGGTCGAGCGGCGGTACCTGGTGATCGGCTCGGCGGGCCTGATGGCCGCGTTCGGCCTGTGGTTCGGCTTCGCGGCGAGCCCGATGCAGATCGTGCTCGCCGGCTTCCTCTACACGTTGGCCTCCAACCTGTTCTCCAACGCCTACCACGTCTACCTCGCCGATTCGTACCCCACGGCGATCCGCGGGACGGCCGCGGGCGCCGCGTACTCGCTCTCGAAGCTGGTGACCGCGTTCCTTCCGTTCGTTCTGCTCCCGATTCTCGACGAGCGTGGCAGCGTGTGGGTGTTCGCGGTGGTGGCGGCGGCGATGCTCGCGCTGATGGTCACGGTGGCCGTCCTCGGCCACCGGAGCACGGGGCGCTCCGCCGATGAGGTCTAGGCCGAGCTCCGGTCGGAAGGGCGATCATGACTGATGCGAGTGCGCCGGCGCCGGTGTCGTCGCGGGCGGAGACCCGCCGCGCGATCTGGAACACGCTGCGGGGTTCGAGTGGCAACCTCGTCGAGTGGTACGACGTCTACGTCTACACCGTTTTCGCGACGTACTTCGAGAGCCAGTTCTTCGACAAGGCCGACAAGAACTCCACCGTGTACGTGTACGCGATCTTCGCGGTCACGTTCGTCATGCGGCCGGTCGGCTCCTGGTTCTTCGGCCGGTACGCCGACCGCAAGGGCCGCCGCGCCGCGCTGACCATGAGCGTCTCCCTCATGGCCGCATGCTCGTTCATCATCGCGATCGTGCCGGGGCGCGAGACCATCGGCATCGCCGCTGCGGTGATCCTCATCCTGTGCCGCCTGGTGCAGGGCTTCGCCACCGGCGGCGAGTACGGGACCTCGGCGACGTACATGTCGGAGGCCGCTACGCGGGAGCGGCGCGGCTTCTTCTCCTCCTTCCAGTACGTCACCCTCGTCGGCGGCCATGTGCTGGCGCAGTTCATGCTGCTCGTCCTGCTCGGACTGTTCTCCAAGGCCCAGGTCTCCGACTTCGGTTGGCGGATCGCCTTCTTCGTCGGCGGCATCGCGGCGATCATCGTCTTCTGGCTCCGCCGCACGATGGACGAGTCGCTCTCGGCGGAGCAGCTCGCCGCGATCCGCGACGGTGAGGACACCTCCTCCGGGACGATGCGCGAACTGCTGACCGGCTACTGGCGATCGCTGCTGCTGTGCTTCCTCATCACGATGGGCGGCACGCTCGCGTTCTACGTCTACAGCGTCAACGCACCCGCGATCGTCAAGACCGCGTACTCCGATCACGCGCTGACGGCGACCTGGGTCAACCTGATCGGCCTGATCTTCCTCATGCTGATCCAGCCGATCGGCGGTGCGATCAGCGACAAGATCGGCCGCAAGCCGATGCTCGTCTTCTTCGGTGTGGGCGGCGTCTGCTACACGTACTTCCTCATCACCTACCTGCCGACGCTGCACGTCGCGATCGCCTCGCTGGCGATGGTCTGCTTCGGCTACGTGATCATCACCGGCTACACGTCGATCAACGCCCTGGTGAAGGCCGAGCTGTTCCCCTCCCACGTCCGCGCCCTCGGCGTCGGGATCGGCTACGCGCTCGCCAACTCGATCTTCGGCGGCACGGCGCCGCTGATCTACGAGGCCGCGAAGAACTCCGGGCACGTACCGTGGTTCATCGCCTACGTCACCATCACCATCGGTATCTCGCTGTTCGTCTACATCTTCTTCCTGCACAACAAGTCCGAGACCTACCTCGACCGGGAACGCGGCAGTGCGTTCGTCGCGGACGGGCGTCGTTGACTCCGGCCTGCACTCGAGCGTGGCGAGCCCTCAGCCCAGATGATGAAAAATTACACAGTTCCCGACACGGCGCGCCTATGGTGGTAATTTTTCTCGTACGTGCTGGAAATTATGCGCGGAAGTTCGCGCCCACCCCGAATCTCTGTGAGGAAATAACATGGTGAGTGTGGAGGTGCCCCATGGTGAGCGATGTCTCCAAGCGTCGGAACATGATTCGCGACCTTGCCCACGAAAAGGGTGAGGTCGCGTTCGCAGCACTCGCTGCGCGTTTCGGGGTGTCGGCTATGACAGTGCGCCGCGATGTCGATGCACTTGAGGCTGAAGGACTGGTGCGCAAGGTCATGGGAGGTGCAATCGCGACCGGCAAGGTCGCCGAGCCCTCCTTCGAGTCCCGCGCCGCTGTGGAGTCCGCGGGGAAGCAACACATTGGCGAAACCGTGGCAGCACTCCTGTGTCCGAAGGAGACGGTGATCCTCGACAGCGGCAGCACCGTGCTGGCCGTCGCGCGAGCGATCCGCGGGAGGGGCCTAGGCCTGACGGTTCTAACTCCCAGCATTCTGGTCGCCGTCGAGCTTGCGGACGATCCCGGAACCACCGTGTTGCTGACCGGCGGGACGGTCAGGGCCGGTGAGCTCAGTCTGATCGGCGACGACGCCGCGGCGACGTTCGATCGTTACAACTGTGACACCTTCGTGATGGGGGTGTCCGGCGTGGACACCGACCGCGGGTACAGCGACTACCGCTCCGATGAGAGCGCGGTGAAGCGCGCCGCGATAGGTGCCGCGGACAGGCTCGTCGTCGTCGCAGACCACACGAAGCTCGACCGCGCACACCTAGCGCGAATAGCACCGTTCGAGGCGGCGGACCTGCTCGTTACTGATGCCGACGTGGGGGCAGAAGTCGTGAGAGTTGGGCGTGAGATGGGCGTCCACGTCGTCCTGGCGGAGCGGTGAATAACTGACCGATTCGCAGTGGTATCGGAAATCCCCGCGCCCTATTCAGGCGCGCCGACGAAGGAGTCATCCATGAACGACACCTGGCTCGATAACGTCTTCACAGTGAAGAAGCCTGTCATCGCTATGCTTCACCTGGCTGCCCTACCGGGAGATCCCGGGTACGACAGCGTCGCCGGCATCAGCGCCATCGTCGATCGTGCCAAGGGCGAACTCGAAGCCCTGCAGGAGGGCGGTGTTGACGGCGTGATGGTCTCCAACGAGTTCAGTCTGCCCTATCTCACCAAGACCGAGCCGATCACCGCGATCACAATGGCACGGATCATCACCGAGTTGCTCCCGGAGCTATCCGTACCACACGGCGTGAACGTCCTGTGGGACGGTCGCGCCTCCATCGACCTTGCTGTTGCTACCGGCGCGCAATGGGTTCGGGAGATCTTCACGGGTGTCTACGCGAGCGATTTCGGCTTGTGGAATACCAACGTCGGTGAGGTCGCTCGCTACCGGCACCGGATCGGAGCACACGATGTCAAGCTCCTTTTCAACATCGTCCCGGAGTCGGCAGCGTATGCCGCCGACCGGTCGTTGCAGTCGATCGCGCGGAGCACGGTGTTCGCGACCGCACCCGACGCGCTGTGCGTATCGGGGCTCACTGCCGGCTCCCCCACGGACACACAATCACTCACGACCGTCAAGGACGCTGCGGGTTCCGTGCCGGTGTTCGTCAACACAGGGGTCGAAGCGTCCAATGCCGCCGAGCAACTGGCTGTCGCCGACGGAGCTGTCGTCGGCACCGCGTTCAAGAAGGATGGCGAGTTCGCCAACAGGGTCGAGCTGGGTCGGGTACGTGAGCTCATGGGTGCGGTCCGGGACTTCAGGGCCACCGCCTGATTGTCCCTCGCCGGGTGCGCCTCTGCTCGAGTGGGGCGCGTCTGGAGATGGGACGTGTCAGCGCCAGGCCCGCACCAGAGCCACTGGGTCCGGTGCAGCGAGGAACGACCGGCCCAAGACCACATCGGTGAACCCGGCGCCGATGAGCTGCTCGCGGTGCTCGAGTGAGACTCCGCCGTCGGCGCATATCCCAATGTCAGTGGGAGATCCGCGAGGAAGGCCTTTCGAGCCGTGACCGCAGCAGGAAGAAAACCCTCAGAGCCACCGTCGGGCTCGCTGGTGAGCAGGCTGACCCCGTCGATCCATGGCGTCGAGAAGTCCAGGACGGGAGCCGGTGTGGAGGGATTGATCGCGAGTATCGCGCGCATACCCGCGCACCGGATCATGCGAGCGATCCGAGTCGGGTACCGAGTGGTCTCGGCGTGGAAGGTCACGGAGTGCGCACCAGCCTCCTTCAGAGGACCGATCAGGAACTCGGGTTGCTCCGCCATGAGGTGGACGTCGACGGGGAGCGATGACCTCGCGGTGATCGCCGCAACTTGTCGCACGCTGCCGTTCAGGCTCGGGACGAAGTGTGCATCGCAGAAGTCCACGTGGAGACCGGACGCACCGGCGTTCGAGACTTGTTCCACCGCGCTGCCAAGGTCGAGGGGATCGGCCCGTTCGAGCGAGATCCACAGTCGAATCACCGGAGGGCACGACCAATCGCCGCTGTGATCGCCTCCACAGTGGCCTCTGAGAGTAGGTCCGACTCCTCCTGGGCCAGTCGCAGTAGTGATGTCAACGTACCTAGATGCTCATCAGGAGACACTGCGAGTGCGAAGACGAACCCGACGTCGACCGTGCGTCCGTCACTCGTGCCCATCTCGGCGAAGGCGACGGGTGGAGACAGTCGGGCGAAACCGATCGAACTGTGCAGGACTGCATCTCCGGCGGTTGCGTGGGGGACGGCGATCGCGACGGGCTCGGTCGCAAGGCCCGTGGGGTACTGGGTTTCACGGTCAAGCATCGCCTCCACGTAGTCAGGAGTCACCGTGCCGGCATCGTTCAGGACTGCTCCCACAGCGCGGATGACGGTCGCCGGGTCCTCCGCCGTGAAGTCCAGCAGGGTGTCGTGAGTGACCACTCGGAGCGTCATGCGTCTGCCTCCGCGGTTGCAGGGTCGGTGGTTGCGAGCTGTGCGCGTTCACGACGATGCCGGACAAAGCCTACGGCCGCTGCGGCGCTCAGGACGATGGCGAACATCAGACCCATCGCCCACGTGCCGCCGAGGCGGCCGAGCTGCGACGTCAGGTACGACACCCAATTGCCGGCGCTGAGCGCGGTGATGTAGGTGGCTCCCTGCGCCGACTCGGGCAGTGCGTAGCCGGCATCGGGCGCGGCGGCGGTGATCGAGGGTGCGAAGTAGGAGGCGATCAGCAGGACGCCGGACATGATCACGATCCCCGCTATCAGCCCTCGGAATAGGTTGCCCCGCATCAATGGTGCACACATCGCTACGAAGAACGCCGTTGCCGCCAGGTCGCCGAAAGGAAGAGTGCTGTTCAACGGCAGAAACGCGGCGAGCAGCAAAGTGATCGGGACCATCAGGACGCCGAGGATCACAGTCGCGGGGTGTCCCACGAGGAGGGCCGAGTCGAGTCCGACGTAGGCCTCGCGACCCTTGAGCCTGCGCTGGAAGAAGACCTGTGCCTGTTCGGTGAGCGGGACGAGCGCCTCCATGAAGACCGAGATGACCTTGGGGAGGAAGTACATTACCGCTGCGAGGGTGATCCCCAGTTTCAACGCGGAAGAGACCTCCCCGGTTCCGATCGCGCCTATGACGATGCCGAGGATGCCGCCTATCGCAAACGGTTCCCCCGCTACGCCGAGCTTGTTCTGGAGCCGGTCGACGTCGAGGTTCACATCGCGCAGTCCGGGCGTACGGTCGAGGATCCATTGCAATCCGAGTACTACCGGTACCGAGGTGGTCGCCCACCCATGGGCGATCGAGACGCCGGGGAGCTGGAAGAAGCTCTGGACGCGTGAGGCGGTCGCGTCGGCGATCAGGAGTGAGAACACGGCGTGGGTCATCGACGCGAGCACTCCTGCCAGGTAGTTGTCGCCGGTGATCTTGAAAACGACTGCGCCGCTGAATGCGTAACACCAGAAGTTCCAGATGTCCAGGTTCAGCGTTTTCGTCATCCGCAGCAAGAGCATCACGACGTTCATGCAGAAGATGATCGGGATCGTCGTGGCGCCGACGGCGGTGCCCAGCGCGATCGCTGCCACTGCTCCGAATCCCACGTCGATCGCCTGCAAGTGGAGATCGAGCTTCGTCGCGAGTCCATCTGCGGCCGGAGCCAGGGACTCGATGAGCAGGTTCACGACGACACCGAGCATGACGAATCCGATGCCGAGCAGGACCCCGGCACGAATCGCCTTGGGCCACTTGACCCCGAGTATGAGAGCTACGAGTGCGATGACGATCGGCAGGACGACCGCGTTGCCGAGGGAATCCCGGACGTATTCGAGCACGCTCACGACTTTTCCCGCAGGATCGATTCCGCCGAATCGACGAGATCATCGGCTCCGATCCCGGTGAGCAGTGGCACCCCGGAGAGAACCGGCACGGGGAGACTGTCGGGAGCTGCGGCGGTCGAGACCACGAGGGAGACGCCGGCGAGATTGGCAGTGATGTCCTGCACGCGGCACTGCTTCGTCTGGACGGCGAGGCCTCGTTCCTTCAACCGCGCTGTCAGCGCGGTGGCGACGTGCGTGGAGGTCGCGACTCCGGTGCCGCAGGCTACGAGGATGGTCTGGGACATGGGAGCTCCTACCAGGTGAGGGTCGAGGTGTCGAGGGAGTGCGCCAGGGACTCAAGGATGTCCGTGCAACCGATGAGGTCGTCCATTCGGATCTGTTCGACGGAGCTGTGCGTGTAGCGACACGGAATTCCGATCCCGACGGTCGCCACGCCCTCCGCGGTCGACATCGGTACGAAGGCTGCGTCGGTGATGAGTCCGATGATCGTTTCGAGCTGAAGTGGGGTCCCGGTGTCGGTCGCGGCGGTCTCGACGGCGTCAGCCAGACCCTGGTGTGGGATGAGGCCGCCCAGTGTGCCGCGGCCGTGGAAGGAGAGCCGGTTCAGGACGGGACCGGCGCCGAGGGCGACGTTACCCGTGCCATCGAGGTCGGGAGTGTCAGTAGCAGGTGACACATCCACGTTCACCACCGCCGCGGGGTGGTGGTGTGCCACGAGAGAGAGTGTGCCCCGAACGTGGAACTCTTCCTGTGTGGTGAATCCCAAGATGACGGGTCGTTCTGGAGGGGCTGCGGCCAGTCGCTCAGCCAACTCGCAGAGGGAGGCGACGCCCGATCGGTCGTCGAGGGCGGGGGAGACGACACCTCCGTTGGGAAGCTCTGTGAAACATCTTTCCGTGCAGGCCATGTCGCCTACGCGGGCGCCGATGTGCAGCGCCTCGGACCGGGTTCGTGCGCCGATGTCGAGATAGAGATCCTCGGCTGGGTGCGCGACGTACTTCTCGGTCTCCGGTGTCAGGTGGTGCGCGAGACTGCCGACTACGGCAGGGATCGGGCCGTGCCGAGTGAGTACATTGAACCGCGAACCGGGTAGGAGACGTTCGGGAACACCGCCGACGCGGCGGATCCGGAGGAAGCCGTCCTCCTCTACTCGGTGCACGACCAGTGCCACCTCATCGAGGTGCGCGGTGATGAGAGTGGGTTCGCCGGTGCCGGTGCCGATCACGACGGACAACTGACCGGTCCGATCCTGACGCGCGTCGAGTCCTAGGGATTGCAGGTGCTTGCGAACGTGACCGACGACGGCGTGCTCGTATCCCGGCGGGCCCGAGAGTGCACACAGGCTGCGGAGGTGTTCGGCGAGGCTCATGCGTGGAGTACTCCTATCCCTTCATCGACCAGGGCGCGCACAGGCTCTGACCTCGGATCCGCGTCAGTGATGACAAGATCGATGGCGCGAGGTTCCAGTACACGCACTGCTGCGTCGGATCCGTCGAGTTTCGTTGTGTCGGCGAGGATGATCCGTCGGCGCGCGGCGGTGGCCGCGGCCTGTTTCACCCGGGTCTCATCGATCCCGTAGTCGGAGGCGCCGCCCGCTGCGGTGATACGCGCGACACCGAGGAACGCCGTGTCGAAGCGGAACTCGCGGAGTCGGTCGACAGCATCAGGCCCGACGACCGTCAGTTCCTCGGAGCGCACGCGACCACCGATCATTTCGACCCAGATCGTCGTGCAGCCCGCGACGATGCTTGCCGCGGTGAGATTCGGTGTGATCATCGTCCCGCGCAGTGGCCGGTCGGCGATTGCCGAAGCGAGTGCGATCGCAGTGGTGCCTGAGTCCACGTAGAAGGTGTCACCATCGGCGATCTGATCACGTGCGGCCATGCCAATCGCACGCTTGGCCAGGTCGTTCCGCACCATTCGGTCCGCGAACGGGGGCTCGAAAAGTCCGCCCGTGTACACCGCTCCGTGCCGGACGCGGCGGACGTCGCCGTGCCTCTCGAGCGCCTCGATGTCGCGTCGTGCGGTCATCGAGGAGATCCCGTACTCCCGTGCGATCGAGTCGAAGGTCAGTTCGCCACGGATTCGCAACTGGTCACGAATCTTGTCCAGGCGATCGGCTCGGTCCATGTGACGAACGTTACACCTCACGCGTGAGTCAGTCACAAAAAGATAAGGATCAGTGTTCCTCAATCTCAGACGTGCGCATCACCGTGCGTAGGGGAGTCGCTCCGTGCTGGGGTGTCGCCGCACTCGAACAGGCGCGGTCCGACCCGGCGGGGCGTTCACCGAACGCGGCGTCGACCATGGGATTCGCGTCTATCGGTCGCGACGATGAGGAGCGCCCAGATGTCAGTGACGCGGGCAGCCATCACTCAGCGCCAGCGGGCGAGCAGTTCGTTCGATCGTTCCGTGAGTGCCATCTGCCAGATCGGGCCGAAGCTGATCCGGCCCGCGCCGGCGGCGGCGAGAGCGGCCAGATCGTCGCTCGCGGGGTTCGCGATCGCGTTCACAGGGAGCGGCAGGGCGTCCGCGAGGTGGCGGAGCGTGGCCGCGTCGTGGAACGCGACCGGGTACAGCGAGTCGGCGCCCGCGTCGGCGCACAGCTGCATCCGCGCGATGGCCCGCTCTACGCGATCCTCCGCCTCACCCACCTGGTTCTTGAAGATGTCCGTACGGGCATTGATCACCACGTGCACGCCCGCGGCGTCGGCGGCGGCGCGCAGCGCGGCGACCAGGTCGGCGTGCTCCTGCGCGTCGCGGAACCGACCGCCCTCGGAGTGCACGGTGTCCTCGATGTTCAGGCCCACCGCGCCGGCGCCCAGCAGACCCTCGATGAGCCGCTCCGCGGGCCGGCCGTAGCCGGACTCGATGTCGACGGACACGGGCACGTCGACGGCGGCGGTGATCTGCGCGACGCGGGTCATCGCCTCGTCGAAGGTCATGCCCTCGCCGTCGGGCCGGCCGATCGAATCTGCCATCGGATGCGATCCGACGGTGAGCGCCGCGAAGCCCGCGGCGACCGCGGTACGGGCCGACCACGCGTCCCACGTGGTCGGCAGGACGACGGGATCGCCCTTGCGGTGCAGGGACTTCAGGGTGGTGGCCAGATCGGCGAGCGATGTCATGACACCAGTCTGGTGCATCCGCGCGGCGTGCGCACCGCTTCGGGTCGGACCGTCGTGCCTCCCGCGAAGGACCTGCCTGGATAGGGTGATTCGATGTTGGACACACAGCCGGGTCCGCTGCGGCCCGTCGAACTCGCCCACGCCGCCGTCACCGCCGCACTGATGTCCGCCATCGCGGTGCTCTCCATGGTTGTCCCGGGCGCCGTCGCCTTCGCCTGGGCCGGCGCGGTTCCCATGGGCGTACTCGCCTTCCACCACCGCGCCAGGGTCGCGCTCGCGACCGCGATCGCCGCGGGCACGGTCTCCTTCCTCCTGGCGGGGTTCGGCGGCCTGGTCTCGGCGTGGACGTGCGTCTACATGGGCGTGATCTGCGGTCAGGTGCGCCGCCGCGAGCGGGGCCGCGGCACGATGCTCGCCGTCGCCGCGGTGTGGGGTGTCGTCGTCTCCTCGGCGGTGTTCGCCTTCCTCGCGGTGTTCGCCGACTTGCGCACCGTGGTGCTCGGCGCGTTCGCGGCGAACGTGCACGGGCTGGGCGCGGTGCTCGAGCCGGTGCCGGGGCTCTCCGGTGCCGGCGCGGCGCTGCACCGGCTCGCCGACTTCGGGCTCGAACGGTGGCAGGCCTTCGTGCTGGTGTCCGTCTGGTTGATCGTCGTCATCGGGTGCTCCTTCGCGTGGCGGATCCTCACCCCGGTACTGCGCCGGGTACGGGCCACGAGCGCGGCGCCGCGCGACCTGTTCACCCCCGAGGACGGCACGGAACCGCCCGGCCCGCTGCCGATGACGCTGCGGGGCGTCGACTTCCGCTATCCGGGTGCCGACCACGACACCCTCGCCGGCGTCTCGTTCACGGTGCGGGCGGGCGATCACGTCGCGGTGACCGGTGCCAACGGCACCGGCAAGTCGACGCTCATGCGGGTGCTCGCCGGGCTCGCGCCGACGGGCGGCACCGTCGAACGACGCGGGGCGGTGGGCCTCGGCCGGGTCGGCGGGACGGCCCTCGTGCTGCAGCACGCCGACAGTCAGGTGCTCGGAATCCGGGTCGCCGACGACGTCGTGTGGGGACTGCCCGAGGAGACCGAGGTGGACGTCGACGGCCTGCTCGCCGAGGTCGGTCTCGCCGGCATGGGGGACCGGGACACGTCGGGGCTCTCCGGCGGCGAGGCCCAGCGTCTCGCGGTGGCCGCGGCACTGGCCCGGCGGCCGGCCCTCGTCGTCGCCGACGAGGTGACGACGATGGTGGACCGCGACGGGCGGGGCGATCTGATGGGCCTGCTGGGCGGCCTGACCCGCCACCACGACCTCGGCCTGGTCAACATCACGCACTACCCGGAGGAGGCGGACGGGGCGGACCGCACCGTCGACCTGGGGGAGGCGCAACGCGCTTCCGTGCCGCTGCCGGAGTCCGCGCCGGGCCGTCGCGCGCCGCTCGGCGGCGTGGTGCTCGCGGTGCGCGGCGTGCGCTACGAGTACGACGCCGGCACCCCATGGCGCCGAGAGGCCCTGCGCGGCGTGGACTTCGAGGTGCGGGAGGGCGAGGCGGTCCTGCTGTGCGGCGGCAACGGTTCGGGCAAGTCGACGCTCGCCTGGGTGATGGCGGGGCTGCTGGCGCCCACGGCCGGCACCTGCGAGCTCGACGGTGCGCCGGTCGCGGACCACGTCGGAGCGGTCGCGCTCGCGCTGCAGGCTGCGCGCCTGCAGCTGATGCGGGGCACCGCCGGGGACGCCCTCGCAGCGCTCGCGGGCTACCGCAGTGACGACGACGGGGCCATCGGGCGGGCGCTCGCCGCGGTGGGGCTGCCCGCGAAAACGGCGGGCCTGCTGGTGGATCGGCTCAGCGGCGGCCAGCTCCGCCGGGTCGCGCTCGCGGGCCTGCTCGCCCGCGCGCCGCGCCTGCTGATCCTCGACGAGCCGCTCGCGGGGCTCGATCTGCCCTCCCAGCGGGAGCTGATCGAGCTGCTGATCGGCATCCGGGACCGCGGTCAGGCGCTGGTGATCATCTCGCACGACGTCGATCATCTCGATCGGTTGTGGGACAGGACGATCCACCTCGCCGGTGGGCGGATCGAGACCGAGGAGGCGGCGTGAGCAGATCGACCTCCCTCGTCCTGCGGCCGTTGCCGCAGCGGTCCTACCTGCACGAGCTGTGGGCCGGGACCAAGCTGCTCGCCGTGGCCGCGCTGTCCGTGGTGCTCACCGTCGCGCCGAGCTGGCCGGTGGTGGGGCTCTTCGCCGTGCTCCTGGTGCTCGCCGCCGCGGCCGCGCGGATCCCGCTGTCCGTCGTGCCGGGCGTGCCCCGCTGGGTCCTCGTGGTCACCGCGATCGGCGGTGGCCTGATGGTGGCCAGCGGTGGGGCGCCGTTCGTGCACCTGGGCGCGGTGTCGCTGGGCCTCGGCGGGCTCTCGAACCTGCTGCGCATCGTGTTGCTGGGGTTGGTGCTGCTCGGCGCGGGCGCGCTGATCGCGTGGACCACCGACCCCGCGGATGTGGCACCCGCCGTCGCCCGGCTGATGCGGCCGCTGCGCCCGCTGCGCGTTCCGGTGGACGAGTGGGCGGTCACGCTGGCTCTCGCCCTGCGTACGTTCCCGCTGATGCTCGACGAGTTCCGCACGCTGGCCGCGGCGCGGAGGTTGCAGCCGCCGCCCCCGGTGCAGCGCTCACGCCGGGCCGATCTGGTGGACCTGTGCGTCGCCGCGATGGTGGTGGCCCTGCGCCGTGCCACCGAGATGGGCGAGGCGATCGCCGCGCGCGGCGGGACGGGCCGACTCGTCGCCCGCACACAGGGGCCGGGCCGTCGCGACGCGGTCGCCGCCGCCTTGGTGGGCGCGGCCTGCGTTCTCGCCCTGGCCCTCTGACGACCGATGCCCGACGGTGCGGGCACCGTCGGGCATCGGAGGGGGTGGATCAGTCGACCGCGACCAGCGGGTAGACGCCGTTCTCGTCGTGCACCTCGGTGCCGACGACGGGCGGGTTGAACACGCACAGCATGCGCATCCGGGTCCTCGTGGTCACCGTGTGCCGCTCGTGGCCGTCGAGCAGGTACATCGTGCCGGGGGCCAGCGGGTACTCGACGCCGGTCTCCCGGTCGAGCAGGGTGCCCTCGCCCTCCACGAGCCACACGGCCTCCACGTGGTTGGCGTAGTGGAACTCGTTGACGGTGCCGGGCTCGATCACGGTCTCGTGGAACGAGAAGCCGACCCTGTCGCCGCCGAGGACGATGCGCTTGCTGCGCCAGTGGCCCGCGGCGACGTCGCGCTCGGTGCCGGTGATCTCGTCGGTGGTACGAACGATCATGCGGACAGAACCTTTCGGGTCGCGGTGGCCAGGATGTCCAGGCCGAGGTCGAGTTCGGAGTCGGTGATGGTCAGCGGCGGCAGCAGCTTGACCACCTCGTCGGAGGGGCCGGAGGTCTCCGCGAGCAGGCCCTGCTCGTAAGCGGCGCCGCAGACCTCGCCGGCCTTGTCGGCGTCGGTGAAGACCAGGCCCTGCACCATGCCGCGGCCGCGGTGGCTCAGCTGCTCCGGGAACTCGGCGCACAGCTCCTCGAAGCGCTTCTCGATGTGAGCGCCCTTGCGGAGCGTCTCCTTCTCGAACGTGTCGTCCGACCAGAACTCGTCGATCGCGTGCTTGGCGGTGACGAAGGCGGGGTTGTTGCCGCGGAAGGTGCCGTTGTGCTCGCCCGGGCCCCAGACGTCCAGCTCCGGCTTCATCAGCGTCAGTGCCATCGGCAGGCCGTATCCGCCGATCGACTTGGACAGCGTCACGATGTCGGGCGTGATGCCGGCGGCCTCGAACGAGAAGAACGGACCGGTACGGCCGCAGCCCATCTGGACGTCGTCGACGATGAGCAGCATGTCGTGGCGCTCGCACAGCTCGGAGAGCGCGCGCAGCCACTCGGGGCGCGCGACGTTGACGCCGCCCTCGCCCTGCACGGTCTCGACGATGACGCCCGCGGGCTTGTTGAGGCCACTGCCGGAGTCGGCGAGCACGGCCTCGAACCACTGGAAGTCGGGCGCGACGCCGTCGAAGTAGTTGTCGAAGGGCATCGGCGTGGCGTGCACCAGCGGGATGCCGGCGCCGCCGCGCTTCATCGAGTTACCGGTCACCGACAGCGCACCCAGGGTCATGCCGTGGAAGGCGTTGGTGAAGTTGATGATCGACTCGCGACCCTTCACCTTGCGGGCCAGCTTCAGCGCGGCCTCGACGGTGTTGGTGCCCGTCGGGCCGGGGAACTGCACCTTGTAGTCCAGACCGCGGGGCCGCAGGATCTTGTCCTCGAAGGTCTGCAGGAACTCGCCCTTGGCAACGGTGGACATGTCCAGCGAGTGGGTGATGTGCCCCTCGGAGATGTAGTCCACCAGAGCCTGCTTGAGCTTGGGGTGGTTGTGCCCGTAGTTGAGGGCACCGGCGCCGGCGAAGAAGTCGAGGTAGCGGCGGCCGTCGCGGTCGATGAGCCATGAGCCCTCGGCCCGATCGAACACCGCGGGCCAGCCGCGCGAGTAGCTGCGCACCTGCGACTCGCGGGTGCTGAAGATCGAGGGCTGCTCGAAATCTGCAGTGCTGGTGTGATCGTCGGTCACGGTTGCCATGGTGATCCTCCTAGTGGGCCGTGCAGCGCCCCGCGCATCAGGCGGGGTCGATGGTGTACAGCTGCTCGGGATCGTGTGGTTCGGAATCAATGGGGGAGATGTGGTGCGAGGCGAAGAGGTCGCTCACCGCGAGGGTGGAGCCGCGCTTCTTCGCCACTGCGCCGAAGAGCTGTTGGGACGCTGTGTTGTCCGCGGTGATCGTGGTCTCCAGGCGGGTAACGCCCTCCACCGCAAGACGGTCCAACAGATCGATGAGCATGCGGGATGCGATGCCGTGGCCGCGATGCGCGGCGTCCACAGCGACCTGCCACACGAACAGGGTGTCCGGGCGGTCGGGTCGGCGGTAGCCCGTGACGAATCCGGCCACGGCACCGTCGCGTTCGGCGACGATCGACGAGGCGGCGAAGTCACGGCACAACAAGGTGTACGCATACGTCGAGTTGAGATCGAGAACCTCGGTATCGCGGGCGATTTCCCAGAGCCGAATCCCGTCGTCGATAGACGGGCGGCGAGTGGAAACCCCCGCTTCCGCGGTGGTGGTGGGATCGCTCTTGTGAGACGGGCTCATCGCATTCGACGCTAACAACCGGCTCTGAGGAAGTCACCCGCGCTTCGGAATCGGTCACCGGAACGCCGAAGTATCCCCAGCGAGTCGGGTCAATGTGAGATGGGTCACATCACGGCCGCGACGCAGCGGTCCGCGCCAGCGAACCGGCCTCCAGGGCCGCCCACAGCGCACCGTCGGGGCCGAGCGCGATGCCGTGCGGCTCCGACGCCGCTCGGGGAAGCTCGTACCTGCGGATTCGCCCCTCGGGGTCGATCGAGCCGAGGGCGTTCCCGGCCCACTCGGTGAACCACATCCGCTCGTCCGCGCCCGCGCAGATGCCGTGCGGGCGGGCCGCGGGGTCGGCGAGGGGGAAGTGCGTCACGGCACCGTCGGCCGTGATCCGGCCGATGCGTCCGGCGCCGATCTCCGCGAACCACAGCGCGCCGTCGGGGCCCGCGGCGATCCCGACCGGTGCGCTCCCCGCGTCGAGGCCGAACGTCGTGACCGCCCCGTCGAGGGTGATCCGGCCGATCGCGTCGGCCTGGTTGAGGGTGAACCAGAGCGCGTCGTCGGGGCCGGCGGCGATCGCGGAGGGGAAGGCTCCGGGGACCGGCAGGTCGAACTCGGTGAGATCGCCCGCGGGCGTGAGTCGCCCGATGCGGTCGGTCGCGGTCGCGGTGAACCACAGGGCGCCGTCCGCGCCGGTGGCGATGCCGAACGGGCCGGGGCCGACGTCCGCGGGGAGGTCGATGTGGGAGACCTCGCCGGAGACGGTGATCCGTCCGAGGCGGTGCGCGCGGTACTCGGTGAACCAGAGCGCGCCGTCGGGGCCGGTCGTGATGATCGTGGGACCGGACTCGGGGCCCACGGGGTGCAGCACGGTCGTGCCGGTGGCGGGGTCGTGCCTGCCGATCTCGCCGCTCCCGACCAGCGTGAACCACAGTCCGCCGTCGGGGCCGGCGGTCAGTGCGTACGGCCCGGCACCGGGTACCTCGTGGAGCGTGATCGTCATCGGGTGTTCTCCTGCGCGGCGAGGAAGGCGTCGACCTCGGCGGCCGTCGGCGCGGCCGCGGCACCGGCGGCGGTCGCGGTGAGGGCGCCCGCGGCGTTCGCCCGGCGCAGGCGCTCCGCGGGCGGCAGGTCCCAGTGCGCCGCGAGCGCGCCGGCGAAGGCGTCCCCGGCGCCGGTGGTGTCGACGACGTCGACGGCGAACCCGGGGGCCTCGACGGTCCCGCCCGGTCCGGTGGCCCGGGCACCGTCGCCGCCGAGGGTGGTGATCACGTGGGGCACGCGCGCGACCACGTCGGCGAGCGCCTTCTCCTCGTCGCGGTTGACGACGACGGCGTCGAGCAGCCCGACGAGCTCGTCGGGGAGGGCGCGCACGGGGGACGGGTTGAGCAGGACGACTGTGCCCGCCTCCCGCGCGGCGCGGGCGGCGTCGAGGACCGCGTCGAGCGGGATCTCCAGTTGCAGGAGCAGCACGTCCGCCTCGGCGATCGCGCGGCGCGACGCCTCTCCGACGGCCACCTCCGCGTTGGCGCCCGGGACCACGACGATGTGGTTCTCGCCCGCGCCGTCGACGGTGACGTTCGCGAAGCCGGTGCTGCCCGACACCCGCGCGACCCGCGAGACGTCCACCTCAGCGCCCGCGAGCGAGTTCAGCACGGTCTCGGCGGCGTCGTCGTCGCCGACCGCGCCGATGAAGGCGGTCGGTGCGCCGGACCGCGCCGCGGACCGGGCCTGGTTCGCGCCCTTGCCGCCCTGGCCGAACGCGACGGAGAGGCCCGCCACGGTCTCGCCCGGGTGCGGGAAGCGTTCGCACACCGTGACCGCATCGAGGTTCACGCTGCCCACCACGACCACCGACGTCATGCCCGCACCCTACGGCTCATCGCGGCCGTAGGCTCGGCGCATGACCACGATTCGTCCGTTCCTCATGTTCCAGGGCGGGGTCGCCGCCGCCGCGATCGAGCTGTACGTCAAGGCCTTCGACGGTGCCGTGCTCCGCTCCGTGCCGCACGCGGGTCCGCAGCAGGGCGTCCAGCTCGCCGAACTGGTGATCAAGGGGCAGCACGTGCTGATCAGCGACAGCGCGGTCGACCACGACTTCGACTTCACCCCGTCGACGTCGCTGTTCGTCGAGTGCGACGATCGCGCGGAGCTCGAGCGCCTCACCGAGGTGCTCGGGGCGGGCGGGAAGACCTACATGCCGCTGGGCGAGTACGGCTTCTCCACCGCGTTCGCGTGGGTCGGTGACCGGTTCGGCGTGTCCTGGCAGCTGAACCTGGCCTGACGGTCCGCCTGTTCGCGACGGGGCTCGCGTCACGCTGAGCGCAAGCCTGGGCGGGTGCGGGCGAGCCGCCTACCGTCGGCGCCCATGAGCCGTCAGATCCGATTCAACGCCTTCGACATGAACTGCGTCGCCCACCAGTCCCCGGGGCTGTGGCGGCACCCGAAGGACCAGTCGCACCGCTACAAGGAACTGAGCTACTGGACGGACCTGGCGAAACTTCTCGAGCGCGGCACCTTCGACGGCATCTTCATCGCCGACGTGCTGGGCATCTACGACGCCTACAACGGCAACGGCGACGCGGCGATCAAGCACGCGGCGCAGGTCCCCGTCTCCGACCCGATCCTCCTTGCCTCGGCCATCGCCGGCGCGACGGAGCACCTCGGGATCGGCGTCACCGCCGGCACCGGATTCGAGCACCCCTTCCCGTTCGCGCGCCGGCTGACGACGCTCGATCACCTCACCAACGGCCGGATCGGCTGGAACGTGGTGACGGGGTACCTGCCGTCCGCGGCGAAGAACATGGGGCAGCTCGATCAGCTGCAGCACGACGAGCGCTACGACCACGCCGACGAGTACCTCGAGGTGCTCTACAAACTGTGGGAGGGATCGTGGGAGGACGACGCCGTGATCCGCGACCGGGAGAGCGGCGTGTTCACCGATCCGTCGAAGGTGCATCCGATCAATCACCACGGCAAGTACTTCGACGTGCCGGGCATCCACGTCGGCGAGCCCTCGCCGCAGCGCTCACCCGTGATCTACCAGGCCGGCGCCTCGCCGCGCGGCCTGAAGTTCGCGACGGAGAACGCCGAGGCGATCTTCGTGGCGGCGCCGACCAAGGCGATCCTCAAGCAGGTCGTGCGCACGGTGCGCGAGGGCCTCGTCGCCAACGGTCGCGATCCGTACTCCGCCAAGGTCTACACACTGCTGACCATCGTCACGGATGAGACCGAGGCGAAGGCGCAGGCCAAGCTCGAGGAGTACCACCGCTACGCCAGCATCGAAGGCTCGCTGGTCTTCATGTCCGGCTGGATGGGCGTGGACCTGGGCGCCTACGACCCGAGTGATCCGGTCGGCGACGTGCAGTCCAACGCCATCATCTCGGCCGTCTCCAACTTCCAGCAGGCCGATCCCTCCGGCAAGGAGTGGACCGTGGAGGACATCGGCAAGTGGGGGCGCATCGGCGGCATGGGCCCCGTGCTCGTCGGTTCCGCCGACCATGTGGCCGATGAGCTGCAGGAATGGGTCGAGGAGACCGATGTCGACGGTTTCAATCTCGCCTACGCGATCACGCCCGGCACCTTCGAGGACATCGTCGAGTTCATCGTGCCGGAGCTGCGCCGACGGGGCGTCTACCCCTCGGAGTACGCGCCGGGGACGCTGCGCAACAAGCTGTTCGGGCAGGGTGACCGGCTGCCCGCCGACCACCCCGCCCAGCGGCACCGCTACGCCGGTGCCAGCTCCTTGGTGTAGAGCGGGGCGCCCTTGGCGTCCTTGAGGTGCACCGTCAGAGCGCGCGTGCCCCCGTCGATGGTGACGTGCCCGAAGTGCTGGAAGCCCTCGGCGGGGGAGACGTTCGCCTTGTCGGGGGCGTGCACGAACTCGTACTGCGCGCCGAACGTCCCGTCGAGCGGGCTCTGCGGGAAGGCACCGGCGTTGAGCGGACCGGAGACGAACTCCCAGAACGGCGAGAAGTCTTGGAAGGCGGCCTTGTCCGGGTGGTACGAGATCGCAGCGGTGTAGTGCACGTCCGCGGTCAGGTACACGACGTTCTTCACGTCCTTGGTGCGGGAGAGGATGCGGGAGAACTCGATCTCGCGGCCCAGCGGTGCACCGTTGTCGCCCTGCGCGACCGCTTCCATCGACTTCGGGCCGCCGTCCTTGGGATTGGTGGACGCGTCGGGGACGACGATGCTCAGCGGCAGGTCGTTCGCGACCACCTTCCACACCGCCTTCGACGAGGTCAGGCCGTCGATGAGCCATTGGGTCTGCTTGTCGCCGAGGATGCCGGCGTCGTTCGAAGTGGCCCACGCGTTGGGGTTCGGGTCCTTGTAGCTGCGCATGTCGAGCACGAAGACGTCGAGCAGCGGGCCGTAGGAGATCTTCCGGTACAGGCGCCCGTCGGCGGCCTCCGTGGGCTGCACCGGCTGCCACTCGCGCCACGCCTGGTAAGCGAAATCGGCCAGCTTGTTCACGTCGGTCTCGGTGTAGCCCTTGCGGTTCTGCCCGGCCAGGCTCTCGCCGGGGAACCAGTTGTTGACCACCTCGTGGTCGTCCCACTGGATCAGCTGCGGCACGTTCGCCGCGAACCGGCGGTAGTGCTCGTCGGTGAGGTTGTAGGCGTAGTTGCCGCGGAACTGGTCGAGCGTCTGCGCGACCTGGTTCTTGGCCTCCGCCGTGACGTTGCGGTACGTGTTGCCGTCGTTCTGCTTCTGCGTCTCCGGCACCGGGTTGTCGGCGTAGATCGCATCGCCCGAATGCAGGAAGAAGTCCGGCCGGGTGTCGGCGATGGCGCCCATGATCGCCATGCCGCCGTCGCGGTTGATGCCCCAGCCCTGGCCCACCACGTCGCCGGACCACGCGAAGCTCACGTTCCCGTTCGCCGACGGTGCCGTACGGAACGTGCCGGACAGCGGCTCGGAGGTCGCGCCGTTCTCGCCCTCGAGCGTGACGCGGTAGTGCACCGTCTGGCCGGGCTCGAGGCCCGTGATGCGGAACCGTCCGGCACCGTCGGACGACGGATCCACGCGCGGCCCCTCGAACCGGCGCGGGTTGCTGAAGGCCTCCGACGACGCCGTCTCGACGATCATCCGGGCGGGGGTGTCCGAACGTGCCCACACCAGCGCGCCGTCGGTGCGCGGATCGCCGGTGGCGATGCCGTGCGTGAGCGTCGGGCGGCCGCGGACCACGCCGGGGGACGACGAGGCCGCCGCGCCGTCGGACGAGCTGCCGCAGGCCGAGAGCAGCGAGCCGGCCGGGATCAGGAGGGCGCCGGCGCTGCCGGCCTTGAGCAGGGAACGACGCGAGAACTGCGAATCACTGAGGGGCATGGAGGCAGCCTTGTATCCGCGTCTCACTGTTTGGGAACGCGATAGTGAATGGCTGGTGAACGTGGTGCGGCTGTGGGGATGTGAAGAATCTGCTACGTTCGATTATCGGACGACAGCGACGGCTCGGTGCGCACGACAGCATGTGCACTCCGATTCGCCGACAGCGGAATTCACGATCCGTCGAGCATCATCGTCTAGCTCCAGGCGACGATGCGGCAGCGGGTGACCCACGCTAGGGGCCGATATGCCTGATCAGTCACACGAACCGAGTAGTAGTTCCAGTCTCGCTTCCGCGGTGAGCACGCCGCCGAAGCAGGTGGACAAGGGAACCCTCCGCAAGGCGATCAGCGCGTCAGCGCTGGGGAACATGACCGAGTGGTACGACTACGGCGTCTACGCCGCGACGGCGACCTACATCACGGCAGCCTTCTTCCCGGGTGACGGCCTCGGGAAGATCGGCACGATGCTGGGGTTCGCCGTGTCCTTCCTGCTGCGTCCTCTCGGAGGCGTGGTCTGGGGCCCTCTCGGCGACAAGCTGGGACGAAAAGCCATCATGGCTACGACCATTCTCCTCATGGCCGGCGCCACCGCGTTGATCGGCGCGTTGCCGACGCACGCCATGGTCGGTGGGCTCGCGCCGGTGCTCCTGATCCTCCTCCGCGTGGTGCAGGGATTCTCGACCGGCGGCGAGTACGGCGGAGCGGCAACGTTCATGGCCGAGTACTCGCCGGACAAGAAGCGCGGCTTCTTCGGCAGCTTCCTCGAATTCGGCACGATGTGCGGGTTCGTCCTGGGCAGCGCCGTCGTGCTGTTCCTCGAGGTCCTGCTGACCGATGAGCAGATGAGCTCCTGGGGGTGGCGTATCCCGTTCTTCGTCGCGCTTCCGTTGGGGCTCGTCGGCTGGTACCTGCGCGAACAGATGCACGACTCGCCGGTGTTCAACGAGATGCAGAACTCGGACGTCGTGAAGGAGAACGCGTGGCAGCGCGCGCTCAAGTACCTCCGTCGTGACCCGAAGATCCTGTACGTCACCATCGGTTCGACCGCGCTCGTCGCGGTCGCCATCGCCATTGCGGGTCTTCTGGTTCCGGGCATCAGGCTCGGGATGAGCGCGCCGGTCTTCGTCGCGATCGTCGTCGCCGTCGCGGTCGCGGTGATGCTGCTCGTCGGGTTCAACTACGCCCTGTTCTACGACTACTGGCGCCCGATCCTGACCATGGTCGCGATGGTGATCGCACTGAACGTCGCGAACTACACGCTGCTGACGTACATGCCTACCTATCTCAAGACCACGATCGGGCTGGCACCGTCGAGCGCGACCGCCCTGATGCTGATCGGACAGTTGGTCATGGCCATGTGCATCCCGTTGTTCGGTGCCCTGTCCGACCGCACCGGTCGAAAGCCGCTGTGGATCGTGTCGCTTCTCGGCATGTTCTTGCTCGCGTGGCCGCTGTACTCGCTCATGGGGAAGGGTTTCGGGATCGCGATCGTGGCGTTCGTGATTCTCGGGCTTCTGTACATTCCGCAGCTCGCCACGATCTCGGCGACCTTCCCTGCGATGTTCCCCACGCATGTGCGCTTCGCCGGGTTCGCGCTGTCGTACAACGTCGCCACCGCTGCCTTCGGCGGTACGGCCCCGCTGGTGAACGAGGCCGTCATCGAGAGCACTGGATGGAATCTGTTCCCCGCGTGGTACATGATGGGCGCCTGCGTGATCGGGCTGCTCGCGATGCCGTTCCTCAAGGAGACGGCGCGATGCTCCATTCGTGGTACCGAGATCCCCGGACCGCACACGGACGCGACGCGACTGTCGGAGATCGAGGACGCGCGGCTCGCGAAGGCCGGCTGATCTCCCACCATGTCGAATCCCCTGCGAGCAATCGCACGAGTGCGGCATCGTCAGCTGTGCGCAAATCCGGGGGCGTGAAGAAACGGGGCACTGCACCTCGATCGACCGGAGAACCATCCGACACCAGGGGGTGTGAGATGAAGATTCGTGCCATCATCGCGGCCGGCGTCTTCGCGGGGGCGTTCACCGCCCCTGTCCTCGTCGGCGCGGGAACCGCGACGGCCGCGCCGTGCGTCGGCGAGAACGGGCGGGAGATGGTCGGGGTACCGACCATGACCTCCGATGGAACGCAGGTGGTGAAGGAGGATTCCTGCCGAGTGCAGGAGACGATCAAGGGCCTCGGTGACGGGGCTGATTGGGTCGGCAAGGCCGGCGACGAGGGAGCCGTCGCGCCGAAGCCTGCGGGATTCGTCTTCAAGGTGGGAGGCCAACTGATCAAAGCCGGCGGGAACTTCGACAAGCGGCAGCTGGAGTCCTGCGCGCAGCCGGGCAAGGGCGTGACGTACCGGTTGACCAACGGCCTGGTCACCTCGTGTAGTCCGCAGTAGACGGCCGATACCACGACGACTCGTTCGGCCGGAGGGCATCGTGGTCGTGACAGAGTGGAGCGATGACCAGGATCATCGCCGGGGCGGCACGCGGGCGCAGGCTCGCCGTGCCGCCCCGCGGCACTCGTCCCACGTCGGACCGCGTGCGGGAGGCAGTGTTCAGTGCCCTGCAATCGCGCCTCGACTTCGACGACCTCGCCGTCCTCGACCTCTACGCGGGGTCGGGCGCGCTCGGTTTCGAGGCGCTCTCCCGCGGCGCCGGTCGCGCCGTGCTGGTGGACGCCGACGCCAAGGCGGTCGCGGTGATCAACCAGAACGCGCGCGCCGTGGGCCTGCCGGGGGCGACCGCGCACCGTCGGAACGCGCGGACCTTCCTCGAGCTCCAGCACGAGGCCTTCGACCTCGTCTTCCTGGACCCGCCGTACGACGTGCCGGCCGCGACCGTCGACGGCGACGTGGCGGCGCTGGCCGCCGGATGGCTGGCGCCGGGGGCGCACGTGGTGGTGGAGCGCTCGGCGCGCACCCCGGCGACCACGTGGCCCGAGGGCTTCGATCTCGACATGTCGCGCGACTACGGGGAGACGCGCGTGGAGATCGCCGTCTGGCAGGATGACCGGGCATGAGCAAGGCGTGCTGCCCCGGATCGTTCGATCCCATGACCAACGGCCACCTGGACATCTTCCGCCGCGCCGCGCGGATCTTCGACGAGCTGGTGATCACCGTCGTCGTCAACCCCAACAAGCAGGGCATGTTCTCCATCGATGAGCGCATCGCGTTGATCGAGGAGAACGTGAAGGACCTGCCCGGGGTGACCGTCGACCGGTGGACGGGCCTGCTCGTGGACTACGCCCGCGAAAACGGGGTGGCCTGCATCCTCAAGGGGCTGCGGAACTCGACGGACTTCGACTATGAGTTGCCGATGGCCGGGATGAACATGCACCTCACCGGCGTCGAGACGGCGTTCCTCACCACCGCGCCCGAGTTCTCCTACGTGTCGAGCTCGCTGGTCAAGGAGGTCGCGAAGCTGGGCGGCGACGTCTCTTCGCTGATTCCCGCCAACGTGCAGACCGCACTGAGCGCCAAGCTCTCGTGAAATTGGCCGATATCGAGCCGGCGGCGCAGATATCCGGCGCGAGCTAGAAATCGGCGGATTCTCCGAGGGCTCGACACGCGGCGGCTGCGTTACGGCGAAACATCGGTCCCACGCGTCACAATGGGTGTATGTACCGCGTATTCGAAGCACTGGACGAGCTGGGCGCCATCCTGGAGGAGGCGCGCAGCGTCCCCATGACCGCCGGGTGCCTGGTGCCCCGCGGTGATGTGCTCGAGCTCCTCGACGACATCCGTGACGCCTTCCCGGCCGACCTCGACGACGCGCAGGACGTGCTCGATCAGAAGGATCGCCTGATCAGCGAGGCGCGCACCCACTACGACACCACGGTCGCGCAGGCCAACTCCGAGGCCGACGCGACGCTGAGCCGCTCCCGCGCCGAGGCGGACCGCCTGCTCGCGGACGCGAAGGCGCAGGCCGACCGCATGGTCGCCGAGGCGCATCAGCACGCGACCGGTCTCGTCGCCGAGGCCCGCGCCGAGGACGAGCGCATCCGCCGCGGCGCCCAGCGCGAGTACGAGGCCGTGACCGGCCGCGCTCGCGCCGAGGCCGAGCGCCTCGTGGCCGACGGCAACGCCGCGTACCAGCGCTCGGTGGCCGAGGGCATCACCGAGCAGGAGCGCCTCGTCGCCGAGACCGAGGTCGTCGCGGCCGCGAAGGGCGAGTCGGACCGGATCATCGACGCCGCGCACGCCGAATCGGACCGCCTGCGCGGGGAGTGCGACGTCTACGTCGACACGAAGCTCTCGCAGTTCGAGGAGGTGCTGGGCGCCACCATGCGCTCGGTCAACCGCGGCCGCCAGCAGCTGCGCACCGCCGCCGGCGTGCACGACTACAGCGACCACGGCGCCGCCGACGGCTACCTGGAGGAGTTCGCGGAATCGCGCGTCGACGCCCGCTAGAGGCGTGACGTACAATGGGGTGTTTGGCTACACCTGACGAGTTCCGAGGATTGTTGTGAACGAACCCAACGCCGCCGTGCGCCAGCCGGCCGGTAAGCCGTACGTACTCGACGTCCGCGCCTTCGGGCGGCGGCCGGGCACCTCAGCGCAGGTGCACCGCACGGTTGCCGCGCCGGAGCGCATCGGCGTCGACCTGATCGGTGTCGAGACGGGCGAGGAGGTCGACCTGGACCTGCAGGTCCAGGCCGTCTCGGAGGGCGTGCTCGTGACCGGCACCGTGAGCGCCAACACCGCCGGCCAGTGTGCGCGCTGCCTCGATCCGTTGTCGGGCGCGCTCAACCTGTTCCTGACGGAGCTGTACGCGTACCCGGACAGCGAAACCGCGCGCACCACCGATGACGACGAGATGTACCGCATCGACGACGACATGATCGACCTCGAGCAGGCGATCATCGACGCCGTCGGCATGGAGCTCGCACTCGATCCGCTGTGCTCCCCGGAGTGCCGCGGCCTGTGCCAGGGTTGCGGCGAGAAGCTGGCCGACCTGCCGGCCGATCACGCCCACGAGCAGATCGACCCCCGCTGGGCCGGACTCGCGAAGTTCGTGACCGAGGGCGAGGCCGACGGCAAGTGAGCAAGCGCCTGCCCGCGCCGCCCGCCACGGACCGCGCCCCGCTGCTCGAGGCCCTGGGCGTCACCCTCGACGCAGACCTGCTGACCCTCGCGCTGACCCACCGCTCCTACGCCTACGAGGCGGGCGGGCTGCCCACCAACGAGCGGCTCGAGTTCCTCGGCGACAGCGTGCTCGGCATCTCCGTGACCGAGTGGCTCTACACCACCCACCCGGACAAGCCCGAGGGTGAGCTCGCGAAGATCCGCGCCAGCGTGGTCAACATGCACGCCCTCGCGCGCGTCGCGCGCGGCCTGGGGGAGGGCGGCCTCGGCGCGCATCTCTACCTCGGCCGCGGCGAGGAGCTCACCGGTGGCCGGGACAAGGACTCGATCCTCGCCGACGGCATGGAGGCGCTGCTCGGGGCCGTGCACATCGAGCACGGCATCGACACCGCCCGCGCGGTGGTGCTGCGCCTGTTCGAGCCGATGCTGACGACGTCGTCGTCCATGGGCGCGGGACTGGACTGGAAGACCTCCCTGCAGGAGCTCACCGCGGAGCGGGATCTCGGTGCGCCGGCGTACCGCATCACGTCGACGGGGCCGGACCACGACAAGGAGTTCACCGCTGTGGCGGTGGTCGACGAGAACGATCTCGGTGAGGGCGTGGGCCGCACCAAGAAGGAGGCCGAGCAGAAGGCCGCCGCGGCCGCCTGGAAGTCGCTCGACGAGGGGGATCCCCTTCCGTCCTCGGCCGACGACGCCGAGCCCGCACCCGAGTCGGCCTGATGCCCGAGCTGCCCGAGGTCGAGGTCGTCCGACGCGGGCTGGACGATCACCTGGTGGGCCGCGGCGTCACCGCGATGGAGGTGCTGCACCCCCGTGCCGCACGCCGACACGTCGCGGGCGAGGCCGATCTGATCGGCCAGATCACCGGCGCCGACGTGGAATCCGCACAGCGCCGCGGAAAGTTCCTCTGGCTGCCGCTGGCCCGCGGCGGCGTCTCCGCCGACACCGCCATCGTCGTGCACCTGGGCATGAGCGGGCAGATGCTCGTGGGGCCGGGCGACGACCGGCACCTGCGCATCCGGGCCGACCTGTCCGACGGTGCGGTGCTCCGCTTCGTCGATCAGCGCACCTTCGGCGGCTGGGCCGTCGACCCGCTCGTCGAGGTGGACGGCACGCTCGTCCCCGAGGCCGTCGCGCACATCGCGCGGGATCCCTTGGACCCCTTGTTCGATCGGGACGCGGTGATCGCGCGAATGAAACGCAAGGACACCGAGATCAAGCGGGTCCTGCTGGATCAGACCGTGATCTCCGGCGTGGGCAACATCTACGCCGACGAGGCGCTGTGGCTCTCCGGTGTGCACGGCCGGCGCCGCGCCTCCGCGCTGAGCAAGCCCGCGCTCGGCCGACTCATCGACGACGCCACCTCCGTCATGCGCAGCGCACTCGATCAGGGCGGCACCAGCTTCGACGCGCTGTACGTCAACATCAACGGCCAGTCGGGCTACTTCGCACGCTCGCTGAACGCGTACGGGCGCGACGGTGAGCCGTGCCGGCGGTGCGGCACGATCATGCAGCGCGAGTCGTTCATGAACCGCGGCTCGCACTTCTGCCCGAGTTGTCAGACGGTGCCGCGCCGCTGACCGGTGGAGCCACCCGCCCCCGCGCGGCTCAGGGGCTGGTGGGCCATGCGCGGGTCGCTTGCTCCGACGCTCCGCTGGGCGGTAGAGCCGCGTTCGCCCGCTGTTCTCGTGTCAGCCGCAGCGGCCACACTCCGCGGAAGATCTCCACGAACAGCGCCACGACGATCACCCCCGTGAGGACGGTGCGTCCGACCGTCGAAAAGGGAAGTACGACGGCTGCGAGGTACGTGAGCCCGAATCCGATCGCGCAGATGGAGGCGGCACGCAGCCACATCCTCGTCATGATGCGTCGGTATTCCGGCAGGTGGGCCGACCAGTAATCGCGGTACTCCCGCCTGCGGAACGGTGGTCGCCACAGGGACAAGAGAACGAGGATCGTGCCGAACCCGATTGCGATCGCGGCCGAGACGAGTTGATTCTCGACGAACGCGCTGCGCGACGTCCACGTCGAGACGCGGCCTCCCGAGTACGTCCGCGGATACGGATCAGGTCCCGCCACGTAGGTCAACCCGAGCGTCGCGACGTAGAACCCCACCGCCCCGAGGAACAGCCCCCACTGTTTCTGCATGCGGTCACGCTACGAGCCGACCGCGGTGATCGTGAGTCCTCCGCGCGTAGTGGGGGATTGTTCACAATCGCTCGGCGACCGGAACCGATCGGTGGCCTGGTGCGTCGGCTTCGGGCGAGATCAGTTGATGATCTCGCCGCGCTCGGTGGGCGCCTTGGCGATCAGGGTGTCGCGCCACATCTGCAGGGCCTCGGGCGTCAGTCGCGTCCAGTCGGTCACCTCGGCGACGACGCGAAGCGGCTCGGTGCTGCGGTACGACCGCGTGGGATTGCCGGGGAACTTCTTGTCGGTGACGTTGGGGTCGTCCTCGAAGGGGCCCGTCGGCTCGACCTCGTAGACGCGCGGGGCGGCACCGTCGGACTTGAGCTCGGAGGCGAGCTCCGCGGCGAGCCCCGCACCGTCCCGCAGGGCCGTGAAGTAGATGTGGTTCATCACCACGTCGGGGCGGTAGTTCGAGACGAAGCCCGCGCTGAGCAGGTCGCCGACCTGCAGATCCGCGGTGGTGCCGTGGAAGAAGGGACCCGTTTCCGTGGAGGCGCTCACCGCTTCAGGGTATCCGTCGGCGGGCGAAGAAGGCGCCGGACCAGATCGATGACGCTGACGGCGATCACCGCGAACAGGACCCACATCCCGACGCGCAGCACGGGATTCCCGTCGGGACGGACGACCGCGCCGGTCACCGAGATCGCCATCAGCAGCAGGACGCCGGTGCCGATCGACAGGAGCGAGCGCTGCAGCAGGGCGTCGAGGGCGGGGCGGTGCTCGGGGGCGAGCCAGTAGGCCCGGGAGCTCGGCGGCAGGTTGATCATGCGGTCGGGGATCGCGGGCGCGCATGCGGCCAGGACTCCGATCAGCGCGGCGACGCCCACGCTGGAGACCGCGAGAATCGCGACGGCCTTGCCTCGCGGCTCGAAGGAATCCGCGGCGCCGCCGGCGCCCCAGTGGACGGGGAACGGATCGGGGCCCGAGGCCGCGGCCCACAGGAGCGCGACGCCGCAGAGCGCGAGCGCGCCGAGGAAGATCCACCACCGAGGTCGCATGACCCTGACGTTACCGTGGCGAACGATCGGGGTTGCGGTCCGGGCGCACGCCGCGCGTCGCCGTGACGGAGCGCTGCGGTGGATGGGCGAGCAGCCAGAGCAGGTACCCGATCGATCCGGCGATCGCGAGGAGCAGCAGCACCAGCAGCGTCGACTTCGCCGCCGTCTCGTGCGGATCGATCGTCGTCACGACGATGGTGGCCGCGCGGTGGAGCAGGACCAGGCCCCCGGCCCACAACAGGAATCCCGCGAGGACCTCGTCGAACCGCGGACGATGGGCGGGGGAGAGCCAGTGGTCGCGCCGCGGGATCCGGATCAGGGCTGTGGGCAGTCGCGGCGCGAGCAGAGCGAGGCCGCCGAACACCACGGCGATCGTGGCCGCGATGGGCGCGTGCAGCAGCACCGCCTCGCCGCGCGGGCCCCACGTCAGTGGCCGGCCGGAGAGGTCGAAGTGTGTCGGGAACGGGTCGGGGCCGGCCGACGCGGCCCAGATCGACGCGGCGGCGTACACGGCGACTGTTCCGAGGAACGACCACCACCGTGCGCGCATACGACCAACGCTACCGTCCGGAGAGCCCTGGTGGCGGCCGGGACGGCCCCCTGCGGACGCCCGTCGGCGACGGTGCTGCCGTAGATTGGCACCATGGCCGATGACACGAAAGCGCAGGCACCGTCCACCGAACTCTGGGTCGAGCGCACGGGCGTGCGCCGCTACACCGGGCGCAGTTCGCGGGGCGCCGAGGTGCTGGTGGGCTCGGTCGACGTCGAGGGCGTCTTCACCCCCGGTGAGCTGCTCAAGATCGCCCTGGCCGCGTGCAGCGGCATGTCGACCGATCACGTGCTCGCCCGTCGCCTCGGCGAGGACTACGAGGCCACCGTGCGCGTCTCCGGCGACGCCGACCGGGAGAACGAGACCTACCCCGAGCTCAACGAGATCCTCGAGCTGGACCTGTCCGAGCTCGACGAGGCCGGACGCGAGCGGCTGATCACCATCGCGCGCCGCGCCATCGACCAGGTCTGCACCGTGGGTCGCACGCTCAAGGCGGGGACCGTGGTCAACCTCGACATCACCGCGGAGTAGTAGTGCCCGACGAGCAGTCCCGGATGACGGCCTGGGTGCACGGCGGGGTGCAGGGCGTCGGGTTCCGGTACTGGACGAAGACTCAGGCCCTGGAGCTCGGACTGCTGGGCTACGCTGCCAACCAGCCCGACGGTCGCGTGCGCGTCGTCGTCGAGGGCGACCGGTCCGCATGCGAGACTCTGCTGCAACGTCTGTGGTCGGGGGACTCTCCGGGCAGGGTCGATCTGGTCGTGGAACTGTTCGGGCCCGCACGAGGCGGGCTCCCGTCGTTCGAGGAGAGGTGAGGCATGCAGCCGCCCGTTCCTGAGAACCGGCCCGTGGGCGACATCCCCGGGCCGGAGTCGAACTACTTGCCGCCCGTGCCCGGGCTCCCGCCGCAGGTGAACCTGCCCGGCACCGTCGAACCGCCGCGCCGCCCGGGCAGGATCCGGGAACAGGACGAGAACACCACCGCCCGCCCCGAGACGGTGGCCGAGGCCCGCGCCCGGCAGCGGGCGCAGCGCCAGCGCGCCGAGGACGAGCAGCGCGAGGCCGCGGAGGCCGCCGCCGCGGCGGCGAAGAAGAGCCGCCGGCGCAAGCAGATGATCGGCGCCGGGGTCGGCGTCGGCGTCGTGGGCGCGATCGCCCTGCTCTACGTGGCCGTCCCGGACGACAACGCGGGCACACCGACCCAGACGGCCTACTGCACCACCGGCAACGACCAGGTGGTCTCCGACGACTACTGCTCGCGCGGCACCTACAATCCGGTCACGGGATTCATCCTGCTCAACGGCCTGAGCTACCGGTACAACTACGGCGGCACCTACAACAACGGGCGCCTGACGGGCGGCAGCTACGACCGGCCCGCCAACACCGCCTTCCGCACCTCGTCCGGCGCGGCGGTGGACCCGGCGAAATCCACCTCGTTCGGCACCAACGGCCAGAGCAACGCCGCGAGCAAGCCCGCGCCGCCGGCCGCCGGATCGAAGTCGGGCGGAACGAAGTCGGGCGGAACGAACGCCGGCAGCAAGAGCGGCTCCACCGGCAAGAACATCGACCGCGGCGGCCTCGGCACCGGCAGCAAGGGCGGCAGCTCCAAGGGCGGCTCCGGATCGAGTGGATCCTGATGCGCCGCATGCGGGGAACGCCCCGCGCGGGGTGGCAGCGGACCGTCGAATCGCAGGGCCTGGTGTTCGGCACCCCCGCCCGCGACGGTGCCGGCGAGAGCCGGAACTACTGGGATGAGTCCGTGTACTACGAGTTCGACATGGACGAGGTGCTCGCGCTCGAGGCGCAGGTCGAGGTGCTGCACTCGATGTGCCTCAAGGCCGTCGAGAACGTGATCCTCACCGAGCGGTACGCCGACTTCGGCATCCCCGAGTGGGCGTGGGGCGCGATCGAGGAGTCGTGGAAGCGGCAGGACCCGCACGTCTACGGCCGGTTCGACCTGCGCTACGACGGCCGCCGGCCGGCGAAACTGCTGGAGTACAACGCCGATACGCCCACCTCGCTGCTGGAAGCCGCTGTGGTGCAGTGGTACTGGTTCCAGGACACCGCGCCGGACACGCGCCCCTGGGACGAGGGCGGCTACGACCAGTGGAACTCGCTGCACGAGGCGCTCGTCGCGCGCTGGGGCGAGATCCGGGGCGTCATCCCGGCTTCGGAGCTGCACTTCACCTGGTCCGGCGCGGACGCCACCGGCGAGGACCACGTGACCACCGGCTACCTGCAGGAGACGGCCGCCGAGGCGGGCTTCGACACCGTCGGGCTACCCATCGAGGACATCGGTTGGGACCACGACCTGAAGACCTTCGTCGACCTCGAGGACGCCCCGATCAACTCGGTGTTCAAGCTGTACCCGTGGGAGTGGATCCTCGAGGACGACTTCGGCAAGCGGGTCGTCGAATCCATCCCCGCCACCACATGGGTCGAGCCGCTGTGGAAGACGATCCTGTCCAACAAGGCGATCCTCGCGGTGCTCTGGGAGATGTACCCGGATCACCCGAACCTGTTGCCCGCCTTCATCGACAGCCCCGGCTTCCTCACCGAGTACGTGAAGAAGCCCAAGCTCGGCCGGGAGGGCGCGAACCTCACGATCGTGGACGCGGGCCGCGAGACCGCCACCGGCGGCGTCTACGGCGCCGAGGGCTACGTGTACCAACTGTTCGACCCGCTTCCCGAGTTCGACGGCTACCGGCCCGTGATCGGCGCCTGGGTCGTCGGCGACGAATCCGCCGGTATCGGCATCCGCGAGACCTCCGGCCTCATCACCGACGACGGTGCCGCCTTCATCCCGCACCGCATCACTCCGAAAGGCACGCCCGCATCATGAACACGACCCTCCTCGCCGCCGCAGACCTGGGCACCCTGGGTAAGGGCATCGGCGCGATCTGCCTCTACGCCCTCGTCGGCCTGCTGCTCATGGTGGTCGGCTTCTACGCCGTCGATCTCTCCACGCCCGGCAAGCTGCGCGACCTGGTGAAGTCCGGCAAGCCCAACGCCACCTACATCACGGGCGCCGGCATGCTCTCGATGGCGTTCATCATCGTGGTCGCGATCTACGCGAACTACACCGGCGGCGGCGATCTGTGGGCGGGCGTCGTCTACTCGCTGGTCTACGGCGTGGTCGGCATCGTCGCGCAGATCATCTCCGTGCGCGTCCTCGACCTGGTCACGGGCGTCGACATGGAGGAGCTCATGTACTCCGAGGTGTTCCTGCCCCAGGCCCGCGTCATCGCCGCCTCCCACGTCGCGCTCGGTCTGATCGTGGCGATGGCGGTCCTCTGACGGGCACCACCTAAACTGGCGTTTCGTGTATCTCAAGTCGCTGACACTGAAGGGCTTCAAGTCCTTCGCTTCGGCGACGACTCTGCGCCTCGAGCCGGGCATCACCTGCGTCGTCGGGCCCAACGGATCGGGTAAGTCGAACATCCTCGACGCCCTGCGCTGGGTGATGGGCGAGCAGGGCGCCAAGGGCCTGCGCGGCGGCAAGATGGAAGACGTCATCTTCGCCGGCACCTCCGGCCGCGCGCCGCTGGGCCGCGCCGAGGTCACGCTCACCATCGACAACTCCGACGGTGCGCTGCCCATCGACTACTCCGAGGTCTCCATCACGCGGCGCATGTTCCGCGACGGCGCCGGCGAGTACGAGATCAACGGCACCAAGGCGCGCCTGATGGACGTGCAGGAGCTGCTCTCGGACTCCGGCATCGGCCGCGAGATGCACGTCATCGTCGGGCAGGGCCAGCTCGCCGCGATCCTCGAGTCCAAGCCGGAGGAACGTCGGGCCTTCATCGAGGAGGCGGCCGGGGTTCTGAAGCACCGGCGCCGCAAGGAGAAGGCGGTCCGCAAGCTCGACTCCATGCAGGCCAACCTCGCGCGGCTCACGGACCTGACGACGGAGCTGCGCCGCCAGCTCAAGCCGCTCGGCCGGCAGGCCGAGGTGGCCCGGCGGGCGCAGACCATCCAAGCTGACCTCCGCGACGCGCGGCTGCGGTTGGCTGCTGACGATCTGGTGCGCCGCCGCGCCGAGCTGGCCGACCAGAGCGGTAACGAGGCGGCGGTGCGACTCGAGCAGAACGAGGTGGCCGAGCAGCTGGACGAGGCGAACGCGCTGGTCGCGGAGCACTCGGAGGCCGTGGCCGCGCTGGACCCGGCGGTGAAGGCCGCGGGCGAGGGCTGGTTCTCGCTGTCCGCGCTCGCCGAGCGCGTCTCGTCGACGGAGCGCATCGCCTCCGAGCGCGCCCGCCTGCTGTCCGAGCCCGTCCAGCACGCTCCCGGCCGCGACCCCGACGAGCTCGAGGCCGAGGCCGAGCGCGTCGCCGAGGAGGAGGCCGAGCTCATGGAGGCCCTCGAGGAGGCCGCCATGATCCTCGAGGAGGCCACGGAGGAGCTCGCGTCGCGCGAGGAGTCCGCTCGGGACGCCGAGAAGGCGCACATGGCCGCGGTCGCGGCCATCGCGGACCGTCGAGAGGGGCTCGCGCGCCTGGCCGGCCAGGTGGAGACCCTGCGCACCCGGGCCGAGTCCGTCGAATCCGAGTCCGGACGGCTGACGGCGGCCATCGCCGAGGCCGTCGAGCGGGCCGAGGCCGCGGAGGCGGAGTTCGAGCAGGTCCAGGGGCAGATCGCCGAGCTCGATTCCTCCGAGGCCTCGCTCGACGAGCACCACGAGCGCAGCGTCGCGGCCATGAACGCCGCCGCCGCGCGGGTGGAGGAACTGCGCGCGTCGGAGCGGGAGGCGGAGCAGAAGGTCGCCTCGCTCGTCGCCCGGATCGAGGCCCTGACCATGAACTTGGACCGGGGCGACGGCGCCGCCTGGGTCGTCGAACACGTCGACGGCGTGACCGCCGCCGTCGCCGAGCGCCTGTCCATCACGCCGGGCCACGAGAAGGCGATCGCCGTCGCCCTCGGGCCGATCGCGGAGGCGGTGGCGGCCCCCTCGGTGTCGGTGGCATCCGATGCGCTGGCCCGGTTGCGCGAGGCCGACGGTGGCCGCGCCGCCCTGGTCGTGGAGGGGCTCGCCGCGGGGTCCGGCGACGGCGGGAGCCTGCCCGACGGTGCCGTCTGGGCCATGTCGTGCGTGAGCACGCCCGCGGCGCTGGAGGGCGTGATCGCGGCGGCGCTGTCGGGATGCGTGCTGGTCGGTTCCGTCCCGGAAGCCGTGGCAGTGGTCGCGTCACGGCCCGAACTGCGGGCCGTGACGCCCGACGGTGACCTGATCTCCCACGGGGTGCTGACCGGTGGTTCCGCGGCGCGGCAGTCGACGCTGGAGGTGCAG
Source organism: Tsukamurella pulmonis (assembly GCF_900103175.1). Classification (NCBI taxonomy): domain Bacteria; kingdom Bacillati; phylum Actinomycetota; class Actinomycetes; order Mycobacteriales; family Tsukamurellaceae; genus Tsukamurella; species Tsukamurella pulmonis. The sequence continues at coordinate 1,828,959 of NZ_FNLF01000002.1, forward strand.
AAGTCGATCGACGCGGCCGAGGCGGCGCTGGGGGAGACCCGGCGGTCGGTGGAGTCCCTGTCAGCGGCGCTGGCCGGGGCGAACGAGGATCTGGCTGCGCGGCGCGAGGTGACGGAGTCGGCGCTCGCGGCGCTGCACGAGTCGGACGCCCAACTCGGCGCGATCTACGAGCAGTTGGCCCGATTGGGGCAGGCAGCGCGGAGCGCGCGCGACGAGGCGGAGCGCCTGGTGGCGCAGCGGTCGCGGATCGAGTCGTCGCGGGACGAGACACGGGCGGCTCTGGTGGAGCACGAGGAGCGCTTGCGGCTAGCTGAATCGCTGCCCGAGGATTCGGTGTCCGTCGGGACGGACGACCGGGACGCTGCTGCTGCGGCGTTGGCCGCGGCGCGGTCGGTGGAGATGGAGGCCCGGCTCGCGCGGCGCACCGCCGAGGAGCGTGCGGCCGGCGTGCGGGGCAAGGCCGAGGGGCTGCGACGAGCCGCCGCGGCCGAGCGTGCGGCGCGGGAGCGGGCGGAGGCGGCTGCTGCTTCGCGGCTGGCTGCCGCAGCGGTGGCATCGTCGGTGGCGGAGGGCGCTGCGCTCGTGTCATCGCGGCTGGGGCGCGCGGTGACGAGGGCTGCTGCGCATCGTGATGCGCTGGAGGCATCACGCGCGCAGCGCGCCGGCGCGCTGGACGTCGCGCGGCAGGAGAGCGCGGCGCTGACGGCTCGACTGGCCCAGCTGACGGATGCGGTGCACCGCGACGAGGTGGCGCGGGCTCAGGCGGCGCTGCGGATCGAACAGCTCGAGGAGCAGGTGGTGGCGTCGTTCGCGATGTCGCCGGACGATCTGGTGGCCGAGTACGGGCCTGATGTTCCGCTGCCGCCGTCCTCGCTGGAGCTGGAGGAGTACGAGGCGGCGCGGGAACGCGGCGAGACTGTCGTGAAGCCCCAGGGCCTGCCGTTCGACCGGGCAGTGCAGGAGCGCCGGCTGAAGTTGGCGGAGAAGGACCTTGCGACGCTGGGGCGGGTGAACCCGCTGGCGCTGGAGGAGTTCGCGGCGCTGGAGGAGCGCTACAACTTCCTCTCCACGCAGCTCGAGGACGTGAAGTCGGCTCGCGAGGATCTGCTGAGTGTGGTCGAGGAGGTGGACGCCAAGATCCTGCAGGTGTTCACCGAGGCCTGGGTGGACGTGGAGCGAGAGTTCGTCGAGGTGTTCAAGACCCTGTTCCCGGGTGGCGAGGGCAAGCTGATCCTCACCGAGCCGGGCGACATGCTGACCACGGGAATCGACGTCGAGGCCCGGCCGCCGGGCAAGAAGGTCAAGCGACTGTCTCTCCTCTCCGGCGGCGAGAAGTCCCTGACCGCCGTCGCGATGCTGGTCGCCATCTTCCGCGCCCGGCCGTCTCCGTTCTACGTGATGGACGAGGTCGAGGCGGCGCTGGACGACACCAACCTCCGCCGCCTGATCTCCCTGTTCGAGCAGCTGCGCGACAAGTCCCAGCTGATCGTGATCACGCACCAGAAGCCGACAATGGAGGTCGCCGACGCGCTCTACGGCGTGTCGATGCGGGGAGACGGCATCACCCAGGTCATCTCGCAGCGGATCCGTGGCCAGGAGCTGGGCGCGCTGTCCGTGTAGGCGCGGACGAACCGCGCCGCAGACCATTAGACGATGAACTGCGATAGTTGCGGAGGAGTCAGCCACCCAGAGCGCCGGTCACTACCTATAACGGCTGAGTGACGGAAAGGTCTGCAGGATCACCTCCAACAGCTCGCTGGCGATCGCTTCGTTGAACTGGATGGACTGACTGCTCTTGCCGGGGCTTGCGCGCTGGTCGGAGCCAAATGTGCTGAGGTGGAGCACCTTGCCTTCGGAGTCTGCAACTACTGTGTAGAAGCAGTCGACCTCAGTAGGGTGTCGTCGGACAGACTGTGTGCCGGCGGAGATCGAGCGAACTTGAGCCATACGCGAAGGTTACGTGGTCGCGATGAGAAGAGAGCTCAGAGATGGGCTTGTCCAAGCCGAACCTGTTGCGTCAACGCTTGCTTGACGGCGTCGTATCAATCTTGTCGGTGGCCCTCAGTAGTCTCTTCCTAAGAGGAGATACTCCCGCAAGCGGTCATCCACGGGGCCGCTGGGAACGACCGATGAGGACCCTGATGCCTGACGAAACCCTAGATCTGACACCCCACCCACGGATTCTTGAAGTCATCGCGGACGTCGACATGAAGGTGCCGGAATGCCTCGCCGAGCTCGTCGACAACTCACTCGATGAGATCGCCGAGGCGCAGCGGGAAGATCCTGGTTTCGAGGGACGGGTCGAGATCGTGTTCCCGTACGGGTCGGGAAAGGTGAACCGTGACTCGGAGATCAGTGTCATCGATACCGGGCGAGGGATGTCGGTGGGGCAGATGCGATCGGCCCTCCGTGCCGGATCGTCGGGGAACTCGCGGTTCGGTGCCCTGGGGCTGTTCGGCATGGGGTTTAACGTGGCTACGGCGCGGCTGGGAACCCTTACAAAGGTGCGTACCGGCCGGGCTGGTGACGACCACTGGACGATCGCCGAGATTGACATTCGCGCTATGGAGTCGCGAGACACATTCTCGGTACCGATCTACACCGAACCGAAGCAGGTGAGTGAGCACGGTACGTCGATCACCGTTGCGGGTCTGAAGCCCGATGTTGTGCAGCGCCTAGGGTGGAACGGCATCGCCAGCCAGGTCCGGGATCGGCTGGGCGAGACTTACTCATACATGCTGCGATCGGTCGAGGATACCGACATCGCCGGCGCTGAGGTGATCGGCGGTCTCGGCGTCGAACTGCTGCTCAACGGCCGCTCGGTGCCAGCCTATATCCCTTGTATCTGGTCGCCAAAACGGTCGGTAAACTACCGCGGCCAGGACGTCCCAGCGGTGACCGAGGTCAACCATGAACTGAAGCCGGCGTTCGCGTGCATGACGTGCGGCCACTGGCATCCGGAAAATCTCGGTTCCCTTGAGGTGTGCAGCGAGTGCGGCTCCGATCGGGTCGAGCTGCGCAGTCGGGCGATCCGGGGCTGGCTCGGCATTCAGAGGTACGACGACCCGAGCGACTTTGGGATCTCGCTGCTGCGAGAGGGACGCACGATCGTGCATTTGGACAAAGACTTGTTCGATTGGAAGGACACCGTCACCGACAAGATGGTCCCAGAGTACCCGTTCGAACTCGGCCGCGGCCGAATCGTCGGGGAGTTGCATCTGGACCACATCGAGGTGAACTATCGGAAGAAGGACTTCGGTCGGGACACGATCGCGTGGCGGACCGTGCGTGAGAAGGTCCGTGGCGAGGGACCTCTGCAGGAACAGCGAGCCAAGAGCGCTGGATATGGGCCGAACACTACAGAGCTCGGCATGCTCGCACATGCATACCGTCGCTACGACCCAGGCTACCGATATTTGGTGCCGGGAAATGGCGCTCAGGCGCTGTCGGATCAGGCTCGCAAGTGGGGTGAGTATTTCCGTGAGGGCCGTGCTGACTACCAGAGCGATGAGATGTGGTGGAAGAACGTCGTCGCGCACGAGGAGGCCAAAGCCGGTCTGACCGATGGCGACGGCGATGACGACAGCATCGACGATCTGTTGCCGACCTCGCCGGCAGGTGGCGGTGCCGCCGGTGATGGCACCGAGTCTGCAGGCAGCGAGGAAGATGACGCCGATGCCGAGAACGATATTGCGGAAACCAGCTTCGAGCGCCGCGCTCGCTATCGCGCGAGCGGTCGCGTCGTCCCACAGCTGGATGGCACCGAGATCGTTGTCCCGGGTAAGGGGCGGACGATCATGATCACTGCCTTCATCACCTCCGGCGTCGAGTTCATTCAGGATCGTTTCTCCGAGGTAAGCCTTGAGGCGAACGAGCTGGAGCTGTTCATCGACGACAAGCATCCGTTGTTGGACGTATTCGGCTGGAACCGGGTGGACGTGGCGGTGATGCTGCTGCACGACACGGCCGATCGTTACTTGGGATACGACGGCCCGGCCGGCCAGTTTGTCGAGCAGGTCCTCGAACAGATTGGTGATCGACGGATTGACGCCGCGACTGTGCGTCAATCTGCCGAGGGACTGCTCGATGAGATTCGAGAGGCCGTAGTCCCTCTCGTCGCCGACGACCCGGTCGGATATTGGAAGAGTCTGTCACCGAATGCTAAAACCCAGACGCAGAAAGCAGCGGCCGCTGAGGCCGACCGAGATTGGAACGAATTGGAGGCCTCTGGCGGTTACGCGGCCTACTTGTCACCCCGAGCGTTCGAGGACCTGGCGGTGGAGCTGCCTGAGAAGGTCCTCGACGGCGGGGTGTTCACGACGACTTACGGATCGTGGCAGGACGAGTCGATCCGCGAAGCAAAGCTGTCCCACCTGACGAGTCTGATCCGCGACCTGGAACGCACGGTGTCGGCGACGGATCGGATGAGTTCACGCGAGTTGATCCGGCTTTCGATCGGTCTCGAATCCCTCAGCGCGCTCGTTGTCCAGGGAGCTTCGTTGTGAGTGATTCGTCGTTCCTGTCGGCTGAGCGCGTTGCGCGAGGCGGCCCGGCCGGGTTCACCCGAGCGCTGGAGCGCCTGCTGCCGCTGCTGGGGTTCAGCCAGGTCGTGAACATCGATGGATCAGGTGACCAGGGAGGCGACCTATTGACCAAGTTCGGACGGGAACAAGTGGCGTTACAGGTCAAATGGCGCCAGGACCCGGTTCGCGGCTCGGTCGGTGATGATGCGGTTGACGAGGTTTCCAATGCGATCGACGCGTATGGCGCCGCCTCCGGGATCGTAGTCACCAATGGTCGGTTCACCAAGTCGGCGAGGGGCCGGATTGACGCCTACGGGAAGGTGAGTCGACAGATCAAGGCCTGGGATGGTCGGGACCTGGCCAAGCTGTACCGCAAGGCAGCCATGATAGCGGCGCAGGTCGAACTTCGGCCCTACCAGGTTGAGGCCGTGCAGGCTTCGCTGGAGTCGCTGCGGGACCCCGAGAAGCGACGGGCACTGGTGTATCTGGCCACGGGCCTGGGCAAGACGGTGGTCGCCGGCTCGATCGCTGCAGACTGGCTCGACCGCGATCCGTCGGCGAAGATTCTGGTGATCGCCCACGGCGGGCCGCTGGTCGATCAGCTGGAGAAGTCGATGTGGCCGTTCATCCCGAAGGATATCCCGACGCAGATGATCGGCCAGGGCGAGCATCGCGACGACCTATCAGGTGTGACGTTCGCGGTATTGCCGACCGCGCATGACTATGTTGAGCGGGGATACCGGCCCGATCTGGTGATCGTCGACGAGGTGCACCACGTCGGCGAGACAGGATTCTACGCGCACATAATTGAGATGCTCGACGGCGTGCCGCGACTCGGTGTCACCGCGACGCCGTGGCGTGGGGACAGGTTCGACATCGAGGTGATGTTCGGGGAGCCAGTCGTGCGGATGTCAATTGCGGATGGCATCCGCCGCGGGTATCTGGCGCAGGTCGATTATCAGCTTCTCGCCGACGACATCGACTGGGAGTTCGTCAAGGAGGCCTCGGCGCATTCGTATACGATCAAGGACCTGAATCGCCGGCTGTTTATCCCCGAGCGGGACGAGGCGATCATCGAACGGCTCACCAAGGTTTGGAACTCGACGCGGACCCCGCGGGGCATGGTGTTTTGCCAGACGATCGAGCACGCCGAGCGATTCGCCGAGCGGCTGCGCGAGTACTCAGCCTGGCGCGGTGTTGAGACGATTCACAACGGCATGACCAAGCGTGAGCGCCAGCAGCGGCTGGTACAGTTTCGCGCTGGCCAGACGGAGCTGCTGGTTAGCGTCGACCTTCTTAACGAAGGCATCGACGTCCCGGACGTGAACATCATCGTGTTCGCCCGGGTGACGCACTCGCGCCGGATCTTCATCCAGCAGTTGGGGCGGGGCCTGCGACTGCGCACAGGCAAGGAGCGCGTCGCGGTTCTAGACTGCGTCTCGGATCTGCGGCGGATCGCCGAGGTGTCTGCCTTCCGCGCGCAAGTCGAGGCGTCGGAGACTGAGGTACTCAGTATCAACCGGTCGAGCTTCGATTTCGCAGACCAGGGCGTACGGTCATTGATAGAGCAGTGGGTTGCCGATATCGGTGATCTGGCGACTGCGACTGATCAGGTACGGCTGGAATTCCCGCCGACGTCGGACGATCCAGGCGTAGCGACGAGAGGTTTCAACTGATGCGACTGCCCGACGAGGTCAGGGACGCCGCGCTGGCCCGTGTGTACGAGGTTTTCGACCGCAAGCGGTGGGAGCAGGTGCCCGCCAGTAAGCGTGGGGCGGTGTATGACGAGCTGATTGCTGACGAGGGGTTCACCGCCGCGCTGCGGCCGTTCGCCACCCCAGCACAGATGCGCGTGTGGCTGAAGGACAGCGCCGCCAAAGAGTATCCGCGGGCGTTGGAGGGCACCGGCCCGACGGCAAGTTACACCAAACGGGGTTATCCCGGGCCGACTGCGATCGTGGCCGCGACGCTCGGCGACGAATGGGCGGTGGTCGCCAACTCTATCGAGCAGAAACCTATGCGCTGTCGAGTGACCAGCTTGGGAGGCCACGAGGCGCTGCTCACTTGGGGGCCGCTGAGGAGCCTGCGCGATCTATACTTCGCGGCCTCGGCGGCAAAGGTTGACGGCCAGGAGCGCGTCTTCATTGCGATCACTAGACCTACGATGGCTGAGCCGCCCAAGGGCGAGTGGGATCGCGTATGTGCGTTTTGCGATTTGATTGGCGTCGAAGTGTTTTCGGTAATGTATGCCCCACGCTTCGAACCTGGTCATTCTGACCAGAAACGCTGCGCGACGAAGATTACTAGCATTCACTAGGATGCTCGTCTACTGAGGAACTTGGTTCGACGAAGGTAGTCCCGGGGGGATCAGCTGGATATAGGGCCCGGTTTCCGTGGTCATTCGGGCTAATTGAGTGGAATCGAACGGGCTGGCGAGGACGGCGGCTCGTGGGCGAGAACCACTAGCACGCGCGGCGCGCCGCCTTGGCGTCGCGGAACGTAGCGGCGCCGAGGTGAGTATGGACTGACCTGGCAACTACCGCCGCCAAGTCGACTGGCACAGCGTTGCCGACCTGACGCATCGCCTCAGTCCACGGACCGTGCAGACGGTAGTCGTCCGGAAAAGTCTGCAAACGCGCGGCTTCGCGCACAGTGAAGTATCGTACTGAGTTGTCCACATTGAGAAGCATGTTCTCGCCGCCGGGCACCCCGTGGACACCCGCCTTAAGAGCCTTCGCCGGCGCGTCGATGTAGGAACCGGTATGTCCCCTATATGACCTGGCTCCGTATTGCGGCGTATGGTTGAGTGCATTGTCGCCTGGCGCAGGTAATCCCTTGAGGGCGTCTCTAACTGTATTCCAGGGCTGCAACGACGTATCGGAATCCTGAGCGGCGCGGACGCGATAAGCGCGGTGCCTATTGGGTACTTCATGCCGCTCCCAATAAGAACCGTCCTGCTGCGCCAAACGCAGAGCCCCCGCAGAGTGGGTCTCTGCCGGGAAGTGCCATTCGGCATCGACATCGGCACGGAAGCCCACAAAAAATACACGCCACCGCTGCTGCGGCACCCCGTAATCGGCGGCGTTCACTAGCCTCGACACCACGTTGTACATCAGGCCCGTATGAGTCGACGTGTGCTCGGATTGCAGTCGCGTGAGGTGGTCGCCCCAGGATTCGAGGTTCGTCGCAATCAGTTCCGGGTGGGCAAGACGGAGCTTAATGTACTCGTAGTAGTCGGAGAAGCTCGGGCGCAGCAGACCTCGGACGTTCTCGATGATGAACGCCCGCGGCCGTAGCCGGCGGATGACGTCTGTGGTGGCAGGGAACATGTCCCGCTTGTCGTTGGCGGCGTTACCTTTGCCCCCACTTGAGAACGGCTGGCAGGGCGGCCCGCCGCTGACGAGGTCGATTCCGTCCGGGACCTGTCCCCAGTCGACGTCACGAACATCGCCCTCGCGTACGTCGATGTCCTTGACCAGCGGGTAGCCGGCATCGCGGTTCTCACGCAGCGTATCGCAGCACCAGCGGTTCCATTCGGAGACGATCTCGGTCGAAAACCCGACCTTGTGCGTTCCGAGAGTCAGGCCGCCGCCTCCTGCGAAAAGCTCGACACTCCTCATACTGCCCAGGCTATCTGGAGGCACTGACACGCCAGAAACGGGGCAGCCAGTCGTGCAGTCCAGGACTGCGGCGGTGGGGGAGCGTACCCGGTGCCATGTCTGGCAGGGGGCTGGAATCGATGCGGTACGCGCGTCATGCCATTCGCCCCCAGCTGGTCGCTCGGATGTAGGTTCCACGAGCCCGGGACGAACGCAGCCGAGGTGGTGGTGTTAGCTAGCAATCGTGTCGTGCTTGCTTGAGGTCGACCAGCCCAGCCGGGGTCCTGTCCGTGTCGCGCGGAGCCATCGAACGACCAGCGGTGCCTGTTCAAAGCCGTCACGAATCTGCGAGCCCTGAGCAGAATCCCAGGCTCCGAGTGATCAATATACCGAGTGACATTTCCTCCGGTACGGGCAGGCGATCCTCTGATCTCGCCGGAGCTGAGCTCCTTAGAGAGCGGAAGGTTTATCCGGCAGAATCGCCCGCGACGGACACACAGCAGCTCGCTAAATCGCACATTCAGTATCGGCGCGACGCAGACGCTTGGCCAAGGTCATGTCATTGATCGCGAATTCCTTCGCGATCGGTGAGAAATTCCACCAGGCCACGCGAACGCGGATGGAAAAGGTCCGGTTGGCGGTCCAATGATTCTAGGAGCAAGTACCACGGGCTCGACAGTAACGAAGTCGATCGACTCGATCTCATGCATCCTCGGACTCGTCAAGTTGTGGGAGCTCCCCGTCCTGAATGCTCTCGAGTCCCGCGAGAGGCGCACCTTCGGAGTAACCTAACACATAACTAGTGAGAATCTGTGCTCGACGACTCAAGGCGCTGCCGTCGTTGGTAGATTGGACTAGTCCGTTGTATTCACGCAGGCGTGCATTAGCAGCGGTGCTGTACGAATCAGACATCTCACTCAATTGAGCGACACTACGGCGTGCTAGCTCAAAGTCGGTCAGCATTTCTCGGTTGACGGTCCTGTAGAATTCTTGGTCTCGGAAACATATGTAGTAGACCACTACTGTACCGATCGAGGCGAGCAGAGCATCTTCTGCGTCAAAAATTGTTGACATCCGGTCCAATGTCTCCGTTGCCGACTGCGCGTAGTCGGACATTCTTTCGGGACTGATGCTTGGTGAGGGGGCACGCGTCGCAATGAACAGCGCGTAAAGCCGGTCGGCTTTTGTATCTGTAATTCTATTATTTGTATCGAGCTGATGCTCAATGGCGAGAAATTTGGCCCCGAGCTCTCTGTACTTATAGCGTGCATTCTTGATTGGTGAGCAGCGCACGAGGAGGTCATGTTCGGCAAGAGTGTTGGCGGCATCACGTGTGGGCCCTTTGAGGGCGTTTCGTCGTTCAGCCGCATTCAGCGCTGTCGAAGCGTTCAGTCGTTGAAACATCTCCTCGATTAGGTCGCCGCTGTTTGTTGTTACGCGAACGATGGGGAGTTCGAAATCAACGAAGCGGTCATAAAGGTGCGGATATGTCTTGCGAAGTTCCGATATTCTCATCTCTGTCGCATCGATTGATTCGTCCTCGAAAAAGATGAAGTTCTCGGACAGTGCGAGATCGCCTTCGAGGAAGGCTAGTATTGTCTCTAGTCGCTGCTTTCCGTCTATCACTGCGTACTGGTATGTGAGACCTTTAGCATTCTTGCGACCCGAATTCTCTTCTTCGAAGTAGAGCTTAGGGATGTCGAGACCGTTGATTATCGAATCTATCAAATTTTCTCGAGTTTGCGGTGACCATACTCCACCCTCACGCTGGTATGGAGGCGAGAGGTCTATGACACTCCTCATGCGCCCAAATCGACCGATTGATACGCCGGTCATCATCTTCGTTGTAATGCGCCGAGGATTCATGATGCTCGCTGCTCCGCTCCCGCTGTTATTCGACGAGCTATCCGGTCGAGATCGCGGTAGATCGATACCTCGTTAAATCCGAGTGTGTCCAGTTCTTCTCGAAGGTTCCGTTTCGAATCTTCTGGAACGGTGAATGACTGCAAGGCTGCCGCTTGCCGGAGAGGCTCCGTGCTTGATGAACCCGTCGGGGACTGCGACACTGTGAAGGTGCCATTCTGGAAGCGGATTCGATCAAACAGTAAGGGCGCGAGGACTGATCGCGGTTTCGAACGTTGGTCGCCTTCCTGTCCGGGGAGGTACTTTGACAGCAGGCTGTCACTCTCGGACAGCAGCCGTGGGTGCCCCCCGTCGTCATCGCCGGCGTCCCGGTTAAGTTTGGCTGGGTCAAGTACGAAAAACTCGCCAGCAACGTCACTGAGTGCATTGGCGTCTGAGTCTTTCTCGGTTGCAAAAAATAGTGCGACCAGAGGGCTCTGAGACCAGTCTAAGAGGCGAGTTGGTAGGGAGTGGTGCTGCGCGAACGTAATCCATCCCCATTTGTCGAACGCATATTGGGTGCCGGCGGCGGCTGCTTCTTGGCGAAAACGTGCCAGCATTGCCCCCTCTGCTTCTGTGCGCCCGGTACTTCGAAATGCAGACGGGGTGAGAAACCATGACGCATCTCGGTGTCCGCGATACCACAGCTCTCTGCCGTCGGCCGTTATTGGCGCGAGTGCCTGCATCAAGTCCGATATGGAGCATATTCTGGGCTGATCGGCGATATCCATTTGCTGTGAGTCCTCCATGCAGAGAACTATAGCCGGTGGGGGCTTCGAGGCTGCAATGTTTGTCAAGCGACAGGAGTTCGAACGGGCTCTTCCGGGTATTGGTGCCCGAGGTTCGCTGACGTGTAGCTGGGTGGACGCCATAGTGCATGCAGTGTGCTCATCTAATCTGCATTGGGTCCACTCATTTCCGGCTGCCAGGACTGCCTTCGCGGTTGATCCCCGCCTAATCAGTCAGTGTGACCTCGACAGCGACACCTTCAGTCCAAGATGTTGGTCTGAGGCACAAGCAGGCAATCCAGGTGCATTGATCGGTTCGGTCACTTGCTCGGCCGTGCTTGTCGACGGGCATGATGGTTCAGTGAATTCTTGGGCGTCGTCAGATGCCGTGCGGCGGTCGATGATGTCGAACCGTCGTAAGGACACTCGTCCAGAGCTGGCGCTTCGTCGGGAAGTGCACCGACTCGGTCTTAGGTATTTCGTCGATCGTGCGCCGCTATCGAAGATGCGGCGCCGACGCGCTGACTTGGTCTTCCCTCGGCTGAAGGTGGCGGTCTATCTGGACGGTTGCTTCTGGCACGGATGCCCGGAGCATCACTCGGTGAGTAAGACCAACGCGGAGTTCTGGGCGACCAAGGTTGCGAACAACCGTGCCAGGGACGAGGACACCAACCGGCGTCTCGAGGAAGCAGGCTGGACGGTGATCCGTGTGTGGGAACACGAGGACCCGGCGGTCGCGGCAGCGGAGATCAAGGCCGTCGTCGAGAAGGCGAAGAGGTACCGCCCGAAGAACAGGTGAGGTGGGGGCACCGTCGGGCGTGGGGACGTAACGTAGGGGCCGAGTGTGAACCACCACGAGGAAGAGGGACGAACGAGCGATGAGCAGCAACGACGCCAAGGCGAATATCGGAGTGGTGGGGATGGCGGTGATGGGCTCCAACCTGGCCCGCAACCTGGCGTCCCGGGAGGGCAACACCGTAGCGATCTACAACCGCTCGCCGGAGAAGACGCACGATGTGGTGAAGAACCATCCCGAGGCGAACTTCGTTGCCAGCGACACCATCGACGAGTTCGTCGCCAGCTTGGCCAAGCCGCGCACCGCGATCATCATGGTGCAGGCCGGCGCGGGCACGGACGCGGTGATCGAACAGCTGCAGGAGCGGTTCGAGCCGGGCGACATCATCGTCGACGGCGGCAACGCGAACTTCCACGACACCATCGCCCGCGAGGCGAAGATCGCGCCGACGGGCATCCACTTCGTCGGCGCCGGCATCTCCGGCGGCGAGGAGGGCGCGCTCAAGGGCCCGTCGATCATGCCCGGCGGCACCGCCGAGTCGTACAAGACCCTCGGCCCGATCCTCGCGTCGATCGCTGCGGTCGCGGAGGGCGAGGCCTGCGTGACCCACGTGGGCACCGATGGCGCCGGCCACTTCGTCAAGATGATCCACAACGGCATCGAGTACGCCGACATGGAGCTCATCGGCGAGGCCTACGACCTGCTGCGCAACGTCGCCGGCTACACGCCCGCCCAGATCTCCGACCTCTTCGCGACGTGGAACGAGGGGCCGCTCAACAGCTACCTCATCGAGATCACCATCGACATCCTCAAGCACGTCGACGCGGAGACGGGCAAGCCCTTCGTCGACATCGTCACCGACCAGGCCGGTAGCAAGGGCACCGGCGTGTGGACCGTGCAGACCGCCCTGGACCTGGGCGTGCCGGTCGGCGGCGTCGCCGAGGCCGTCTTCGGCCGCGCCGTCTCCTCCAAGCGCAACCAGCGCGACGCGGTGCAGGCTCTCGGTATCGAGCGCCCCACGGCCCCGCGGGTCGACGACTCCTTCGTCGACGACGTCGCGAAGGCCCTCTACGCCTCCAAGATCGTCGCCTACGCCCAGGGCTTCGACGCGATCATCGCCGGCGCGGAGAAGTACGGCTGGAACATCGACAAGGGCGCCGTCGCCAAGATCTGGCGCGGCGGCTGCATCATCCGGGCCCAGTTCCTCAACGTCCTCGCCGACGCCTACGCCGAGAACCCGAACCTCGCCACGCTGCTCGAGGCCCCGTACTTCGCGCAGGCCATCCGCGACGGCGAGGACGCCTGGCGCCGCGTCGTCATCACCGCCACCCAGGCCGCCGTCCCGATCCCGGGCTTCGCGACGGCGCTGAGCTACTTCGACTCGCTCAACGTGGACCGCCTGCCCGCCGCGCTCGTCCAGGGCCAGCGCGACTTCTTCGGCGCGCACACCTACAAGCGCGTCGACAAGCCCGGCACCTTCCACACGCTGTGGTCGGGAGACCGCAGCGAGATCACGACGGACTAGAGACCGCAACGAAGGGGCGCAGCCGTGATCGGCTGCGCCCCTTCGTCGTCTCGCGAGTCAGGCCAGCACCCGCTCGATCGCCTCACAGATGGCGTCGACGAGCGCGTCTTCGCGACCGGGGGAGACGGCACCGTCGGAGCGCAGGCCGATCACGGACTCCACGAGCCGGAACGGCAGGAGCGTGCGCGGATCGGTGTCGTCACCGAGAACAGCGACAGCCAGAGAGCGGTAGTGCGACGCCAGCTCCGCCCGGTCCGATCGGAACTCGGCGAACTCCTCGGCCGCGAGCTCGGGCAGGTGGTAGAGCGCGCCCAGGTTGTAGCGCGCCGCCAGCAGCTGGCCGGCGTCGGACCGGGCCAACGTCAACAGCCGGCCGAGAGGCGCACCGTCGGCGGAGGCGACGGAGCGCGCGAGCGTGAGCGGGGCCTGCACCGTGGCCTCCAACAGTGCGGTCAGGATCTCGCCCTTGGTGGGGAAGTAGTGGTAGAGCGACGCCTGCCGGATTCCCACGGCCTCCGCGATCTGCCGGGTCGACGTGGCCGCGTACCCGCGCTGGGTGAACAACTCGGCCGCGGCGTCCAGAATCTCCTCGACGGCCGTGGCGCCGGGCCGACGCGGATCGTTCGCCCGCGGTCGGCCCCGTCTACCTGCGGTTTCCGCCCCACCGTTCGCCTCCGTCACGGCACACAGGCTACCCGCCGCGAAACATGTTCGTAGCGCCGGTTTTCCCATTCCTTACCGCGGGGCAATGCGGCTGACCCGGGAGAACGGTTTTCTATCAACTGACAGATAGAGCGCCGACCGGGAAGTCGACCATGACAGCAACCCAAGCCCGACACCATGATTCGGATGATCTGGCAGAACTCGGCTACCAGCCGCAGCTGCGCCGCTCGCTGGGGACGTTCGCGTCGTTCGCCGCCGGCTTCTCGTTCGTGTCCATCCTCACCACCATCTTCCAGCTGTTCGGCCTCGGTTACTCCCTCGGCGGGGCGGCCTTCTTCTGGACCTGGCCGCTGGTCTACCTCGGCCAGTTCCTGGTCGCGCTGTGCTTCGCCGAGATGGCCGCCCGCTACCCGATCTCCGGCGCGATCTACCAGTGGTCGCGGCGCCTCGGCGGCGAGGTGGTCGGCTGGTTCGGCGGCTGGTTCATGATCCTCGCGCAGATCGTGACCGCCTCGGCGGCCGCCATCGCGCTCCAGGTGGTCCTGCCCACCGTGTGGTCGGGCTTCCAGATCATCGGCGACGACGCCTCCCTCACCAGCCCCAGCGGCGCCGCCAACGCCGTCCTGCTCGGCACCGTCCTGCTGATCATCACCACCACCATCAACTGCATCGGCGTGCACTGGATGAGCCGCATCAACGCCATCGGCGTCACCTGCGAGCTCGTCGGCGTGGTCGCCGTCATCGGGGCGCTGGCGATGCACGCCCAGCGCGGTCCCCAGGTCGTCTTCGACACCTCGCACGTCGCGTCCGCCGGTTCGGGCGGCTACCTCGGCGCGTTCATCGTCTCCGGCCTCATGGCCGCCTACGTGATGGTCGGCTTCGGCTCGGCCGGTGAGCTCGCCGAGGAGACCGTCAACCCCCGCCGTGTCGCGCCGCGCACCATCCGGTTCGCGCTCACCGCCTCGGCCGTCGGCGGCGGCCTCATGCTGCTCGCCGCCCTCATGGCCGCGCCGACGCTGGGGGAGGAGCTCGCCGCCGGCGGCCTGCCCTACGTCCTGCAGTCCGTCCTCGGCTCGTTCTGGGGGAAGGTCCTCCTGATCGACGTGGCCGTCGCCGTCTTCATCTGCACCCTCGCCATCCAGACGGCGTGCAGCCGCCTGATCTTCTCCATGGCCCGCGATCACCGCCTCCCGTTCTCCGAGCGTCTCTCCCGCGTGAACCCGCGCACCCAGGCGCCCGTCGCCCCGGCCGTGCTCATCGGGATCCTGTGCGTCGCCGTCCTGCTCGTGAACGTCGGCAATCCCGCGATCTTCGCCACCCTCGCCAGCGTCTGCATCGTGCTCATCTACCTCGCCTACCTGTCGGTGACGGTGCCGATGCTCTACCAGCGGCTCCGCGGCTGGCCGCACGGCGCCGACGTCCGCGACTCCGAGGGCAGGCCCGTATTCACCCTGGGCCGCTGGGGCGTGCCGATCAACGCCGCCGCCGTCCTCTACGGCGGGGCGATGGTGATCAACCTCGCCTGGCCCCGCGCCGAGATCTACGACCCCGCAGGACAATCCCCGCTACTGCAATGGGCCGGACCGATCACGGTCGGTATCGCGATCGTCGCGGGCATTGCCTGCTTCCCGCGCCACGCGCACCCGCGCCCCGTCACCGCCGTCCTCCCGAACCTCCCCGCCACGAAAGGCATTTGACGTGACCGCCATCGCCGAGACCACCGCCACCACCCAGGGCGCCCGCGACCACGCCCGCGCCCAGGCCGACACCCGCGTCGAGGGCATGCCGACGGTGCCCGCCACCGCCTGGCCCGACCCGCCCGCCGGCGTGCCCGCCGACGCCCTCACCTGGGCGGAGACCGTCCCGGGCGGCCGCTACACGTCGAAGGTGCTGGCGCGCGGCACCCGAATCCGCCTGACCGACACCGTCGGCACCGTCTGCGCGAACATCCTCCTCTGGCGCGCCGACGCCCCCTGGGAACGGCTCAACGTCGCAGACACCGTCAAGGTGCCGTGGCAGGCGTACGTCGGCGCGGGCCACCCGCTGCTCTCCGACCAGGGACGCGTGCTCGCCACCGTCGTCGCCGACGACTCCGGCCACCACGACGCCCTCTGCGGCGCCACCACGCTCGCCACCAACACCGCCAAGTACGGCGCGGGCGAGGCACACTCCGCGAGCCCCGCCGGTCGCGAGCTGCTGGTGCTCGCCGCCGCCAAGCACGGGCTGACGCCCACCGACGTCGCGCCGTCCGTCTCGTTCTTCCACGGCGTCACCGTCTCCGCCGACGGTGCGCTCGTCTCCACGGGCAGTGCGGGGCCGGGGAAGTCGGTCGAGATGGTCCTGCACCTGCCGTGCATCGTCGCCGTCGCGAACACCGCACACCCCCTCGACCCGTCGCCGACCTTCGACACCGGCCTGCTCGAGGTGCTGGCCTGGCGCGCCGACGACGACCTCGCCGCGCTGATCGCCGACCCGGACACCGACCCCGAATACCAGCGCGCCGTGGCGAACTCCGAAGACGCCCACCGCGCGGCCCACTGACCCGGAAGGAATCCCCATGAGCGCCACCGTCACCCCGCGGGCCCCCTGGTCGGGCGTCGTCCCTGCCGGCCACACCCTCACCATGACCGATCTGCACGGCAACCAGGCCGTCGACACCCTCTTCTACGGCGCGCACGACCACACCGTCCGCTACAGCGCCCAGCAGACGATCCTCGGCCAGGGCAGCATCTTCCTGGGCACGGGAACCGTGATCCGCGACCAGGAGTCGCGCCCGATGATGACCATCGTCGACGACGAGGTCGGCCACCACGACACCCTCGGTGGCGCCTGCTCGCAGGAGTCGAACACCCTGCGCTACGGCCACCACACCAAGCACCAGCACGCCTGCGTCGAGAACTTCCTCATCGAGGGCAGCCGGCACGGCCTCGGCAAGCGCGACCTCGTGGGCAACGTCAACTTCTACATGTACGTCCCCATCGACCCCGACGGCACGCTCGGCATCGTCGACGGCCTCTCGGCTCCCGGCCGCAAGCTCGTGCTGCGCGCCGAGATCGACACCCTCGTCCTGATCTCCAACTGCCCGCAGATCAACAACCCCTGCAACGGTTTCGACCCCACCGCGGTCGAGCTCGAGATCTCGGAGGCCGCCGCATGACCATCCTCACCGTCGTCCGCCCCGGCCCCATGACCACCGTGCAGGACTGGCCCGGCCGCGCCGCCTACTGGTCGATCGGCGTCCCGCCCTCGGGCCCCATGGACGATCTCTCCTTCCGCCTCGCCAACCTCGCCGTCGGCAACGCCGAGGGCGCACCGGGATTCGAGTGCACGCTCGGTGGTCTCGCCGTCACCGTCGACGAGTCCACCACCGTCGCGGTCACCGGTGCCCCCGTCACGGTCACCGTCGACGGGGTGCCCGTCCCCACCTGGGCGCCCGTCGACCTCCTGCCCGGACAGCAGCTCGCCATCGGTGCGACGGGATCGCTCGGCATGCGTGCCTACCTCGCCGTCCGCGGCGGCATCGCGGTACCCGAATACCTGGGCAGCGCATCGACGTTCACGCTGGGGAAGTTCGGCGGCCACCAGGGCAGGACACTCGCCGCCGGTGACGAGCTGCCCCTCGGGGACCAGCTCGCCGCCGCCCCGCGTCGCATCCTCGACGACGAGGTGCCCGCGTTCACCGACCGCTGGGAGCTCGCCGTCACCGTCGGCCCGCACTCGGCGCCCGAGTACTTCACCGCATCCGACATCGAGACCCTCTACGGCACCGCCTACGAGGTGCACTTCAACTCGGACCGCACCGGCGTGCGGCTCATCGGCCCCAAGCCCGAATGGGCCCGCGCCGACGGCGGCGAGGCCGGCCTGCACCCGTCCAACATTCACGACAACGCCTACTCGGTGGGCGCCCTCGACTTCACCGGCGACACCCCGATCCTGCTCGGCCCCGACGGTCCCAGCCTGGGGGGCTTCGTCTGCCCCGTCACAGTCACCACCGCCGATCGCTGGAAGCTCGGACAGCTGCGCCCCGGGGACAGCGTGCGCTTCGTCCCCGTCCGCGCCGCCGCGGCGGCCTCGCCCGGCTCCTTCGGCACTGCGCGGCGCGCCCACCTGCCCGTCGTCCTGTCCGGCGGGGGAGACCCCGACGACGGCGTGCTGGCGCGATCGGTGACCGCCGACGGCGAGACCACCATCACCTACCGACGGTCGGGCGACGACAACGTCCTCGTCGAGTACGGCGCCATGACACTGGATCTGGAGTCCCGCGCCCGCGTGCACGCCCTCGAGCAGCGACTGCGCGCCGATGCACCGCGCGGCCTGATCGACCTGACCGCCGGCGTGCGCAGCCTGCAGGTCAAGTTCGATCCCACGGCGCTACGCCAGCCGGCGGCCCTCGACTGGATCCGGGAGGCCGAATCGCAGCTGCGCGCCGCCGACGACATGATCGTGCCCAGCCGCACCGTCTCCCTCCCACTGTCGTGGGACGATCCCAGCACCCGCGAGGCCATCGAGCGGTACGTGCTCGGCGTCCGCGGCGACGCCCCGTGGTGCCCGTGGAACATCGAGTTCATCCGCCGCATGAACGGGCTCGGCTCCGTCGAGGACGTCCAGCGGATCGTCTTCGACGCCTCGTACCTCGTCCTCGGCCTGGGTGATGTGTACCTCGGTGCGCCCGTGGCCGTCCCGCTCGACCCGCGCCACCGGCTGGTGACCACCAAGTACAACCCCGCCCGCACCTGGACGCCCGAGAACGCGGTCGGCATCGGCGGTGCGTACCTGTGCATCTACGGCATGGAGGGCCCCGGCGGCTACCAGTTCGTGGGCCGCACCACCCAGGTGTGGAACCACAGTCACCCCCACGCCGCGGGCGGCTTCGAGCCCGAACACCCCTGGCTGCTCCGCCATTTCGACCGGATCAGTTGGTACCCGGTCTGCACCGAGGAGCTCGCCGATCTGCGCGCCGACACCGCCGCCGGCCGTGGCTCCGTGGACATCACGCCCGGCTCCTTCTCCCTCTCCTCGCACCGCGCCTTCCTCGCCCGCGAGGCCGACGGCATCGCCCGCGTGCAGTCGGCGATGGAGATCGCCCGCGACGAGGAGCGCGGCCGCTGGGCGGCCGCCGGCGAATTCACTAGGAGCGCAGCATGAACCGCATCGCCGACATCTACCGGCGCATCGCCGCGGACGAGCGGACCGAGCTCTTCCTCGCGCTGCGTCCGGAGGCCGAGGTCGCCGCCGAGTACGCGGCGTCCCTCGCGGCGGGCGGCCCGCTCGCCGGCGTCGTCCTCGCCGTCAAGGACAACGTGGACGTTGCGGGCCTCCCGACCACCGCCGCCTGCCCCGGCTACGCCTACCGACCCGAGGCGGACGCCGCCGCCGTCGCGGCCCTCCGCGCTGCCGGCGCCGTGGTCATCGGCAAGACCAACCTCGACCAGTTCGCCACCGGTCTGGTCGGCACCCGCAGCCCGTACGGCGCGGTGCGGGATTCCCGGCGGCCCGACCACATCTCCGGGGGATCGAGCTCCGGTTCGGCGGTCGCCGTCGCCCTCGACTACGCGGACATCGCGATCGGCACCGACACCGCCGGCTCCGGCCGCGTCCCGGCCGGACTGCAGGGCATCGTCGGCATCAAGCCCACGATCGGCACCGTCGGCACCGACGGCGTTGTGCCCGCGTGCGCGTCGTACGACTGTGTGACGGTCTTCGCCCCCGACGTCGCCACGGCGAGCCGCGCCATGACCGTCATGGGCGAGACCGGCACCCGACGCTGGGCCGCCGACACCCCGTTCGCCGCCGCGCCCGAGGCGACTCTCGCGATCCCCGCGGAGCTCCCCGGCCTGTCCGCCGCCTGGCGGGAGGCCTTCGACGGTGCCGTCGCGCGCGCCGAGGCGGCGGGGCTGCGGGTCAAGCCCGTCGACGTCTCCGAGTTGCTCGCCGCCGCGAAGCTCCTCTACGACGGTGCCCTCGTCGCCGAGCGGTACAGCGCGGTGGGGGAGTTCGTCGCCGAGGCGGGTGACGACGCGGGACTGGATCCGACGGTGGCCGCCATCGTGCGCGCCGCGGGCGGGCTTCCCGCGCACCGCCTGGCCGCCGACCAGGCCGAGTTGCGCGTCGTGGCCCGGCGAGCGGCGGGGTTGTTCGAGGGCTACTCCGGGCTCATGGTGCCCACCGCGCCGCGGCACCCGACGCTCGCCGAGGTGGCCGACGACCCGGTCGGGGTGAACTCGGAGATGGGGACGTACACCAACTTCTGCAACCTCCTCGACCTGTGCGGCGTGGCCGTCCCGGTCGGGGAGACCACGGACGGTGCGCAGTTCGGGATCACGGTGCTGGCGCCCGCGGGGCACGACGGGGTCGCGCTCGACCTCGCCGCTCGGATCACCGGAGCGCCGCCCGTGGCGCCGTGGAACCTCGACCTGGCCGGTGCGGTGGAGCTGGCCGTATTCGGCGCGCACCTGCGTGGGCAGCCGCTCGAGCACGAGCTGACCTCACTCGGGGCGTACTGGGCGGGCGAGATCCGGACCGCCGACCAGTACCGCCTCGTCGAACTGGCGACGACGCCGCCCAAGCCCGGCCTCGTCCACGACCCCGCACACGGCCGCGGCATCCGCGGCGAGCTCTGGCGACTCGCACCCGCGGCGCTGGGAGCGTTCCTCACCCGGCTTCCATCCCCGATGACACTCGGCTCCGTTCGGCTCGACGACGGCCGGGACGTGGTGGGGTTCGGTTGCCAGGCGTCGGCGCTCGCGAGCGCCCGCGACCTCGCCGTGGATCACTGGCTCGACCGGTGATCGGGCCCGCCTGACCTGGCGATTCCGACTTCTGCGCGTTTCGCTCGTTCTGCTCTTTACCTGGAATTGTGAATTCGGTCACCTGTCCTTGGTGCGTCGATAATCTGGCGTCCTCATCAGCTCGACGAGGAGGTTCACCGATGGCGTCGGACAGTTCGGACCATGAGGGGCGGGCGACATCCCCACCGGGAGAGCGCAGCGTCGTCGCCCTCGCGATCTACGCGCTCATCGCCGTCGTGGTGATCTCCACCGCGGTGTACTACTCCTTCCAGCGCGGCGGCCTTTCCGCCGACATCCGCAACAAGGCCACCCTCATCGCGCCCGCCGGCGCGGGCGGCGGGTGGGACCTCGTGATGCGCGAATCGCAGGCGATCATGCGCGAGCAGAAGATCGCCACCAACATCCAGGTCGTCAACGTGCCCGGCGCCGCCGGCACCATCGGCCTCTCGCGACTGCACTCCATGGAGGGCCGCGCCGACGTCGCCATGGTCGGCGGCACAGGTCTCGTGGCCGGCGTCCAGCAGACGAAGTCGGCCGTCACCATGACGGATGTGACCGCGATCGCGCGGATCTTCGAGGAGTACGACGTGCTCGTCGTCCCGGCGAACTCGCCGTACAAGTCCGTCGACGACCTGGTCGCGGCGTGGAGGAGCAACCCGCATTCGATCCCGTTCACCGGCGGCGGCAGCTTCGACCAGTTGGTCATGGCGCAGTTCGCGAAGGCCGCCGGGATCGACCCCAGGAACACCACCTACATCCCCAAGGCCGGCGGCGGCGAGGTCGCCCAGGCCCTGGTCACCGGCACGGCGAAGGCCGCGTTCTCCGGCTACGCCGACCTCATCGACCAGATCGAATCCGGGCGCCTCCGCGGACTCGCCATGGCCGCCAAGGAGCCCATCGACGGCGTGGACTTCCCGACGCTCCGCCAGCTCGGCTACGACGTGACGCTGGCCAACTGGCGCGCCCTGTTCGGCCCGCCCGACATCTCCGCGGCGGACGTGAAGAACATCCGCGACGTCTTCGACGAGGTCATGCGCACGCAGGACTGGGCCGAGGCCGAACGCAACAACAAGTGGACCAGGGCGTGGCTGGAAGGCCCCGAGCTGACCACCTTCATCGCCGACGAGGACCGCGTCATCGCCGGCCTGTACCAGGAGCTCGGCAAATGACAACGCAGACAGAAGAAGCAGACTCCGCGGCCCCGGACACCGGGAACGGGCTCGGCGCGCTCGTCGTCCCCGCGATCCTCGCGATCGCCAGCACCCTCGTCGTCATCGGCAACCTCACCATGGACGTCCAGTCCGATGACAGCCCGGGCCCGACGTTCTTCCCGTGGCTGCTGGCCATCGTCGGCTACGCGCTGGCCGCCGCGCTCACGGTCCACTTCGTCCGCAACCCGGACGAACTGGCTCGCTCCGAGACCAAGTTCCGCACCTACACCGACTGGGCCGCCGCCGGCTGGCTCATCGGCGGGCTCATCGCGTTCGCGGTCCTCCTGGACGTCCTCGGCTGGATCCTCGCCGCCGCGCTCCTGTTCTGGTGCGTGACACGGGCCTTCAATAGCAAGCGGCCCCTGTTCGACGTCTCCGTGGGGCTGCTGCTCTCCAGCCTCGTCTTCCTGATCTTCGGCGTCCTGCTGGACGTCCCGCTCCCGTCCGGAATCCTGGGAGGACTGTAACCATGGACCAGTTCGGACTCCTGCTCGACGGGTTCGCCGGGGCACTCTCGCCGTCGAACCTCATGTGGGTCGTCATCGGCTGCCTCATCGGCACCGCGGTCGGGGTGCTGCCCGGCCTCGGCTCCTCGATGGCCGTGGCGCTGCTGCTCCCGATGACCTTCGCGCTCAACCCGACCGCGGCCTTCATCCTGTTCTCCGGCGTCTACTTCGGCGGCCTCTTCGGCGATTCGACGATGGCCATCCTCATGAATACCCCGGGCCAGGCCTCCTCGATCGCCTCGACCTTCGAGGGCCACCAGATGGCGAAGAACGGCAAGGCGCCCCAGGCGCTGGCCATCGCCGCCATCGGCGCCTTCATCGGCGGCATGATCGCCTCGATCCTCGTCGTCTTCCTCGCCCCGTTCATGGCGGACCTGTCCACGAAGTTCGGCCCGGCCGAGTACTTCGCGCTCTCGCTGCTCGCCTTCGGCGCGATCTCCTCGGTCGTCTCCGAATCGGTGATCAAGGGGCTCGCCTCGCTGGTGATGGGCCTCATGTTCGCCACCGTCGGCATCGACCAGATCTCCGGCACCGAGCGCTTCACCTTCGGCTCCGCGAACCTCTTCGACGGGATCTCGCTCGTCATCGTCGCGGTCGGCATGCTGGCCCTCGGCGAGATCATCATCGTGGCCTCGCGGATCCGCCGCGATCCCGCCCCGAAGGCGCTCGGCGCCAAGGCCGGCCGCGCCTGGCTCTCGAAGGCGGAGTTCAAGGAGGCGCTCCCGGCGTGGGGCCGCGGCACCGCCATCGGCCTGCCCTTCGGCGTCATCCCGGTCGGCGGCTCGGAGGTGCCCACCTTCCTCGCCTACGACGTGGAGCGCCGCCTCGATCGCCGTCGGAAGTTCCCGATGTTCGGCAAGGGCGCGCCCCGCGGCCTCGCCGCACCGGAGGCCGCCGGCAACTCGACCACCGGCATGGCGATGGGCGCGCTGCTCTCCCTGGGCCTCCCGGTCTCGGCGACCGCCGCGATCATGCTCGCCGCATTCCGCCAGTACGGTCTGCAGCCGGGGCCGCTGCTGTTCGACAACTCGCCGGACCTGGTGTGGGCGCTGCTCGCCAGCTTCTTCATCGCGATGGTCGTGCTGCTGATCATCAACCTGCCCTTCGCGCAGCTGTGGGCGAAGCTGTTGCTCATCCCTGCGCCCTACCTCTACGGCAGCATCGTCGTGTTCTGCGGACTGGGCATCTACGCGACGTCGCCGACCATGTTCGACCTGCTGCTGTTCCTCGCGATCGGCCTGCTGGCCTTCGTCTTCAAGCGCTACGACATCCCGATCGCGCCCCTCCTGATCGGCATGGTGCTGGGTCCGCTCGCCGAGACGAGCCTGCGCGATGCGCTGCTGTCCTCCGACGGGGACTACTCCGTCTTCGTCTCCTCGCCCATCTCGATCACGCTCTACGCCCTGTTAATCGCCGTGCTGCTGATCAAGGCACGCCAGGTCGTCACCGCCCGCACCGGAAAGGACGTCTGACATGACGATTCTCGTCGCCCACTCGACCACCCCCGAGAGCGCCGCCGCGCTCGAAGCCGCCTACGGCGAAGCGGTGCGCCGGCCCGGCGAGCCCGTTGTCGTCTTCCTGCTCGACGGGGACGCGCCTGACCTCTCGGAGGCCACCGCGCGCGGCCTCACCGTCACCGTCGAACGGCCGAAGGAGTTCGAGAAGGACCCGGTGGGCGGGCTCGTCGATGCCGCCACGGCGCTGGACGCCTCCGTCCTCGTGATCGGGATCAAGCACCGCACCGCGACAGGCAAGCTCCTGTTCGGCTCGTCGGCGCAGCGGATCCTGCTCGACGCCACCTGTCCCGTGCTGGCGGTGAAGGTCCCGCAGGGCTGACGCGAGGTGCTCCCGCCGCCTCTTTCCAGCAACGCGCAAGGCGACCCACCGTGTTGTGCGTTACGTTCCGCCCGTCCCGCCTCGCACGGTACGCTGTTGGAAATGATGTTCGATAGGTGGCGCGACGCCGCCTGACGAAGGGACGATCCGATGGCGGTTCAGGCGGTACTCCTCAAGGCGGGCTCCGCGCTCGTGACCGGTCTCGTCGGCGCCGCGGCGTACGAGGCGACCAAGAAGGCGCTCGCCAAGGCGCCGCTGCGCGAGAGTGCGGTCGCCGCGACGGCGCTGGGGCTCAAGGGCAGCCGCAAGGCCGAGGAGGTCGCCGAGAACGTGCGACTGAACGCCGCGGACATCCTGGCCGAGGCCAAGGAGCGGGTCGGCGAGGAGTCGACCCCACCGGCGGCCGGCGCCGCGCACGACCACGACCACTGATGACCGCGCTGTCCGAGCCGGCGGGCCGTGTCGTCTCGCAGGCCGCAGGCCGGCTGCGGTGGGTGCTCGACGGTCTCGTCGGAGCGACACCGCAGCGCCGCATCGCGGTCGAGGACGCGGTGCTGGCGATCCCCGGGGTGCGAGCGGCGCACGCGTACAGCCACACGGGATCCCTCGTGGTCTGGCATCGCAGTGACGTCCTTCCCGCCCGCATCGCCGAGGCCGCCGCGGAGGGGCTCGCCGCCGATGCCTCCCTCGTCGCCCGGCACGCGCCGCACTCGGCCGACGTGACCAATGCGGATCTGCTCCGGATGGGTCTCGGCGCCTCGGCGCTGGTGCTCCTCGGTCTCCGCCGCTACGCCTTCCGCCGACCGCCGTTGCTCGGGCCCGGCACGCGGACCGCGGCGACCGCGATCACCGTCTTCACCGGCTATCCGTTCCTGCGAGGCGCCCTGCGGTCGTTGCGCGGCGGACGCGCCGGCACGGACGCGCTCGTCTCCGCAGCCACGATCGCGAGTCTCCTCCTGCGCGAGAACGTCGTCGCGCTGACGGTGCTGTGGCTCCTCAACATCGGCGAGTTCCTCCAGGACCTCACGCTGCGCCGAACCCGGCGTGCGATCTCGGACCTGCTGCGCGGCAACACCGATTCGGCCTGGCTGCGGCTCGCCGACGGGGCCGAGGTGCAGGTCCCGATCGACACGCTCGACGTCGGTGACGTCGTCATCGTGCACGATCACGTGGCGGTACCGGTGGACGGCGTCGTCGTCGACGGGCTCGCCGTCGTGGACCAGGCTGCGCTGACCGGGGAGACACTCCCCGTCACGATCGAACCGGGCGCGACCGTGCACGCGGGAGCGGTTGTCGTCTCGGGGCGCCTCGTCGTGCGCGCCACGGCCGTGGGGGCCGACACCGCCATCGGGCGCATCATCGAGCGGGTCGAGGAGGCGGAGCGGGACCGCGCGCCGATCCAGACCGTCGGGGACAACTTCTCCCGCCGCTTCGTCCCCGGCTCGTTCCTCCTGTCCGGGCTCACCCTGCTCCTGACCCGGGACCTGCGTCGGGCGATGACGATGCTGCTCATCGCGTGCCCCTGCGCCGTGGGCCTGTCGACGCCCACCGCGATCAGCGGTGCGATCGGCAACGGGGCACGGCGAGGCATCCTCATCAAGGGCGGTTCGCATCTCGAGGCGGCGGGCTCGGTCACGGCGGTGGTCTTCGACAAGACCGGCACGCTGACGACGGGGCGCCCGGTGGTGACCAACGTGGTCTCGTTCCGCGACGACTGGACGCCGGAGCAGGTGCTCGCGCACGCGGCCAGCTCCGAGATCCACTCCCGGCACCCGCTGGCGGAGGCCGTCATCCGCTCCACCGAGGAGCGGCACATCGAGATTCCCAGCCACGCGGAGTGCGAGGTCATCGTCGGCCTCGGCATGCGGACCCAGGCCGAGGACGGCCGCGTACTCCTGCTGGGAAGCCCGGCTCTCCTGGAGCAGCACGGCGTGGCCGTCGGCGTCGACGCCGCGCGGTGGGTCGCCCGCCTCCGCGCCGAATGCGAGACGCCGCTGCTCCTCGCGGTGGACGGCGCCCTGACCGGCCTTGTCAGCCTGCGCGACGAGGTGCGCCCCGAGGCCGCGGAGACCCTCGCCGCCGTGGCGGCTGCGGGGATCGGCACCGTCGTCATGCTGACGGGCGACCATCCGGAGACGGCGGCCGCCATCGCCGCCGAGCTCGGCATCACGCGATGGCGCGCAGAAGTGATGCCCGAGGACAAGCTGGCCGAAGTCCGGGCGCTGCAGGACGAGGGCCACGTGGTCGCGATGGTCGGCGACGGCGTCAACGATGCGCCCGCGCTCGCGGCGGCGGACGTGGGGATCGCGATGGGCCTCGCGGGGACCGACGTGGCGGTCGAGACCGCCGACGTGGCACTCGCCGGGGACGACCTGCGCAACGTCCTCGACGTCGTGGATCTCGGCCGGAGGGCCGTCGACGTGATCCGACAGAACTACGGCATGTCGATCGCGGTCAACTCGGTCGGCCTGCTCGTCGGGGCCGGCGGTGCGCTCTCGCCCGTCCTGGCCGCGATCCTGCACAACGCCTCCTCGGTCGCGGTCGTGCTCAACAGCTCCAGGCTGATCCGATACCGGCTCGGCGACCCCGCCGGGCGGTCGCCGGGAACCCGGGCCGCCGCGCTGCCTCAGGGCGACGTGGGCGAGGGTCGTTAACTTCGTGTTTCCAGCCTGTTGCGCCTGACGATCTGGCTTGACTGGCGCCGGGGCAAAGGATTTGAGTGAATTCTCATGCACCTCTTGCCCCGCGAGCAGGACAAACTGCTCATCGTCGTCGCCGCGGACCTGGCGCGCCGCCGTCAGTCCCGTGGGCTCAAGCTGAACCATCCCGAGGCCGTCGCGAT
Organism: Tsukamurella pulmonis; assembly: GCF_900103175.1. NCBI lineage: Bacteria > Bacillati > Actinomycetota > Actinomycetes > Mycobacteriales > Tsukamurellaceae > Tsukamurella > Tsukamurella pulmonis. Next base: position 1,855,878 of record NZ_FNLF01000002.1, read on the forward strand.
CATCACGTACGAGCTGGTAGAGGGCGCGCGGGACGGGCGCACCGTCGCCGACCTGATGGCCTTCGGCGCCACGATCCTGACCCGTGACGACGTCATGGAGGGCGTGCCCGAGATGATCCACGACGTGCAGGTCGAGGCCACCTTCCCCGACGGCACCAAGCTCGTCACCGTCCATCACCCCATCCGGTGACCGCGATGATCCCCGGAGAACTCCGCCTCGCGTCCGCGCCGATCCTGTGCAACGACGGCCGGCCCACGCGCACTGTCCGCGTCGTCAACACCGGCGACCGCCCCATCCAGGTGGGCTCGCACTTCCACTTCGCCGAGGTCAATCGCGCCCTCGACTTCGACCGGGCCGAAGCCCACGGGCACCGTCTGGACATCCCGTCCGGCACCGCCGTCCGGTTCGAGCCCGGCGATCCCAAGACGGTGCGCCTGGTCGCTCTCGCGGGCACCCGGGAGGTCCACGGGCTCGCCAACCGCGTCAACGGCCCCCTCGCCGGCACCGGGAACGGGGGAGCACAGTGAGCTTCGAACTGAGCCGCCGCGAGTACTCGGACCTGTACGGCCCCACTGTCGGCGACGCCGTGCGCCTCGCCGACACCGAGCTGTTCGCGCTCGTCGAGCGCGACCTGACCGTCCACGGCGAGGAGGTCGTGTTCGGCGGCGGCAAGGTGATCCGCGACGGGATGGGCGAGAACGGCGTGCTCACCCGTGAGCACGACATCCCCGACACCGTCATCACCAATGCGCTGATCATCGACCACACCGGCATCATCAAGGCCGACGTCGCGCTGCGCGACGGGCACATCTTCCGGATCGGCAAGGCGGGCAACCCGCAGATCTCCGACGGCGTCACCATCACCATCGGCGCCGCCACCGAGATCATCGCGGGGGAGGGCCGCATCCTCACCGCCGGCGGCATCGACACCCACATCCACTTCATCAGCGCGCAGCAGATCGACACCGCGCTCAATTCCGGCGTCACCACCATGATCGGCGGCGGCACCGGCCCTGCCGCGGGCACCAACGCCACCACCGTGACGCCGGGCCCCTGGCACATCGCCCGCATGCTGCAGGCACTCGACGACGCCCCGGTCAACATCGGGCTGCTCGGCAAGGGCCACGCCGGCGCGACCGAGCCGCTCGCGGAACAGATCCGCGCCGGCGCGATCGGCCTCAAGGTGCACGAGGACTGGGGCTCGACCACCGCGTCGATCGACAACTCGCTGCGGGTGGCCGACGAGTTCGACGTGCAGGTCGCCATCCACACCGACACCCTCAACGAGTGCGGCTTCCTCGAGGACACGGTCGCCGCGATCGACGGCCGCGTGATCCACACCTTCCACACCGAAGGCGCCGGCGGCGGCCACGCCCCGGACATCATCGCCATCGCGGGACACCCGAACGTGCTTCCCGCGTCGACGAACCCGACGCTGCCCTTCACGGAGAACACCATCGTCGAGCATCTCGACATGCTGATGGTGTGCCACCACCTCAACGCCGACATCCCCGAGGACGTGGCTTTCGCCGACTCGCGGATCCGCCCCGAGACCATCGCCGCCGAGGGCGTGCTGCACGACATGGGGATCATCGCCATCACCTCGTCGGACTCGCAGGCGATGGGCCGCGTCGGCGAGGTGATCACCCGCACGTGGCAGCTCGCCGACTCGATGAAGCGTCAGCGCGGTCCGCTCGACGACGACCCCGACGGTGGCGACAACGCCCGGATCAAGCGGTACGTCGCGAAGTACACGATCAATCCCGCTCTGGCGCAGGGCATCGCCGACCACGTCGGCAGTGTCGAGGAGGGCAAGTTCGCCGATCTCGTGCTGTGGAACCCGGCGTTCTTCGGGGTCAAGCCCGACCTGGTGATCAAGGGCGGCCAGATCGCGACGGCACTCATGGGTGATGCGAACGCCTCGATCCCGACCCCGCAACCGCGGACCATGCGCCCGCAGTTCGGATCGATGGGCAAGGCGGTCCACGATGCGACGATCACCTTCCTCTCCACCGCGGCAGCGGAATCCGGGATCGCCGACGAACTCGGGCTGCGCAAGCGCACGCTCCCGGTCCGGGGCATCCGCGGCCTCCGCAAGCAGGACCTGCCGCACAACGGCGCGACGCCCGAGATCACCGTCGACCCGGAGACGTACGTCGTCGCCGTCGACGGGACGCCCGTCCGCTCCGAGCCCTCCTCGTCCCTGCCCATGACCCAGCGCTACTTCCTGTTCTGAGAGGCGAGAAGTGATCATCGAGACCGTCGCCGGCAACCTCGCCGACCTCGACCCCGCCGAACTGGACGCCCTGCACGTCGAGCGGGTGCCGCTCGCCGGCGCCGACCTGGTCAAGCGGATCCAGCGCGTGCGTACCGACCACGACCGGGAGATCGGGCTGCGCCTGGCCGCGCCCGCGGGTCCCGACGGCGACCTGCGCGACGGGGACATCCTGCACCGCGACGAGCGCAACGTCATCGCCGTGCAGGTACTCGCGACGGACGTGCTCGTCATCGCTCCCCGCACCGTCACCGAGATGGGGCGCACCGCACACGGGCTCGGCAACCGCCACCTGCAGGCCCAGTTCTTCGACGCCGATTCCGAGTACGGCGCCGAGGTGATGGTCGTGCAGTACGACCACACCGTCGAGGACTACCTCACCCACCACGGCGTGCCGTTCGACCGCCAGGACCGCGTGCTGCCCACGCCGTTCCGGCACGCGGAGCACACGCATTGAGCACCGTCACCCACGATGACACCGCAGGGCACGACGTCCAGGGGCAGTGCTCGAACGGATCGGGGGCGTCACCGGGATACCTGCTGCCCCTGCTGCAGCTCAGCGATTCGGCGCTGCCCACGGGCGCGTTCAGCCACTCCTTCGGCATGGAGTCCTACCTCGCGGACGGCACCGTCGCCGATGAAGCCACCTTCGCGGCGTGGTTGCGCGCCTACGTCTCCCGGCAGCTGACCTACACGGACGGCGTCGCCATCCGCATGGTCTACGACGCGCTGCACCTCGGCGACCTGGACGCGATCTGGCGGCTCGACCTGCTTCTCGCCGCGCTCACCCTGCCCGAACAGGTGCGCACCGCCGCGGCCACCATCGGCCGGCGCACCGCCGAGGTCGGCTCCGTGGTGGCCCCCGAGTCCTTCCTCGGCGACTACCTCGCCGAACTCGATGCCGGCCGCTGCCACGGGCATCCGGCCGTCGCGTTCGCGGTCCTCGCGCACGCGATCGACGCGCCGCCTGCGGCGGCGATCGAGGCGCACCTGTTCGCCGCCGTCACCTCACTGACCCAGAACGCGGTGCGCGCCATCCCCATCGGGCAGACCGCGGGGCAGCGGGTGCAGCGCGCGATGCACGACGTGGTGGCGGACGCCGTCGCCACCGCCCTGACCCTGACCGAGCACGACCTGGGCGCCGCATCGCCCGGGCTCGAGATCGCCCAGATGCGGCATCGGCGCCAGCGGGCGCGGATGTTCATGAGCTAGGAGGAGATTGCATGACCACGATCCGGATCGGAGTCGGCGGCCCCGTCGGCGCAGGCAAGACCCAGCTGGTGGAGCGGATCACCCGGCACCTCGCCGACGAGGTGTCGATGGCCGCCATCACCAACGACATCTACACCACCGAGGACGCGAAGATCCTGGCACGCAACAGCGTTCTCGCCGGCGACCGCATCGTCGGCATCGAGACCGGCGGCTGCCCGCACACCGCCATCCGCGAGGACACGTCGATGAACGAGGCGGCCGTCGCGCGACTGGTGGGCCTGCATCCGGACCTGCAGATCGTCTTCATCGAGAGCGGCGGTGACAACCTCTCCGCCACCTTCAGCCCCGAGCTCGTGGACTTCTCGATCTACCTCATCGACGTCGCGCAGGGCGAGGAGATTCCGCGCAAGGCCGGCCAGGGCATGATCAAGTCGGACCTGTTCGTGATCAACAAGACCGACCTCGCGCCCTACGTCGGCGCCGACCTGTCCGTGATGGCCGCCGACTCCAAGGTCTTCCGCGGTGATCGCCCGTTCTGCATGACCAACCTCAAGACCGACGAGGGCCTCGACGGCGTGCTCGACTGGATCCGCCGCGACGTGCTGATGCTCGACCTCGCGTGAACACCACCGCCGCAGCCGGACTCACCGGAGAGCTCGCCCTGACCCTGGCACCGCGCGGGACGCGGACCGTCGCCGTGGGGCAGCGGCACGCGGGCACCCTGCAGACCCTGCGGCCGATGTACCTCGACGGCTCCGGGCAGGTCACCTACCACGTGGTCAATCCGGGAGGCGGCTGCCTGCGCGGCGACACCTACGCCATCGACATCGAGCTCGAGGCCGGCGCGAGCGCCGTCCTCACGACGCAGTCGGCGACCAAGGTCTACCGCACGCCGGATGCGGCCGCGACCCAGCACATGCGGATCCGGCTCGGCGCCGGTGCCGTGCTCGAGTACGTGCCGGACGCGCTGATCCTCTACCGCGAGGCCACGTACCGGCAGAGCTGCACCGTGGAACTCGACGAGTCGGCGACGCTCGTGCTGGCCGAGATCGTCACGCCCGGGTGGTCGCCCGACGGTGCGCGGTTCCGCTACGACGAGCTGCGGATGCGCACCGAGATCCACCGCGGCGGCGCGCTGCTCGCCGTCGACAACCTACTCATCGAGCCCGGCCGCGCCGACCCGTCGGGCATCGGATTCCTCGACGGGCACACGCACGTCGGCTCGCTCACCGTCGTCGACCCGCGGATCGACGACGCCCTGCTCGACGAGGTGCACGCGCTCACCGAGGCCGCCGGCACCGTCCGGAGCGGGCTCACCGCACTGTCCGGACCGGGTTTCGTGCTGCGCTGCCTCGGCGACGACACCGCCGAGCTGGCGAACCTGTTCGACGAGGTCATCGCGCTGCTCCGCTCCCGGTGGACAGGGCAGGCGCCGTTGCACCTGCGCAAGTACTGACCGCCGAAACCCGCCCTCGGCTAGCGTTTCCGGCATGAGCGGTATCGAGGTGCGTGCGGCGACCGTCTTCGACGATGTGGCGGCCGTGCTCGGCCCCAAGAAGCAGACCTCCAGCAACTGCTTCTGCCTCTCCTACCGGATCGGGTCGAAGGAGAACCAGGCGCTGCGCGGGCCCGACCGGTTCGAGCGGGTCCGGGGCCTGTGCGCGGAGGACCCACCGCCCGGCGTGCTCGCCTACGACGGTGCCGACCCCGTCGGCTGGGCCGCGATCCACCCGCGCGCGGACACGAGCTTCGCCACCAACCGCCGCATCCCGCACGTCGACGGGCACGACGACCCCTGGTCGCTGTGGTGCGTGCGCGTGCGGCCCGGCCACCGCAAGCAGGGCATCAGCCACGAGCTCGTCGCCGGCGCGGTGGCGTTCGCGCGCGAGCACGGCGCGAGCGTGATCGAGGCCTACCCCGTCGACAATCGGGGCGCGAAGGTCGACCTGACGATGGCCTACGTCGGCACCCGTGCGCTGTTCGAGCGCGCCGGCTTCGAGTACGTCATGGACACCACGTCGGTCCTGGCCGGGTTCACCCGCGTGCTGATGCGACGCACCGTCTGACGCCTACCGTTTCGTCGAGTTCGTCGAGTTCGTCGAGCGGCCGAACCCGAAGAGGCCGGGTGCCCACCGGATCGCGTTTCCGACGGTCACGGCGAGCATCACCGCGCCGCCCCACGGCGATCCCCAGACCCAGATGCACACCGATGCCACGCCCAGGATGCCGAAGACGCCCACGAAGAGTGCGACCATCGCGGTGTACCACTTCCGGTCCGACGCGGACCATCGGCGTGTCCACCCTGCGGGGGTGAGTACCTCCGCGAGGAAGGCGTCGATCCGGCCCGACGGATCGGCGTCGAACTGTCGCGTATCCGGATGAAACGTCCGGACCCACTCGCGTCGACGCCCGCGTCCGGCAGCGAGGCGGGAGGCGGTTCCGGTCTGCGGATCGCAGGTGCCGGCGAACGCGTCGCCCCGACCGAGCTCGCGATCCGTCGCAGCGGCACTCCCGGTGACCCGGTACAGCTTTCCGTCGGCATCCACCTCGACGACCACCCGCGCGTCCGCCGAGTCGACGGCGAAAAGCGAGGTCTTGATCGGCGTCACCTCGAGCCCTCGCCCGACCGCGGCTGACGTCAGAAGCCCCAGGGCATCGTTGTCACCGAACCAAGCCATGGCTCCTCCTCACGGCGCCGAGGGTAGTCGAACTCGGCGTCGGTGAGGTCAGCGCCAGCCGAGCGCCGGGGCGACGTCCTTGACGAGCGACTCCAGCAGGCGGGTGTTGTACTCCACGCCCAGCTGATTCGGCACCGTCACCAGCACGGTGTCCGCCTCCGCGATGCCCTCATCGTTGCGGAGCTGCTCGACGAGCTGCTCGGGCTCGCCGGCGTAGGTGCGGCCGAAGACCGCGCGGAAGTCGTCGATCACCCCGAACTGGTCGTCGCTGGAGCGCTCGTGCCCGAAGTAGGCGCGGCTCTCGTCGTCGATGATCGGCATGATGCTGCGGCTCACCGAGACCCGCGGCTCGTGATCGTGTCCCGCCTCGGCCCACGCCTCGCGGAACCTGCGGATCTGCTTGGCCTGCTGCACGTGGAAGGGCTCGCCCGACTCGTCGGTTTTCAGCGTCGAGCTCATCAGGTTCATCCCGAGCTTCGCCGCCCACTCCGCGGTGGCGTCCGAAGCGGCGCCCCACCAGATCCGATCCCGCAGCGTCGGAGAGTGCGGCTCCACGCGCAACAGGCCGGGCGGGTTCGGGAACATCGGGCGCGGGTTCGGCTGCGCGAAGCCGCCGCCCTCGAGCACCTTGAGCAGCACCTCGGTGTGCTCGCGCCCCATGTCGGCGTCGGTCTTGCCCTCGCCGGGCTGGTACCCGAAGTACTTGTAGCCCTCGATCACCTGCTCGGGCGATCCCCGGCTCACCCCGAGCTGCAACCGCTCGCCGGCGATGAGGTCGGCGGCGCCCGCGTCCTCGGCCATGTACAGCGGGTTCTCGTAGCGCATGTCGATCACGCCGGTGCCGATCTCGATCCGCGAGGTGCGGGCGCCGACGGCCGCCAGCAGCGGGAACGGCGAGCCGAGCTGCTGCGCGAAGTGGTGCACGCGGAAGTAGGCGCCGTCGGCACCGACCTCCTCGGCCGCCACTGCGAGGTCGATCGACTGATGCAGGACGTCGGACGCGGTGCGGGTCCGCGAGCCCGGGGAATCGGACCAGTGGCCGAAGGACAGGAAGCCGATCTTCTTCATGGCGGCTACAACCCGGGACCGCGGTCCGAATATTCCGCGGACCGTCGTGCGGCGGACCGCTCGCGGGGGAGCGCCAGGTGCGCGACGCGCTCCTCGCGCACCAGGTGCGTCCGCACCAGGTCCGAAACGTCCTCGACGCCGACGCCGCCGTACCAGGCGTCGTCGGGCTGGACCGTGACGACCGGCGCGTGGTTGCACGGGAACTGGCAGCCGGTGACGGTGATCAGGGCGTCGTCGTCACCGAGTCCGGTGCGGCGCAGTTCGTCGGCGAAGGCCGTGCTCAGGGCCGCCGCGCCCAGCGCCGAACACCGCGGCCCCCGGCAGACGAGCACCTGATGACGGTGCTGCGGCACCTCCTCCCACGCGGGCGAGTGCAGCGGCGCGGCGTCCGCCGTCATCGGTGCCCCGCCCGCGGCGATCGCGGCGGCGAGCCGCTCGGCGTCGGGCGCGGTGAGGAGCTGCGGCGCGAGGTGGACGGGTGGCGCACCGTCGTAGCCCCGCAGCCAGTGCGCTGCCACCCGGCGCAGCCACGAGCGCTTCGGGCCCGGCGGGGCCCAGCCCGCGCCGATGAGCAGCACCTCGGTGGCGCCGCCGTCGGCCACGGCGGTGAGCACGTCGACCAGCGCCGGGTCGTGGACCTGCAGGAAGGCCGGCTCCGCGCCGGCGGTCCGGGCGAGGGACGTGAGCTCGGCGGGGTCGATGCCCGCGGACATGCCGACCAGGACGGCGGTCATCGCAGCGTCCGGACGCCGTCGGCGAGGCGCCGGGCACCGTCGAGCAGGCGGACCCCGGACGTGGTCTCCGAGAACGGGATCACCACGAACCGGTTGTCGCGGACGGCGCGCAGCTGGCTCAGCGCGGGGTCCTTGCGCGCTCGGTCGATCCGCTCCTGGGCGGGGTGGCCGGCGGCGTCGGCGACGACGATGACGTCGGGGTCCGATCCGACGACGTTCTCGAGCGAGACCTCGGCCCAGTTGCCGGGGAGGTGCGCGAAGGCGTTGACGCCGCCGACCGCCTCGATGAGCAGCTGCGGCGTGCCCTTGCCCGCCCCGATGTGGAGGCCGGCCTCGGTGCCGTAGTCCCACCAGAAGATCCGCTGCCCGCGGGCGGCACCCCGGAGGGCGTGGCTGCCCAGCTCGGCCTCCTGCTCGGCGATCAGGGCGTCCGCGGCGTCCTCGGCGCCGAAGGCGCGCCCGGCGGCGGTGAGCTCGTCCCAGATCAGATCCCACGACGCGCGTTCCGGCTTGCTCGCGCAGCCCGCCGGGGCGAGCAGGGTGGCGATGCCCTGCCCCTGCAGCCGCGCCCGGTCGCCGTCGTTCTTCTCGCTGAACGCCGAGTTGTACGAGCCGTAGACCAGGTCCGGGCGGACCGACAGCATCTTCTCCTGCGTCGGGTACTTCGCGGCGAGCACGGGGATCCTGGCGTAGTCCGCCTGGAAGCGCGGAGCGACGGCATCGTCGAGATAGGCCGTGCCGACCATCCGGTCTGCGACGCCGAGGGCGAGCGCGACCTCGGTGGCGCCCTGGTTCATGGTCACGATCCGCCGGGGCTCCGCCCGCACGTCCGTGGTGAACCCACAGGTGGTGACGGCGACGGGGAAGCGTGCGGACGGGCTCGCCGCGGGCGTCGGCGGAGCGCCGCAGCCGGTCAGCAGGGTCGCCGCCGCAACGGTCAGGGCGAGGGGAGGAGCGAGGGAACTGGGCCGCATGGTGGGACTCGTTTCGTCGGCCACCCCGTGCGCGGGGGCGGCGATGGACACGATCGAGTCGGCGAGTATCGGACTCGAAGCGGATCGCCCGCCCCACACCGTTGCGCGCCAGTCCCGGAATCCCACCGGGTTCCTCTGACCGACTCGGAGCCGACGCTATCAGGGCTGCACTCGGCGCCTCTCCGCTGCCAGGGCCACCACGGAGACGGAGGAGGTCCACCCGGCGAGCACTGCCAACGAGATCCACGGCGACCACGTCGCGGTGTTCGCGGGGACCCCGATCGTCGCGATCTGCGCGCTGGTCGCGGGCAGCCACGCCGCGACGGTCCGCCCGAACGGCAACGCGGGGACCGCGATCGCCTCGAGCAGGAACCACCAGCCCAGGACGATCCCCACGGCCGCGGTCGTCGAGGGTGCGAGACGGCCGACGGCCAGCCCCATGACCGCGACGAGGCCTCCCACGACCGGGGCAGTCGCCAGCAGCGCCAGGGCTTCGCCGGCGGGGGAGGGCAGACCCGTGATCACCGCGACGCCGATCGCGAGCGCACCGGCGAGCAGTCCGATCGCGGAGCCGGAGACGGCGGCGACCAGGACCTTCGACGCGTAACTCAGAAGCGGGCGCGGTATCAGGATCCGGGTCAGGGAGAGTGTCCCGTGGTCGCGGTCGAGCCCGATCAGCAGTGCCCCGGCGACCGCGGCGAGCACGGCGCCGACGAGGCCGAAACCGTACGCAGCCGTGGTCACCGACGCCCCGCGGAAGACGGGCGCGAAGACACCGACCACCACCGCCACCGCGACGGAGACGGCGATCGCGCCGCCGAGCGCGGCGCGGAATCCCCGGGAGGTCAGCGCCTTCCGGGTCTCGGCCGCGACGGAGCGGTGCCCCACGCCGCGCGGTTCGCCCGGCGGTGAGGTCTGCGTCGTCGCTGCGGCACCGTCGCCGTCGTGAGCCGGAAGTAGAGGTCCTCGAGGCCGGATCGACCCGCCGGTGCGGGTTCGACGAGCTCGGCGAGCCGGCCCTGCGCCACCACCCTTCCACCGTGCAGCGCGACGATGCGGTCCGCCGTCTGTTCGAGCTCGGCGAGCAGGTGTGAGGACAGCAGCACCGTCCGGCCGGCGTCGGCGAGAGCGCGCAGCGTGCCGCGGATCCACGCGATGGCCTCGGGATCGAGTCCGTTCACGGGCTCGTCGAGAACGATGACCGGCGGATCGCTGAGCACCGCGCCCGCGATCGCGAGCCGCTGCCGCATGCCCAGCGAGAACTCGCCGACCGGGCTGTCGGCCACGGCGCGCAGGCCCACCAGATCGAGCGCGGCGTCGACCCGCGTGTCCGGGAGACCGATGGCAGCCGCCATCCATCGCAGGTGTTCACGGGCGGTGCGTGACGGTGAGGCCCACCCCGCGTCGAGTAGCACGCCGATGCGTGCGCCGGGGTCGGGGAGTTCCGCATACCGGTGGCCGTCGATCGTCACGGTCCCGGACGTGGCCCGCTCGAGTCCGGCGATCAGCCGCAGGGTGGTGGACTTCCCGGCCCCGTTCGGGCCGATCAGACCTGTGACCTCGCCCGACGGTGCCCTGAACGTCACGTCCTCGACGGCGACCGTTGAGCCGTAGCGGACGGTGACGCTGGAGAGTTCGATCACCGCGGCGGCGCGGCGACGACGGTACCGGTGGGCTTGCCCGCGGGGCCGGGCTTCCCCGCCGGGACGGGCTTCGCGCCGGAGCGCGGTGTCGTCGGCGTCGCCGGTACCGGGCCCCCGCCCTTGCCGCTGCTCGCGAGTTCGCCGAGCGCGGCGAGGCCGCCAGTGGCGATGGGCGACCACTTCCCGGTCTGCAATCCGATGAGCACCTGGTCCTCCCAGGCGACGAGGCACGCGGCGGCCGGAGTGGCGGCGAGTTCCTGCAGGGCAGGGGCGAGATCGTCGCCGGCCTTGGTCAGCGCCTCGATCACCCTGGGCCGGTACTGCGCGTAGAGGGGCTTGATCGCGTCGTAGACCGCCTGTTCGGCCGCATTGAGAGCGCTGACCGGACCCGCGAGCGCGGGTTGGGACCGTTCGATCGCCGGCTTGATCGCGGCGAGGAAGGGGCCGACGAGGCTCAGGATCGGGTCGTAGGCCTGCCCGGCGGCGAAGGCCTCGTCGGTGAACGCGCCGGCGGCGGGCGCCAGGAGAATGAGGGAGGCGAGTCCGCCCTTCTCCCGTGGCTTCGGCCAGCCGAGTGGGCACCGGATGTCGGCCGGGTTCACTCCGGGCGCAACGGCGGCGGCCGCCGCGGCGGCGGGGTCGGTGCGGGGGGCCGTCGCCGATCCGGACGTCGTCGAGCTGCTGGGCGCCGAGGAGGGCGTCGGCGAGGGGGCGCCGGTCGCGACCGCCGTGACGGGCACGGTGAGCGCGAGAGCTGTTGCGGCGGCGGTGCGGAGGAGCGTCGGCGGGATGCGGGTCATGGTGCCTTCTTCGGTGCGACGGGGGTGGGGGAGCCGGACGGGGCGGCGGAGGGCGGCGGCCCGGGCTCGAAGACGCCCTCGAGGTGCCAGACGCCGGTGAAGTCGTTGAACGGGCCGCCCTGGATGTGGCTGGTCCAGTCGAGCGTGAACCGCCGGGTGGCGGCGTCGAAGGTGCCGGTCGCGGCGGGGCCGGTGGACTTCGCAGCGGCGGGCTGCGCGAGCCAGCGCTGGGAGACCACGTCCCAGGCGCGCGCGACCTGCTCCTGCCCGGCCGCCGCGGCGTCGGTGCGCGGCACGGGCTTCGGTGCGCCTTGGTTGAACTCCTGGTTGTTCCACGACGCCGCCCACGCGGAGACGTCGGCGGTGAGCGTCGTTCCCGTCCGGGTGACGGACGGGGCGGGCAACGGCGCGCGGGTCTGCGGATCGACGGCGTTGGTCGAGATGCCGAACAGCACGTCGAAGAACTTCGTCGGAGTGATCACCGATCCCGAGCGCGAATCCCCTCCCGCGAAGCCCGGTTTCGCCTCGGACTGGTAGGCGCCGGTGCGCAGGCCGCCCGCGGTGCCGGGGTGGAGAGCGGTCACGCGGCCTTCGTCGACGGGCGAGTTGGCGTTGTTGACGAACGGCCCGTCGGCGGTGCCACCGACGATCGCCATCTTGAAGTAGGTGCCGGTCGGCTTTCCGTCGGCGAAACCGCCGGGCGTGAACCGGAACAGGCCGACGAGCTGCTCCGGGGCTTCGGGCTGCGACGGTGACGGGGAGCCGCACGCCGCGGACGTCGCCAGCGTCAGTGCGGCGAGTGCGAGTGCGCCCGCCCGTCGCGCGGTCGGGAGGGAGAGCGGAAGCGGCGTCATGGCCGGGCCTTTCGTCGAGTTCCGAGCACTGCGCCCGCGACCGCGAGCCCGAGCGCGAGTTCCGCCCAGGGCAGGGCCGCGAAGGTCCCGCCGGGGGTCGGAATCGCGGCGTTGGTCGTCGCGAGGCGGCGATAGTCGGTGAGGTTGTCGTTGATCGCTCCGGTGAGCGAGGCGAGGTCGGAGGAGACCGTCTGCCAGGAGGCCGTGAAGGCGGCGATCTCGGGGGTACGGCGCACGGCCGTGCCGCGATCGATCTCGCCGACCGCGCCCACCAGTGCGAGAAAGTCGTGCTGCAGACCCACGACCCGCTGCTGGGTCATGATCGGCTCGAACCGGTCGACCACTCGGCTGGCGGAGCTCGCCCCGTCGACCAGGCCCGCTGCGAAGGGATGCACGAGCAGCACCACCGCGCAGACCACCGCTCCCGCGACCGCCCCCCGCCGCGGCGCGGCGGTGCGGGCGCGGAGCAGGACCGCGCCCGCGAGGGCGAGAGCGATCCCGGTGAGCAGGAGCAGCGGAGGGAGCGTCGCGAGCCCTCGGATCCCCTCCAGCGCGGCGACGTCCGGTTGCGCGGCGCGCGCCCGCGAGAGCAGATCGTGCGCGTTCGCGTCGATCTCCGCCGACCGGCGCGCGTACGCGGCGGTGCGCGGCGCCGCCGCGAGTCGACCCGCGGCCGCCTCCGCCCGTGTGGCGGCGCCGAACCGGGCGATGGCGTCGACGTCTCCGTCGAGCCGTTCCAGGGCCTGCGGCGCCAGGTGCGGCGCGAAGGCGTCGAGCATCTTGGTAGCGCCCGCGGCGGTGGTGGGCAGGCCGCCCGCCACGGCGCCGAGGGCGAGGGCGAGGCCCGCGACCAGGAGGAACCATCCCGGCCAGCGCCGGGGGCGGGGCGGTGCCGCGGTCCGGGGCGGTGCGACGGGACGCAGCCGGGGAACGCCCCCGAACAGCGAGACCGTCGCACCGGCCGGCGCCGCTACTTGCTGTAGGTGCCGGTGAGGTGCCACAGGCCGGTGAAGTTGTTGAACGGCCCACCGACGATCTGGCTGGTCCAGGTGAGGGTGTAGTTGGAGCCGTTGATCGAGCCCGTGACGCGGCTGGTCTTGCCGGGCAGGCCGCCGCCGGGCTTGGGCGCGCCCTGGTTGAAGACCTGACCGTTCCACGCGACGCCGAACGCGGACAGGTCTCCGGACAGGGACGAGCCGTCACGGGTGATGGTGGGGACCGCGGTCGCCGCGCCGGTCTGCGGGTCGGTGGCCTTCGTGGAGGTCACGAAGTCGGAGCCGAAGAAGGTGCGGGCTCCGGTGACCTGGCCCTGGTACGAGCCCGAGGACAGCGAGCCCGAGAGCGGGGTGGTGGTCTTGTCCTCGCTGGGCGAATTGCCGTTCGCCAGGAACGGACCGGACGTCGTGCCGCTGGGGAGGATCATCCGGAAGTACGAGCCGGAGTCGATCGAGAAGGTGCCGGTGAGCGTGTCGGCGTGGGCGGCGGGCGCGGCGACGACGGTGGCGGCCGACGCGGCGACGGCCGCCACGGCGGCGATGGCGGAGCGACGGGAGACGGAGTGGCGCATGGGCGATCTCGCTTTCTTCAGGAGGTGAACGAGCCCGATGGAACGAGAACGCTAGTTGCGGTAGTTCGGTTCGCGAATAGTTCCGATCACCGCGATCCGGGGCACGTGATCCTGCTCGCCTCAGCGGTCGCGCTCGGCCCCGCGCGACGGGCACCCGGATGCGAACACCGCGTTGACTACAGTTGAGTGCGTGAGCACTACCACCATCGCGATCCTCATCGCCGTCGCCGTCATCCTCGTGGTCCTGGTGGCGCTGGCCACGGGCTTCTACCTGAACAAGCGCCGGCGGGTATCGCTGAAGGAGGAGACCCCCGAACCCAAGAGCCTCGACAAGTCGGGCGGGTACAAGGCCGGCGGCGGATTCACTTTCAGCGAGGGAACGCGCGAGGCCGAGCCCGTGGTGCCGAAGGTGCCGCCGGTGACGCCGCCGAAGGAGCAGGTGCCGCCCGCGCCTCCGGTCACGCCGCACGTCTCGCTCAAGGACCTGCAGGAGTCGCGCGAGCAGGAGGCCGCCGAGGCGGCGCAGGCGCAGGCCGATGCGCGCCTCGCCGAGGCCGAGGAGATCGACCCCGGCACCGCGAACGTCGCGCCGTCCGCGCCGACCGAGATCGAGCACATCGAGGACGCGCCCGAGACGCAGGCCGCGCCCGAGACCGCCGCCGCGCCGGAAGCCCCGGTCGCGCCGGAGGCCCCGGTCGCACCGGAAGCTCCTGCCGAGCCCGAGCCCGAGCCCGAGCCCGAGCCCGAGCCCGAGCCCTCGGTCGCCGAGTCCGCGCCGTCGGCACCCGCCGAGGCACCTGCGGAACCCGCGCCGGCCCCCGCGGAGACCGAGGCCGCGACCGCTCCGGCCGAGGCGCCGGCGCCACAGCTCGACGACATCGCCCCGACGGCGGGCCGCCTGGACCGGCTCAAGGGCCGCCTCGCGCGCTCGCAGTCGACGGTCGGCGCGTCGCTGCTCGGCCTGCTCGGCGCGGGCGACCTCGACGAGGAGTCGTGGGAGGAGATCGAGGACACGCTGCTCCTCGCCGACCTCGGCACCCCCACCACGATGGCCGTCGTGGAGAAGCTGCGCGACCGGATCGCCACGCAGGGCGTCTCCAACGCCGCCGAGGTCCGCGCGCTGCTGCGCCAGGTGCTGATCGAGGAACTGCATCCCGAGTACGACCGCAGCATCAAGGCCCTGCCGCACGCGGGCGCCCCGTCGGTGCTGCTGGTCGTGGGTGTCAACGGCACCGGCAAGACCACCACCACGGGCAAGCTGGCGCGCGTGCTCGTCGCCGACGGCCGCCGCGTGCTGCTCGGCGCCGCCGACACCTTCCGCGCCGCCGCGGCCGATCAGCTGCAGACCTGGGGCGAGCGCGTGGGCGCCGAGGTGGTGCGCGGCAAGGAGGGCGCCGACCCCGCCGCCGTGGCCTTCGACGCCGTCGCCAGGGGCACCGAGGAGGGCGTCGACGTGGTGCTCATCGACACCGCCGGCCGCCTGCACACCAAGACGGGCCTCATGGACGAGCTCGACAAGGTCAAGCGCGTCGTGGAGAAGAAGGCCAAGGTCGACGAGGTGCTGCTCGTCCTCGACGCCACCATCGGCCAGAACGGGCTGGCGCAGGCGAAGGTCTTCGCCGAGGTCGTGGAGATCACCGGCGTGGTGCTCACCAAGCTGGACGGCACCGCCAAGGGCGGCATCGTCTACGCGGTGCAGCACGAGCTGGGCGTGCCGGTGAAGCTGGTGGGCCTGGGCGAGGGCGCCGACGACCTGGCGCCGTTCGAGCCCGCGGCGTTCGTCGACGCACTTCTGGGGTGAGGACCGGTCTCCGGCTCACGATGTCGACGTGCCGGCGCCTGGACGTGCTCCAGCGCACGTCCAGCGCCGCAGAACGCGAAATCGCGGGACGCCCGGTAACACCGCCGTAACGGAGAGCCCTGAACCCGGGCGGACCGGTTACACACGGGCAACACGAGCGCATCCACAGGGAAACCGCCGCCGCAGAAGCTGTTCTCACTGCGCCGCAAGGGCGCACCCGAGGAGGTTTCCCCGTGCTCTTGGCTTCTGTGCCCGACGAACTGTTCGGCAAGGTCGACTCCGGCACCACCGCGTGGATGCTGATGTCCGCGGCGCTGGTGCTGCTCATGACGCCCGCGCTGGCGTTCTTCTACGGCGGGCTCTCCCGCCAGAAGAGCGTGCTCAACATGATGATGATGTCGATCGGCTCGCTCGGCGTGGTCTCCGTCATCTACGTGCTGTGGGGCTACTCGATGTCCTTCTCCGGGGAGGGCAACTACCTCGGGATGTTCGACAACCCCTTCACGTACTTCGGGCTGGATCAGCTGATGGCGACCAAGCCCTCGGGCGAGGACACCCTGGTGGTGCTCAACGCCGCCGACAGCGGTCTGCCCGCGATCGTCTTCGCCGGCTTCCAGCTGACCTTCGCCGTGCTCACCGTCGCCCTGATCTCGGGCGCGCTCGCCGAACGCGTGAAGTTCGGCACCTGGTTGCTGTTCACCGGGATCTGGACCACGATCGTCTACCTGCCGCTCGCGCACATGGTGTGGGGTGGCGGCCTCCTCTCGCACGACGAGAACGGCATCGCCGCGTGGCTGTTCGGCACCACCGACGGCAAGGCGACCGTCGCGCCCATCGACTTCGCCGGCGGCACCGTGGTGCACATCAACGCCGGTATCGCGGGCCTGGTCCTGGCGATCGTCGTCGGCAAGCGCCTCGGCTTCGGCAAGCAGTCCTACCGCCCGCACAACATCCCGTTCGTGATGCTCGGTGCCGCACTGCTGTGGTTCGGCTGGTTCGGGTTCAACGCCGGCTCCGCCCTCGGCGCGAACGCCACCGCCGGCCTGGCCTGGGTGAACACCACGGCTGCGACCGCCGCCGCGATGCTCGGCTGGCTCGCGGTGGAGAAGTTCCGGGACGGCCACGCCACGACGGTCGGCGCCGCATCGGGTGTCGTCGCCGGCCTCGTCGCCATCACCCCGGCCTGCGCGAACGTGAGCCCCGTGGGCGCCGTCGCCCTCGGCGTCGTGGCCGGTGTCGCCGCCGCCTTCGGTGTCGGCCTCAAGAGCAAGTTCGGCTTCGACGACTCGCTCGACGTGGTGGGAGTGCACCTGGTGGCCGGCGTGATCGGCACCGTGGCGCTGGGCTTCCTCGCGAAGGACACCGGCCTGTTCTACGGCGGCGACTACAAGCAGCTGGTGGTGCAGATCGTCATCGCCGCGGTCGCCCTGGCCTTCACCGCGATCCTGACCGCGGTCATCGCCCTCGCGCTCAAGCCGCTGGGCTGGCGCGTGGACAAGGAGTCCGAGGCCGACGGCATCGACAACTCGGAGCACGCCGAAACCGCTTACGACCTGGTCTGAGGCGACCGGAACTAAGCTGGAACCCGACACCGATCCAACGAAGGAAACTCTTATGAAGCTGGTCACCGCGATCGTCAAGCCCTTCACACTCGAGGACGTGAAGGCGGGCCTCGAGCAGGCAGGGATCCTCGGAATGACCGTCAGCGAGGTGCAGGGATACGGACGGCAGAAGGGCCACACCGAGGTCTACCGCGGCGCCGAGTACTCCGTGGACTTCGTCCCCAAGGTCCGCATCGAGGTCGTCGTCGACGACGCCGTCGTGGACAGCGTGGTCGATGTGATCGTCGAGGGTGCGCGCACCGGCAAGATCGGTGACGGCAAGGTCTGGGTCACACCCGTCGAGTCCGTCGTGCGCGTGCGCACCGGCGAGCGCGGCGCCGAGGCCCTGTAGGCCGGTCGATGACGGTGCCGGACAAGGCGATCGCGCCGACGCAGGACATCGGGACGGCGGGCGGGCAGGGCGGTGCGAAGGAACTCGTCGCCGCCCGCGCCCGCCTGCTGGACCGGGCGTCGGGGCCGCACGGGCTCGATCCCGCGGCCCTGCGCGGCGCGCTCGCCGACTTGGCCGAGGTCTGGCTCAGCACCCACGGCGCCGCCGCGGGCATCGGCCCCGACAGCGGCCTCGCCCTCGTCGCCGTCGGTGGCCTGGGACGGCGGGAGTTGCTGCCCCACAGCGACTTCGACCTGCTCCTGGTGCACGACGACGGGATCGATCCCGAACACGTCACCGCCGTCGCCGAGAGCATCTGGTACCCGTTGTGGGACGCGCACATCAAGCTCGATCACAGCGTCCGCACCGTTCCCGAGGCCGTCCGCGTCGCCCAGTCCGATCTCACCGCCGCGCTCGGTCTGCTCGACGCCCGGCACATCGTCGGGGACCAGGAGATCACCAACCTGCTCATCAGCGGCGTGCGCAGGCAGTGGCGCGCCGACATCCGCACCCGCGTCGACGACCTCGTCGAGCAGGCCCGCGAGCGCTGGCGCCGTTCGGGGGAGATCGCCCACCGCGCCGAGCCCGACCTCAAGAACGGTCGCGGCGGCATGCGCGACGTGCAACTGCTGCAGGCTCTTTCGCTCGCCCAGCTGACCGACGGGATACCGACACCGTCGGCGACCCCGGACGGCACCACCGGCAACGACCTGGCCTCCGCCTACGGCCGGCTGCTCGACGTGCGCACCGAACTGCACCGCATCGCCGGCCGCGCCCGCGATTCCGTGCGAGCCCAGGAGGCCGACGAGATCGGCGCCGCGTTGCGCCTCGGCGACCGCTTCGACCTGGCCCGCACCATCAGCGACAGCGGGCGCACCGTCGCCTACGCCGTGGACGTGGGCATCCGTACCGCCCAGAACGCCCTGCCCCGGCGGGGACTGGCGCGGCTGCGCCGCCCGCCCGTGCGCCGCCCGCTCGCCGAGGGGGTCGTCGAGCACGCCGGGGAGGTGACCCTCGCCCGCGACGCCCGACCCGACCGCGATCCCGGCCTGACGGTGCGCGTCGCCGCCGCGGCGGCCGCCTCCGGCCTGCCCATGTCCGCCTCCACGCTCGCCCGGCTCGCCGAGATCGCACCGGCGCCGCGCAGCCCGTGGCCCGCGGAGACGGTCGCCGACCTGCTCGCCCTCCTCGGTGCCGGGCGCAACGCCGTGCCGGTCATCGAGGCACTCGACCGCACCGGACTCTGGGGCCGGCTGCTCCCCGAGTGGGGCGCCGTGCGCGACCTGCCGCCGCGCGACGCCGTGCACACCTGGACGGTCGACCGGCACCTGGTGGAGGCCGCCGCGTACGCCGCGAGCCGCGCCACCGACGTCGCCCGCCCCGATCTGCTGGTGCTCGGCGCGCTGCTGCACGACCTCGGCAAGGGACGCGGTGGCGACCACAGCGTGATCGGCGCCGAGCTCGCCGAGGCCATCGCCGCGCGCTTGGGCCTGCCCGCCGACGACACCGCACTGCTCGCCGCGATGGTGCGCCACCACCTGCTGCTCCCGGCGGTGGCGACCCGTCGCGACCTGGACGACCCCGCGACCATCGAGATGGTGGCGGAGAAGATCGGCCACGACCCCGTCCTGCTGGAGCTGCTGTACGCGCTCGCCGAGGCCGACTCGCTCGCCACCGGACCCGGCGTCTGGGGCGAGTGGAAGTCGCGGCTCATCGGCGACCTGGTCCGCCGCACCGCCCGCGTGCTGGCCGGTGAACCCGCGCCGCAGCCGGAGCCGGTGCCCGGCGAAGTGGCCGCGCTCGCCGCCGCGGGCGGCACGCACGTGCGCATCACGCCCGCGCCCGCGCTCGGGCCGCACACGTTCTCCGTCGTGGTCGTCGGCCCCGACCGGCGCGGCGTGCTCGCCCGCATGGCAGCGGTGCTCGCCCTCGCCGGCCTGCGGGTGCAGAGCGCCGCCGTCGCGGGGATGGGGGAGTCCGCGGTCAACACCTTCCTCGTGGTGCCCACCTTCGGCGACCCGCCCGACCCGGCCCTGGTGCGCCAGCGCCTGCTCGCCGCCCTCGACGGCGCCGACGTGCTCGCCGAGCTGCGCACCCGTGAACGCGCCGCGGCCACCCCCGTCGACGGGAGCGTCGCCGCGCCGCCGCTGCGGGCGGCCGCCCCGCCCCGTCTGCGCTGGTTCGACGGCGCGCCCGGCACCGTCGTCCTCGAGGTCCGCGCCGGCGACACCCCCGGCCTGCTCGCGCGGGTCGCGGGGGCTCTCGACGACGCCGGACTCGACGTGCGGTGGGCCAAGGTCGCGACCCTCGGCGCCACGGCCGTCGACGTCTTCTGCCTCGACGTCACCGGCGCCGAGAGCGAGTTGCGGGCGCGGGCCGAGAGCGCCGTCCTCGCCGTCCTGCCGGAGGCCGCACCGCCTGCGCCACCGGAGGACGAGCCGACCCGATAGTCTGGAGCAATGTTCGAATCCCTCTCCGATCGGCTCACAGGCGCGCTCAAGGACCTGCGCGGCAAGGGCCGGCTGACCGACGCCGACATCGACTCGACGGCCCGCGAGATCCGCCTCGCGCTGCTCGAGGCCGATGTCGCGCTGCCCGTGGTGCGCGCCTTCGTCGCGCGGGTCAAGGAGCGGGCCAAGGGCCACGAGGTCTCGGCCGCGCTCAACCCCGCGCAGCAGATCGTCAAGATCGTCAACGAGGAGCTCGTCGGGATCCTCGGCGGCGAGACCCGGCGCCTGAACCTGGCCAAGACCCCGCCGACGGTGATCATGCTCGCCGGCCTGCAGGGCGCCGGTAAGACGACCCTCGCCGGCAAGCTGGCCGCGTTCCTCAAGAAGCAGGGCCACACGCCCATGCTCGTGGCCTGCGACCTGCAGCGTCCGGGCGCCGTCGACCAGCTCAAGATCGTCGGCGAGCGGGCCGGCGTCCCCACGTACGCCCCGCACCCCGGCACGTCCGTCGGCGGCGAGGGCGCCCTGGGCGTGAGCGCGGCCGACCCCGTCGAGGTGGCGCGCGGCGGCATCGCCGAGGCCCGGGCCAAGCAGCACGACGTGGTCATCGTCGACACCGCCGGCCGCCTCGGCATCGACGAGGAGCTCATGGGCCAGGCCCGCGCGATCCGCGACGCGGTGGACCCCGACGAGGTGCTGTTCGTCCTCGACGCCATGATCGGCCAGGACGCGGTGAGCACCGCGCAGGCCTTCGCCGACGGCGTCGACTTCACCGGTGTCGTGCTCACCAAGCTCGACGGCGACGCCCGCGGCGGCGCCGCGCTCTCGGTCCGCGAGATCACCGGCAAGCCGATCCTGTTCGCCTCCACCGGCGAGAAGCTCGACGACTTCGACGTCTTCCACCCGGACCGGATGAGCTCCCGGATCCTCGGCATGGGCGATGTGCTCTCGCTCATCGAGCAGGCCGAGCAGCACATGGATCAGCAGAAGGCGGAGGAGGCGGCCGCCAAGATCACCTCCGGCGAGCTGACCCTCGAGGACTTCCTCGACCAGATGTTGATGATCCGCAAGATGGGCCCCATCGGGAACCTGCTGGGCATGCTGCCCGGCGCGGGCCAGATGAAGGACGCCCTCGCCGCCGTCGACGACAGCCAGCTCGACCGGATCCAGGCGATCATCCGCGGCATGACCCCGGCCGAGCGGGCCGACCCGAAGATCATCAACGCCTCGCGCCGACTGCGCATCGCCAAGGGCTCGGGCGTCACCGTCACCGACGTCAACCAGCTGGTGGACCGTTTCTTCGAGGCCCGCAAGATGATGTCGCAGATGGCGGGTTTCGGCGCGCCCAAGCGGATCCCCAAGCGCAAGCAGAAGGGCAAGAAGGGCAAGAAGGCCTCCGGTCGCGGCCCGACGCCGCCGAAGATGCGCGGCGGCTTCCCCGGCGGCATGCCGGGGATGCCGGGGATGCCCGCCGGGATGGACCTGTCGAGCATGCCCAAGGGCCTCGATCAGCTGCCCCCCGGCCTGGAGGGCATCGACATGGCCGCGCTCGAGGAGCAGCTCCGCAAGAAGAAGTGATCCCCGCGGCCCCGGCGCCGTCCACCGGGCGGGTGATCGTCGTGGCGCCATACCGTCGCAATCGTCCGGTTTCGCGACGTAGGGTTGCCCCGTGAGCGATCTGCACTTCTCCGGCACGGTGCTGCCCGGCGGCGACGGCGAGTTCTGGGTCTCCGACGGTGCCGTGCGCCTCTCCGATCCCGGCACCGCGGCGCCGCGCGTGGAACTGACCGGCTTCGCCGTCCCCGGGTACGTCGACGCCCATTGCCACGTGGGCATCGTCGCCGACGGGGAACCCGACCTCGTCCAGGGCCGCGCGCTGGCGCTCGAGGACGTCGCGGTGGGGGTGACCGTGATCCGCGAACCCGGATCCGACCTCGACACCTCGCCCCTCGACGGTCGGCCCGGCCTGCCGCGGTTCGTCCGCATGGGCCGCCACATCGCACTGGTCAAGCGGTACACCCGCGGACTCGGCGAGCAACTCGAGGACCCCTCGCAGCTCGTCGACGCGGTGCGCCGGCGCGCCGCCGAGGGGCACCCGTGGATCAAACTGGTGGGGGACTGGATCGACCGGTCCGTCGGCGATCTCGCGCCGCTGTGGCCCGACGACGTGCTCGCCGAGGCGGTCGCGGTGGCCCACGACGCGGGCGCGCGGATCACCGCGCACGTCTTCGGCGAGGAAGCCCTGCCGGGGCTGCTGGCCGCCGGCGTGGACGCCATCGAACACGGTTCCGGCCTCACACCGGACACCATCGACATCATGGTGGAGAAAGGGATCGGACTGGTGCCCACCATGATCCAGATCGAGAACTTCCCCTCCATCGCGGCGCCCGCGCAGGAGAAGTTCCCCACCTACCACCGCCACATGATGGCGCTGCACGATCGGCGCCGGGCCACCTTCCGCGCCGCCTGGGAGGCCGGTGTCGCGATGTACGCGGGCACCGATGCCGGCGGTTTCAACGTGCACGGCGCCCTTCCCCGCGAGATCGAGGCGCTCGCCGCCGTCATGCCCGCCGAGGAGGCGATCGCCGCCGCGTCCTGGCGGGCGCGGCAGTGGCTCGGCTTCGCGGGACTCGACGACGGTGCCCCCGCGGATCTCGTGATCTACGACGTGGATCCGCGCGTGGCGCTCGCGCACGGCGGGCTGCCGGCACCGTCGGCCGTGGTCGTGCGGGGTGTGCTCGCCGACCTGCCGCGCTGATCCGTGCGTCCGGCCCGGCCCCGCGCCCCGTCGCTCAGGCGTGCGCGCGGAGCGCGGCGATCACCCACTGCGCGACCGGCACCGTCGCCGGGCGGGCGGGCCAGTCGTTGAGGATCCCGAGCAGCGCCCAGTAGCGCTCGACGCGGGCGTCGGTGAAGGTCACCATCTGCTCGGCCAGTGCGGCCCGGTCCGTGCCCGCCGGGACGAGTGCGTCCAGCAGGGCTCCGGCGTCGTCCGACGCCGGGTCCGTACCGCCTTCGGCCGCCGCGCGGGCGGCCTCGAGGTCCACCATCACCGGTGGCGCGGTCGCAGCCGCCCCGGTCACGGCCATCTCCCGGGCGCGGGCCCGGAAGTCCTCGTCCGCGACGAGCGCCGCCAGTTCGATCCACGCGTCCACCTGTGCGGGCGTCGGATCGTCGGGCAATGCGGCCGGCATCGAGCGCATCCCGTGCGCGATGTGCGCGCCGGGGGCGTCCGGGGCGATTCCGGCGAAGGCCTCGTCGACGAACTCGTCGATGATCCGCTGGCGCTGCGCCGCGGACAGTGTCGCCATCTCGTGCATGATTCTCAGCTCCTCGGTCGTGCTGTTCCGGGTCGCGACCGACCGCAGCACCGCCCGCCGGATCCGCAGCGTGCGGATCTGGGCGTCGAGGGCCTGCGCGTGGGCATCCGCCACCGCGGCGAGGCTCGTGCGCTCCGCGAGGACGGCGCGCACCGTCTTGACGTCCAGGCCCAGTTCGCGCAGGGTCCGCACCAGCTCGAGCCGCGCCACCGAATCCGCATCGTAGAGCCGGTATCCGGCAGCGCTGCGGACCGTGGGGACGAGGCCCTCGTCCGACCAGAACCGGATGGTCTTCACCGATGCCCCGGTCCGGGCCGCGACGTCGCCGATGCTGAACAGTGCGTTGTCGTCGGTCACGGGATCAGCCTGCGGTCTCCAGTGAGGGGAGAGTCAAGAGGTGGAGGTGCGGGAGATGCCGAGCAGGTCGTTGTCCTGCGTCGACGGGGCGTCCTCGCGGGCCGTGGGCGGCGGGGTGCGACGCTTCGCGGGGCGCGGGCGACCGACCCACCACTGCGCCTTCGGGGCCCGGCTGAGCAGTTCCACGACGGCGAGCGTGATCGCGATCGTGAGCGCGTACGCCACCGCCGTCCCCAGGGGCGAGGGCAGCACCGTCGTGAGCCAGGAGGCGCCGTCGGACGTCCGGGGCAGCAGCAACAGTGCGAGCACCATGACGTGCACCAGGAAGACGCCGAAGGAGCGCTTCGCGCCGTAGGAGGCGAAGCGCGTGAGCCGTGGGACACGGTGCCGGTTGCGGGCCAGCAGCAGCCCGACGGTGTAGACCGCTGCCACCAGCACGACGTACAGCACGAAGTTGCCGGGCTGGAAGACCGCCGACGCCACGATCGGCGCGGTCTCGTCGTTGAGGCGGGCCCGGTAGAGGACCTGCGCGCCCACCGCGGTCAGCGCCGCGAGGCCCAGCACCACGGGAGCGTGCCGCAGCAGGACGGCCTCGACCCGCTCGCGGTGGAAGGCGGTGAACACGCCCAGCAGAATGAAGAACTGGTACGGCACGAACGTGGCGTAGAGGTGCCAGAAGTTCTCGCTCCACCAGCCGGAGGTGGGGTTCCAGTAGGTGGCGGCCGTGTAGATGCCGACCTGCAGCACGGCGCTCACCAGCAGGATGCGGCCGTGGTAGCGGCGGGTGCGTTCCGCGAACGCGAAGATCAGGGGGAACAGCACGTAGATCTGCAGGGTGACGAAGATGAAGTAGAGCTGGTAGCCGCCCGCGGGGCCGCCCCACTTCAGGGCGTCCCAGAACTCGCCCAGCCGGTGCGGGATCTCGCCGCCGACGCCACCGGCGACCATGTCGTAGACCCAGTAGGCGAACGCCCACAGCACGAACGGCGTGATCACCAGCGTGAGCCGCTTGCGCCAGAACCGGACCGGGCTCAGCCGGGCGCCGCGCTCGACGATGCCGTAGGCCAGCACCAGGCCCGTCAGCGCGAAGAAGGCGTTGCGGGTGAAGTGCAGGTTCATCGCGATCGCGTTGGTGACGGTGCCGTTGACCTCGTCGTTGGTATTGGTCAGCGTGTGGATGAAGACCACGAGCAGGAACGTGATGGTGCGGACGAAATCCAGCTGGTAGAGGTAACCGCCGCGCGACGGGGAGCCCGCCGCGTCACCGGTGGCGACCGGGGACGCGGTGGATCGATCCAGGTGCGTGGCCATGAGCTGAGTCTGCGGTCCGTTCCTGCTGGGGTGCTGAACGTGGCCTGGCAGTGGGCTACACCGGGCTGACGGTGCACCGCGCAGGCGACAACGGGGTGGAGTTTACCCGCTGGTAACCATTGCTCTCGCAACTACAGCGCCGAAGTGGCGCGTGTCACGCGACGGCGACCGTGCTCGCCCCCGAGCCTAGCCGCACTGCGGCGCCGGGCGGGCGAGCCGCGTGTCGTGCGGGCGATTGCGCAGCTCAGGGCGTCGTCGGGTACTCAGTGATGGAACGCGCGGCGGTCGTCGGCGGTGTGGCGCGGGTCCAGTCGGGCCAGGGCGGCGATCACGTCCCCGCGGAGCTTGCCGGCCAGATCGCCCGAGAAGCCCTCGCGCACGACGATTCGCAGCACCGTGACGTCCTGGGCGTCCGCCGGCATGGTGTACGCCGGCACCTGCCAGCCGGCCGCGCGCAGTTCGTGTGAGAGGTCGAACGCCGTGAACGGTGCCGCGTCGTCGACGGAGAACGTGACGACCGGCAGCGCGGAGCCGTCGCTGATCACGGTGAGGTGCGGCAGGGAGGCGATCTGCGCGGCGAGCCACATCGCGGTGCCACGCAGCGCCCGCATGATCTTGGTGTAGCCGTTGCGGCCGAGCCGGACGAAGTTGTAGTACTGCCCGATGATCTGCGCGCCGGGGCGCGAGAAGTTGAGCGTGAAGGTCGGCAGGTCGCCGCCGAGGTAGTTCACGCGAAAGACCAGGTCCTCGTCCAGGGCGGCGCGGTCGCGGAAGATCACGAACCCGATGCCCGGGTAGGTCAGGCCGTACTTGTGCCCGGAGGTGTTGATCGCGAAGACGCGGGGCAGCCGGAAGTCCCACACGAGGTCCGGGTCGAGGAACGGGGCGACGAAGCCGCCGCTCGCCGCATCGACGTGCACCGGAACGTCGGGGCCGCCGGACGCCGACAGCTCGTCGAGCGCGGCACAGACGCCGGCGACGTCTTCGTACTCGCCGGTGAAGGTGGTGCCGAGGAGGGTGACCGCGCCGATGGTGTTCTCGTCGACAGCGTCGCGCACCTGCTCCGGCGTGACCACGTAGCGCCCCGGTTCGATGGGCAGGTACACCGGCTCCACGTCGAAGTAGCGGCAGAACTTCTCCCAGACGACCTGGACGTTCGATCCCAGCACCAGGTTGGGGGTGCTCGCGTCCAGGCCCGCGGCGCGCCGCTGCTTGCGCCAGCGCCACTTCATCGCGAGGCCGGCGAGCATGACCGCCTCGGACGAGCCGATCGTCGACGCGCCGGTCGCCGACGCCGGATCGTGCGGGTCCAGGCCGGGAGCGTGGAAGAGGTGCGCGACGATCGCGACGGTGCGGGACTCGATCGCCGAGGTCGCGGGGTACTCGTCGTGGTCGATCGCGTTCTTGTCGAAGGACTCGGCCATGAGGGCCTGGCCCTCCGGTTCCATCCAGGTGGTGACGAACGTGGCCAGATTGGTCCGGGACTGGCCGTCGAGGACGAGCTCGTCGTGGACGAAGCGGTACGCCGCCAGCGGCGGCGTCTCCTCGTCCGCGAGGCGGGCGCGGGGGAGCGGTTCGGTGCCGAGTCGTCCGGCGTACGCCGGCAGGAGGAGGCCTTCGTCGTCGCGGGGGTCGTTGCTCATGCTCAGAAACTACGCGCGGGGCCCCGCCCGTGCAGCCCGAGTGCGGGCTGCGAGCGGGTGCCGCGCCGCCGACCTGGATTTCGTCGCGGCCGCAGGTCATGGCACAATGGACCGCTGCTGACCGGCAGCGGCTGAGATACCGCCCGGCGGTCACGCAACCAGACGGCAAAACCGGGTGCGTTCATCCTGACGCATCGCTGAATTGCACACGTGACTCGAGAACGAAGGAACCACAGCACATGGCTGTCAAGATCAAGCTCACGCGGCTCGGCAAGATCCGCAACCCCCAGTACCGCGTCGTCATCGCCGACTCGCGCACCCGCCGCAACGGCCGCGCGATCGAGTCGATCGGCAAGTACCACCCCAAGGAGGAGCCGTCGCTCATCGCGATCGACTCCGAGCGCGTCCAGTACTGGCTGGGCGTCGGCGCCCAGCCGACCGAGCCCGTGCTCGCCCTCCTGAAGATCACCGGTGACTGGCAGAAGTTCAAGGGCCTCCCGGGCGCCGAGGGCACCCTGAAGACCGCCGCCGAGAAGCCGTCCAAGCTGGACCTCTTCAACGCCGCGCTCGCCGAGGCCGACAAGGAGCCCGCCGCGGCCGCCACCACGCCCAAGAAGAAGGCGGAGAAGAAGGCCGACGAGGCCCCCGCCGAGGCTGCTGAGGCTCCGGCCGAGGCCGCCGCCGAGGCTCCGGCCGAGGGCGAGTAATGAGCGCCGTCGTCGCCGACGCCGTCGAGCACCTCGTGCGCGGCATCGTGTCGAACCCGGACGACGTCCGCGTCGACCTGATCACCGGCCGTCGCGGCCGCGTGATCGAGGTGCACGTGAACCCGGACGATCTGGGCAAGGTGATCGGCCGTAGCGGCCGCACCGCCACCGCCCTGCGCACCCTCGTCACCGGCATCGGTGGCAAGGGCATCCGGATCGACGTCGTCGACACCGATCGGGTTCGCTGACGAACATGGAGCTCGTGATCGGCCGCGTCGCCAAGTCGCACGGCATCCGCGGCGAGATCGTCGTGGATGTGCGCACCGATTCGCCCGAGCTCCGCTTCGCGGACGGCGCCGTCCTCACCGGACGGCGCCCCCGCGAGAAGCAGAACCAGACGTACACCGTGGCAGCCTCCCGGAACCATTCCGGGAGGCTGCTGGTGCGTCTGCAGGGGGTGGACGACCGCACCGCCGCCGACGAGCTGCGCGGCACCCTCTTCTACATCGACTCCGCCGACGTGGAGCCCAGCGACGATCCGGACGAGTTCTACGACCACGAACTCGAGGGCCTCGCCGTGCGCACCGTCGGAGGCGAGGACGTGGGCGTGATCGCCGAGGTCCTGCACCCGCCCGGCGGCGAGCTGCTGTCGGTGAAGACGCCCGACGGCCGCGAGATCCTCATCCCGTTCGTCAAGGCCATCGTCCCGGACGTCGACCTGGCCGGTGGCGCGATCACCGTCGATCCGCCCGACGGTCTCCTCGACCCGGAGTAGTCCCGTGCGCATCGACGTGGTGACGATCTTCCCCGAGTACCTCGCGCCGCTGCGGCAGGCGCTCCTGGGTAAGGCCGTCGACAAGGGCCTGCTCGAGTTCGGTGTGCACGACCTGCGGAACTGGACCCACGACGTGCACAAGGCCGTCGACGACTCGCCCTACGGCGGCGGGCCCGGCATGGTCATGAAACCCACCGTGTGGGGGCCGGCCCTCGACGACGTCTGCCCCGACGACGCACTGCTCGTGGTCCCCACCCCCGCCGGAGTGCCGTTCACGCAGGCCATGGCCCACGAATGGGCGCGCGAGGAGCACATCGTCTTCGCCTGCGGCCGCTACGAGGGCATCGACCAGCGCGTCTTCGTCGACGCCGCCCGACGCGTGCGGGTCGTCGAGGTGTCCATCGGCGACTACGTGCTCATCGGCGGCGAGGTCGCGGTGCTCGTCATGGTCGAGGCCTTCGGCCGGCTCATCCCCGGCGTCCTCGGCAACAAGCTCAGCCACCAGGACGATTCCTTCTCCGAGGGGGCCGGCGGCCTGCTCGAAGGTCCGTCCTACACCCGCCCCGAGACGTGGCGCGACCTCACGGTGCCGCCCGTACTCCTGTCCGGGGACCACGCCAAGGTCGCGCAGTGGCGACGCGAGCAATCCCTTGAGCGAACCGCGGACCGTCGCCCCGATCTGCTCCCGCCGACGCCCTGATCGGCGAGGATGACCTGATGCGGCACGCGCCGGGCGACGAACCGCCCGAGACCCCCGCCGGGCCCGCCCGGTTGCGTCTGTCCCTGCTCGCCGGGGTGATCGCTCTGGTCGTCGCGATCGCGGTGACCGCCGTGACCGGAGGCCTGCTGCTCGCGCCCCTCGTCGCGCTCGCCGCGGGACTCTCGGCGTGGATCGCCGCGGGGTGCGCGCTGCGCCCGGTCGGCGCGCTGGCGCGGCGCTACCGCGACCTCGACACCGGCGCGCCGGGCGGCTTGCCCGAGCCCACCGGCGACGACGAGATCGCCGGTCTCACCCGCACCCTCGCCGACGCGCTCGAACGCCGGCGGGACGCCGCGGACCGGCGCCTGGCCTTCGTCGGCGAGGCGGCGCAGGCTCTGCAGGCCCCGATCGCGGATCTGCGCGCGGATCTGCGCGTCGCCGATGCCGACGGCGAGCCCGACGCCGTGCGCCGCGCCCTGGCCGATCTCGACCGGCTCCAGGCCACGGCCGGCGGACTGCTCCTGCTCGCCCGATTGCGGGCGGGTGAGCAGCCTCCCCGCGAGATCGTGCCGTGGTTCGAGGTGATGACCGCCGTCCGGAATCCGTCGGGGGTGGACGTCCTCGTGGAGGGCGATCTCGCCACCCTCGTGCTGGGCGCTCGGACGCATCTGGCGCTGCTGATGCAGCACGCCCTCGAGGCGGCGGCCGCGAACGCCGACGGTGCGGTGACGGTGCGGATCGGCAGGATCGACGACGTCGTGGTGCTGCGGGTGGACGACGACGGGCCGCCCGTCCCGCCCGACGGGCGGGACGCCGCGTTCACGGTCGGCGCCGGTGTCGATGCCGACGGCGGGCTCGCGCTCGCCGTCGTCGACGAGATCGTGCGCGCCCACGGCGGCACCGCCCAGCTCGAGGAGTCCCCGCGCGGCGGTTCCCGGCTGCGCGTGGAACTGCCCGCCGTCGCCGCCGCGCCGTCCCCGACCTGAACCACCGGACGCGATTGCCGCCGAATCCGCACCGTCCGCGCGGCACCACGGCATGATGGGGGAGAGCGGGCGTGGGGGCGTCCGCGGATTCGGGGGAATCATGGCTGAGATCAGCGGTGCCGCCGCCCTGCTCGCGGAGGTCGAGCGGCGCGAAGCGGCCCTCGCGCGGCTCGACGAGGAGTTCCGCACCGCCCGCGTCACGGCGCGCTCGCAGGACCGTACCGTCGCCGTCACCGTCGATGTGCGGGGGCACGTGGTCGCCGTGGACCTGGCGCCCGGCACGCCACGTGCCCATCCGCCGGAACGCTTGGGGCCCTTGATCGCCGAGCTCGCCGCCACGGCCGTCGGCACCCTCCGCGAGCACTACGAGCGGCGCGCCGAACTGACTCGGGTCGCGTCATGATCTTCGAACTGGACCCGCACGACTGGGAGCGGGAGGCGCGCACCGTCGACGCCCTCGCGGACGCACTGTGCGCACCGGAGCCGCTGCCGCTGCCCGACGATCCGTACGCGCGGGCGCTGGGCGCGGTCCCCGCCGAATCCGATTCCGCGGCACGGGAACTGCACGCCGCCTCCGTCGCCGAGCTGCGCGGACTCGCCGAGCGGATCCGCTCGCACGCGCGGGCCACCGCCGGGACCGACGCTCGCGGAGCCCGGGCGATCGAGGCCGTCCGGTGACCGATCCGTCGTTCTGGCCGCAGGAACCGGGCACGTACGCGGGCACCGGCGCGCAGTACGTCGCCGCGCACGACGAAGCGCGGCGGATCGCCTCCCGGCTCGGAGTCGCGGCACCGTCCGGCGTGCTGGTGACGGCGGCCGACCTGGACGCCGCGCGGGTGGCCTTCCATGCGGAGTACGCGACGCTGGTCGAGGACACCCGGGCCCGCATGACGGACGTCGCCGCGCGCACCGCGCTGGCCCGGCTCGAGGCCCGCGGCCAGAACCCGCCCGACGATCCGGGGGCCGAGCAGGCCGCCGACGTCGCGGACGAGCGCGGCCGCGCGGAGACCGAGGACGCCGCCGAGGAGGCGCGCCGCCGCTCGGCCGAACTCGCGGCCGGCCACGGCGCTGCGGTGGGTTCGATGGCGCCGATGGCCGGCATGGCCGGGATGGGTGGATTCGGCCGGTCCCTCTCGGCCGAGGGCACCCACCGCGCCGCCCATTACGCGATCCCGGCCGGTGCACCCGCCGACCTCGACCTGCGGCTGCGGGAGCTGTGCGGGGCCGTGGACGGCCCGGCCCGCGGCTGGGTGCGCATGGCCGTCGCCGAGGTCGCCGATGAGGCCGGGCGGCCCTGGCGGCTGATCGGGACCACCGAGCTCGACGGCTACCTGCGGCCCGGCGTCGTCCTGCGCGACGGCGAGCTCGCCGCCGGCAACGAGACCTGGCCGGAGCTGTCGATCGCCACCTTCTGTGCGGCACACGGTTTCACGCCCGGGCCGGTGGTGGGCGCCGTCGAACCGCCGCCCGACGTGTGCGAGTACCTGCGCGAGGCGGGCTTCGCCCCGAGTTGGTCCGCGGACGCCTGGAATACGCACTGGGGGGACACCGATGCACCGCTCGAATAGCCTGCCCGACCTGACGGAGGCCGTCGCGGCCGTGCCCGCCGAGCACCGGCACGCCGCAGGGGTCGCCCTCGTCGCCGGCGCACTCGACCGCGCTGCGGATCCGGCCCTCGATCACACGGGCGAGATCCTGTTGGACGAGCGGCGCGCCCCGGGGTCGCGCCGCGGCGCCGCGGACTCCCTGGCCGCCGCCGCGCGGGACTTCGATTCGTACGCCCACGCCCGACGGCTCGACGGTGACCACACGGGCTACATCCTGGGCTTCCAGTCGGCGCGGGTGCTCTCGGCGCTGTACTTCCTCGTGCGCGACGGCGGCGTCGGGCTGGCCGATGTCGCCTACGAGGCGGTGATGGTGTGCGGCGCCACAGAGCCGGTGATCGCGGATCTCGTCGGTGCCCGCCGGTAGGGTGGCCGCGTGAATTCGAGCGCGCCCGTGAAATCCGTATCCGCCCGCATCGCCGAGGAGCTCTCGGTGGGGGAGAACCAGGTGGCCGCCGCGGTCCAGCTGCTCGACGAGGGGTCGACGGTGCCGTTCATCGCCCGGTACCGCAAGGAGGTCACCGGCAGCCTCGACGACGCGCAGCTGCGCACGCTGGAGGAACGGCTCGGCTACCTGCGCGAGCTCGACGACCGGCGCGCGGCCGTGATCGCCTCCATCGAGGAGCAGGGCAAGCTGACGCCGCAGCTCCGGGAGGCGCTGATCGCCGCCGAGACCAAGGCCCGCGTCGAGGACATCTACCTGCCGTACAAGGTCAAGCGGCGCACCAAGGCGCAGATCGCGCGGGAGAACGGCCTGCAGCCGCTCGCGGAGCGCCTGCTGTCCGATCCCACGCTGGTCCCCGAGGAGCTGGCCGCGGAGTTCCTCGGTGAGAACGTCGCCGACGCGGCGGCGGCGCTCGAGGGCGCGCGCCACATCCTGGTCGAGCGGGCGTCCGAGGACGCCGAGCTGGTGGGCACCGTCCGCGAGAAGTTCTGGGCCGATTCGACGCTGCGCACCGGCGTGCGCGAGGGAGCGGACCCGCAGAAGGCGCAGAAGTTCCGCGACTACTTCGAGTTCTCCGAGCCGCTGGAGCAGATGCCCTCGCACCGCGTGCTCGCGGTGCTGCGCGGGGAGAAGGAGGAGGTGCTCTCCCTGCAGTTCGACGGTGGCGAGGACGCCGACTACGAGGCGATGGTCGCGGCGACGCTGGGCATCTCGAACCAGGGGCGCCCGGCGGACAAGTGGCTCGGCACCGTCGCGCGATGGGCCTGGCGCACCAAGCTGATGGTCTCCGCGACCGTGGACGCGCGGACCCGGCTGCGGCAGCGCGCCGAGGACGACGCCGTGCACGTCTTCGCCACCAACCTCAAGGACCTGCTGCTGGCGGCGCCGGCCGGCACCCGGCCGACGCTGGGTCTGGACCCGGGCTTCCGCAACGGCGTGAAGACGGCCGTGGTGGACGGCACCGGCAAGGTGCTCGACACCCTGATCATCTACCCGCACCAGCCGCAGAACCAGTGGGACAAGAGCAAGGCGCTGCTCGCCGCGCTCATCGCCCGGCACGACGTGGAGCTGGTCGCGATCGGCAACGGCACCGCCTCGCGCGAGACCGACGCCCTCACCACCGAGCTGCTGGCGGAGATCAAGAAGGCCGGCGCCCGGGTGCCCGCCAAGGCCGTCGTCAGCGAGGCGGGCGCGTCGATCTACTCGGCGTCCGAGTACGCCTCGCAGGAGCTGCCGGACATGGACGTCTCGCTGCGCGGCGCCGTCTCCATCGCCCGCCGCCTGCAGGACCCGCTGGCCGAGCTGGTGAAGATCGATCCCAAGTCGATCGGCGTGGGCCAGTACCAGCACGACGTCTCGCAGGCCAGCCTCGCCAAGTCGCTCGACGCGGTCGTCGAGGACGCGGTGAATGCGGTGGGCGTGGACCTCAACACCGCCTCGGCCCCGCTGCTCGCGCGCGTCTCCGGCGTCACCGAGAACCTGGCCGCTGCCATCGTCGCGCACCGCGACGGCGCGGGCGCCTTCCGCAGCCGCAAGGGCCTGCTGGACGTGCCGCGACTCGGCCCGAAGGCCTTCGAGCAGTGCGCGGGCTTCCTGCGCATCCGCGGCGGCGACGATCCGCTCGACGCCTCCGGCGTGCACCCCGAGGCGTACCCCGTGGTGCGGAAGATCCTGGACCGCTCGGGGCTGGCGCTCGCCGAGCTCATCGGCAACGGCCCGGCGCTCGCGAAGCTGCGGCCGGCGGACATCGCCGCGGACCTGGCGGACGAGCGGTTCGGCGTCCCGACGGTGACCGACATCCTCGCCGAGCTGGAGAAGCCGGGACGGGACCCGCGCCCCGCCTTCGCGACCGCGACCTTCGCGGCCGGTGTCGAGAAGGTCTCCGACCTGCAACCGGGCATGGTGCTGGAGGGCGTCGTCACCAACGTCGCCGCGTTCGGCGCGTTCGTGGATGTCGGCGTGCACCAGGACGGCCTCGTGCACGTCTCCGCCATGTCGGACCGGTACGTCTCCGACCCGCACGAGGTGGTCAAGTCCGGCCAGGTCGTCAAGGTGAAGGTGGTCGACGTGGACGTCGAACGCCAGCGGATCGGCCTCTCGCTGCGGCTGAACGACGATGCCGCTCCGAAGGAGCGCGGCCCGCGCGGCGGGGGAGCGCAGCGCGGCGGCGGTCCGCGGGGCGATGCCCGCGGCGCGCGCGGCGGGCAGCCCGGTGGCTCGCGCGGCCAGGGTGGGCAGAACCGCGGCCAGGGTCAGCGCGGCGGCGGCCAGAACCGGGCGTCGCGCGGAGGCGGGCAGGCGGCACCGTCGGGCTCGATGGCGGACGCGCTGCGCAAGGCCGGCTTCGGGAAGTAGTCGCGCGCGCATCGCGTGGGCGTCGTGTGCCGCCCGCGGCGTTCCGACCTGCGACGACGATGTCCGACGCTAGGTTGGAAGCATGTCCACCTGGTTCGCGAACGACATCGTCGGAGGGGGACGGCTGCCGCTGTTCACCTTCTGCGTCGGGCTGATCGTGGGCTTCATGGGGATCCGGATCAGCGTCCGGCTGATCCGGGCGAAGGTGCGCTGGTGGTTCGGCAACGTCACGCCCGGCGGCCTGCACCTGCACCACATGGTGTTCGGCGTGGTGCTGTGCCTGGGCTCGGCGATCGGCCTCATAGCGAACTTCGACAAGGCCACCCAGACGACGGCCGCGGTGCTCGCCGGCGTCTTTGGGTTGGGGGCCGCGCTGATCCTCGACGAGTTCGCGCTGATCCTCTACCTGCGCGACGTGTATTGGCAGGAGGAGGGGCGCGCCTCGGTCGACGCGGTGTTCGTGGCGATCGCGATGAGCGGCCTACTGCTCCTCGGACTGCGCCCGCTCGACCTCGTGGACTTCGCGGGGTTCCGGGACTCACCCGAGCGGGCCGCGCAGATCGGCTTCGGCGTCATCAGCCTCGGCACCGCCGCGATCGTGCTGCTCAAGGGGAAGATCTGGACCGGGCTGATCGGGCTGTTCTTCTTCCCGCTGCTGCTGATCGGCGCGATCCGGCTCTCCCGGCCGGGCGCGCCCTGGGCCCGCTGGCGGTACGAACAGGACTCGCGGCGCATGCTCCGTGCGCTGCGTCGCGAGCGCCGGCTGCGCCGCCCACTGATCCGCGCCAAGATCGCCGTCCAGGACCTGATGGCCGGCCGCCCGGACCTGCTGCCGAACCTGCGCGAGGACGCGGAGAAAGAGCTCGATCGCACCGTCGTGCCCGCGCCGGCGCCGCCCCGACGGCCCCGGTCGATGGCCCGGCGACTCACGATTTCGAGAAACCGTCGGCGATCTGGCACAATCAACAGGTTGCCCGGGCTGCGTGCTACCCGGGCGTATCCGGCTGCGGAGCGGCCGGTAGGACAGGAGTACGAACCGGTCGAACCCCCGCGGCAGTAGTCGCGACGGGCCGCCAGGGTCCTCTGCTCACGAAGACATGTAAGAAACGGATGATCCAGCGATGAACACGCTCGACTTCATTGACCAGCAGTCCCTGCGCAGCGATGTGCCCGACTTCCGCCCCGGCGACACCCTTGACGTGCACGTCAAGGTCATCGAGGGCAGCAAGGAGCGCGTCCAGGTGTTCAAGGGCGTCGTGATCCGCCGCCAGGGCGGCGGCGTGCGCGAGACCTTCACCGTGCGCAAGGTGTCCTTCGGCGTCGGTGTGGAGCGCACCTTCCCCGTGCACTCCCCGAACATCGCCAAGATCGACGTCCTCACCCGTGGTGACGTGCGTCGCGCGAAGCTGTACTACCTGCGCGACCTGCGCGGTAAGGCCGCCAAGATCAAGGAGAAGCGCTGACAACAGCGCCGCGGGCGGTCCGAGTGATCGCCGCGTAGCACCTCCCGAGCGCCCCGCGAGTCCGACGGACTCGCGGGGCGCTCGTCGTTTTACGGTCCTCGCTCGACGGCGCTGCCGATCGCGTCGAGGGACGACGACGCCCCACCGCCGACGGGCGGTGGGCGTCGTGCCGTCCGGACGGGGCTCCCGGGCCCGCCCTCAGGGGCGCTCGCTCAGTGGCGCTGGATGTAGCTCACCTGCGTCGTGGTGTATTCCTCGATCGCGTGCTTGCCGTCGGCGCCGCCGATGCCGGAGGCCTTGATGCCGGCGTGGAAGCCCTGGATCGCCTCCTCGTTCTCGCGGTTGACGTACACCTCGCCGAACTGCAGCTCGTCGATCACGCGCAGCGTCATGTTCAGGTCGTTGGTGTAGAGCGACGACGCGAGGCCGTACTCGCAGTCGTTGGCCCGCTCGATGGCCTCGTCCACGTTCTCGACCACGTGGACCGGGAGAATCGGCCCGAACACCTCGTTGTAGAGGATGTCCGCGGCGGGATCGTCGACCCGGATCACCGCCGGCGGGAAGAAGTATCCCGGGGAGTCCACCCGGCCCCCGCCCGCCACCAGCGTCGCGCCCGCCGCGAGCGCCTCGTCGAGCACCTTGCGGGTGCGGTCGGCCGCCTTCCGATTGACCAGCGGGCCCACGTCCACCGTCGGATCCGCGGGGTCCCCTGTCTTGAGCCGCCCGAGGCGTTCACCGATGCGCTTGATGAACTCGTCGGCGACGGGGCGCTCGACGTAGACGCGCTCGGCGCAGGTGCACACTTGGCCGTTGTTGAGCAGGCGGGACTCGGCGATCTTCTCGACCGCGAGGTCGAGGTCGGCGTCCTTGAGCACGATCGCGGGCGCCTTGCCGCCGAGCTCCAGGCTCACCTTCGTCACCGACTTGGAGGCGCTCTCCATGATCTTCGCGCCCGTCGCCGTGGAACCGGTGAACGTCACGAAGTCCACGCCGGGATGGCCCGACATCGCCGCGCCGACGGCGCCGGTCCCGAGGACCAGGTTGAACACGCCGGCCGGAAGCCCGACCGCGGCACAGACCTCGGCGAACATGAGCGCGTTGATCGGAGTGTCCTCCGCCGGCTTGATCACCAGCGTGCTGCCGGTGATCAGCGCGGGCGCGACCTTGCGGGAGAGGAGGAAGAGGGGGTAGTTCCACGGGCAGATGCCGGCGACGACACCGATCGGGCGGCGCTGCAGGACGATCAGCTCGCCGGGGCGATCGGACGGGATCACCTCGCCCTCGATGCGGCGCGCCCACTCGGCCATGTAGCGGAAGTAGCCGATGGCCTTGCCGACTTCGCCCTCGGCGTGTGCGCGGACCTTGCCCTGCTCGGTCATGAGGTCGACGACGAAGTCCTCGTGCCGTCGCTGCATCTCGTCGGCGATGGCGATCATGTACCGGGCGCGCTCGGTCTGGGGGAGTCGACGCCAGCGGTCCTGCGCGGCGCGGGCGGCGGCGACGGCCCGGTCGACGACCTCCGGCGAGGAGATCTTCACCGTGGTGATCCGCTCCGTCGTCGACGGATTCAGGACGTCCAGGTCCTCGTCCTCCGGTGCGGCGGCGATGAACTCGCCGTTGATGAAACTCGTGGTGTGCTCGGACGACAACGTTCCTCCTCGGTGGTCACTCGATGCGGCACCAGGCGATTCGAGGAGCGCGAGTGGCGATGGCTCCACAGCTCCGGCAGCCTTTTGCGATCGTATCAATGACGGTTGGGAAATTCATTGCGATCGAAGCAATCCGGTTCGGTCGGCGTGCGAACGATCCGACCGGGTCTAGGCTCCGCCTGTGCACGGCCGCGGCCGGTGCGCGGAGGACGACCGATCCGGTCGGTACGCTGTATCCGTGCCTGAGCAGACGAACTCCCCGGCAGCGCCCGAGCCCGGCGAACCGGCCGCGACCGGCCGCCTCGGCGACGCGGGCGCGGACCGTCCCGCCGAGCCCCGAGCGGGAGGCCGGCACGCCGCACCGACACCGTCGGAGGGCGCGACGTCACCGTCGGGCGATGGGAAGTCCGAAGAGGGGCGGGGCCGGGGACGGCGAGCGCGCAAGGACGCGAAGCCGCCGAAGGACAAGAAGACCAACTGGCCGCTCGAGGTCGGCGTGATCGTGCTGGTCGCCCTGGTGCTCAGCTTCTGCCTGCAGACCTTCGTCGGCCGCCAGTGGTACGTCCCGTCCCAATCGATGGAGCCCACCCTCGTCGGCTGCCCGGGCTGCACCGGCGACCGGATCGTGACGCAGAAGATCAGCTACTTCGCCGGTGACCCGACGCCGGGCGATGTGATCGTGTTCAAGGGGCCCACTGAGTCGTGGGGGCTCGAGCCGCTGCAGCCGGTCCGCTCCGAGAACGCCGTGATCCGCGGCGTCCAGGAGGCCCTGTCGTACGTCGGCCTGCAGCCGCCGAACGAGAACGATCTCGTCAAGCGCGTGATCGCCGTCGGCGGGCAGACCATTCAGTGCAGGCCCGAGACGGGTGTCACGGTGAACGGGAAGAAGATCGTCGAACCCTATCTGGCGGAACCGGCCAAGGAGTGGGCCAAGACCCGTGGCTGCTGGCCGATCTCGGGCAAGAACGGCCAGTACAACGAGTCCGGTGCGTTCGGGCCGATCACCATCCCCGACGGCAGCGTCTTCGTGATGGGCGACAACCGGATGGCGTCGGCCGATTCGCGCTTCCACATCGACGACGAGCTGCAGGGCACGATCCCGAAGGCGGACATCCGCGGCAAGGTCGTCGCGATCATCTACCCGTTCAGCCGCTGGCAGACGGTGGATTCGATCAACCCGCAGCAGGGCTAGGCGCACGTGCGCGACCGATGGCCCCCGCGGCCGGTGGTGCGGGCATCGTCGGGCCTGAGCACCCTGGAGACGGTGCTCGGCCGGGCGGGTCTGGGCCCCGTCGCCGGTGTCGACGAGGCCGGGCGCGGGGCCTGCGCGGGCCCGATGACGGTTGCCGCGTGCATCCTTCCCGCGAGGATCCCCGCGTCGCTCGCGCGTCTCGACGACTCGAAGAAGCTCACCGAGAACGCGCGGGAGGAGCTGTATCCGAAGATCCTCGAGCTCGCGATCAGTTGGTCCGTGGTCTCGATCCCGGCGCCCGAGATCGACCGGATCGGTGTGCACGTCGCCAACATCATGGGCATGCGGCGGGCGGTGGCCGGTCTGCAGGTGCGGCCGGGGTACGTGCTCATCGACGGGTTCAGCGTGCCCGGCCTGGGCGTTCCGTCGCTGCCCGTGATCGGCGGCGACGCCTCCGCTTCGTGCATCGCGGCTGCGAGCGTGCTCGCCAAGGTGACGCGCGATCGGGTCATGGCCGAGCTCGACGGCGCCTTCCCCGGGTACGGCTTCGCGGTGCACAAGGGTTACTCGACGGCGGTGCACATGGCGGCGCTGGGGGAGCTGGGGCCGAGCGGCCAGCACCGCATGCGGTACCAGAACGTGCGGGCCGCACTGGCCGCGTCGGCGGGGAGTTCCGCGGCGGCGCGGTAATCTGGAGCGGTTACGACTGGTGACATCAGGTGAGGAGGACGACGTGAGCGCAGAGGATCTCGAGAAGTACGAGACCGCGATGGAGCTGTCCATGTACCGCGAGTACAAGGACGTGCTGAGCCAGTTCACCTACGTGGTGGAGACGGAGCGCCGCTTCTACCTCGCCAACGGGGTCGACCTGATCCCGCGCAACGCGGACGGCGAGGTCTACTTCGAGGTGCGGATGACCGACGCCTGGGTGTGGGACATGTACCGGCCGGCCCGGTTCCTCAAGCAGGCCCGCGTGGTCACGTTCAAGGACGTCAACATCGAGGAGCTCGACAAGCCGGAGCTGCGGCTGCCGGAGTGATCGGCCGCTGACCGATCCGGCCGCAGGCGCCGTTCCCGCACAGGGGCGGCGCCTGCGGCCTCTTCTCTGACCGAATATTAACGGTTCACGGTGTCTCGAATACCTGCTATCGTTCTATAACGAGTCACATTGTCTCGTTATAGAAGGAATTACTCATGTTGCTTGATCGGACCGCGGTTCCCTACCGCGTCGCGCCGGCCGTGGTGTGCACGGCCTTCGCGTTCCTGGTGGTCATGATGGGTACCACCCTCCCCACGCCCCTCTACTCGATCTACTCGGCGCAGCTCGGATTCAGCTCGCTCACGGTCACCGTCCTGTTCGCGGTCTACGCCCTCGGCGTCGTCGCCGCGCTCACCGTCTTCGGCCGCCTCTCCGATGAGATCGGGCGGCGCCCGGTGCTGCTGGTCGCGGTGGCGCTGGCGATCCTCAGTGCCATGCTGTTCCTGCTGCCGCCCTCGCTCCCGCTGCTGATCGTGGCCCGCATCGTCTCCGGCCTCGGCGCGGGCCTGATGAGCGGCACGGGCACGGCGGCGGTGATCGACCTGTTCGCGCCCGAGGGCCGGGCCGCCGCCGGCACGCTCGCGGTCGCGGTGAACACCGGTGGTCTCGCCGCGGGTACGTTGCTCGCCGGATTCGTCGCGGATGTCTCCTCGTCGCCGCTGGTCGTGCCGTTCGTGGTGCACCTCGCGCTCGCGCTGCTGGCGGGCGCCGGGCTGTGGGCGTTCGCACCGCGGACCGCGATCGCGGGGCGGATGCGGCTGCGGCCGCGCCGCCTGCGGGTGCCGAGCGAGATCCACGGCGCCTTCGTCCGGGCGGTGCTGGCCGCCGGTTCGGCGTTCGCGGTGACCGGCGTCCTCACCGCCGTCGCGGCGATCTTCCTCGCCCGGTTCCTGCACCTGTCCAGCCACGCCCTCGCGGGTTTCGTGGTCTTTCTCGCCTTCGCCGGGATGGCCATCGGTCAGCTCGTCGCGCGCCGGTTCCCGCCGCGCCGCGCGCTGGTCCTCGGGTGCGGGGGACTGGTCGTCGCGGCGGGGCTGCTCGCCGTGGCCCTCGCGGCGAACTCCCTCGTTGCGCTGCTGCTCTCGGCTGCGGTGCTGGGCCTGTGCGGCGGCCTGTGCATGAACGCCGGTATCGCGACCACCGTCGAGCAGGTGCCGCCCGAGCATCGCGCCGAGGTCTCCTCGTCCTTCTTCGCCGGCCTCTACGTGATGCTCGCCTTCCCGGCGATCGGCGTCGGTGCGCTGTCGGCGGTCGTCGGGCTGCGCACCGCGGGCCTGGTCTTCTGTGTGGTGGTCGGGATCCTGGCCGCCTCCGTCTGCGCGGTCGAGGCGCGCTCGGCGTCCCGGGCTCGAACGCTCGCGGTGCGGGTGTGAGCGTGCCGTCCGACCTCGGAACCGACTGCTACGGTGGCGCGATGACGCAGACGGAACGCCCGGCCGGGCGCCCCCGCAGCGAGGAGGCGCGCACGGCGGTGCTCCGGGCGGTCGACGACATGCTCGTCGCCGAGGGGTACGCGGCGATGACCATGAAGGGCATCGCCGAGCGGGCCGGGGTCGGACGGCAGACCGTCTACCGCTGGTGGTCGACGAAGGCCGAGATCCTGTTCGAGGCGAGCGCGGCCGACGCCGCCGGGGAACTCGCGGTGGAGGCTCGTCCCACAGCGCGGGAGGACGTCGAGGCGTTTCTCGCGGCGGTGGTCCGCTTCCTCACCACCTCCGATGCGGGCCTGGCGTACCGGGCCCTGGTCGGGGAGGCGCAGCACGATCCGAAGGTCGCCGAGCTCATCGCCGGGGCCGACCCGCTGGGGGAGGCCGCGCGGGCCGTCATCGACCGCAACCGGCGGGCCGGAAGATTGCCGGCGGACCTCGATCCCGCGATGGCCGCCGCCGAGCTGGTGGGTCCTGTCGTCTTCCGGATTCTGGTGCAGGGCAGTGTGATCGGTGCGTCCGACGTGGCGTCGATCGCGGGGCGGTTCGTCCGACAGTAACCGGTCCGCGGGGCCGTTCCTCCACAGATTTGCGTACATAACCTTTTTTCTCCACAGGCACCGCCGTTCTCGGCGGTGCCCGTGGGGTGTCGACGGCACGATCGGCGCATGGGGAACAACGAAACGGGACGTGCCGGCGA
The DNA here is from genome assembly GCF_900103175.1 of Tsukamurella pulmonis. Taxonomy (NCBI): domain Bacteria; kingdom Bacillati; phylum Actinomycetota; class Actinomycetes; order Mycobacteriales; family Tsukamurellaceae; genus Tsukamurella; species Tsukamurella pulmonis. The sequence goes on from NZ_FNLF01000002.1 coordinate 1,897,600, forward strand.
GGACGTGGTCTGCGACTTCCTGACCGATCGTGGGTGGACGGTGCTGGAACGGAACTGGAGGTTCTCGGGCGGGGGCCTGCGGGGCGAGCTCGACGTCATCGCCCGTGCGCCGGACGGGCTGCTCGCGATCGTCGAGGTCAAGACCCGCACGGGGCGGGCGTTCGGCTCCGGGTTCGAGGCGGTGACGCCGCGCAAGGTCGCTCAGTTGCGGGCGCTGACCTCCCGCTGGCTGGCGGAGACCGAGGGCGCCTTCGCCCGGGTCAGAATCGATGTGGCGTCGGTGTTCACGCCGCCCGGCGGTCCGGTGACGCTCGAGTACCGGGCGGGGGTGGCGTGATGTCCTCGCTGAGCAAGGTGCACTCCGTCGCGATCACCGGGGTCGACGGTGCCGTGGTCGAGATCGAGGGCTGCATCGGCGCGGGCCTGCCGGCCGTGCATCTGGTCGGGTTGCCCGACACGGTGCTCAAGGAGTCCCGGGACCGGGTCCGGGCCGCCGTGGTCAACATCGGGATCAGGTTTCCCGACACCCGGGTCACGGTCGCCCTCTCGCCCGCGACGCTGCCGAAAGTCGGATCGGTCTACGACTTACCACTCGCGATCGCGATCCTGATGGCGGCGGAGCGGGTGCCGGCGGGGCGGGTGGAGGGCGCGGTCCTGCTGGGCGAACTCGCCCTCGACGGTCGGGTCCGCGCGGTGCGCGGCGTGCTCCCGGCGGTGCTCGCGGCCAAGGAGTCCGGGTTCGTGCGCGCGGTCGTGCCGCTCGCCAATCTCGACGAGGCGGGGCTCGTCGACGGCATCGAGGTGCTGGGCGCCGCACACCTGGCCGAGGTCGTGGCCTGGCTCAGCGGTGAGGGCCCGCTCGCCGAGCCCGGTCCGCTCGTCGCCGACGAGGCCGATCCCACGGTTGCGGACCTGGCCGACGTGGTGGGGCAGCCGGAGGCCAAGTACGCGCTGGAGGTCGCCGCGGCGGGGGCGCACCACATCATGATGACCGGGCCGCCCGGGATCGGGAAGACGATGCTGGCCTCGCGACTTCCGGGGATCATGCCCGCGCTGGGCCGGCGCGAGGCGCTCGAGGTCAGCGCGATCCACTCGATCGCCGGGAACCTGCGTGCCGACCGACCGTTGATCACCGTGCCGCCCTTCGTGGCACCGCACCAGACCTCCTCGGTCAGTGCGCTCGTCGGCGGCGGCAGTGGGCTGGCGCGGCCCGGCGCGGTCTCGCTCGCGCACCGGGGTGTGCTCTTCCTCGACGAGTGCGCCGAGATGGGCCCACGGTCGCTCGAGGCGCTGCGAACACCGTTGGAGGAGGGGCGGATACGGCTCGCCCGCCGCGACGGCGTGGTGAAGTACCCCTGCCGCTTCCTTCTGGTGATGGCGGCGAATCCGTGTCCGTGCGCACCAGCACGGGACCAGGACTGCACCTGTACGGCGACGGTCCGCCGCCGCTACCTCGGGCGACTGTCCGGTCCGCTGCTGGATCGGGTGGACCTGTGGGTGCGCATGGAACCGCCGGGCACCGGCGCGCTCCACGAGGACGGCGTCGGGGAGGAGACCAGCGCGACGGTCCGAGCCCGCGTGCGGGCCGCGCGGGAGGCCGCGGCGGCGCGCTGGGGAGCGGAGGGATGGCTCACCAATTCGGAGGTCCCCGGGGTGGTGCTGCGCCGCCGGTTCCGGCTCTCGGCGCAGGCCCTGCGCCCGCTGGAGTTGTACCTGCGGACCGGGAAGATCACCGCGCGCGGCGCGGACCGCTGCCTGCGGCTCTCCTGGACCCTTGCGGACCTCCTCGGGCTCGACAGACCGGGCGAGTCCGAAGTGGTTCAAGCGCTGCAGTTCCGGGACAAGGAGTGAGCATGACCGATGACGTCAGGCGCGCCCGCGCCTACCTGAGCCGGGTCGCGGAACCGCCGTACAGCGCGCTGATCACGTTGATCGACGAGGTGGGGCCGATCGCGGCGGCGGACATGGTGCGGCGGCAGGAGTTCGCGGACGGCTTCGAGTCGGTGGCGGACGGCACCGTCGGGCGGGCCGGCGTCGACCGGGCCGAGGCCGACCTCGCGCACATCGCGCACCTCGGCGGACGGCTGGTGATCCCGGAGGACGACGAATGGCCGGCAGCGGCGTTCGGCGCGCTGGCCGAACGGATCCCGACGGAGGACACCCAGCACGAGGACGAGGTCCGCGAGCTGCGGCCGGTCGCGGTGTGGGTCGTCGGTGGCGGGCGGCTCGACGAGCTGCTGGAACGCTCGGTCGCCATGGTGGGCACCCGCGCACCGTCGAGCTACGGCGAACGCGTCACCGACGCCTTCGCCGCCGATCTCGCGGCCGAGGGGTTCACCATCGTCTCCGGCGGCGCCTACGGCATCGACGGGGTCGCGCACCGCGCGGCGCTGGCCGCGGAGGGGCCGACCATCGCCTTCCTCGCCGGTGGCCTCGACCGTCCCTATCCCGCGGGGCACGCGGGCCTGTTCCGTCGGATCGCCGAAGTGGGGAACCTGGTCTCGGAGTACCCGCCGGGCGGCGTACCCGCGCGGCACCGCTTCCTGAACCGGAACCGGATGGTCGGCACCTGCACCGGAGGCGTGGTCGTGGCCGAGGCCGGGTTCCGCTCCGGGACCAAGAACACCGCGACGTGGGCGCGACGGCGCGGGATCGTCGTGTGCGCCGTGCCCGGCCCGGTCACCGCCGCCACCTCGGTCACCTGCCACCAGTTGATCCGCGAGGGCGCCGTGCTCGTCACCAGGTCCGCAGAGGTGATCGAGGAGGTGGGACGGATCGGCGAGCTCGCCGACGAACTCGCCGTCCCGGCGCGCCCGACCGACGGGCTCGACGGGCCGGCGCTGCGGGTCCACGACGCGCTCCCCGCGAAGTCCGCGCTGCCGGTCTCGGAGATCGCGGTGCTCGCCGGTCTCCCGCCCCGTGCGGTGATGGGGCAGCTCGCGCTCCTCGAGACCAAGGGGCTGGTGCGCCGCGACGGTGCGCTCTGGCGGCTCGTGCGGGTGAGCGAAATGTCGTGAATGCGATCAATCGACCCCACGATCCGGAGCGTTGGCGCGAGAACCCGGGTTCTTGTGCCTAGGGTTGGCGCCAGGGTGGCGGTGTCCAGAAACCGGCGTGGTCCCCGATCCTTTCCCGTGGATACCTGCTCACCATGGTGGGCGTCGGGTATCGCAGATCGAGAGGTGTACCCATGACCTCCCAGCTCGCCATCGACTACGGCGCCGGGCTCTCCGACGCTTGGAGCTCCGTCGCGACCTTCGTACCCAAGCTGGCGGCCTTCCTCGCCATCGCGATCATCGGCTGGATCGTCGCGAAGATCCTGTCCGCGGTGGTCGCCAAGATCCTCGCCAAGGTCGGCTTCGGCCGCCTCGCCGAACGCAGCGGCCTGCAGAGCGTCCTCGCCCGCAGTGACTACGACGCCGCGACCCTCCTCGCGAAGGTCGTCTATTACGCGGTGCTGCTCATCACGCTGCAACTCGCCATCGGCGTCTTCGGTCCCAACCCGATCGGCGACCTGCTCTCGCGCTTCGTCGCGTGGCTGCCCAAGCTGTTCGTCGCGATCATCATCATCGTGATCGTCGCGGCGATCGCGAAGGCGGTCAAGGACATCGTGGGCGGTGCGCTGGGCAGCGCCTCCTACGGTCCGCTGCTCGCCACGATCGCCTCGCTCTTCGTCTGGGGAGCCGGGATCATCGCCGCCCTCAACCAAATCGGTGTCGCCACGACGGTCACCACCCCGGTCCTCGTGGCGGTGCTCGCCACGATCGGCGGCGTCATCGTCGTGGGCGTCGGCGGAGGCCTGGTGCGCCCGATGCAGCAGCGGTGGGAGGGCTGGCTGACCAAGGTCGAGGAGGAGATCCCCGCCCGCAAGGCCGAGCGCGAGGCCGCGGCGCGCGAGACCGCACGCCACAGCCAGGCGCAGCGCCCCCAGGAGTCGTACCAGCGTCCGCAGGAGTCGGCGCCGGGGGATCCGTACCAGGCTCAGACGCCCGGCGATCCGTACCAGGCGCAGGCATCGGGGTACCAGGCCCCGCTGCCGCCGCAGGCACCGAATCCGCAGGCCCAGCCCCCGCTGGGGGCGCCGCAGACCGGTCAGCAACCGCTCTCGGGGCAGCAGCCCTTCCCGAGCCAGGACCCGCCGCAGGCCGGTGGGCAGTACGGCGCGCAGGGCGGGCAGCCGCCCACCGTCGGCCTGCCGGCGCAGCCTCCGGGGCAGCACCAGCCCGGCCAGCATCAGTACGGCGGCCGTGCACCGCAGCACAGCGCCCCCGGGTATTCGCCCGACTGGCGGCCGGGAGGCGAGCCGCCCGCCGGGCAGCACGGCGCACAACCCGGCGCCGAGCCGCAGGGCTGGCAGCCGGGGCCCGATCCCGAGCGGTGGCCCGACGCCGACCCGGGCCGCCAGGGCGGCCCGTACCCGCCGCACCAGAACTGATCGGTCGCAGCAGAATCGATCCCTCACTCCGGCCGGCCCGCAGCACGCGGGCCGGCCGCAGTGCTCCAGGGCGGTCAGGCGCCGCGCGGCGCGGCGTCCTCGGGCGCGATGAGCTGCCCGTTCTTCATCAGCTCGGGGTCCGTGCAGGAGGCCAGGTCGAAGCAGCAGGGCCGGCGCTTGCCCGAGCGCATCTTGGAGATCGTCACGTCCACGCGCTTGGCCCGGGTCGCCGGGTTCTTCGTCGCGCCGATCCATCGCACCCACTCCCACCGCGCCATCGGCGTGATGTCGGTCCACACATCGAGCGTGTCCGGAGCACCGTCCAGGGCGACCCGCAGGTCGGCGGGCACCGTCGGTTCCGGCCAGTCCTTCGTCGGCGTGATCTCCAGCGTGACCTCGTCGCCGGCCTGCACCGCCGCATCGTCGAGGGCGATCCAGTGGCCCTTGCGTCCGTCCGGCTCGATGACGGTGCGGAAGTCCGCGCCGTCGAGGGTGCCGATGACTGCGACCTGGCCCCGCGACGGGAGCGCGGCGCTGGCGTCGGCCGGCAGCCGGACGAGGGTCCGCTCCCCGAAAGCCTCGGCGGGGGCGGTGAAACGGACGGCGGTCGCGCTCCGGGTGCTCATCTTCTCTCCTCGGGGTGGCGGTGCTTTCGACCGAGACTACGAGCACCGTCCCGGACCGGCTTCTCGAATCGTGATCGATCGGGGATCGGCACCGGGCGGGCCCGCGATGATTCGATGCACTCATGAGTGAAACCGGACGCGGACCGTCGAACCTGGTCACCGAACCGGGCGCGGTGCCGAACCGTGGAGTTGTCCGGCCGATGTATTAACCGATAGGTATCGTTCACGCAGCTGGGAGATCCCCGGTGCCGTCGAGTTGGAGAACAATAGCCGTGAAGATGAAGCGTTTCGCGCTCGCCCTGGTCGTGCCCCTCGCCCTCACCTCGGGCCTCGCCGCCTGCGGCTCGGGCTCCGATGGCGACACGATCACGATCGGCGTCACCGACGGTGCCCAGCAGTTCTGGAACGTCTACAAGGACCTCGCCAAGGACCAGGGCATCGACGTCGAGCTGAAGAACTTCAGCGACTACCAGCAGCCGAACGCCGCGCTCAACGACGGCGACCTGCAGATCAACGAATACCAGCACCTGCAGTTCCTGGCCGAGTACAACGCCAAGAACAACACCGACCTGGTCCCGATCGGCGCGACCGCGATCTACCCGTTGCCGCTGTACTCCAAGAAGCACAAGTCGGTCGCCGAGGTCCCGCAGGGCGGCACCGTCGTCGTCCCCGACGACCCGACCAACCAGTCCCGCGCGCTCGGCGTGCTCTCCTCCGCCGGCCTGATCAAGCTCAAGGGCGAGGTCAACCGGCAGGTGACCCCGGCCGACATCGACACCGCCGCCTCGAAGGTCACGGTCAAGCCGGTGGACGCGAACCAGACCGCGCTCAGCCTCGACAGCGTCGACGGTGCCGTGGTCAACAACGACCCGGCCGAGAACGCCAAGCTCGGCAAGGACCTGATCATCGCCAAGGACGATCCGGCGAGCCCGCAGTCGCAGCCCTTCATCAACGCCTTCGTGGTGCGCAAGGCCGACAAGGACAACGCGACCTACCTCAAGCTGGCCGCGCTGTACAAGGACCAGAAGGTCCTCGACCAGCTCAAGAAGGACAAGGGCGACTCGTTCATCCTCGTCGACAAGCCCGCCGCCGAGCTGCAGAGCCTCACCGAGTCGCTGCAGCAGCAGGTCAAGGCCAACGGACCCAAGTGAGCGAGAGCGCCCCGGCCCGGGTGGCGATCGAGTTCGTCGACGCCACCCGGGATTTCGGCACGATCAAGGCCCTCGACGGCGTCAGCTTCGCGATCCCGGAGGGTTCCATCACCGGCGTGATCGGCCAGTCCGGCGCCGGCAAGTCCACGCTGATCCGCACCATCAACGGCCTCGAGTCGACCACCTCGGGCGAGGTGCGCGTGCTCGACACGGTGGTCGGGACGCTCGGCGAGCGCGACCTGCAGAAGCTGCGCGCCCAGGTGGGCATGATCTTCCAGCGGTTCAACCTGATGAACTCGCGCACCGTCGCGGGCAACGTGGAGTATCCGCTCACCCTCGGTGACCTGTCCAAGGCCGAGCGGAAGAAGCGCGTGACCGAGCTGCTCGACTTCGTGGGCATCGGCGAGAAGGCCGGCCAGTACCCGAACAAGCTCTCCGGCGGTCAGAGCCAGCGCGTCGGCATCGCCCGCGCCCTGGCCCGCAATCCGAAGATCCTGCTCGCCGATGAAGCCACCAGCGCACTCGACCCGGGTATGACGGGCGAGGTCCTCGACCTGCTGCTGCGGGTCAATCGCGAGTTCGGCACGACGATCGTCGTGATCACGCACGAGATGGACGTGATCCGCCGCATCTGCGACACCGTCGCGGTGCTCGATCACGGCCGGCTCGTCGACTACGGCCCCGTCTACGACGTCTTCGCCGCGCCCACCTCGAAGGCCACCGAGTCGCTGATCCATGCCGCCGTCGGCGACGACGTCGCGCCGGAGACGCTGCAGCGGCTGCACGCCGCGAGGCCCGGCACCGTCGTCACCGTCGACGTGCGGGACGAACCCGATGCGCTCGACGCGGCGGAGGTCTTCGCGACGCACGGAGCCGGCGCGCGGGTGCTCTACGGCGGCGTCGCCGAGGTGGGCGGGCGGCCGTTCGGCTCGCTGACCTACTCCGTGACCGGCGAGGACGCCGCCGTCCGCGCCGCCATCGCTGAGCTCGGCGATCTCGCGCACGTCAAGGACCCGCAGACCGGTCAGGAGATCGACCGATGACCCATCCGACCTTCCTCGACGACGTCTTCCCGCCCGGCACACAGGACGTCTTCATCCAGGCGATCGGCGAGACGGTCCGCCTCGTCGGGATCACGATGATCGTCGGCGGCCTGCTGGGACTCGTCTACGGAACGCTGCTCTACGCCACGCGGCCGGGCAATCTGCTCGCGAACCGCGCCGTCTTCTCGGTGCTCAACGTGCTGGTCAACATCATCCGGCCGATCCCGTTCATCATCTTCATCACGGCGATCGCGCCGATCACCAAGGAGGTGATCGGCACCCGCATCGGCGTGGAGGCCGCGGCCTTCGCGATGACGGTGATGGCGACCTTCGTGATCGGCCGCGTCGTGGAGCAGAACCTCGTCACCGTCGATCCCGGCGTGGTCGAGGCCGCGCGATCGATGGGGGCGAGCAAGGTCCGCACGCTCGCGACTGTCGTCATCCCGGAGGGGCTGGCCCCGCTGACGCTGGGCTACACGTTCATGTTCGTCGCGGTCGTCGACATGTCGGCCATGGCCGGCTACGTCGGCGGCGGCGGCCTGGGCGACTTCGCCCGGCAGTACGGCTACCAGCAGAACAACTGGCAGCTCACGCTGGTCGTGATCGTCGTGCTCATCGTCGTGGTGCAGATCGCGCAGTTCTTCGGCAACTGGCTCAGCCGCCGACTGCAGCACCGTGACTGAGATCGACGCGCCCGCCGACGAGGGCCGGAGGCGGCGCACACAGGTCCTCACCGGAACGGTGGGGCATCTCGTCGAGTACTTCGACTGGAGCGCCTACTCCTTCCTCGCGATCTACTTCTCGCGCCAGTTCTTCCCCGGCGACGCGGAGTCGGTGGTACCACTGCTCGCCACCTTCACGGTGTTCGCGGTCGGCTTCCTCGCGCGGCCCGTCGGCGGCGTGCTGATGGGCCGGATGGCCGACCGCTACGGGCGCAAGCCGACGCTGGCGATCGGCGTCGCCATGATGGGCTTCGGCAGCCTGTTGATCGGCCTTGCGCCGACGTATGCACAGGTGGGCGTGATCGCGCCGATCATCCTGGTGATCGCGCGGCTCGTCCAGGGCCTCTCAACGGGCGGCGAGCTGTCGACCGCCACGGCGTTCCTCGTCGAGTCGGCGCCCGCCGACCGGCGCGGCGCCTACGGCAGCATCGTCAACGTCGGTTCCAGCGTCGGCAAGGTGCTGTGCCTGCTCGCCATCACGCTGCTCGTCGGGACGGTCGGCGCGGACGCGATGGCGGACTGGGCCTGGCGCGTGCCGTTCCTGGTGGGGGCGGCCCTGGCGGTCGTCGCGTGGTGGATCCGGCGCAGCGCGCAGGAGACCCTGCCCGAGGCCGCGGTCCCGCGCACGGGCGCGAGCCCCTATCGGACGATCCTCACCGATCACCGCGCCGACTTCGGCCGCGCGTTCGTCCTCGCCTCCTCGACGGCCGCGATCTTCTACGCCTGGAGCACGTTCGTGCCCACCTGGGCGATCCTCACCGCGGGGCTGAACAAGGAGAGCGCCGTGACGATCTCGGCGATCGCCTTCGTCGTCTACGGCCTCATCCAGATCCCGCTGGGCCTGCTCTCGGACCGGATCGGTCGCAAGCCCATGATGTACGCCTCCCTGCTCGCCGGGGCGATAGCGACGATCCCGCTGTTCTGGGCGATCTCCGACGGCTTCCTCGTGGTGCTGGCCGTGCAGTGCGCGGGCATGGGCATCACCGCCGTGATGATGGCGAGCCTGGGCACCGCCCTCGCGGAGATGTTCCCGTCGCACATCCGCGTGCTCGCCACCGGCACCGCCTTCGCACTGGCGACCGCGATCTTCGGCGGCACCATCCCCGCAATCGGCACCGCCCTCCACGAACGCGGCCTCGAGACCGTCTTCCCGATCTACCTGGTGGCGCTGCACCTGCTCGCCCTGCCCGTCGTGCACCGTCTGCGCGAGACGGCGCACGCGCCCCTGCCCGAGTGAGGCCGGGACGGCGCGGGTGACGCGCGGTTCCCGCTCCATCACCGTGTCCGATCGGGCGCGGCTTACGCTGGGGGTGTGAGCGAGGCGCTGGAGGAGTACGAGCGGTACCTGCGGCTCGAACGCGGCCGCAGCGAACACACCGTGCGCGCCTACCTCGCTGATCTGACCGCCCTGCTCGCGTTCGCCGCGGAGCGCGGGGTGCCGGCGGACCGTCTGGACCTGGCCACGCTGCGGGCCTGGCTGGGGGAGCGGGCCGCGGCCGGGGCCGCCCGGACCACCCTTGCGCGTCAGGCCTCGTCCGCCCGCACCTACACGGCGTGGGCCGCCCGGCGCGGCCACCTCGCGGAGGACCTCGGCGTCCGGCTCAAGGCGCCGCGCGCGCACCGCACCCTGCCGGCGGTCCTCTCGTCCGACGACGCCGGGCAGGCCCTGCGCAATGCCGCCTCCGGCGCCGCGGAGGGCGATCCGCTCGCCGTCCGCGACCTCGCGATCGCGGAGACCTTGTACGCCACGGGGATCCGCGTGAGCGAGTTGTGCGGACTCGACCTCGGCTCCGTCGACCACGGCCGGCGCGTGCTGACCGTGATCGGCAAGGGGAACAAGGAGCGGACCGTTCCCTTCGGGGCGCCCGCCGCAGCCGCCCTGCGACGGTGGCTCGACGAGGCGCGGCCCGCGCTGGTGACGGAACGCTCCGGCCCGGCCCTGTTCCTCGGGGCGCGCGGCGGCAGGCTCGACCCGCGGCAGGCGCGCACCGTCGTGCATCAGGTCACGGGATCGGTGCCGGGCGGGCGCGAGGTCGCCCCGCACGGGCTGCGGCACACCGCCGCCACCCATCTGCTCGACGGCGGCGCGGACCTGCGCGTCGTGCAGGAGCTCCTCGGCCACTCGTCGCTGGCGACCACCCAGCTCTACACCCACGTTTCCGTCGCCCGCCTGCGCGCCGCGCACGAGCAGGCGCACCCGCGCGCCTGAGCCGCCGTCCGTACGGTGGGGCCATGCGCCCCACAGGTTTGCACGCGGTGGCCGAATCGGAGACTCGCCGAGGAGCGGGCGGCCGGATCCGCCGTCCAGCCGGCGACACCTTCGTCGACATCGCCTACGCCCGTCCGGCCCCGTCGAACCCGATTCCGCTGGTCGTGCTGCCCGGTGGCCCGGGACTGGGTTCACTCGTGCCGTACCGCGGCTTCCGTCGTCGAGCCGCGGCGCGCGGCTTCGACGTGGTGATGATGGAGCACCGCGGTGTCGGGCTCTCCCGCCTGGACGTGGACGGAGCGGACCTGCCGCGCGCGTCCGTCACCATCGCGGCGGTCGTCGACGATCTGGCCGCCGTGCTCGACCACGCCGGCATCGAGCGCGCCGTGATCTACGGCTGTTCGTACGGCACCTCGCTCGCCCAGGTCTTCGGCGCGCGGCACCCGCAGCGCGTCGCGGGGATGGTGCTCGACTCCACCGTGCTCGACGTCGAAGGCGACTTGGCCCTGACGCGGGCCCACCGCCGCGCACTGCTGCTGACCGGCTCCGGCCGGCTCCCCGGCCTGATCCGTGCCCTGATCGAGGACGGAACCGTGCCGGTCGACGAGATCGGGCACGTCGCGCAGGTGGTCTACGAGTTCAGCGGCCCCGCGGTCCTGGCGCGGCTGCTGCGCGCACGGGCACAGGGCAGGGGAGTGCGGGTGTGGCGTCGGCTCGTGGAGCTCGGGGGCGAGGAGACAAGCGGATCCGGTAGGCGTTTCGTGATCGAGCCCGATCTGGTCGAGGGCATCGCCCACGGTGAGCTCGGAGCCTCGCACGCGCCGGACGGGTTGCCGCTGGATCCGCAGGCGGCCTTCGTCCGCGACCGCGCTCCCGCGTTCCACGGCGAGCCCGAGGATCTCCCGGCTCGATTGCCCGGCTTCACGTGGCCCACCGCCGTCGTCTCGGGCGAACGCGACCTGCGCACTCCGCGGCCGGTCGCCGAGCGCACCGTGGCGCTGCTGCCCGACGGGGTGCTGGTGCCGCTCGCAGACACCGGCCACAGCGCGCTCGACACGCACCGGCTCGCCGCCCTGATCGCCGCCCGCGCCGTGGCCCAGGGCGATCACGCGCGGCTGCCGGACCTCGCCGGTGCGATCGCGGATCTGCCGCGCGAAGGCGCCTCTCGCCTGCTCGGGCCGGCGATCCGCGCCGGGCTCGCCGCCGACCTCGCCCTGCCGGGCGGCGCCGTGAAGCGGGCGTGACGTGCTAGTCGCGCCAGTTGCGCTCGAAGGGCAGGCGCCAGGCGTTCGGGGCGATCAGCTGGTGGATCGAGTTCGGGCCCCACGAGCCCGGCTCGTACGAGCGCACCGGCGGCGGATCGTCGAGCAGCGGGATCGACCGCTCCCACAGCGATTCGATGCCCTCGGCGGTGGTGAACAGCGTGTGATCGCCGTTGATCGCGTCGAGAATGAGGCGCTCGTAGGCCTCGAGCACGTCATCGGCCTGCTCGGTGTCCTCGGTGGAGAACTGCATCGACAGCTTCGACAGTCGCATGCCGGGCCCGGGACGCTTGCCGTAGAACGACAGTGACACCTTGGACTCGTCGGCGAGGTCGAAGGTGAGGTGGTCCGGACCCTGCTGGCCGATGCCGGAGCCGGCGGGGAACATCGACTTCGGCGCCTCCTTGAAGGCGATCGAGATGATCCGCATGCCCTGGGCCAGCTTCTTGCCCGTGCGCAGGTAGAAGGGCACTCCCGCCCAGCGCCAGTTGTCGATCCGCGCCTTGAGTGCGATGAAGGTCTCGGTGTCGGACTCGGGATCGACGCCCTTCTCCTGCCGGTACCCGGCGTACTGGCCGCGGATCACGTCGTCGGGCCGGATCGGCTCGAGCGAGCGGAAGACCTTGTTCTTCTCCTCCGAGATCGCGCGCGGCTCCAGGGCCGTCGGCGGCTCCATCGCGACGAAGGCCATCACCTGGAACAGGTGCGTGACCACCATGTCCTTGTACGCGCCGGTCGGCTCGTAGAACGCGGCGCGGGCGTCGAGACCCAGCGACTCGGGGATGTCGATCTGCACGTGGTCGATGAAGTTGCGGTTCCAGATCGGCTCGAACAGACCGTTGGCGAACCGGAAGGCCAGGATGTTCTGCGCCGCCTCCTTCCCGAGGAAGTGGTCGATCCGGAAGATCTGCTTCTCCTTGAAGGTCTTGTGCACCTCGTCGTTGAGGGCCAGTGCCGACTCCAGGTCCTCGCCGAAGGGCTTCTCCATGATCACCCGCGAGCGCTCGACGAGGCCCGCCGTGTTCAGCGTCTCGATCACCTTGGTCGCGGCCTTGGGCGGCACGCTCAGGTAGTACAGCCGGCGCACCCGCTCCCGGTCGCCCTGCGTCTCGTCGTCCGCGAGCTCCTGTTCCTTGGCCGCGACGGCCGCCGCCAGCGCCTCGGGGCCGGCCGACGTGTTGACGTAGGAGAGCTTCGGCGCGAACCGCTCCCACTGCTCGTCGGTCAGCTTGCGGGCGCCGAGCTCGTCGATCGCCTTCTTGGCGAAGACGCGGAACTGCTCGTCGGTCATGTCGTCGAGGCTGGTGCCGATGACCCGCATGTCCGGTGCCAGACCGGAGACCGCGAGATAGCCGAGGCCGCAGAGCAGCTTGCGCCGCGACAGATCGCCGGTGGCCCCGAAGAGCACCACCAGCGTGGGATCCTCCTGCGGGGCCGTGCGGGAGCGCCGCGTGGAACCGCTCGGGTAGGCGATCGTCTGTGCCTCCTCAAGCCGTTGAGCCTTCGCGTCGTCCGTGGTCGATTCTGGCCTGCTCGCGTCCGTCACGGGAGGAATCGTCGCATTCTGCGCCGGGCGGCGCGCGGCGGCGCGGCGATCGGGTCCGATTCATCCCGTGGCGTCCGGCAGCAGCCGCACGGGCGCGGCACCCACGAGCAGCAGCGGGTCGAAGTACTGCGCGGCGCGGCCCGAGCCCCGGCGCAGGCCCCAGTGCAGGCACGCGGCCGCCGGGCAGCCATCGTGGCCCGCCGCCACCCGCCCGAGCGGCGAACCCCGCCCCACCTCGTCGCCGGCGCGCACCGTGGGCTCCTCGATCGGCTCGTAGGTCGTGAGCAGGCCGTTCGGGTGCAGCACCGACACCACGACGCGATCGTCGACGCGGCCCACGTAGTGCACGCGCCCGGCGCCGGCGGCGTACACGCTCTGCCCGGGTGCGGCGGCCAGGTCGGCGCCGCGATGCCCGGGCTGCCACCGCTTCTCCGGGTTCGCGAACAGCCGGGCCACCGCTGGGCGCGGATCCAGCGGCCAGTCGTAGTCACCCGCCGCCGAGACCGATGGTGCGCTCGCCGTGAGGACGGCGAGCAGGGCCAGGACGGAGCGGAACAGGGTGCGCATGTCCCGACGGTGCCGCACGCCGGGGACCGGGAACCGCGCCGCCGGTGCCGCCTGTGGATGAATCGGGTGTTTCCACAGGGGGTTGACAGAGCCGGCGCGGCCCGTCCCGCCGGGGGCCTACGCGCGACTGTCCCCCGGGAGGCGCCGGGGCCCGCCGCCCAGCGCATCGACAGTGACCTGCAGCAGTGGTGCGAGCACGGGCGCCCGCAGTACCCACCCCACGAGCGCCCACCCGAGCCCCAGGTGTTCGAGGCCGCGGCCGACCGCCGCGAGACCCGAATCCGTCACGGCTCCTTCGTCCGCGGCGATCCGCGCGTAGTGCACCCGGCGCAGGCCCGCGGGATGATCCTCGGCGGCCCGGATCCGCAGCTGCTCCGGCGCCCGCCGGGCGAACCACGCCCCGACAGGGGCGCACACTGTGCAGGTCGCCGAGATCCACAGCTCGGCGGCCCCGCCACCGTCGACCGGGCGCGAGCGCGGCCGCCAGACCGGTACTGAGCGGCGGTAATCGCGCCACGGCGCGCCGAACCGCCGGGCGAGCTCGCCGTCCTCGTGCCGGGCCGCGAGGCCGGCGGCGAAGGCGACGGCGACCAACGCGGCCGCGGCGAGGCGCCACTCGCGCAGCGCGGCAGCCTCGACCACCAGGATCGCCGTCGCCGCCGTCTGCATGGGGTTCGCGAGGTAGGCGTAGGGCCCTGTCCGCACCAGGCGCGCGGGCGGGTCCCACGGGAAGGGCGTGCCGCCGTGCTCGGCGAACTCCGCGACCGCGCGCTGCGCGACGATCGCGCACAGCACTCCGGCCTGGATCGCCAGCGACAGCACCGTCCTGGGCCATGCCGCGAGGGCCTCGCCCCAGCTCCGGTCCGCGAAGGCCAGCGCGATGCTCGGCAGGCACCAGGTCAGGATCGCGGTGAACAGCGCCGTCTGCAGCCACGACCGCGCGCGCACCGCACGGCCGCGGGCCGTGAGCTCGCCCAGCAGCACACCCGGCACGAGGGCCAGCGCCACCGCGAGAGCCTCACCCCACAGCCAGTCCGGTTCGAGTACGACGAGCGGCCGCAGGGAGGCCATGGCGAGCAGGTCCCCGGCGACGAGGACCGCCGCGGTCAGCGCCGGCCGCACGATCGAGCCGAGCAGCACGGGCACCGCACCCCACAGGACCGCCCACCCGAGCACCACGTCGATCGGCACGCCCGACCAGGTCGTTCCGGTGACGGGATGCGCCGGCGTGCCGAAGGACCACCACCCGGCGCTCACGGCGACCGCGTTCACCGCGACCAGTGTCACCGCGTTCCACAGCGCCGCCAACGCCGCGCCCGCCTTCCGCGGCCGATTCGCCGTCATCGCCGCGGCCAGTGCGAGCAACCAGGGGACCAGCGCCACGGCGGGGCGCAGGATCTCCAGTGGGACGGTCGTTTCCACGTCAGTTCGGCAGGGCGAGTGAGCCGATGAGGTACTGCGCCGCGCGCTGCACGACGGTGCGCTCGAGCGGGGTCCAGTACGCCGCGGGCGCCAGGCGCCGGTCGAAGGTGAGCGACCAGGTGACCCGGGTCCCGCCGTCCACGGGCGCCCAGCGCACCGTCGACGCGCGCCAGGCGAGCCACGTCGCGATCGGGGTGGCGTCGTGTTCGGCCGCGTAGGTCACCGAGCGCGCGTCGGAGGCCGTGACGCGCAGCGTCAGGGTCGACGGTGCCGTGCCCCAGTGGTGCCCGTGCAGCGGCGCGGCGCGCTCCGGCGCGCCGCTGAAGAGGATGTGCCGCGCATCGCCGGGCGCGACGCCCTCGGAGTGGTCCTCGAGCGGGCGGGGGAAGCCGAGCGCGAGCAGGCCTGTGGGCTCGCCGAACCGCAGTGGCGCGGCGACGGCGGCCGCGACCTGCTCGGGCGTCGCCGCCACGACCCGCTCGGCGACGACGGTGTTCTCGGCGGGCAGGGTGAGTGCAGGGACGGCGCCCTCCGCGGACGCGAGCACGAGGAGCAGGGCCGGCGCGGCGACGGCGCGCGCGCTCCGCGTGCCGGCGCGGACGGCCTTGACCAGCGCCGCGACCAGGAGCGCTACCGCGTAGACCAGCGGCGCGGCGAACAGCACGCAGACCACGCCCTCACCGGCGAAGATCGCGGCGACGAGGAGGAACATCGTGGTGCCCTTGAACACGATGCCGGAGGCGCTGGTCGACGGGCGGGAGATCACCAGCATCGCGGCCAGCAGCGCGGGAAGGCCGACGTAGAACACCGAGGTCTGGTTGAGCCAACCGTTCATCCAGCGCATCAGCAGGCTGCCGAGGACGCACACCACGACGAGGGCGAGGAGCGTGAGCACGGCGGGTCGTCGGCTCAGCGGCACCGCCTCGGCCGGGGCTTCGGAGGCGGTGTCGTCGCGGCCGGAGAGGGCATCGTCCGGGTGCGTCGGCGCGCCGCCCGGCTCGGGTGCGACCTCGGGCTCGGGCCCGTCGTCCTCCCCGGGCGACGGGGGAGTGCTCACTCGTCCTCGTCGTGCTTGCGCGCCGCGTTGCGGCGCCACTCGTCGATCTTGCGGCCGACGCCCGTCGCGACGTCGGTGACGCCCTGGCCGACGGTGTTGACCGCGGACGAACCGAAGTCGCGCAGGGTGGTGATCAGCGGATCGGCGGAGGCGTCGAAGCCGTCCTTGTACCCGCGGGCCGCGGACCTGAACTCCTCGGCCGCGCTGGCCTTGTCGTCGTCGGCGCGCTGCGGGTAGTCACCGCCGACGATCCGGCCGTAGTCGCCGCGCTCGACCCAGCGGTTCAGGTCCGCCGCGCGCAGCACCGAGAAGGGATGCGACTGCAGTTCGAGGTTGAGCAGCTTGAGCACACCGTCGCGCAGGTCGCCCGTGCGCTCGTACTCGGCGGCCTGGGCCAGGAAGCGCTGCGTGTCCATCTCGGAGAGCTTCGTGCCGCCGGCGGTCTTCATGTGCACCCGCATGGCGACGTCGGGATCCTGCACGCACAGCAGACCCGCGCGATCACCCGACAGCTCGGACTTGCGCTGCCACTCCATGAGCGCCGCGACGATCGCGCGCAGCGCCCAGCCGCCGATCGGCACCCAGCCGAAACTGCCGGCCAGCCGCAGCAGGTGCATGAGCATGGTGCGGTACACCGCGTGTCCGGACAGGGCGTGTCCGAGCTCGTGGCCCACGACGAAGCGCTGCTCCTCCTCGTCGAGCAGATCCAGCAGGCCCGTGTTGATCACGATGAACGGCCGGTCCATGCCGATCGTCATCGCGTTGACCGTCGGATCCTGCACGACGTAGAGCTCGGGCGTCGACGGGGCGTCGAGGACGCGCACGCAGTCCTCGAGCAGGGCGTGCAGGTGTGGGAACTGCCGGTCGTCCACCCGCACGCCGGAGGCGAGGAACAGCAGCCGGTGCTGGCGCTCGCGCAGCAGCGCGGAGATCGCCTTGAGCACGGTGTCGAAGCCCTTGAGGTTGCGCAGTGCGACCAGGGCGGCGCGATCCGCGGGATGCTCCCACGCGCGAGTACTGATTCCGGGCAGCGAACGGTAGCTTCGGGACACTGAATCGGTCATGTCGGCCACGTTACCGGTTCGCGCTTGGCGTCCGCTTGGCGATCGCGAACGCCAGCGCGGCACCGGCCGCGCAGAGCACCATCACCGTGCCGAGCACCACGGGGTTCCCACCGATCCCGGCGAACAGCGCCGCCACGCCGCCGAGCACCATGCGTGCCGCTCCGAGTGCGGCCGAGGCGGTGCCCGCCAGATTCCCGTGGTCGTCGAGGGCCAGCGCGGCGACCGTCGGCATGACCAGGCCGAGGCTGGACACGGTCACGAACAGGGAGACGATCACCAGCGGCGGGTTGTCCGCGGCGAGGGAGCCGAGCGAAGCCACGGCGCCGATCACCATGCCGGCCAGCCCGATCCGCACCAGCGTGGCGACCGGCACCCGCCCCACGAGACGACCGCCGATCAGATTGGTGGCGAGTAACCCGACCGCGTTCACGGCGAAGACGATGCTGAACTCCGACTCGGAGTAGCCGTAGTGACTCTGGAAGACGAAGGCGGACGTGGAGATGTAGGCGAACATCGCGGCGAAGGCCAGGCCGCCGGTCAGGGTGAGTGCCACGAATCGGCGATCACGGGCCAGCGAGGCGAAACCGCTCGCCACCGCCGCCCAGCCCACCGGTCGACGGTCCGCGGCCGGCAGGGTCTCCGGGACCTTCGCGGCGGCGATGGTGAGCAGAGCGACACCGAGGACGGCGAGCACGACGAACAGGCCGCGCCAGTCCATGAACCGCAGCAACTGCGCCCCCGCGAGGGGAGCGATGATCGGGGCCACGCCGCCGACGGCCATCAGCGCCGCGATCATCCGGGCCGCGGCGACACCGTCGAACAGGTCCCGGACGATGGCCAGGCTCAACACGATTCCGGCGGCGCCCGCGGCGCCCTGCAGCAGCCGCGCGACGTCGAGCAGGTACACCGACGGGGCGACGGCGCACAGCAGCGAGCTGACGATGAACAGCGCCATGCCGACGATCATCGGGCGGCGCCGGCCGATCGAGTCCGAGAGCGGGCCGACGAAGATCTGCCCGACGGCGAGGCCGATCAGGCAGGCGGTGAGCGTCGCCTGGATCGCCGGCTGCGAGGCGCCGAGGTCTGCGGCCGCCGCGGGGAGTGCGGGGAGGTAGAGGTCGGTCGTGATGGGACCGAACGCCGACAGCGAGCCCAGGATCAGGGCCAGCCGCAGGTTTCCTCGGGAGTCTGCGCTGGGTCGTGTCACCCCTCAATCCAACCGCAGGTGCGCGGTCGGGGCGAAATCCGGCGCGATCAGCAGCGCCCCGTCCGGTGCCCGGCGGCAGGCGGCGACCGCGACATGGGCGGGGCGGGGCAGATCCGCGGGAAGGACCGCGCCGCCGTCGATCTGATACCGGGTGTTGGTCACTTTCCAGGCCCGCGCCGTCGCATCGACGGGCGAGCGCGGCGGCCCGCCCACCCGCGCCGTGACGTACGCCTCGGTGATGTCCGGGGGCCAGTCGAAGACCAGTCGGTCGCCGCGCAGCGCGACGTTCGCGATCGGCGGGAAGTCGCCCGCGGGGACCGGCTCCGGCGGGGCGGGTGGCGGGACGGACACCGGCGCGGACGGCGTGCTCGCGGGAGCGGGGACCGGCGCGGGGGAGCGACGGGCATCCGAGCGGGCCTCGGCCGACGGGACGCCGTCGACGACCGCGACCACGGCGTAGACCGGCACCGCGCGGCGGGGTGCGCCGCCGTCTTCGAGCCGTCGCTCGCGGGTGCGGCCGACCACGGTCCAACCGCCGTCGGGCCCCTGCCTGCTGACCTTGAAGGACGCATCCGGATGCGCGGAGTCCCAGGTGACCAGGACGGCACCGTCGGCCTGGCGGGCGGTGACGGCCGTGGGCGGCGCGGGCGCCGTGGTGGGCGACGCCGGCGTGGCGCCCGGCCCGGGATTCGGTGCGCCCGCCTGCGCGCCGCGGGCCTCGTCGATGGCCTCCAGCAGCGGCGGCTGGCCGGGCGGCGGGGGAGCGTCCAGCGCGCCGCGCTGCAGTCGGGCGAGGGCGCGGGCGGCGTCGGAGGGCCGACCCGCCGCGCGCGCCGCGGCGACCTCGCGCCACAGGGCCGCGGCGTCGTCGAGAACGCGTCGCGCCTCGTCGGCGACGGTGCGCACCTGAGCACCGGCCGTGCCGTCATCGAGGCCGGCCGCCTCCGCGGCCAGGCGCGCCGCCTCTGCCGGGCGGCCCCGGCGCAGCGCCGCGCGGGCGGCCCTGAGCGGCGCCTCCCAGGCGCGCGGGGCGGCGGGAGCGGGTCGCGCCGAGGGCGCAGCGGCGGGAGCGGCGTTCCCTACCCCGCCGCCGTACTCGGCGGCCAGGTCCGCGAGCACCCGCTCGGCGGTGATGCGGTCCAGGCCGAGCTCCTCGCCCTCGCCGGCGAGGTACTCGTAGTCGGGGCCGACGAGCCGGTCCTCGATGAGGATCGCGGCGCGGACCTTGGGTCGCAGCGCCTCCGTGGCGTCCTCGATGACGGCGCGCGCGTACGCGTCGGCGAGCGGGCCGCCGGTGGCGAGCACCTCGCGGACGTGCACGCCCAGCTCGTCGAGGACCGCGCGGCTGCGGCCGGGAGGCATCTGCCGCGCGCGGCGGTGCAGGATCTCGGCGCGGTCGCGTATCTCCACCACGTCGTGCGCGTCGGCGGTGCCGAGACCGAGGAGGGAGAACAGGCTCGGTACGCGCTCGCCGCACAGCTCGCCCCACTCGGTGAGCAGGGAACGGATCTGCGTGCGGCGCTGCGGGGTCAGGCCCGCGAGCGCGGGGTCCGACGCGGGGACGTCGCCGGCGAGCACCCGATGGCGCCGGAGCCGGGTCGCGACCTCGGCCGGCGTGAGGCCGCCCAGCGCGCCCACCTCCTCGAGGCCGGCGACCTTCGCCGCGGGCACCCCGCCGTGCCGCTCGACGAGCCGTGCGATCGCGGTGTCGAGGATCTCGTACCGCGCGGCGTCCCGCTGTTCCCGCTCGGCGCGCACCCGGGCGGCCTCGGCCGCTCGACTCGCGGCGGATCGCAGTGGGGCGCTGCGCTGCTCGTGCTCGTCGACGAGCCGCGCGACCAGGGTGCGGTACTTCGGGTGGTCGCGTTGGCGCTGCCAGAAGCCCCACACCTCGTCGAGCCGGACCGCGACCTCGGCGTCGGTGGGATCGGCCCCGTCGAGCGGCAGGTCGTAGAGCTCGAAGGCGTCGGCGTGCTCGGGGCCGCCGCGTCGCGCGACGTCGGCGAGCACCCGCTTGCGATAGCCGTTGGGATCGAACGGCGTCATCGGCGTCATCGTCGGTGCCTCCCTTCAGTCGCGCCGTCGGGAGCGCTGCACCTGGCCGAGCTCGCGCTCGACGTCGGCCTGCGAGAGCATCGCGCCGGTCTGGGCGGAGAGCGTGAGCGGCAGGTCCGCCTCGACGTGGTGCGCCGTCACGTGCAGCACCCCGTCGAAGCCCATCTCGAAGGTGATGCGCACCTCGCTGCCCGCGGGGTAGCCGGGCGGGATGTCTCGGATCGTGCCCTCCACCAACAGCTTCGCGTCACCGAGGCGCTGCGAGGCGATCTGGCCCTGCTGCTCGACGACGGTGATCTCGATCTGCTGCTGGTCCTCGCGCATCGTGCCGAAGGAGCGGCGCACGCGCACCGGCAGAGTCTGGTTGCGCTCCACGAGCCACGTGACCCCGAGGTCGCCGTGATCGTGCACCGCCAGCACGCCGAAGCCGCGGGAGATCACCGTGTCGACCTGGATCTCCAGCATCCGGCGCACCATCGAGACCGGCTGCTGGAAGGACGCGGCGACGCGGGCGATCGAGTTCTCCAGCTCCGCCGCCGGCGCGTGCAGCGGGGGAGCGCCGTCGGGCAGGAGCCCGCGGGTCACCAGGTCGGCCGCCACGAGGCGCTCCATCTCCAGCTTCTCGCCGTACAGCGCCGCGCCGCGGGCCACCGCGAGGTCCGGGTCGTGCAGCTCGCCGTCGAGGCCGAGTTGCTCGCGCAGCGCGCGGGCGACGGCCGACATCCGCGAGGACCCGCCGACGAGCAGCAGCCGGTCGATCGTGTGCACGCCCCGCTTCTCCGCCGTCTTCAGGCAGTCCCGGGCCAGGTCGACGGTGCGCCGCAACAGCGGGGCCGTCATCTCCTCGAGCTCGGCGCGGGTGAGCGGGACGACGGCGCGGGCACCGTCGTGCGCGATCACCACCTCGGTGCGCTCGGCGAGCGTCAGCTCGTGCTTGGCCTGTTCGGCGGCGAGCACCAGCGACTGCGAGCCCGCGGAATCGTCGAGCGGGTCCTCCGCGTCCGGGTTGGCCTCGCAGAAGCGCTGCGCGAGGTGCAGCGCGAGGCGCTCGTCCCAGTCGGCGCCGCCGAGCTGGTGATCGCCCTCCACCGCGAGGACGGAGATGCGGCGGTCGGCGAGCTCGATGACGGTGGCGTCGAAGGTGCCGCCGCCCAGGTCGTAGACCAGCACCGTCTCGCGCGGCGCGCCCTTGCCGGTGTCGAGGCCGCCGTCGAGCCGGCCGAAGCCGTACGAGAGGGCCGCCGCGATCGGCTCGGACAGCACCCCGGCCACGTCGAAGCCCGCGTACGCGCCGGCCTGGATGGTGGCGCGGCGCTCCTCGTCGCCGAAGTAGGCGGGCACGGTGATCACCGTGCGGTGCACGGGCTCGCCGCCGCTGAACGCGACGTCGCCCGCGAGGGACTTGAGGATCAGGGCCGAGACCGCCGGGGCCGACCAGGTCTCGCCGTACGCGCGGAAGCGCCACTGCGAGTCGCCCATCCGGCGCTTGACGAGGCTGCACACGTGCTCGGGATCGAGCCGGGCCTGGCGCCGCGCGCCCTCGCCGACGAGGTGGTCGTAGGAGGAGGCGAACAGGACCACGGAGGGCACCGTCGCCTCTCCGCCGAGCCCCCGGACGATCTCGGGACGCCCGTCGGCGCCGATGCGCGCGATCGCCGAATTGGTCGTGCCCAGGTCGATTCCGTAGACCCCCATGGCGGGGATATTAGCAGCGCACAGGCGCTCGCTAGGGTGGGTGAGCATGAGCGCTGACGAGGTCGCGACGCCCTCCGGATCCGACGGTGACCGACTGGCGGAACAGGTACAGGACCTGGCCCGGATCCTGGCGCGGCAGGCCGGCACCGTCGAGCGGTTGGCGGACGCCGAGCAGGCCCGCGCGGCCCGCGATCGGGCCGGTGCCGACCTGCCGCTCGTCGTCGAGCTGTTCGCCCTCCTGGGCGAGGTGACGGCGTGCGCGGACACCGCCGGATCCGAGCGCGAGCGCGCGGCGTTCGCCGCCGTCGCCGCGCGCGTCGAGCGCCTGCTCGTGGGGCGCGGCGGCACGGTCGTGGTGCCCGCCGTCGGCGACGTCTTCGACGCGGCCGTGATGGAGGCTGCGGACGTGGTCGACGCCGCCGACGCCGGCGAGGACCGCACCGTCGAGGCGGTCCTGGCGCCGGGGCTGAGCGTGCCCGGGCGTTCGGTGCGCCCCGCACGGGTCGTGGTCCGACGGTTCCGCGGTCAGGCGTAGCATCCTCGGGGTGCAGTGCCTCCTCACGAGTCGGCGGTTCGTCGACCAGGTGCAGACGGCCAGCGCGCTCTGTCGCCGCTGATCCGTCCCTTTCCGCACGTCTTCTCCGCCCACATCCGGGCGCTCCTACCTAAGGACACGACCATGTCGTCCTCTGCCGCCACCCCTGCGCAGAAGCCCTCTCGTATCCCGCCGCTGCTGAAGAACTTCGGCTTCCAGATCATCGTCGGCCTCGTCGCCGGCGTGCTGCTGGGCCTGCTCGCCCGCAGCATGGCCCCGGCCGCCGACGGCAACGTCAACTGGCTGGTCGGCACGCTCAAGACCATCGGTTCGAGCTACGTCAAGCTGCTCACCGTGGCCGTCGTGCCGCTCGTGGTCACGGCCGTCATCGCCTCGATCGCCAACCTGCGCAACGTGACCAACGCGGCGCGGCTGGCGGGCAAGACGCTGCTGTGGTTCGCGATCACCGCCTTCATCTCGGTGATCATCGGCATCATCCTCGGCCTGGTGCTGCAGCCCGGCGCGCACACCACCGTCACCGGTGACGGCAAGGCACCGTCGAGCACCGGCTCCTGGTGGGCCTTCCTGACCGGTCTGGTCCCGTCGAACTTCCTCGGCCTGCAGGCCAAGGCCTCCGACGGGTCCGTCTCGCTGAGCTTCAACGTGCTGCAGGTGCTCGTCGTCGCTGCCGCGATCGGTATCGCCGCGCTCAAGGTGGGCGACAAGGCCGAGCCCTTCATCGCGTTCAACGCCTCGCTGCTCGCGATCATCCAGAAGGTGCTGTGGTGGATCATCCGCCTGGCACCGATCGGCACCGCCGCGCTCATCGGCACCGCGGTCGCGACGTACGGCTGGGACGCGATCGGCTCGCTCGGCGTCTTCACGGGCGCGATCTACCTGGGCCTGCTGATCGTCGGCCTGATCGTGTACCCGCTGATCGTCAAGGCGCACGGCCTGTCGGTCAAGCAGTTCTTCAGCGGCGTGTGGCCCGCGGCGCAGCTCGGCTTCGTCTCCCGCAGCTCCATCGGCACCCTGCCCGTCACGGAACGCGTCACCGAGCGCAACCTCGGCGTGCCGCGCGAGTACGCGTCGTTCGCCGTCCCGCTCGGCGCGACCACCAAGATGGACGGCTGCGCCGCGATCTACCCGGCCATCGCGGCGATCTTCGTCGCGCAGTTCTTCCACGTCCCGCTCGGCCTCACGGACTACCTGCTCATCGTGATCGTCTCGGTGATCGGTTCGGCCGCCACGGCGGGAACGACCGGCGCGACGGTCATGCTGACGCTGACCCTGTCGACGCTCGGCCTGCCGCTCGCGGGCGTCGGCCTGCTGCTGGCCGTCGAGCCGATCGTCGACATGGGCCGCACCGCGCTCAACGTGACCGGCCAGGCGCTGGTGCCGACGATCGTCGCCAAGCAGGAGGGCATCCTCGACGAGGAGGCCTACAACGCGCCGCGCAAGGACGTCTACGCCGACGAGTCGGCCGACGAAGCCGCGGACGCCGCGGACGCCGGGGCGAAGGTGTCCGCTACAGCGTGAGCACCACCCGCCGGCCCGCGGTGTCCGCCCGCCAGACCTCGGCGACGGACTCCGCGGGCACGGCGGTGACGTCGATCTCGATCCCGAGATCGACGGCGGTCGCGAGGATCGACGGCCGCGCGGCGACCACCTCCTCCGCGGTGAACGATCCGAATCCGCTGCCCAGCAGGCGGATGTCGGTCGAGCGCAGCAGCGCGCCGGGCAAAGCGATCTCCGTGCCCGCCATCGTGCCGATCTGCACGAACTGCGACGGCCCGCGCTTCTCGAGCGCGGCCAGAGTCAGCTCCGCGGGCCTGCCCCACAGGTAGTCGAACACCACATCGATCTTCTCGGCGCGCAGCGCCGCGGCGATGTCCTCTTCGGGGGCGCGCAGATCGATGGTCGCGTCCGCCCCGACCGTGCTCAGCACGGCCGTGTTCCGTCCCGCCGCGATCACCCGCGCCCCGAGACGACGCGCCAGCGCCACCGCGGGTCGCCCCGAGCCGCCCGTCGCGCCGAGCACCAGCACCGTCTGTCCCGGCCGCACCCGGACGCGGACCGTCATCGCCATCCACGAGGACATGACGGCGTTCATCGCGGCCGCCGCCTGGAGGTCGTCGAGCGCGTCCGGCACGTCGACCAGGGCTGATTCAGGGACGGCGATCCGTGGCGCCGCAGTGCCCGGCGCGGAGACGTAGACCCGGCGGCCGTCGTCGGTGACCCCGACGCCGTCGACCCCGATCACGAATCCGGGCGCCGGCGGCGAGGCGTAGTGCCGCCCGTCGGCGATGCCGCGCGCGAGGTTGTGCAGCGCGACGGCGCGCATCGTGACGGGGACGAGCCCCGGATCCGTGGCGACGGCGGGCGCGTCGGCCCAGACGGGGGTCGCGGCGTAGGTGGCGAGTGCGGCCTGCATGACATCTCCTTAACGGTGTTAAATCGATGTCCACCTTAACAGCGTTAAGCTGGGTGCGTGGGACTCACGCGTGCGGATGTGGTGACGGCGGCGCTGGCCGTGCTCGACGAGGTCGGCGTCGAGGGGCTGACCCTGCGCCGGATCGCCGACCGCCTCGAGGTCAAGGCGCCCGCCCTGTACTGGCACGTCGCCTCCAAGCGCGACCTGCTCGACGAGATGGCCACCGAACTCATGCGCCGCGCACTGCCCGTCGGGCCGCCCGCCGTCGACTGGCGCGCCGAACTGCTCGACGGCGCCCGCCGGCTGCGCTCCGTGCTGCGTGCGCACACCGACGGTGCGCGGGTCTTCAGCGGCACGAAGTTCACGGATGTGGAAGTGGTGCGCGCGAGCGAGCGGCCGCTGCGCCTGCTCGTGGACGCCGGGTTCCCGCTGCGCGACGCCGCCCTCGCGCTGGCGAGCCTGCGCGACCTCGTGGTCGGCTTCGTCATCGAGGAGCAGGAGGTCTTCGGCGCCGACGGTACGCCGACCGACGGCTACGACCCGACGGCCCGCGCGGAGGCGATCGGCACGCGCACGCACCCACTCGCGGCGCAGGCCGGGCCGACCGCCTGGGGGCCGCCGGGCGAACGCTTCGACGACGCCGTGCGGCTGGTGCTCGACGGCCTCGCCGCGCGGCTACCCGCCTGAGTCGCGCAACAGGGCCTGCAGGGCGGCGTCCGCCCCGCGCAGGGTGCTGTGCTCAGGCCGGCGCGAACGGCGCCGGCGGGCGGCCGTCCCAGATGCGGCGCGAACGCTCCTCGGGATAGGGCGCCGTCGTCGAGGCCGCGTCGAGGAGGCGCGTACTGCGGCGCTCCGCCTCGTAGCGGGCCCATCCGGGATCGCCCGTGCGGCAGAAGCGCACCCACGCGCTGCGTACCTCGTCCGAGAGCGCCCGCAGCGCGGGCGCGGCGTCCTCGCCGAAGAACAGGACGCCGGTGGGGCTCGCGAGGGTTCCGAAGGCGAGCGGGACGTCGATGCTGTGGCCGGCGCCGAACTCCTCGGTCTCCCAGCGGATCTCGAACAGGTGCGAGATGCCGCCAGCGGCGGCGTTCGCCTCGGCGAGTAGGGCCGACGGCATGCGGAAGGTGGCGTCCGAGTACACGATCTCCACCATCTCGTCGGCCGCCGCGTCCGGGTACGCGGCGCGGTACTCGGCCGGATCGCCGGGCGCGAACACCTCCAGCGCCGTGGCTGCGTCCTCCTCGGTGAACGTGCCGCGCACTCCGATCATCACGCTGAACAGCCGGAACTCGTCGCGCATGTGACCGACGAGCAGATCGATGCCCGCGGCGTTCCCGTCGGTCAGCGCCTCCCACGGGGTCTGCGGCAGCAGGTCGTCGTCGATGACCGGGCAGACGACGATACCCAGGTGGGCGAGGCGGCCCCATCGCTCACGGTGCGCGGGGGAGTCTGCGCAGAGGGCGGTGACCTCCTCGGCGAGGCGCTGCGGCGGGACGTCTGCGAACCCCGCCGCGGTCGGCGCGACGCCGAGACGCTCCGCGAGCGCGGCCGTCACCTCCCTCGCCAGCGCCGGGGTGATGTTCAGTCCGGGGACGGAGTGGGTGATGGCCCGGCGGAACAGCGTTCGCGCGTGCGGGATCGTGAGCAGGGCGGCGACGGATCCGGCGCCGCCCGACGTGCCGGCGATCGTGACCGCCTCGGGGTCGCCGCCGAACGCGGCGATGTTGCGCCGGATCCACTCGAGCGCGGCGATCTGGTCGAGCAGCCCCCGGTTCGACGGTGCGCCGTCCAGCAGCGCGAAGCCCTCGGCCCCCATCCGGCACTGGACGATCACGACCACGAGGCCCTCGAGGGCGAGCGCGGTGGGATCGAACATCGGATCGGCCGCGGTGCCCGCCATGTAGCCGCCGCAGGAGATCCACACCAGCACGGGCAGTTCGGACGCGCCGGTGTCCGGTGCGCACACGCCGACGGTGAGCCAGTTCGCGTCGTCCGACGCCCCGGCCTTCGGACCCGGCCCCGATTGCGGCGGCGGGGGCCCGAACTCGGCCGCGGACCGGACCCCGTCCCAGTGGGGGACCGGTGCCGGCGCGGCGAAGCGCAACGCCCCGACCGGTGGCTGCGCGTAGGGGATACCGCGGAAGGCGAGGGTGCCGCCGAGCCGACGGCCCTCGACGACGCCCTCCGCGGTGCGGACTCGGGGATGTGCGCGCATATCGATCACCTCTCTGTGGCGCGTCGTGCACCTCACGTTATCAGCCAGGTGTATTATTTCAAGTGTATTAGAAAGAGTGAGGGGCGACGTGCCGAAACAGGTCGATCACCAGGAGCGCCGCGAGGAGATCGCCCGGGCGCTGTGGCGAGTCGTGGAGCGCTCCGGCGTGCAGCGGCTGAGCCTGCGCGAGGTGGCGAAGGAGGCCGCGATGTCGCACGGCCAGCTCCAGCACTACTTCGCCTCCCGGCAGGAGCTCCTCACCTTCGCGATGGACCTCGCCGCCGAGCGGACGGCTGCACGGGTCGCGGAAGGGATCGCCCGACTCGGCCCCGATCCGCACCCGCGGGACATCCTGCGGCTCACCGTCATCGAGATGCTGCCGCTGCACGAGGACGCCCGCGCGACCAGCCGGATGAGCGCCGCCTACGTCCTCGAGGCGCTGCACGACGAGTCCGTGCGCACCCGCACGCGCGACGGCATGCTGCAGGGGCGCGCGCAGGTCGAGGAACTCCTCCGACAGGCGATCGACGACGGACAGATCGCGGCCGGTCGCGCACCGTCGACCGAGACGGACCGGGTGCTCGCGCTGACCGGCCTGACGCCCCTGCTCGAGCTGGGGGTCATCACCGCCGACGATGCACTCGCCGCGGTCGATCGCCACCTGGACGAGCTGTTCGCGACCTGACCGGGCGGCGCGGTGTTGCGGCCCGGTGACATTCGTGTCAACGGTGATCGCCGTTGTGCTCCGCAGCGTTGGGGAGGCCTTTAAAGTTGCTCCATGTCCGACCTGCTGACCACCTTGAACGAGTACGTGTGGAGCCCCGCGCTGATCTACCTGTGCCTCGGGGTGGGCGTGTACTTCTCGATCCGCTCCCGCCTGGTGCAGGTGCGCCAGATCCCCGCCATGCTGGGACAACTCATCCACGGCGAGAAATCGGCGTCGGGCGTGAGCTCCTTCCAGGCGCTCGCCATCTCGCTCGCCGGGCGGGTCGGCACCGGCAACATCGCCGGCGTGGCCACCGCGATCGCCTTCGGCGGTCCGGGCGCCGTGCTGTGGATGTGGGTGATGGCCTTCCTCGGCGCCTCCACCTCCTACGTCGAGTGCACGCTGGGCCAGATCTACAAGGAGCGCGACAAGCTGACGGGGGAGTATCGCGGCGGGCCCGCGTACTACTTCCGGCGCGCGCTCGCCCACGGCAAGTACGCCGTGGTGGGCAACGTCTACGGACTGATCTTCGCGGCCGTCACGGTGCTGGCCTGCGGCCTGCTGATGCCCATGGTGCAGGCCAATTCGATGGCGACGGCGATGGAGAGCGCCTGGGGGATCGAGCCCTGGGTGGCCGCCATCGGCACCGTCATCGTGCTGGCCTTCGTCATCATCGGCGGCGTCAAGCGGATCGCCACCTTCGCGTCGATCGTGGTGCCGTTCATGGCGATCCTCTACATCGCCGCCGCCCTGATCATCATGGCCTTCAACGCCGGCGCGATCCCCGGCGTCATCGAGCTCATCGTCCGCGAGGCCTTCGATCTCTCCGCCGGCTTCGGCGCGCTCATCGGCACCGCGGTCATGTGGGGAGTCAAGCGCGGCGTCTACTCCAACGAGGCCGGGCAGGGCACCGGCCCGCACGCCGCCGCGGCCGCCGAGGTGAGCCACCCCGCCAAGCAGGGGCTCGCGCAGGCCTTCGCCGTCTACGTGGACACGCTGTTCGTCTGCTCCGCCACCGCGTTCATCATCTTGAGCACCGGCGCGTACCGGGTCTACGAGGGGGATTCGATGTCCGGTCGCGTGCTCGCCGACGGTGGCGCGCTCACCGGCGACCCCGAGGTCGGGCCCGCCTACGCGCAGCAGGGCTTCGACACGGTCTTCAACGGCTCGGGCGCGAGCTTCATCGCGATCTCACTCGCCTTCTTCTGCTTCACCACGATCGTCGCCTACTACTACATGGCCGAGACCAACCTGCGCTTTCTGCTCGGCCGGGCGGCCACGGTGATCGTCCCCGTCCTCAGCGCGCCGCTCGGCCGCATCCTGACCATGCTGCTGCAGATGCTGATCCTGGCGTCGGTGGCGGTCGGCGCCGTCTCCACCGCCAAGGACGCCTGGGCGATGGGCGATCTCGGCGTCGGGCTGATGGCCTGGCTCAACATCATCGGCATCCTGGTCCTGCAGAACGCCGCGTTCAAGACGCTCCGCGACTTCGAGCGGCAGCAGAAGATGGGGATCGACCCGCAGTTCGACCCGATCCCGCTGGGCATCACGAACGCGACCTTCTGGGAGGAGCGCGCGGCGTCGCGTCGCGCCGATCCCGTCGACGCCTAGCCGCCCGGCGCCGCCGACCTGCGGAATCCCGGCGATTTCGCAGGTCGGCGCCGTGGGCGTACACTTGTTCCTGCACTCCGTCCCTATGGCGGGGTGACTACGCGTGTTCCTTGAGGCGCCCTGGTTCGTTCTGGGCGCTGCCGTGCAGCGCGGTCTCCTTCACCGAAGGAGTGCAGTGCGGCGGAACACCAGGACACCGCGCATCGCCTCTCGCCCGCTGACCAGCGGAAACGAGGGTCGTCGCGGCGTGAACAACTGCAACTACGAAAGAGGCATCATGGCTGTCGTCACCATGAAGCAGCTGCTGGACAGCGGCGCGCACTTCGGTCACCAGACCCGTCGGTGGAACCCGAAGATGAAGCGATTCATCTTCACCGACCGCAACGGCATCTACATCATCGATCTGCAGCAGACGCTGACCTACATCGACAAGGCCTACGAGTTCGTCAAGGAGACCGTCGCCCACGGTGGCACCGTCCTCTTCGTCGGTACCAAGAAGCAGGCCCAGGAGTCGATCGCCGAAGAGGCCACCCGCGTCGGCATGCCCTACGTGAACCAGCGCTGGCTGGGCGGCATGCTCACCAACTTCCAGACGGTCCACAAGCGTCTTCAGCGCATGAAGGAGCTGGAGACCATGGAGCAGACCGGTGGCTTCGAGGGTCGCACCAAGAAGGAAATCCTCATGCTCACGCGTGAGAAGAACAAGCTCGAGCGCACCCTCGGCGGTATCCGCGACATGGCCAAGGTCCCCTCGGCCATCTGGGTCGTGGACACCAACAAGGAGCACATCGCCGTGGGCGAGGCCCGCAAGCTGGGTATCCCGGTCATCGCGATCCTCGACACCAACTGCGATCCGGACCTCGTCGACTACCCGATCCCGGGCAACGACGACGCCATCCGCTCCGCTGCGCTGCTGACCAAGGTCGTGGCCTCGGCCGTGGCTGAGGGCGTGCAGGCCCGCGCGGGCGTCGCCACCGGCGATGCCAAGCCCGAGGCCGGCGCCGGCGAGCCCCTCGCCGAGTGGGAGCAGGAGCTGCTGGAGTCCGCCACCGTCGCTGCCGAGGCGCCCGCCGCCGAGGCCACCACGACGGAGGCTCCGGCCACCGAGACCCCGGCCGCCGAGTAACTGCGTCCGGTCGCACTTCCCTACAACGCTAAGGAGCCGCAATTCATGGCGAACTACACCGCCGCTGACGTCAAGCGTCTCCGCGACCTCACCGGGTCGGGGATGA
Organism: Tsukamurella pulmonis; assembly: GCF_900103175.1. Classification (NCBI taxonomy): domain Bacteria; kingdom Bacillati; phylum Actinomycetota; class Actinomycetes; order Mycobacteriales; family Tsukamurellaceae; genus Tsukamurella; species Tsukamurella pulmonis. The sequence continues at coordinate 1,928,394 of NZ_FNLF01000002.1, forward strand.
TGGACTGCAAGAACGCGCTCACCGAGACCGACGGCGATTTCGACAAGGCCGTCGAGGTGCTGCGCATCAAGGGCGCGAAGGACGTCGGCAAGCGCGCCGGTCGTTCCACCGCCGAGGGCCTCGTGGCCGCCAAGGACGGCGTGCTCATCGAGCTGAACTCCGAGACCGACTTCGTCGCGAAGAACGAGGAGTTCCAGCAGCTCGCCGACGCGATCGTCGCCGCCACCGCCGCCTCGGACGCCGCCACCGTCGAGGCCGTCGAGGCCCTGACGATCGACGGCGAGACCGTCGCCGCCCGCATCGAGGCCGCGTCGGCCAAGCTGGGTGAGAAGCTCGTGCTGCGCCGCGTGGCGCGCTACGACGGCCCCGTCGCCGTCTACCTGCACAAGCGCAGCTCGGACCTGCCGCCCGCCGTGGGCGTGCTGGTCTCGTTCGAGGGCGAGGGTGACACCGCTGCCGAGGCCGCTCGCGGCGCCGGCATGCAGATCGCCGCGCTCAAGGCGAAGTACGCCAGCCGGGACGAGGTTCCGGCCGACGTCATCGAGAACGAGCGTCGCATCGCCGAGGAGACCGCGCGGGCCGAGGGCAAGCCGGAGCAGGCGCTGCCGAAGATCATCGAGGGCAAGACGATCGCGTACTACAAGGACACCGTCCTTCCCGATCAGCCGTCGGTGACCGACAACAAGAAGTCGGTCCAGCAGGTGCTGGACGAGGCCGGCGCCAAGGTCGTCGCCTTCACGCGCTTCGAGGTCGGCCAGGACTAGTCTCCTGCAGACGTCATCGGGCCGGGCAGTCATTGCGACTGCCCGGCCCGAGTCGTCTCCGTCGCCCCCCCGATTCGCCCCACCCCACCCGATCCGCGGCGCCCGCCCCCGATCCGTGCCCGCCCCACCGGGACGCCGTACGTTCCGGTGGGGCTGAGGCGAATCGGGGGGCGTGCGGAAATCTTCAAGCCCGACGGTGCCTCCGGCTGCCAGTCTTGAAGGCATGAACACCACACGCAAAGACACGAACATCTGGCCCGGCATCACCTGCGACGATCCGCTCGCGGAGCGGGAGTGGTTGCGCGGACTCGGTTTCGAGGACGGGATCCTCGTCGAGGGCGACGGTGACGGCGAGGTCGTCCACTCCGAGATGCTCTGGCCCGACGGGGCCGGGTCATGGTCTCGAGCATCTGCAAGGTCGACACGACCTTCACCAACCCGCCCGGCACGTCCGGGGTGTACGTGGTCGTCACCGACCCCGACGCCGTGTACGCCCGCGCGCAGGCCATCGGCGCGCGCCTGGTGCGCGACATGGCGGAGGAGGACTATGGGTCGCGAGGGTTCTCCATCGCCGACGCGGAGGGCAACACGTGGAGTTTCGGTACCTACGCGGGGTGACGGCGCCCGGGATCTCGCGCGCGACCGCCTACGACATCAGCGGCGTCGTCCCCGGCACGCACCTGGCCGTCCCGTCGCCGGCGCTCACGCTGATCATCGACCTCGGGCACGGCCTCGACCTGACGGGGCCGGGCCTGCCCGACCGGACGACGTTCCGGCTGTGCCTGTCCGGGATGCACCCGACGCCGTAACTGGTGCACCACGACGGGCTGCAGCGCGGCGTCCAGGTCGACGTCCTGCCGAGCCTCGTCCGCGCGCTCACCGGCGCACCCGCGGCCGAGCTCGGGGGAGAGGCCGTCGAACTCGACGACCTCCACCCGGGTCTCGCCGCCGAGCTGTACGGCCGCGTGGCGGCGGCACCCGTCGCCCGTCGTGAGGCCGTCGCGGCAGGCGTCCTGGCGGGCTACGCGACGTCGGGCCGCGACGTGCAGCCCGACGCGGCGGCGGCGTGGTCCCACCTCGTCGCCCGCCAGGGGCGGGTCACCGTCGCCGAACTCGTTGAGCGCTCCGGGTGGTCGGCGCGGTACCTGGCGATGAGGTTCACGGCCGAGTTCGGCATGGGGATCAAGCAGGCGGCCCGCCTGATGCGCTTCGACGCCGCGCGGCACGCGCTCGAGGCCGGGGCGGGCGCCGCCGACGTCGCGGTGGGCGCCGGGTACGCGGACCAGGCGCACCTGAGCCGCGAGTTCCGGGCCTTCCTGGGGTGTTCGCCGTCCGCGTACCTCGCGCGACGCAGGAGCGAGTTCACGCCTGTGTAGTCTCGCCGGGGTGTCCTGGATCCGGCGTGCGATCGCACTCGCCCTCGTCGCGTGCCTCGTGCTCGCGGTCGGGGCGTCGACGTACATCGGCGGCGGCAGCGGCTACGTGCACTACCAGAGCAACTCCAGGAGCTACATCCCCGATCTGCCCGGCGGCGCCCAGTACGTCTCGATGGGCGACAGCTACGCGGCGTCCGGGACCACCGCCAAGGTGCGGCCGCTGGACCTGTGCGCCCGTAACGGCGACGACCTCGGGCACGTCCTCGCCCAGCGCCTGCAGCCGTACTCCTTCACCGACCGCGCGTGCTCGGGCGCCACGCTCGACGACCTGACCCAGCCCTCGCCCAAGCCGAACACCTCGCCGCAGCTCTTCGGCGTCGGGCCGTACACACGGCTCGTCACGATCATCATCGGAGCGAACTCCCTGGGCTTCGGCAACATCGTGGTGCACTGCTTCGGCGAGCCCGACGAGCGCTGCGGCGCCGTCGCCACCCAGGACCTGCCCGGCTCGCAGGGCTGGAACTTCGTGCGCGCGCAGTACGCGGCCACCGTCGACGCGATCAAGCGCGCCGCCGCGCCCGACGTGCGGGTCGTCCTGGTCGGCTACCTCCCGCTGTTCCCGCTCGACGGTCCGCTCGACCGCGCCTGCCTGGACCGGGCCGGGATCCCCGAGGAGAACGTCGGCCACTGGCGCACCTGGTACCGCAGCGTCGACCGGCTCATCCGTGAGGTGGCCGCGGACCGTCGGGTGATGTACGTCCAGCCTCCGATGGAACGCACCGCGTGCGAGCCCGATCCGTACGTGCGGATCGGCGGATCCAAGCTCAGGAAGCAGGAGCCGGACGCCAACGGACTGCACCCGACAGCGGCCGGACAGCGGGCGTTGGGCAACCTGATAGAGGACCGGCTCCGAGGAACTGCGCCGCCCGCATAGGATGGTCGTCGTGACGGACACGGCCCAGGGACAGCAGACGGATCAGGACACGGAGCACAAGGTGCGGCACGGCTACAAGCGCGTGCTGCTCAAGCTGGGCGGCGAGATGTTCGGCGGCGGTGAGGTGGGGCTCGACCCCGACGTGGTGACGACGGTGGCGCAGCAGATCGCCGAGGTCGCGCGCAGCGGCCACGAGATCGCCGTGGTGATCGGCGGCGGCAACTTCTTCCGTGGTGCCGAACTGCAGAACCGCGGCATGGACCGCGCCCGCTCGGACTACATGGGCATGCTCGGCACGGTGATGAACTGCCTCGCCCTGCAGGACTTCCTGCAGAAGGAGGGCGTGGACACCCGCGTGCAGACCGCCATCACCATGGGGCAGGTCGCCGAGCCCTATCTGCCGCTGCGTGCCCGGCGCCACCTCGAGAAGGGCCGCGTCGTGATCTTCGGCGCCGGCATGGGCATGCCCTACTTCTCCACCGACACCACCGCCGCCCAGCGCGCGCTGGAGATCGGCGCCGAGGTGGTGCTCATGGCGAAGGCCGTCGACGGGGTCTACGACAGCGACCCCCGCACGAACCCCGACGCGAAGCTCTTCGACGAGATCACCCATCGCGCCGCCCTGGAGAAGGGCCTCAAGGTGGCCGACGCGACCGCCTTCAGCCTCTGCATGGACAACAAGATGCCGATGCTGGTGTTCAATCTCCTGGAGGAGGGGAACATCGCCCGTGCCGTCGCGGGGGAGAAGATCGGCACCCTCGTCCGGCCGTGACGCCGGATGCAACCACCCATTCTGAAGTAAAGGACGTGTGACCCAAGTGATCGACGAAACGCTCTTCGACGCCGAGGAGAAGATGGAGAAGGCCGTCTCGGTGGCCCGGGAGGACTTCCAGTCGATCCGCACCGGTCGCGCGAACCCGGCGATGTTCTCCAAGGTGGTCGTGGACTACTACGGCTCGCCCACGCCCATCACCCAGATCAGCTCGATCACCACGCCCGAGGCGCGGCTCGTGGTGATCAAGCCCTACGAGGCGAACCAGCTCGGCAACATCGAGACCGCCATTCGCAACTCGGACCTGGGCGTGAACCCGACCAACGACGGTCAGCTGATCCGCGTCGGCATCCCGCAGCTCACCGAGGAGCGACGCAAGGACCTGGTCAAGCAGGTCAAGGGCAAGGGCGAGGACGCCAAGGTGTCCATCCGCAACGTGCGCCGCAAGGCCAACGACCAGCTGGCCAAGATCGTCAAGGACGGCGACGCCGGTGAGGACGAGGTGGCCCGCGCCGAGAAGGAGCTCGACAAGACGACGTCCAAGTACGTCGCCCAGATCGAGGACCTCGTGGCGCGCAAGGAAGCCGATCTGATGGAGGTCTAGCCGTGCCGGAAACCCCCGAATCAGTCGGCTCCGGGCCGAGCGCACCGGGCGGGCCCGAGGAGTCCGGCAAGCGGCGCATCAGCGCCGGCCGCGACCTCCCGGCCGCCATCGGCGTGGGCGTGAGCCTGGGCGGGCTGATCGTGGCGATCCTGTACTTCGCGCCGCACCTGTGGGTCCCGCTGGTGGCCGCGGCCGTCGCCGTCGCCACCTGGGAGGTGGTCAAGCGCTTCCGCGCCGCCGGCACCAACCTGGAACTGTGGCCGATGCTCATCGGCGGGCAGGCCATCATCTGGCTGAGCTGGCCGCTGGGCCCGGAGGGGGTGCTGGCGGCGTTCGTCGCCACCGTGCTGGTCGCCATCGTCTGGCGACTGCTGGGGCACCAGAGCACCGCCGCGCCGAACTCGTTCACGCGCGACATCTCGACCACCGTTTTCGTGCTCGCCTGGATCCCGCTGTTCGCGTCCTTCGGCGCGATGCTGGTGCTCCCCGAGGATCGCGGGCCGCAGCGCGTCGTGGCGCTGGTGCTGCTCGTGGTGTGCTCGGACGTCGGCGGCTACGCCTCGGGCGTCCTCTTCGGCAAGCATCCGATGGTGCCCGCGATCAGCCCCAAGAAGTCCTGGGAGGGCTTCGCCGGGTCGATGGTCGCCGGCGCGGTCGGTGCGGTGCTCGTGCTGAAGTTCCTGCTCGACGTGAACCCGGTGTGGGGCCTGCTGCTCGGCCCCGTCGTGGTGATCACCGCGACGCTCGGCGACCTGCTCGAGTCCCAGGTCAAGCGCGACCTGGGCATCAAGGACATGGGCACCCTGCTGCCCGGGCACGGCGGCATCATGGACCGGCTGGACTCCCTGCTGCCCAGCGCCGTGGTGGTGTGGGCCGCACTCACCGCCCTGATGGGCAGCTAGCGCCCGGACCGGCGTCAGGGGCGGCGGCGCACGGCCTCGCGCAGTGGACGCGGGGTGATCCCGTCGCGGCGCCGGGCCTTGCCGCGGGTGACGATGACCCCGATCAGGGCGATCGCCCACAGCGGGTACTGCACCGTCCAGGCCGCCCGGAACCCGTCGAAGGTCAGCCCGTCGCCGGACCCCATCACCGCGCCCATCGCCTGGATCAGCACCAGGCTGGCGAGGAACCCGCCGATGTTCACCATGCCCTGCGCGGTGCCCAGCACCCGCGTCGTGTTGAACGAGCGCGCGTAGTCGAAGCCGATCGCGGAGCTGGGGCCGCCGACGGAGATCACCAGCACGAGCAGGGTGAGCAGCCAGACCGGGGAGGGCTCGTCGCGCACCAGGACCGCCGTCCAGACGCTCGCGCTACCGACGATGATGGCGATGACCATCCACGACCGGCGCAGCGGGAACCGCCCGGTGAGGTAGCCGATCACCGGCCCCGCGGCGAGCGTCGCGGCCACACCGAAGCTCACGATCGCGCCGGCCGTGGCCGACGAGAGGCCCTGGCCCAGCGTGAGGTAGGGGACGCCCCACATGAGCATGAACGCGGTCACCGAGAACATCGCACCCATGTGCGTGAAGAAGCCCAGCCGCGTGCCCGGGTGCAGCCACGTCGAGCGGAGGATGCCGGGGATGTCGGCGACGCGGACGGTCACGCGCGGGGGGATGCGGTCGGCGGGGGCGTCGCGCACCACGGTCAGTACCGCGACGGCGGCGATCAGCCCCAGACTGGCGGCCGCGAGATACGCGGGCGTCCAGCCCTCGGCGTGCAACAGGGCCAGGAACGGGACCGCGGAGAGGATCTGGCCGAGCTGGCCCGTCATGCCCGTCAACTGCGTCACCAGCGGGATGCGGCGCACCGGGAACCACGCGGGCACCAGGCGCAGCACGGAGACGAAGGTCAGGGCGTCGCCGATGCCGACCGCGACGCGGCCGGCGATGGCGACGGGCAGAGCGCCGGTGAGCGCCAGCGTCATCTGTCCCAGCGCCATGATCAGGGCGCCGGTGAACACCAGGCGGCGCGATCCGAACCGGTCGAGCATCAGGCCCGCCGGGATCTGCATCCCCGCGTAGACCACGAGCTGGAGCACCACGAACGCCGAGAGCGTCGCGGGCGCTGCGCCGTAGCGTTCACCGGCCTCGGTGCCGGAGACCCCGAACGAGGTCCGTTGGAGAACGCCGACGACGTAGGCGAGAGTCGCCACCGACCAGACGACCCATGCGCGCATGGGTCCATCGTTTCACCCCGGCCGGATCCCGTGCGCGGCACGGCCGGTGAATCCGCGGCGGAGGTGCGCAGGAGGACGCCGCCCCGCCGCGGTGAGCGGTGGATTCACCGCGGTGGCGGGGAGAGCGCCGTCAGTCCTGCAGCTTCTTCGCCGCGCGCCGCAGCTGCAGGATGCGCAGTGCGCCCGCGAGGCCGACCAGCAGGGCACCGCCGATCGCGGCGATGAGCAGCGACACGCCGAGCGGCAGTCGCGCGGTCCAGAAGATCAGGTTGATCTCGGTGTTCTGCTGGTTCTGCACGATGAACACCAGCAGGAGCAGCAGCACCACGGCGCCGCCGACGAGACCGGACCACAGCGCGGCCGAGCGTGTGTGCTTGACCTGTTCGTACGCGTCGCGCGTGTCGATCCGGCGCTTCGACGACGGCGTCGTCGCACCGGTGCGGGCGTCGTCGGCACCGGCCGGCACGGCGGTCGGATCGGCGGGGACGTCGAGGGCGTCGGAGGGGCCGGGGGTGGGGGTACCCAGCGCTTCTTCGCCGTCTCGAACGTGGTCTTCGTCCTTGGGCATGGCGTCATCCTGCCACCTCGCGCGGGGGTGCGACACTCGGCGCGCGGTGGCTCGGATCACGCTGGTCGGCGCAGCGGCGCCGACGTGGGAGGATGGAGGTGTTATGAGCACCTCCCTGCCCCTGGTATTCGACGCCCCCAAGCGCGGCAAGCCCCCGCGCCATCTCGCCGACCTCACCGACGACGAGCTCAGGACCGCGGTCAAGGACCTCGGCCTGCCCGCGTTCCGCGCGAACCAGCTCGCCCGGCACTACTACGGCCGGCTCGAGGCCGACGCGGCGACGATGACCGACCTGCCGGCGAACGCGCGGGGCACCGTCGGCGAGGCGCTCCTGCCCGAGTTGATGACGCCCGTGCGGCACATCGCCACCGACAGCGGCACCACCCGCAAGACTTTGTGGCGCCTGCACGACGGCACGCTGCTCGAATCCGTGCTCATGCGCTACACCGACCGCGCGACGCTGTGCATCTCCAGCCAGGCCGGCTGCGGCATGGCGTGCCCGTTCTGCGCCACCGGCCAGGGCGGCCTCGACCGCAACCTCTCGACCGCCGAGATCGTGGACCAGGTACGCAGCGCCGCGAAGGCGATGCAGGACGGCGACGTGTCCGGGGGACCGGGGCGGCTGTCGAACGTCGTGTTCATGGGCATGGGGGAGCCGCTCGCCAACTACAAGCGCGTGGTGCAGGCCGTCCGCCGGATCACCTCACCGGCACCGGAGGGCCTGGGGATCTCGCAGCGCCACGTCACCGTCAGCACTGTGGGCCTGGCGCCCGCGATCCGCAAGCTGGCCGACGAGGGCCTGTCCGTGACGCTGGCCGTCTCGCTGCACACCCCCGACGACGAGCTGCGCGACACGCTGGTTCCGGTGAACAACCGCTGGAGCGTGCAGGAGGTGCTGGAGGCCGCACGGTACTACGCCGATCGGACGGGCCGCCGCGTGTCCATCGAGTACGCGCTGATCCGCGACGTCAACGATCAGCCGTGGCGCGCCGACATGCTCGGGGAGAAGCTGCGCAAGAAGCTCGGTCAGTTCGCGCACGTCAACCTGATCCCGCTGAACCCGACGCCGGGCAGCGAGTGGGACGCGTCGCCGAAGGACCGTCAGGACGAGTTCGTGCGCCGGGTGATCGCGCAGGGCGTCTCGTGCACCGTGCGCGATACCCGGGGCCAGGAGATCGCGGCGGCCTGCGGTCAGCTGGCCGCCGAGGAGAAGTAGCTCAGTACTTCCACTTCTTGCGGCGGGTGGTCAGCCACTGCACGAGGATCGAGCCCAGGATCACCACGGCGAAGCCGACGAGGAAGATGTCCTCGGTCTTGCCCTGGTGGTTGCCGATGGTCATGAGCAGCAGCAGAATCGCGAACAGCACGCCGGAGATGCGCGCCGCGGTGGGGGCGTTGCCGCTCCAGCCCCAGTCGCGCGACGGGACGTCGGCGACGTCGACCTTCGAAGTGCTCTGACGCTCCAGGTCGGTGGTTGCCACTCGAGTTCTCCTTCATCGCTTCAGCTGAGCACCGGGCCGGGGCCCGGGATACGGATGAATCCTATCCCGCTACGACCGTGCGTCGTACGAGGGGCGGGAAATCCTGGGTACCGTGGCGCCGTGATCTTCCATCTGGCTCTCGTATCCGACTGGGACGCCGCGCGCGCCGCCGGCGAGTACACCGTGTCCACGCGCGGCGCCTCCCTCGCCGACGTCGGCTTCGTGCACTGCTCCACGGCGGAGCAGTGGCGCGGCGTCCGGGAGCGGTTCTACGCCGACGTCCCCGCCGCGGATCTCGTGCTGCTCTCCATCGATCCGACGGGGCTCGACGTGCGGTACGAGCCGCCCGCGCCCGGGGTCGAGGAACTGTTCCCGCACGTCTACGGGCCGATCCCCGTATCCGCGGTGGTCGAACTGGCGCCCGCGGACCTCGTCGACAGTTCGTCAGCGGCGAAAGCGGTACCGGCGCAGCGGGACCGGACCGGCGGCGACGGCGGACCGTCGGGCGAGGGCGGCCGCCGATAGGCTGAGCCCGTGACCACCCGCGTCCTCATCCTCGGCAGCACCGGCTCCATCGGCACCCAGGCGCTGGAGGTGATCGCCGAGAACCCGGACCGGTTCGAGGTGGTCGGCCTCGGCGCCGGCGGTGGCAACACCGACCTCCTCGCCCAGCAGGCGCGCGCCGTCGGAATCGACGGTGCCCGGATCGGCATCGCGGACGCCTCCCGCGCCGCGGGTTTCGACGGTGCGCTGACCGGCCCGGACGCCATGACGAGGCTCGTCGAGACCGTCGAGGCGGACGTGGTGCTCAACGGCGTCGTCGGCAGCCTCGGGCTCGGCCCGACCCTCGCGGCGCTGGACTCCGGCGCGCGCCTCGCCCTGGCGAACAAGGAGTCGCTGGTCGCCGGCGGTTCACTGGTGCTGGCCCGCGCCGCCGAGGGGCAGATCGTGCCCGTCGATTCCGAGCACTCGGCCATCGCCCAGTGCCTGCGCGGCGGGACGGCGGCCGAGGTGGACCGGCTGATCCTCACGGCGTCGGGCGGCCCCTTCTTCGGCCGCACGCGCGCCGAGCTCGCCGACGTGACCCCCGAGCAGGCGGGCAAGCACCCCACCTGGTCGATGGGGCCGATGATCACGCTCAACTCCGCGACGCTGGTCAACAAGGCGCTCGAGGTGATCGAGGCGCACCTGCTCTTCGGTGTGCCCTACGACCGCATCGACGTCACGGTGCACCGGCAGTCCGTCGTGCACTCGATGGTCACCTTCGTCGACGGCGCGACCATCGCCAAGGCCTCGCCGCCGTCGATGAAGCTGCCGATCGCGCTGGCCCTCGGCTGGCCCGATCGCGTGCCGGGCGCCTCCGCGGCCTGCGACTTCACGCAGGCGCACACGTGGACCTTCGCCCCCGTCGACGACGAGGCCTTCCCGGCGATCGCCGTCGCCCGCGACGCGGGCACCCGCGGCGGCAGCCTCACCGCGGTGTTCAACGCCGCCAACGAGGTGGTGGCGCAGGCCTTTCTCGACGGCCGCACCTCCTTCCTCGCCATCGTCGACACGGTCGCGCAGGTCGTGTCCGACGGTGCGCAGTGGCAGGCCGAGCCGCGCGACGTCGCGGACGTGCTCGCGGCCGAGCAGTGGGCCCGCCGGCGGGCGTCGGAGCTGGTCGGGCTGGTCTGATCGCCCGGTATCCTGGAACCCATGATGTACGCACTGGGTATCGCGGCGTTCGCGCTGTGCATCCTCGCGTCGATCGCGTGGCACGAGTGCGGGCACATGTGGGCGGCGCAGGCGACGGGCATGAAGGTCCGGCGCTACTTCATCGGCTTCGGTCCCACGCTGTGGTCCACCAGGCGCCCGAAGGGGCCGGACGGGATCGAGTACGGCGTCAAGGCGCTGCCGCTGGGCGGGTTCTGCGACATCGCCGGGATGACCCTGCTCGACGAGCTGAAGACGCCCGTCGAGCAGGAGAAGGCGATGTACAAGCAGGCCGCGTGGAAGCGGCTGTTCGTGCTGTTCGCCGGCCCGGGCATGAACTTCATCCTGGGCGCCCTGCTCATCTACGGCGTGGCGGTCTTCTCGGGGCTGCCGTCGACGAGCGCGCCGCGCGCGGCGGTCGCCGCCACCGGCTGCGTCGCCGATGCCATCACCAAGCCGACGAAGGAGCGGCCGAGCACGCCGGTCGGCGAGTGCCGGCCGAGTCCCGCGGCGCAGGCGGGCCTGCAGCGCGGCGACGTGATCACCACGGTCAACGGCGGCGCGGTCGACGGGGACACCGTCGTCGAAGCCCTGCAGGCGTCCACGGGGCCGATCACCCTCGGCATCGAGCGCGACGGTGCGGAGCGCACCGTCGTGGTCGACCCCCTCACCAGCAAGAAGTGGCGGCCGTCCGAGGACGGGAAGGACCTCGTCGAGGTCTCCGGTCCTACCATCGGCATCACCGTGGGACTGATCCCGGTGACCGACCACTACAACCCGATCACCGCGATCGGCGGCACCGCCGCGTTCACGATGGACTTGGGCCACAAGACGATCGTGGCGATCGGCGAGCTGCCGCAGAAGGTCCCCGCCCTCATCGACGCGATCAAGGGCGAGGAGCGCGGCCTCGACACCCCGCAGTCCCTGGTCGGCGCGTCGATGATCGGCGGCGAGGTCGTCGAGCGCGACATGTGGGCGGTCTTCTTCCTCCTGCTCGCGGGCCTGAACCTCATGCTCGGCCTGATCAACCTGCTGCCCGTGCCGCCCTTCGACGGCGGCCACATGGCGGTGGTGATCTTCGAGAAGCTCCGCGACCTGGTCACGCGCCGCAAGGGCGGCCCCGTCGACTACATGAAGCTCGCGCCGTTGACGTACGTCGTCCTGGCGCTCGCGGGCGGGTACATGTTGCTCGTCCTCACAGCTGACATCGTCAATCCGATCAAGCTCTTCAACTGAACTGGAGTAGCAGGAAATGTCCGTAGGTTTGGGAATGCCGGCAGCCCCGGTCCCGACGCTCGCACCCCGTCGCAAGACCCGCCAGCTCAACGTGGGCGGAGTGGGCGTCGGCAGCGACAGCCCCATCTCGGTGCAGTCCATGTGCACCACCAAGACGCACGACGTGAACGCCACGCTGCAGCAGATCGCCGAGCTCACGGCGTCGGGCTGCGACATCGTGCGCGTCGCCTGCCCCCGGCAGGAGGACGCCGACGCGCTGCCCATCATCGCCAAGAAGGCGAACATCCCGGTGATCGCCGACATCCACTTCCAGCCGAAGTACATCTTCGCCGCGATCGACGCCGGCTGCGCCGCGGTGCGCGTGAACCCCGGCAACATCAAGGAGTTCGACGGCCGCGTGGGCGAGGTCGCGAAGGCCGCCGGCGCCGCGGGCATCCCGATCCGCATCGGCGTCAACGCCGGCTCGCTGGACAAGCGGCTCATGGAGAAGTACGGCAAGGCCACCCCCGAGGCGCTGGTCGAGTCCGCGCTGTGGGAGGCGAGCCTGTTCGAGGAGCACGGCTTCGGCGACATCAAGATCTCCGTCAAGCACAACGATCCGGTGATCATGGTGGAGGCCTACCGGCAGCTCGCCGCGCAGTGCGACTATCCGCTGCACCTCGGCGTCACCGAGGCGGGCCCGGCGTTCCAGGGCACCATCAAGAGCGCTGTGGCCTTCGGATCGCTGCTCGCCGACGGCATCGGCGACACCATCCGCGTCTCCCTCTCCGCGCCGCCGGCCGAGGAGATCAAGGTGGGCGACGCGATCCTGCAGTCGCTCAACCTGCGCCCCCGCAAGCTGGAGATCGTCTCCTGCCCGTCGTGCGGGCGTGCGCAGGTGGACGTCTACAAGCTCGCCAACGAGGTGACCGCCGGTCTCGAGGGCATGGAGGTGCCGCTGCGCGTCGCCGTCATGGGCTGCGTCGTCAACGGCCCCGGCGAGGCGCGCGAGGCCGACCTCGGCGTGGCGTCCGGCAACGGCAAGGGCCAGATCTTCGTCAAGGGCGAGGTCATCAAGACCGTGCCCGAGTCCAAGATCGTCGAGACCCTGATCGAGGAAGCCCTGCGCATCGCGGAGGAGTCGGGGGATAGTGAAAGCGGGACACCGGTCGTCACGGTGTCCTAGTCGGCTGCCCGCCGACGAGGGCGGGTCGAGTCAGGGGTGAGGAGGCAGCGGTGCTGAGGATGCTGCACGAGCGCCCGGTCCCGCCGCGGGACCTGGCCCGGGTGCTGACCGTCCTCGACGCCGACCCCGTCGCCGCCTGCATGGTCGCCGGCCGCGTCCAGGAGTGCGGCACCGAACCCGGGCGCCTGGGTGGCGAGCTGTGGACCCACCGCGGCGTCGGCAGCTCACTGTGCTTCTCGGGCGCGAACCTCATGCCGCTGCGCGGTGATCTCGAGGACATGCGGTACTTCGCCGGACGGGCCGGGCGCGGGCACCGCGCCGCCGCCTCGGTCGTCGGGCGCGCCGAGATGGTGCTGCCGCTCTGGGAGGGCCTCGAGGGGGCCTGGGGTCCCGCTCGCGAGGTCCGGCCCGAGCAGCCCCTCATGACGATGAGCGAGCCGTCGCCGTTCGCGCACGCCGGCGTGCGGCCCGCGCGGCTCGCCGAGCTCGACCGGTACCTCGACGCCGCGGTCGCCATGTTCACCGCTGAGGTCGGCATCGATCCGCGGGGCGCCGACGGCGGTCGCGCCTACCGCCGCCGCGTGGCCAACGTGATCCTCGGCGGCCGCGCGTACGTGCTCTTCGACGGTCCGGAGGTCGCGTTCAAGGCCGAGGTCGGAGCCGTCTCGCGGACCGTCGGGCAGATCCAGGGCGTGTGGGTACGGCCCGACCTGCGCGGACAGGGCCTCGGCGGCGCCGGGACCGCCGCCGTCGCCGACGCGGTTCTGCGTTCCGGCCGTCTGCCCAGCCTGTACGTCAACAGCTTCAACGTCGCCGCTCGCCGCGCCTACGAGCGGGTGGGCTTCCGCCAAGTGGCGACGTTCGCCACCGTTCTGCTTACCTAGTCCCCATGAACGCATGGGGGTACGTGGCGGTCGTCGCGCTGATGGTCGTCGGCCTGGTCGGAATCGTGGTCCCGTTGCTGCCGGGCTCATCCCTGGTGGCGCTCGGCATCCTGATCTGGGCGATCTTCACCGGGGGGAACGCCTGGTGGGTCTTCGCCGGCGCGCTCGCGGTGATGGTGCTGGCCTGGGGGGTGAAGTACCTCGTCGGCGGTCGCACCATGGCCAAGGCCGGGGTGGGGAAGTGGTCGCTCGTGGCCGGCGGCATCGTCGGCATCGTGGGCTTCTTCGTGATCCCCGTGATCGGGCTGCTCATCGGCTTCGTCGGGGGCACCTTCGTGGCCGAGGCGATCCGTTTGCAGGACGCCAAGGCGGGCTGGCGGGCCGCGCTCGCCGCGACCAGGGCCGCGGGCCTGCTCATCCTCACCGAGCTCGCGGGCGCGCTGGGCGCCATCACGATCTGGCTGGCCGCGGTGCTCTCCTAGAGATCCTCCTCGAGGGTCATTCCGAGGCGGGCCGCCTCCCTCCGGACCCGGTCGGCCTGTTCCTGCAGCAGTGCCTCCTTCTTCTGCAGTCGCATCTCCTCCTGCTCGAGGTGCGCGTCATCGCGGCGCACCCGGGCCACCTTCCGGTTGGTGTTCTTCACCGTCGCCTTCGCCAGCGAGCCGCCGACGGCGACGAACAGGCCCACCACGACGAGCGCGTAGATCAGGGTGAAGATCTTCGACACGGTGGTCGTGGGGCCCAGCGCACCGTTGCCCATCGGCAGTCCCACCGACACGGCGTAGAACAGTGAATCGAGCACCGACCACTTCTCGGTGAGCGTGTAGAAGATCGTCGCGCCGGTCACCGTGCCCACCAGGCTGATCGCCGCGCCCCGCGAGACTCGGTCGCGCCAGCTGGTGACGACCGCGTCGACGAGTCGCTTCACCATGAGAATCAGGCTCACCATGGAGCGATCGTAGCGATTGCAATGTGAGCCGGTGATCGGATCACGGTTGTCCGCGCGGCCGGGCCGCGCGGTGCCGGGACGTACTGTGTCTCCCATGAATCCGCAGACGACCGCGCTGTTCGACCTCGCCGGCCGCACCGCGCTGGTGACCGGGGCGAGTTCGGGGATCGGCGCCGCGATCGCGCAGGCGCTCGAGGGCGCCGGGGCGCGGGTCCTCCGGGCGGGCCGCGACCGCGATCGGCTCGGGCCCGACGGGATCAGCGCCGACCTGGGCGCCGGCGCGGCTGCGTTGATCGCGCAGGTGGACGGACGGGCCGACGCCGTCGACATCCTGGTCAACTGCGCGGGCAGCAACCCGCGCCCGCCGCTCGCCGAGATCGACGACGTGCTCTACCGGGAGATCCTCGCCGTCAATCTCGATGCGCCCTTCCAGCTCGGCCGGCACTACGGGCCGCGGATGGCCGCCCGGGGCTGGGGCCGGATCATCAACGTCGCATCGACCCAGGCGCATCGCGCATTCGGCAACAGTGGCGTCTACGGCGTCGCGAAGGCCGGCATCGCCGGGCTGACGCGGTCCCAGTCCGAGGCGTGGGCGCCGTCGGGCGTCACCGCGAACTCACTCACGCCCGGACTCGTCGCGACGCCGATGACCGCACCCGTCCTGGCCGATCCGGAGCGCGCCGACTACTTCCGGCGGCGCGCGCACACCGGGACGCTGGGCGCACCGGCGGACTTCGCGGCGGCGGCGATCTTCCTCGCCGGCCCCGGTTCCGGTTGGGTGACCGGGCAGAACCTCTGCGTCGACGGTGGGCTTTCCGTCACCTGAGCCTCGGAGAATCGGCCGATTCCCGCGTGGCGATGCGCTCACGGGATCGCCGGCCGGAAATCAGCCGATTCGTCGACTACACGCGCTCGAGCACCACGCTCGCGCCGTGGCCGCCCGCCGCGCAGATGCCGAGCAGGGCGGTGTCCTTGCCGGTCAGTGCGAGCTCGTTGGCCATCGTGGTGACCATGCGGGCACCGGTGGCGCCGAAGGGGTGGCCGATCGACACCGATCCGCCGTGCACGTTGAGTCGTTCCGGGTCGATCGTGCCGACGGGCTCGTCGCGGCCGAGACGCTCCGCCGCCCATTCCGGGCTGGCCAGGGCGTCGAGAACGGAGAGCGTCTGCGCGGCGAAGGCCTCGTGGATGTCCACCAGGTCGACGTCCTCGAGCTTCAGGCCCGCCTTCTCCAGCGCGCGGGGCATCGAGATCGCGGGGCCGATGAGCACCTCGTCGGCGGGGTCGACGCTGACGTAGCTCCACGAGCGGATCGCGGCGAGCGGGGTCAGGCCGAGCTCGCGCGCCTTCTCCTCGCTCATGAGCAGCACCGCGGCGGCACCGTCGGTGAGCGGGCTGGCGTTGCCCGCGGTCACGGTGCCCTCGCGCTCGAACGCGGGCTTCAGGCGCGCCATCTTCTCGGCGCTGGTGTCGGCCCGGACCAGGCCGTCGCGGGTCACCGTGGTGCCGTCGGGGGTGGTCACCGGGACCACCTCGCGGTCGAAGCGGCCCGAGGCGATGGCCGCCGCGGCGCGGGCGTGCGAGCGGGCGGCGAACTCGTCCTGCGCCTCGCGGGTGATGCCGTGGATGCGCGCCATCTTCTCCGCCGACTCGCCCATCACCTCGCCGGTGGTGCGCTCCTCGATCCGGGGGCGACTGGGCAGCAGGCCGGTGAACGGGGCGAGCCCGATCGCGGCGCCGACGTAGTCGCGGGCCGACGGTTTGCCCAGGGCCAGCGGAGCCGCGGCCTGCACCAGCTTCTGCGGCAGGTTCACTGCGGCGTTGGAGACCGAATCGGAGCCGCCGGCGATCATCACGTCGTACTCGCCGCGCTCGATCGCGGCGGCGGCGGTGGTGATCGCCTGCAGGCCGGAGGCGCAGGCGCGGGTCACGGTGTGCCCCTCGACGCCGTGACCGAGCCCGAGGTCCAGAGCGATCTCGCGGGCGATGTTCGGCGCACCCGCGGGCAGGATGACCCCGCCCCAGACGATGGCCTCGACGCCGTCCGCGACGGCCGGAACACGATCGAGGAGGCCGCGGACGGCCTGGTCCGCGAGGGCGATGCTGTCGAGGCGGACGTAGTCGCCGAAGGCGCGGACGAACGGGGTGCGCGCGCCGGAGACGATCACGGCGCGGCGACTCTGCTGCGTGGTCATGCCGCTATCTTACTCACGAGTCAGTTCGAGTGGGTGATCACGGTCACGGTGTTTCGGCCGTCACCTGCGTCCCACCTGTCACGGCCCAGCGCGGCAACCCGAACCCGACGGCGCACCGACATACTCTGGGCCGGTGAACACGCCGATGCGCAGCGCCGTCGCGATCGTCGCCCTCGTGGCGCTGGTCGCCAGCGGAGCGTGCGCGCCGGCGCAGACCGCCGGCCCGGGGCCGCTCGCGGTGCGCTTCGGTGCGGCGCTCGCCGACAAGGATCTCGACGGTGCCGCCGCCCTCACCACGTCGCCCGACGCCGCGAAGAAGGCGCTGCAGGAGGCGTTCGACGGGCTGCAGGCGCGCGGCGTCCAGCTCAAGGTGGGGCAGGTGCGCACCGTCGGGGCCACCAGCCAGGTCGAGTACGAGTACGTGTGGGACCTGCCCGCCGAACAGGGCCGCTCGAGCCGCTCCTGGGACTACCGCGGTTCGCTGACCGGTGTCCAGGAGAACGGGCAGTGGCGCGTGCGGTGGGCGCCGTCGGTGCTACATCCGCGGCTCGGCGCCAACCAGACGATGGTGCTGCGCGCGCTGCCCGCGGCCGAGGCGCCCGTGAACTCGGCGTCGGGCGGCGCCGTGCTCGTTCCCGGAGTGATCAACCGGATCCGGCTCGACGCGTCGAAGGTGGCCGCCCCCACCACGGTGCTCGACGTCGCGGGGCAGCTGGCCCGCGCGTTGCAGCCGATCCTGCCGGGGCTCGACCCGGTGCAGATCACGGAGCAGGCGACGTCGCTGGGCGCGCCGTACACGGTCGCCTCGGTCAACCAGGCCGACCTGCGCAAGCTCGCGGGCGATGTGACCTCGCTGCCGGGGGTCACCCTCGTCGAGCAGGCGGACCTGGTGCCCACCGACCGCAGCTTCGCCCCGGCGCTCATGTCCTCGATCAAGAAGAACGTCGCCGGCGACCTCGCCGGCAAGGACGGCTGGGAGGTGATCGCCCAGGCCGACACCGGCGCTCGCGTGACCACGCTCTCGTCCACGGCGCCGCAGACTGCCCCGGCCGCGTCCGTGAGCATCTCGCCCATCGCGCAGGCCGCGGCGCAGGCCGCCGTGAACACCCGCCGCGACCGGCAGTCGATGATGGTGGTGATCCAGCCGTCGACCGGCAACGTCCTGGCGGTGGCGCAGAACCCCGAGGCCGACAAACTCGGCTCGCTCGCGACCTCCGGCCTGTACCCGCCGGGCTCCGTCGGCAAGATCGTGACGGCCACCGCGGCGATCTCCGCCGGCATCGCCGGGCCCGAGACGATCGTGCCGTGCCCCGGCACCCTCACCATCGGCGAGCGCGAGGTGCCCAACTACAACCGGTTCGCCCTGGGCGATGTGAGCATGCAGCGCGCGTTCGCCCGGTCGTGCAACACGAGCTTCGCCTACCTCGGTGCCAAGCTCACGCCCGAGGCGCTGCCCACCGCCGCGGCCGAGCTCGGCATCGGGCCGGAGTACTCGATCGCGGGCCTGCCCGTCTCGTCCGGGCAGTACCCGGTGCCCAAGGCGATGGTCAATCAGGTCGAGGACAGCTTCGGGCAGGGCGAGGTGCTGGTGAGCCCGTTCGCCATGGCGCTCGCGGCCGCCGCGGTCGCGCACGGCGGCGCGGTCACCCCGCAGCTGGTGCTCGGCAAGCCCACCACGGTCGACGGGGAGCGGCCCCCGCTCGATCCGAAGGCCGTCGACGGGGTGCGCGCCATGATGCGCGAGGTGGTCGCCTCCGGTACCGCCGAGCTGATCCGCGGCTCGGGCGACATCCTCGGCAAGACCGGCGAGGCGGAGGTCGAGGGCGGCTCGCACGCCTGGTTCGTCGGCTACCGCGGCGACCTGGCCTTCGCGTCCCTCGTCGTGCTGGGCGGCAGCTCCGACAACGCGGTCGCGGTCACCAAGGAGTTCTTCGACCGCTTCGACGCCCCGGTCGCGGCGACCCCCGGCTGATCGCGCGTCGAGACCGGACCGCCCGACGCTACAGGCGGTCCCAGCGGGCCCGGATCGGGTAGGTCGTCGTCCAGGTGGTCGAGCCGCGACGCGGCCACGTGATGGTGACCACGGTCGGCCCGATGTCGACCTTGGCGTCGCCCGCGAGGAACTGGGCGCTGTTCGGGGTGTCGGTGAGGAACGATCCGCGGAAGGTGATCCGGGGCGGCGAGGAGTCGATGCTCGACGGTTCGCCGTTCGCCCACGCGCGCAGGTACCGCATCCCGCTGTCGTCGCGGCACACTGCGAAGCGGTACGGGTCAGCCGGCAGGCCGCCCGAGATCAGGGTCACGGGGACGTCGGTGCCGTCGCAGCGCGCCGACGCCGCCGTGAAGCCCCGGCGATCCGTATCCGCGGGCGGCGTGCCCCGGCCCGCGGGCAGGGCGAGCGCGGCGCTGACCTCGGCGGCGTCGACGGTGGCGCGACCCTCGATCGCCGTTGCGCAGCCCGTGAGCACGGCGGCGCCGATACACGTCAGCGCGATCGGCACCGCTGCGCGGAGCCGCGTCATCCGCGGTGCCAGGCTGCTCGGATGGGGTAGGAGACGGTCCATGCCCCGGCGCCGTTGTCGGGCCAGCGGATCGCGATGGGGGAGACCCCCACGTCGACGGTGGCGCCGCGGGCGGCGAAGAGGGTGTCCGATCCGTTGACGGCGGTCCCGCGCAGGCCGATCCGCGGCCCCTGCGTGTCCGCGAGGCTCGGCCGGCCGTTGGCCCACGCGCGCAGGTAGGGCGCGCCGTTCGCGGTGCGGCACACCGCGAAGCGGTACGGATCGCCGTTGCCGCCGGTGAACAGTGCCGTCGCGCGGTCGGCGCCGTCGCAGCGCGCGGCCGGCTGGGTGGTGAATCCGTGCGTGTCGGTGCCGGCGAGGGTGGGATCGCCGGGCGCGGCCTGGACCGGTCCTGCGGCGACCGCGAGCGCCGCCAGGAGCGCGCCGCCGGTGGCAGCGGTGCGGCGCAGGCGTGTGGTGCTGGGCATTGTCTCCCCCATGTCGTCATCCGATCGCTTCCATCGATGCAACCCGCTCTGCGACAGACTGCATACTGTGCCTGAGTAAGTTACCCAGGGTTGTGTTCGGAGACAAGAGACGGGCATTACACCCGCCGCACACCTCACGGGAAATCGATTGCCGCCCCGAGTCTCGTCGGGGAGGCTCGGGGCGTGGACATCGACCTCATCGCCCCGGACGCTGCGTGGCACCAGGAGTGGCTGCGCAACGTCGCGGAGTGGGGCGACGTGACGCACCACCCGGGCTCCGGCAGCGCGTTGGCGCGCGAGCTGGACCTGACGGCACCGTCGGACTTCGCTACCTGGGTGGATCGACTGAACGCGGCGACCACGATCGACCGGAGTGGCGAACTGCTGCCCGCGACGACCTGGTGGATCGTGCGGGGCGAGCGCTATCTCGGTGCGATCCAGCTCCGGCACGAGCTGTCCCCGATGCTCGCCGAGCTGGGCGGCCACATCGGGTACCACGTGCGTCCCTCGGCGCGCCGCCGCGGCGTCGCATCCGCCGCGCTGTGCGAGGTGGTCCGGCGCGCCGAGGGCATCGGGCTGACCGAGGTGCTCGTCACCTGCGACGAGGGCAACCTCGCCTCGCGGCGCACCGCGGAATCGGCGGGTGGCGTCCTCACCAGGATCCGTCCGGTCGACGACTTCGCCGTCGGCCACGGCTTCCTCGAACCGACCTGCCACTACTGGCTCCCCACGGCCCCCGATGTCGCCCACCGGGTGACGTAACAGCGTGAGCAGCAGGCGTTTTCCCAGGACGCCGTCCGAGCCGGCGCTGTTACGTCCGGATGGGGCGGTGGCGACGGCCCGGTGGGCGGCTGCGTGCTTCGGGGCGGGGCGCTGGAGGTGTGGCGGGCGCCGATTAGGCTGAACGGATGACCCGCGCTGCACTCGTTCCCGGCACCGTCTCGCCCCGTCTGGCCGTCCCGGCGACGATCGTCCGGCCGGAGTACGTCGACAAGGCCTCGGCGAACGAGGGCAACGAGCCCTGGGTGCAGACCCCGGAGACCATCGAGAAGATGCGCCTCGCCTCCCGGATCGCCGCGGACGCGCTGCAGGCGGCGGGCGCCGAGGTGGCGCCGGGCGTGAGCACCGACCACCTCGACCGGGTGGCGCACGAGTACATGATCGACCACGGCGCCTACCCCTCGACGCTGGGCTACCGCGGCTTCCCGAAGTCGTGCTGCACGAGCCTCAACGAGGTGATCTGCCACGGCATCCCGGACAGCACCGTCATCGAGGACGGCGACATCGTCAACATCGACGTGACCGCCTACATCGACGGGGTGCACGGCGACACCAACGCCACCTTCCTCGCCGGCGACGTCTCCGAGGAGCACCGCCTCCTCGTCGAGCGCACCCGCACCGCCACCGAACGCGCCATCAAGGCCGTCAAGCCCGGGCGCGAGCTCAACGTCGTCGGCCGCGTCATCGAGTCCTACGCGAACCGCTTCGGCTACACCGTGGTCCGCGACTTCACCGGCCACGGCATCGGCGAGACCTTCCACAACGGCCTCGTCGTGCTGCACTACGACGAGCCGAACGTCGAGACCGTCCTCGAGCCCGGCATGGTCTTCACCATCGAGCCGATGATCAACCTCGGCGGCCTCGATTACGAGATCTGGTCCGACGGCTGGACCGTTGCGACCACCGACAAGAAGTGGACCGCGCAGTTCGAGCACACCCTCGTCGTCACCGACGACGGTGCCGAGATCCTCACGCTGCCGAGCGACGCCGCCTAGATGCACGGGGCGCTGCTGATCGCCGGCGCCACCTCGGACGCCGGTAAGTCCACCGTCACGGCCGGGCTGTGCCGTCTGCTGGCCCGGCGAGGCGTGCGCGTCGCGCCGTTCAAGGCGCAGAACATGTCCAACAACTCCGTCGCCACCGTCGAGGCCGACGGCACGAGCGGGGAGATCGGGCGCGCCCAGGCGACCCAGGCGCTCGCGTGCGGTCTGGCGCCGTCGACCCGGTTCAACCCCGTACTGCTCAAGCCCGGCAGCGACCGGCGCAGCCAGCTCGTCCTGCACGGCCGGCCCGTCGGCGACGTGGGTGCGCGCGACTACGTCACCCGGCGGCAGTGGCTGCTCGACGAGGTCACCACCACACTGGCCGGCCTGCGCGAGGAGTTCGACGTCGTGCTCTGCGAGGGCGCTGGCAGTCCCGCCGAGATCAACCTGCGCGCTACCGACATCGCCAACATGGGCCTCGCGCGCGCCGCCGGCCTGCCGACACTGATCGTCGGCGACATCGACCGCGGGGGAGTGCTCGCCCACCTCGCGGGCACCGTCGCCGTGCTGCCGCCCGACGACCAGCGCCTGATCTACGGCTTCCTGATCAACCGCTTCCGCGGCGACGTCTCGCTCCTCACGCCCGGACTGGAGCAACTCGAGGCGATCACGAAGCGGCCGACGCTCGGCGTGCTGCCGTACCTCACCGACCTGTGGCTGGACGCGGAGGACTCGCTCGCCGCGCTCGGCGCCGATCTCGTGGGCCGCGGCTCCACGCGCCCCGACCCGATCCGCGTCGCCGCGATCGCGCTGCCGCGGGTGTCCAACACCACCGACGTCGAGGCCCTCGCGTGCGAACCCGGGCTGACGGTGCGCTGGACGACCCGGCCCGCCGACGTCGCCGCCGCGGACCTGGTCGTGCTCCCCGGCACGAAGAGCACCGTCGCCGATCTCGCGTGGCTGCGCGAACGCGGACTCGCCGACGCGCTGATCCGGCGCGCCGCGGCGGACGGCCCGATCGTGGGCGTCTGCGGCGGCTACCAGATGCTCGGCCGCTCGATCACCGATCCCGGCGGTGTGGAGGCGGCGGCCGGGACGCGCGTCGACGGCCTCGGCATCCTCGACCTCGACGTCGAGTTCGGCCCCGTCAAATGCGTGCGGAACGTGACCGGCACGGGCATGGGTGCCGCTGCGAGCGGCTACGAGATCCATCACGGCGTCGTGGTCCGGACCGAGGAGAGCCCGGTGCTGCAGGGACCCGACGGGCCGGAGGGGGCGCTGCGGGGCACGGTCCTCGGCACCCACTGGCACGGACTGTTCGGCGCCGACGAGTTCCGGCGCGCCTACCTGGGCGCCGTTCTCCCGGGCCGCGACCTCGGTCCGGCCGTCGGCTACGACGCTGCGCGGCGCGCCCAGCTCGACGTCCTCGCCGACGCGATCGAGGAGCACTGCGACGTGGACGCGATCCTGGCGCCGTTGCAATCGCTCGGCGCGTTTTCCGCGATCCTGCCGCCCATACGGATTGTCAGTGACTAGCGTGAACGGTCATGGGGATCGATACAGCGCAGACCGTGCAGGTACCCGCGGGCTCGTGGACGTTCGACGTCTCGGTCGGGGGGCCGGAGCACGGCGTGCCGGTGCTGTTGCTGCACGGATTCCCGCAGACCGAGGAGTGTTTCGACCAGGTCCGTGAGCGTCTGCACGAGGCCGGGTTGCGCACCATCGCGCCCCGCCAGCGCGGGTACAGCCCGGGCGCCCGTCCGGTGGGCGTCGACCAGTACACGATGAAGCACCTCGCCGAGGACGCCGCGCGCATCCTGGACGCGCTCGAGGTGCCCTACGCGCACGTCGTCGGTCACGGCCTCGGCGCGACGGTGGCGTGGCACTTCGCCGCCGCCTATCCACTGCGCGCCATGAGCCTGACGGCGGTCTCGTTCGGCCACCCGTCGGCGTTCGGCGAGGCGATGGCGAGCGATCAGGACCAGCGGCAGCGTTCGCGCTACCTGGAGCTGTTCCTGCGCTCCGGCGAGGCCGAGAAGGCGCTGCTCGCGAACGACGCCCGCACGCTGCTCGCCACGGCGCCGGGCGGGGGCATCGAGGACCTCGCGAACGAACCCGCGTTGACGGCGGCGCTGAACTGGTACCGGGCCAACATGGTGCCCGGCGGGGAGGGGCTGGACTGCCCCGTGATCGAGGTGCCCACCACGCTGGTCTGGGGCGATCGCGATGCGATCGCGGGTGCGGCGCAGGCCAAGGGCACCGCGCACTTCCTCCGTGCCGACTACCGGCTCAGCGAGGTGCCCGACGGCGACCACTGGCTCCCGTTGCGCGCGCCGGCGGCGCTGGCCTCGGAGATCGCGCTGCGCACGCTGCGGAACTGACCGCGCCGCGCGCGGTCAGTCCCCGAGCGAGCTAGGAGCCGGAGCCGCAGGTGCAGCTGTCGCCGCACGAGCAGTTCTCGCACGTGCAGTTCGGGTTGGAGCAGCCGGGGATGATCAATTCATTGTGATTCATGCATATGACTGTACCGCGGCCGGGCGTCAGGAGCGCATGTCCTCCGCCACCTTCAGGAAGGCGTTCTCGACCAGCTCCGGCAACGCCGGGTGGATCCAGTACTGACCGCGGGCGAACTCCTCCGGCGGGATCGAGAACGACATCGCCGTGATCGCCGACTGGATCAGCGCCGAAGCCTGGTGGCCGACGATGTGCGCGCCCACCAGCAGCCCCGTCGCGCGGTCGCCGACCAGCTTGCACACGCCCTCCGCATCCGCCATCGCCCAGCCGTAGGCGATGTCGGCGTAGCGCTGCTCGCCGACCGCCACGTCGATGCCGCGCGCGCGGGCCTCGTCCTCGTTCAGGCCCACCGAGGCGACCTGCGGCCGGGAGAACACCGCACCCGGCACGAACCGGTGATCCGAGGTCGCCGCGGGCGTGTCCCAGCCGGAGAGCAGGTTCTCCGCGACGGTCCGCGCCTCGTGGTTGGCCACGTGCCGCAGCGGGAACCGGGTGCTCACGTCGCCCAGCGCCCACACGCCGCGCACCGGGGTGCGCTGGTGCTCGTCGACGGGGACCCGGCCCTCCTCGTCGAGGTCGATGCCGATCGCGGACAGGTCGAGCGTGTCACCGTTCGGAATCCGGCCGGTCGCGACGAGCATCACGTCGGCGGCCACCGTCGACCCGTCGGTCAGATCCACCTCGACGCCGTCGCCCACCGCCCGCGTCGCGGTGACCTCGGTGCCGAGCCGCACGTCCCAGGTCCGGCGGACCTGTTCGGTGAAGATCTCCGAGATCGTCCGGTCCTGCGCCCGCAGCAGGCGCTCGCCCCGGGCCACGACGGTGACCTCGGAGCCGAGGCCGGCGAAGACGTGGGCGAACTCGGCGGCGATGTAGCCGCCGCCCACCACGATCAGCCGGCGCGGCAGGTCGTCGAGCCGCATGATGCTCTCGCTGACGTGGTAGCGCGCCGGGCCCGATTCGATGACGGGCGGGACGGCCGGGCGCGAACCCGCCGCGATCACGACGTCGCGGCCGGCGACCACGGTGCCGTCCGCGAGCGCGAGACGGTGCAGGCCGTCCCCGGCGTCCGGGAGGAATCGCGCCTCCTGCTGGAAGACGGTGACGTTCGGGCACTTCTCCACGCGGTAGCGCAGGCCGCCCGCGGAGTAGCGGTCGATGCGGCCGAAGACGCGGTCCCGGATGGCCGGCCAATGGGTGGCCGTGACGGTCGCGTCGACGCCCAGCGGGCCGCTCTCGCGCGCGTCCTCGGCGACATCGGCCGGGTAGACGAACATCTTGGTGGGAATGCAGCCGACGTTGAGGCAGGTGCCGCCGAACGCGCCGCCGGCCACGCCTTTGTCGACGATCGCGACGGTCCGGTCGTCGAAGCGGTGATCGGGGATGGTGTTGCCGGCGCCGGAGCCGATGACGACGAGGTCGAAGACGTTCTCGGACATGTCAGGCCTCGATCTCTCGGGCCAGCCAACCGGCCAGCTCGGCGTAAGCGGTCTCCCGCGCGTCCTTCTCGGAGAGGAAGACGTCGTGCTTGGCGTTCTCGACGGGGATCACGGTCAGCCGCCCGCCGAGGGCGCCGGCCCATTTCGCGATCTGCCGGGTGTCGAGCACCACGTCGGCGCGGCCGGCCTCCTCGCTCCACTCCTTGGGGGCGAAGCTCTTCGTCGAGCGCAGCACCAGGGACGGGACGCCCACGTCCAGGCCGCGGTGCAGCAGGCTGTGCGCCACTCGCACGGCACGCAGCCAGCCGAACCGCACCGGGAAGCCCTCGATGGGCTTGATCCGCGGGTCGAAGTCGAACTCGCCGTGCGCGCTCGAGTGGATGGTCTGGCCGTAGACGCCGACGGCTTCGACCGGCACCGGCCGGGTGCCGACGGCCTTGCCGATGAGCTTGACGACGGGCGTCGCGAGCTCGCGGAGCATCGCGGAGCCCTGGAGGTCGAACCAGGGGCTGTCGAGGACGAGGCCGACGACCGGTCCGGTGCGGCCCGCCTTGCGGCGCCGATCGAGCCACAGCGGGGTGATGAGTCCGCCCGTGGAGTGCGCCGCGACGACGACGCCGAGGCCGGGGTGCTCCTGCTCGATCGCCGCGACCGCGAGGTCCAGCTCCTCGTCGTAGACGGTGAAGTCGGTCGCGTAGTGCGCGGACTGACCCTCGCGCAGCGAACGACCGCACTTGCGCAGATCGAGCGCGTAGAAGGCGTACCCGCGCTCCGCGAAGAACTCCGCGACGGCGGTCTGGAAGAAGTAGTCGGAGAAGCCGTGCACCCACAGCACCGCGTGGTGCGGATCGGTCGCGCCCGCGGTGCTCGTCGGGACGTGCTTGACCAGCGTGGCCACGACGTCCCCGCCCGGCTCGCCGTCCGGGTCCGGGCCCAGCTCGAAGGTGTGCGCGACGTACTCGTCGCCGAGGACGTCGGGGGAGTAGGTCAGCTCAGTGGTCGCCACGACTTCACTGTAATGAGGGTGTGCCGTCGGGTCGTACTGCACGGTGTGCCGCGCGCCACCGGAGGGGCCCGGAGTAAGGTTCTCGCCCAGAAGGGGGCCGATACCGGGCCCCGCCCCACGTCGAGGAGTGAACTACCAGATGGCCCGTAACGTGATCAGCACGGACGTCGCGCTCGTCGGCGCAGGAATCATGAGCGCCACGCTCGGGACCCTGCTCCGCAAGCTGGAGCCCAGCTGGTCGATCAACGTCTTCGAGTCCCTCGACGCCGCGGCGGCCGAGTCCTCCGACCCGTGGAACAACGCGGGCACCGGGCACTCGGCGCTGTGCGAGCTGAACTACACGCCGCAGGCGGCGGACGGTTCGGTGGACATCAGCAAGGCGATCACGATCAACGAGCAGTTCCAGGTCTCGCGCCAGTTCTGGGCGTACGCGGTGGACGCCGGCGTGCTCGACGAGCCCTCCGACTTCATCAACCCCATCCCGCACGCCAGCTTCGTGCACGGCGCCGACAACGTCGAGTACCTGCGCAAGCGCTACGACGCGCTGGCGCACCAGACGCTGTTCGGGGGCATGGAGTACTTCACCGATCCGGCCACGTTCTCCGAGCGCCTGCCGATCATGGCCGCGGGCCGCAACTTCGCCGATCCCGTCGCCGTGAACTGGTACGAGGGCGGCACCGACGTCGACTTCGGCTCGCTGACCAAGAAGCTGATCAACTTCGTGGGCAAGGGCGGCGCCGTCCACTTCGGCACCAAGGTCACCAACCTCAAGCGCACCAAGGACGGTTGGCGGCTGACGGTCAAGAACCTGCGCACCCACGAGGTCACCCACGTGGACGCGCGCTTCGTCTTCGTCGGCGCGGGCGGCGGCGCGCTGCCGCTGCTGCAGAAGTCGGGCATCAAGGAGGCCAAGGGCTTCGGCGGTTTCCCCGTCTCCGGTCAGTTCTTCCGCTGCTCCAACCCGGAGCTCATCGACCACCACGCCGCCAAGGTCTACGGCAAGGCCGCCGTCGGCGCCCCGCCGATGTCGGTGCCCCACCTCGACACCCGCGTGATCGAGGGCAACAAGGGCCTGCTCTTCGGCCCCTACGCCGGGTTCTCGCCGAAGTTCCTCAAGGCCGGCCAGTACACCGACCTGCCGCTGTCGGTGAAGCCGAACAACCTGCTCCCGATGATGGCCGTGGGCCTCAAGGAGATGGGCCTGACCAAGTACCTCATCGGCGAGCTGCTCCAGTCGCCCGCAGACCGGGTCAAGACCCTCTCGGAGTTCGTGCCCCGCGCCGACGGCCACGACTGGGAGCTCATCACCGCCGGTCAGCGCGTCCAGGTGATCCGCAAGGGCCCCGGTGGCGGCAACCTCGAGTTCGGCACCGCGGTGATCGCCGCGAACGACGAGTCGATCGCCGGCCTGCTGGGTGCCTCGCCCGGCGCCTCGACGGCCGTTCCCGCCATGCTGGACGTGCTCGGCAAGTGCTTCCCCAAGCACATGCAGGCGTGGAAGCCGTTGCTGCAGGAGATGATCCCGTCGTACGGCACCACGCTCAACGACAACAAGCAGCTCTTCGACCAGGTCTGGGACTGGACGAACCGCACGCTGCAGCTGTCCCCGGGCGTCGGGGCCGACGCGCAGGCGTAACGCCGTGCACCGCGCCTCCGGTGACGAACTCGACGCGAGGACCCTCTACGCGCTGCTCAGGCTGCGCGCGGAGGTCTTCATCGCCGAGCAGCAGAGCCCGTGGCTCGACGTCGACGGGCGGGACCTCTCCCCGTCGACGGTGCACTTCTGGCTGCCCGCCGAGGACGGTGGCGCCGTCGCCACCGTGCGCGTCACCGACGAGGGGCCGGGCCTGGCCGCGATCGGCCGGGTGTGCGCGGCACCGTCGCACCGCGGGCGTGGCCTGATCGGCGAACTGATGACCGCGGCGCTCGCCGAACTCGACGGTCGCGCCTGCCTGCTCGAGGCGCAGTCGCACCTCGAGGCCATGTACGCCAAGTACGGATTCGCCCGCGAGGGAGACGAATTCATCGAGGACGGCATCCCGCACGTCCCCATGAGGAGGCCCGCCGGTGTCTGACCGCTACCCGTTCAGCGCCGTCGTCGGCCACGACGAGCTGCGGCTCGCACTGACCCTGTGCGCCATCGCGCCCGCGGTCGGCGGCGTGCTCGTGCGCGGCGAGAAGGGCACCGCGAAGTCGACCGCCGCCCGCGCGCTGGCACCGCTGCTCCCGCCGCGCAGTGACGGCGGCACCGCCCGCCTCGTCGAGCTGCCCATCGGCGCCACCGAGGACCGCGTCGTGGGCTCCCTCGATCTGCACCGCGCGCTCGGTGAGGGGGCCGTGGACTTCACGCCGGGCCTGCTCGCGGACGCCGACGGCGGCATCCTCTACGTCGACGAGGTCAACCTGCTCTCCGACCACCTCGTGGACGTGCTGCTCGATGCCGCCGCGATGGGCCGGGTGAGCGTCGAACGCGACGCCGTCTCCCGTTCCTACCCGGCGCGATTCGTCCTGGTGGGCACCATGAATCCCGAGGAGGGGGAGCTGCGGCCCCAGCTGCTCGACCGGTTCGGTCTCGCGGTGGACGTGCGCGCCAGCCGCGACGTCGACGACCGCGTCGAGGTGATGCGGCGGCGCCTCGCCTTCGAGGCCGACCCCGCGGCCTTCGCCGCCGAGTACGCCGCGGCCGACGCCGAGCAGGCCCGTCGCATCGCCGCCGCCCGCGACCGGCTACCGGACGTCGTGCTGCCCGACGCGGAGCTGCGCCGCATCGCCGCGGTGTGCGCGGCCTTCGACGTCGACGGCATGCGCGCCGACCTGGTGATCGCGCGCGCCGCCCGCGCCCACGCCGCCTGGCGCGGCGCCGACGAGGTCACCGAGGACGACGTGCGCGTCGCCGCGGCGCTGGCGCTGCCGCACCGCAAGCGCCGTGACCCCTTCGACGAGCCTGGCCTCGACGAGTCCGAACTCGAGCGCGCCCTCGACGAGGCCCGCCAGGACGACGACCCCGAACCCGAGCCGGACCCCGATCCCGACGGCCCGGACGGCGGCGAGGCGGCGGACCCGCCGACGCCGCAACAGGATCCGGGCGAGGACGGACAGGACGCGCCGGGCGGTGCGCCGCTGCCCACCGCGCGGCACCGCACCGTCGGCCGGCTCACCGTGCCCGGCGTCGGGACCGGGGGAGCAGCGGGCCGTCGCTCGAAGTCCCGCTCCGATCGCGGCAGCGTCGTCCGCGCGGCCCCCGCCGGCACCGGCGCGGGCCTGCACCTGGCCGCCACGCTGCGCGCCGCGGCACCCGCGCAGGCCGCCCGCGGCCGCGTCGACGGTCCGCTGCGCCTGGCACCGTCGGATCTGCGGTCCCCGATCCGGGAGGCGACCGAGGGCAACCTCGTGGTCTTCGTCGTGGACCTCTCCGGGTCGATGGCGGCCCGGGAGCGGATCGCGCTGGTCGGCGAGGCCGCCGTCTCGCTGCTGCGCGACGCCTACCAGCGCCGCGACAAGGTCGCCGTCATCGGCTTCCGGGGCGCCGAGGCCACCCTGCTCGTCCCGCCGACGCGGTCCGTCGACGTGGCCGTCGGGCGACTGGCGCGGGCCCGCACCGGCGGCCGGACCCCGCTGGCCGAGGGCCTGATCGAGGCGCGGAAGCTGCTGCGTCGCGAGGACCTGCGGCCCGACGCCCGGCGCCCGCTGGTCGTGGTGCTCACCGACGGTCGCGCGACCGCCGGCCGTGATCCGCTGCCGCGGGCTCTCGCCGCGGCCGCGGGCCTGCGCGCCGACGGCCGCGCGGCGGTCGTGGTGGACTGCGAGACCTCCATGGTGCGGCTGGGGCTGGCGACGAAGGTCGCGGCCGAGCTCGGCGCCTCGCTACTCCCGCTGAGCGGCCTGAGCCCGCAGGATCTCGCCCGCGTCGCCTGACGTATGTTCGCCAACGTCGGGTTCTGCGGCCCTCCGAGGTGAGATCGGGCCGCGGAGCCCCGCGAAACCCGACACTCAGTGAGGAGCCCCGAATGCCCCAGGGCAAGGTCGAATCGGTGCCGCAGGACGGCCTGACCACTCGGCAGCGCCGCAACCAGCCGGTTCTCGCGGTGCACACCGGGCCGGGCAAGGGGAAGTCGACGGCGGCGTTCGGCATGGCCATGCGCGCCTGGAACCAGGGTTTCGACATCGGCGTCTTCCAGTTCGTCAAGAGCGCGAAGTGGAAGGTCGGCGAGGAGCAGACGATGCTCGCGCTGAACGAGCTGCACGAGCGCACCGGTGCCGGCGGGCCCGTCGAGTGGCACAAGATGGGGCAGGGCTGGTCGTGGCTGCGCCGCACCGACGACGCCGAACAGGACCACGCCGAGGCCGCGCGCGACGGCTGGCGGGAGATCGCGCGCCGGCTCAGCGTCGAGCAGCATCGCTTCTACGTGCTCGACGAGTTCACCTACCCGCTCAAGTGGGGCTGGATCGATGTCGACGAGGTGGTCGAGACCCTGGTGCACCGCCCCGGCAACCAGCACGTCGTCATCACCGGCCGCGACGCGCCGCAGGCCCTCATGGACGCCGCCGACCTGGTCACCGAGATGACGAAGGTCAAGCACCCCATGGACGCGGGGAGGAAGGGGCAGAGGGGGATCGAGTGGTGAGGAACGGCTCCGGCGTCCCGGGAGGCGCGGTGGCCGGGGAGAGCAGGGGCATCGCATGGTGACCCCCGCCGTCGTCATCGCCGCGCCCTCGTCCGGCAGCGGGAAGACGACCATCGCGACGGGACTCATGGGTGCCCTCGCGCGCACCGGTGCGGTGGCGCCGTTCAAGGTCGGCCCCGACTACATCGATCCCGGCTACCACGCGCTGGCCACCGGGCGCCCCGGCCGCAATCTCGACGCCGTGCTGTGCGGCGACGAGCGCATCGCGCCGCTCTACCGGCACGGCGCGCAGGGCGCCGACATCGCGGTGATCGAGGGCGTGATGGGCCTGTTCGACGGGCGCATCCTCGACGGCCCGGCCGGCGTCGCGACCGAGGGCATCGGCTCGACCGCCGACGTCGCCCAGATCCTCGGCGCCCCGGTGCTGCTCGTCGTCGACGCCCGCGGCCACTCGCAGTCCCTCGCCGCCCTGCTCGCCGGTTTCGCCACCCATCGTCCGGGGATCGCGATCGCCGGCGTGATCCTCAATCGCGTCTCCAGCCCGCGCCACGAGCGGGTGCTGCGCGATGCGTGTGTGCACGCGGGCCTCGAAGCGGTCGGGGCGGTCCCCGGCGCCGCCGCTCTGGAGGTCCCGGCGCGACACCTGGGCCTGATCCCCGCGGCGGAGCGCGGCACGGACGCGGTCGCCGCCGTCGAGGCCATGACCGACCTCGTCGAACGCCACGTCGACGTGGAGCGGATCCGCGCCCTCGCGCGGCCCGTCGCGGAGGGGCCGGTGTGGTCGCCCGCCACGGAGGTGGCCGCCGTGGGCGAACCCGTCGTCGCCCTGGCCGGCGGCCCCGCCTTCAGCTTCGGCTACGCCGAGCACGAGGAACTGCTGCGCGCCGCCGGCGCCCGGGTGCACCGCTTCGATCCGCTCACCGATGAACTGCCCGAGCACGCCGCCGCCGTGGTGCTGCCGGGCGGCTTCCCCGAGGTGTACGCGGAGCGGCTCTCGGCGAACGCGCCGCTGCGCGCACAGGTCCGTGCGCTCGTCGCCGCGGGGGGAGTGGTGCACGCCGAGTGCGCCGGCCAGCTCTATCTCGCGGACTCGCTCGACGGGGTCCCGATGTGCGGGGTGATCCCGGGCGACGCGGCCTTCACCCCCCGTCTGAAGCTCGGCTACCGCGACGCCGTCGCCCTCGGCACGGGGGCGCTGTTCGCGGCCGGCGAGCGCGTGACGGGTCACGAGTTCCACCGCACCGTGCTCGCTCCCGGCCCCGCGCCCGCCTGGGGCTGGCGCGACGGTGACGGTGTCGCCGTCACCGACGGACACCTCTCGCCCACAGTGCACTCCTCGTATCTGCACGTGCACCCTGCCGGATACCCCGAGGTCGCGGAACGCCTGGTCAGAGCGGTCGCGTGAGGAGTTCGTCTCACCCTGAGCGAGGGCCTCGCGCGGGCTGAGAGGGTGCTGTACAAAAGCTTCATGCACTCCTCGATCAAGCTCGTCTCCGTGACCTTCGCCGCCGCTGCCGTGGTCGCCACCTCCGCCTGCGCCGCCGGGTCCTACGCCGCCCCCGGTTCGCCGTCGTCCTCGTCCTCCGCGAAGCCCAGCGGGTCCGCCAAGCCGTCCACCAAGCCTTCGACCGGCACGTCGGCCGGCGCTTCGGCCAAGCCCTCGGCCGCGAAGCCCACCCCGGTCAAGGCGGGCACCCCGGGCGCGATCCTCGCCTCCACCGCGTGGGAGACCACCGGTGCCAAGGACGCGAAGGGCGCCACGGTCGCGCTGACCGACAAGAACGTGAAGAACTACGTCGGCTGGGCCTACTTCAAGAAGGACGGCACCTTCACCCTCTACAACCTCGACGACACCGCCAAGGGCAAGGGCGACTGGACCGTCTCCGCCGACGGCAAGACCCGCACCATCGTCGCCAAGAACGCCGACGGCAGCGTCCAGTACAAGCGCACCGTCGAGATCGTGACCCTCACCGAGAAGGAGTTCACGTACCGCGTGTACCCCGAGGCGTCGAACAAGGCCGTGTACTACGACATCGTGCACACGCCGACCAAGCACGCCGAGCCGCGCGCATAGCCGCACCGGTCGCTCACTAAGCTGAGCGGAATGAACAGCCACGGCGCCCCGCACGATCCCTACCTCGTCGGTCTGGATCTGCGAGGGCGCCGTGTCGTCGTCGTGGGGGCCGGCACCGTCGTGCAGCGCCGGCTGCCCGTCCTGCTCGCCGCGGGCGCCGACGTCCACGTCGTTGCCCCCGAGGCCACGCCGGCGGTGGAGGCGACCCCGGGGATCGTCTGGCACCGGCGCGAGTACGCCTCCGGCGACCTGCTCGGCGCCTGGTACGCCCTGGCCGCCACGAACGATCCCGCGGTCAACGCGGCCGTCGTCGCCGAGGCCGAGGTGCAGCGCACCTTCTGCGTCCGCGCCGACCTCGCTCGCGAGGGCACGGCCGTCACTCCGGCGACGGTCGCCACGGACGGCCTCCAGGTGGGCGTCCTCGCCTCGGGTGATCACCGACGGTCCGCCGCCGTCCGGGACGCTCTCCGCGCCGTCCTGACGGGCGACGAGGCCGCCCGCCCCAGCCGCAAGCCCGAAGGCGTGGCGCTCGTCGGCGGGGGACCGGGCGACCCCGACCTCATCACCGTGCGGGGCCGGGCCCTGCTCGGGTTGGCCGACGTGGTCGTCGCCGACCGCCTCGCGCCGCCCCGCCTGCTCGCCGAGCTCGCGCCGCACGTCGAGGTCATCGACGCGGCGAAGGTGCCCTACGGGCGCGCCATGGCGCAGCAGGCGATCAACCAGGTGCTCATCGAACGCGCGCGCGAGGGCAAGTTCGTCGTCCGGCTCAAGGGCGGCGACCCGTACGTCTTCGGCCGCGGCTTCGAGGAGCTCGAGGCGCTGGCAGCCGAGGGCATCCCCGTGACGGTGGTCCCGGGGATCACCAGCTCGATCGCCGCGCCTTCGGCTGCGGGCATCCCGGTCACGCACCGCGGCGTCACGCACGAGTTCGTCGTCGTCTCCGGGCACGTGGCGCCGGGGCACCCCGACAGCCTCGTCGACTGGGACGCGCTGGGCCGGCTGCGCGGCACCGTCGTGGTGCTCATGGCGGTGGAGCGGCTCGCGGCGATCGCCGAGGCGCTGATCGCGGGCGGGCGGCCCACCGAGACCCCCGCCGCCGTGGTCGAGAACGCGACGACGGGCGGCCAGCGGACCGTCCGCGGCACGCTCGCCTCGATCGCGGCCGATGCCGCGGCCGCGAACGTCGTCCCGCCGGCGGTGCTCGTGGTGGGGCCGACGGCCGGATTCCTGGCGGCGCAGGGGGCCTGACGCCCATCCGGGGTGTGGTTTCGCCGCGTGTCGCTCGAGTGTGACGCCCCCACGGCCTCCCGCGCCCCGAGCCGGGGGGAGCACCGCTCTGCGCTGCGCGAATCGCCCGAATCCGCTCGGATCGCCGTCGTGGCGAACCGTAACTTCAGTAACTCTCGTCACAATTGTTACCGTTCACGACTTCCAGATCCGGTGGGGTAGTCGGTAGCCTCGGACCATCATGACTTCAACGATGGCGCCCAGCAGCCCGGCGCAGACCTACCGCGTCAAGGGCAGTGCAGTCGGCATCCCGATCCTCGTGCTCTGCGGCATGATCTTCCTCTCGGTGCTCGACGGCACCGTGGTCTTCGTCGCCATGCCGGAGATCCAGGACGCGCTCGGCCTGTCGGATGCCACCAAGGTGTGGGTGTTCGGCGCGTACGCGCTCACGTTCGGTGGATTCCTGCTGCTGGGCGGCAGGCTGGGCGACACCTTCGGGCGCAAGAAGATGTTCCTGCTCGGGGTCATCGGCTTCACGATCGCCTCGGCGCTGGCGGGGTTCGCGACCAAC
Organism: Tsukamurella pulmonis; assembly: GCF_900103175.1. NCBI lineage: Bacteria > Bacillati > Actinomycetota > Actinomycetes > Mycobacteriales > Tsukamurellaceae > Tsukamurella > Tsukamurella pulmonis. The sequence continues at coordinate 1,963,401 of NZ_FNLF01000002.1, forward strand.
GAGATGTGGCTGCTCGCGGCCCGCGTGGGCCAGGGCTTCTTCGCCGCCATCGCCGGGCCCACGGCGCTGGCGCTCATCGCGACCACGTTCGCGCCGGGTAAGGCGCGCAACCAGGCCTTCGCCGTGTTCGGCGCCATGGCGGGCCTCGGCTCCATCGCCGGGCTCGTGGCCGGCGGCCTGCTCGCCACCATCGACTGGCGCCTGATCTTCTGGATCAACGTGCCCGTCGGTATCGCGTGCGCCATCGGCGGTTACCTCACGCTCGACGAGGCCATGGCCGAGCGGCGCCACGCCCTCGACGTGAAGGGGGCCGCGCTCGCCGTCGCCGGCTGTGTGACGGGCGTGTACGCCCTCACCGCCGGGCCCGAGGCGCACTGGCAGAGCACGTCGGTCTACGTGGCCGCGGTGATCAGTGTGATCTGCCTGGCCCTGTTCCTCTGGGTCGAGCGGACCGCGAAGAACCCGATCCTGCCGTTCTCCCTGTTCAACAACCGCAACCGGGTCGCGGCCATGCTCGCGATCCTGGTCTGCGGCGCGCTGATCCCGACGCTCGGTTTCTACGTCGCGCTGACCTTCCAGCTGGTGCTCGGCTACACGCCGTTCCAGTCCGGGCTCGCACTGCTGCCCTTCGCCGTCGGCTTCGGCATCTCCGTGGCGATCAGCGCCTCCCTGGTGCGGCGCTTCCAGGCGCGCTGGCTCGTCGCCTTCGGCGGGCTCATCGTCTTCCTGCCCTGCCTCTACGTGCCCACGCTCATGGCCAAGGCGCCCGCCACCATCGACTACTTCCCGCAGATCGCCCTGCCGGTGTTCTTCATCGGCATCGGCGTGGGCCTGGCCGTCGTGCCGCTGCCGCTCGGCGCCGTCGCCGGCGTGCGCCCGTCGGAGATCGGTCCGCTGACCGCGCTGATCGAGGTCGCGCAGAACCTCGGCGGCATCATCGGTCTCGCATCGGTGCAGGTCGTAGTGACCTCGCGGATCATGGCCGAGGGCGGCCCCACGACCGGCCACCTGCGCCACGACAACCTCTCGGGCGACCAGATCCACGCGCTCGCCTCGGGCTACGGCCTCGCGTTCATCGCGTGCGCCGCGATCCTCATCCTCGCCGGCCTCGTGGTGGTGCCCTTCATGCGCTTCACCCCCGAGGAGATCGCCGAGGGGCAGGCCGCCAAGGAATCCAGCGAATCCGGTGGCGCCATTCCGTCCACCTCCTTCCCGGCGCAGGCCTTCGAGGACGAGGACGACGTCGACGACGATTGGGAGCCGCTGGAGGGCGACGTCACCTCCGGTTCGTTCGCCGCGATCCGCCGCGAGGACTACGACCGCGCCTACAACGAACAGCCCGGTGATCCGGAGCCCGTGTACTTCACCGACCGGTTCCGCGCCATCAAGCGCGCCGACGTCGAGAACGCGGCCGCGGCCCAGGGCCGGCCCGCCCCCGCCCAGCCGCAGCCGCCGACGGCGCAGGTCCCCGTCGCCCGGCCGGGGCAGGCCCCCGGGGTACGGCCCGGGCAGCGCCCCGCGCCGCCGGTGCCGCCGCGCGGGCAGCCGCACCCGAGCGATCCGCTGCACCGACCGGCACCGTCGGCGCCGCAGCAGGCCTACTCGCATCCCAGCGATCCGCTGCCCCGCCTGGGCGGCCGCCCGGGAGAGGGCCTGGCCGGCGTCGCGCGCCCGTCGGGCCCGATCCAGCGCGAGAGCGTCGACCTGCCGCGTCCCCCGGTGCCGCCGGCGCCGCGCGCGGCCGTGCCGGACTACCGTCCGCCGCGCCCCGCGCCGCAGCAGTACCGCGCCGACCCGCGGCCGCCGCGCCCGAGCGGCCCCGTCCCGCGGCCGAGCGCACCGACGGCCGGTGCGCCGGAGCAGCGCGTCCCGCAGTACCAGGGCGCCCCGGCGCCGCGCACCGGTCGGCACGCCGCGCCGGAGCCCGACGGCATCCACCACGCGGAGTCGACCCCGCAGGCCGAGCGGGTCAGCCGCGCGCGCCGGCACCGCCGGGAGGACTGACGGCGGGCGCGCCCGGCGTGTCGCCCGAATTGTGACCTTTCCGACGGCGATGTCGTCGCGATCGGCCGGATACCGGCCGTGGTCTGGGAAAACGCTCCCGCGCAATGATTGCGGGGTGCATGCACGGCTGCTCGCGCTCCTCGGGAACGCCCGGAAAACCAGCGTGAGCGATTTCTTAGCGACTTCTATCAGCCGGTAGCCTCGGTCTCCATGACCTCAACGATGGCCCCCGGGGCCCCGGCGCAGACCTACCGCGTCAAGGGCAGCGCTCTCGGACTCGCCATCGTCGTGCTGTCCGGGATGATGTTCCTCGCCGTGCTCGACGGCACGGTCGTCTTCGTGGCCCTGCCGCGGATCCAGGACGCCATGCACCTGTCCGACGCCGCGAAGATCTGGGTGTTCGGCGCGTACGCGGTGACCTTCGGCGGCTTCATGCTGCTGGGCGGCAGACTGGGCGACACCTTCGGGCGCAAACGGATGTTCATCCTCGGCGTCGCGGGATTCACCCTCGCGTCGCTGCTCACCGGCTTCGCCACCAACGAGGCCTGGCTGCTGATCGCCCGCGCCGGGCAGGGGCTCTTCGCCGCCATCGCCTGTCCCACAGCGCTGGCGCTGATCGCGACCACGTTCGCGCCGGGCAAGGCCCGCAACCAGGCATTCGCGATCTTCGGGGCGATGGCCGGCCTCGGCTCGGTCTCCGGACTCGTCGCCGGCGGCCTGCTCGCCACCTGGGACTGGCGTTTCGTCTTCTGGATCAACGTCCCGGTGGGCATCGTGTGCATCATCGGCGCAGTCATCGCGCTCGAGGAGTCCACGGCCGAGCGGCGGCACGCGCTCGACATCAAGGGCGCCTTCCTCGCCGTCGCGGGCTGCGTCGCCGGCGTCTACACCCTGACCATGGGCCCGGAAGTGCACTGGCAGGGCGCCGGTGTCTACATCTCCGCCGCGATCGCCGTCGTGTGCCTGGCGACGTTCCTCGTCGTCGAGCGCACCGCGAAGAACCCGATCCTGCCCTTCTCGCTCTTCCACAACCGCAACCGCGTCGCGGCCATGGTGGCGATCCTGGTCTGCGGCGCCCTCATCCCCACCCTCGGCTTCTACGTCGCGCTCACCTTCCAGCAGGTGCTCGGGTACACGCCGCTGCAGTCCGGCCTCGCGCTCATCCCGTTCGCCGTGGGCATGGGCATCGCCGCGCCGATCTCCTCCAAGCTCGCGCTGCGGGTCCAGGCGCGCTGGCTGGTGGCGCTCGGCGGCGCCATCGTCTTCCTCCCGTGCATCTACGTCCCGACGCTGATGACCCGGGACCCGGCCACCGTCACCTACTTCCCGTACATCGGTCCGGCGGTCTTCTTCATCGGCCTGGGCGTGGGCTTCGCGATGATCCCGCTGCCCATCTGCGCCCTGGCCGGGGTGCGTCCGTCGGAGACCGGCCCCATGTCGGCGCTGGTCGAGGTGTGCCAGAACATCGGCGGCATCGTCGGGCTCGCCACCGTCCAGGTGATCGTGACCTCGCGGATCATGGCCGAGGGCGGACCGACCAAGGGCGAGATCACGCACGACATGCTCGACGACGCGCAGCGCAGCGCGCTCGCCTCGGGCTACGGCCTCGCCTTCATCGCGTGCGCCGTGATCCTGATCCTCGCGGGCCTCGTCGTGATCCCGTTCATGCGGTTCACCCCGGAGGAGGTCGCCGAGGGACAGGCGGCGCAGGAGTCGAGCAAGTCCGGCGGCACCATCCCGTCGACCTCCTTCCCGGCGCAGGCGCTCGATCACGAGGACGACGTCGACGACGATTGGGAGCCGCTCGAGGGCGACGTCACCTCCGGTTCCTTCCCTGCGGTGCGCCGCGGCGACTTCGACCGCGCCTACAACGAGCAGCCGGGCGATCCGGAGCCCGTGTACTTCACCGACCGGTTCCGCGCCATCAAGCGCCCGCAGGCCGCGCCGCCCGCCCCGCCGGCGCCGCGTGCTCCCGCCGCACCGAGCGCTCCCGCCGCCCCGGCGCCGCAACAGGCCTACTCGCATCCGAGTGATCCGATCACCCGCCCCGGTGACGACCTCGCCGGTCTCGCGCGCCCGTCCGGTCCGATCCAGCGCGACGTCGTCGAGCCGCAGCAACCCGCGCGACCGCAGCCGCAGCGCCCGGCGGCGGACCCGCAGTACCGGCCCGGCCCGGGCCCGTCGGCGCGCCAGCAGCGCCCGAGCGCGCCGATCCAGCGCCCGAGCGCGCCGATCCCGCGCCCGAGCGGGCCGATGCAGCGCCCGAGCGGGCCGGTGCAGCGTCCGAGCGCGCCGATCCAGCGTCCGAGCGGTGCGATGGGGCGCCCCGATCAGGCACCGCGCCCCAGCGGCCCGGTGCAGCGCCCGAGCGCGCCGATGCAGCGCCCGAGCGGCCCGATCCAGCGCCCAGCCTCCCCGCCGCAGCGCCCGACGGCGTCCGAGCCCCCGACGCGGGCGCCCCGGACCGGTGGCCGGCACGCGCTGCCCGAGTCCGACGGCATGCACCGTCCCGATCCCTCGCCCCAGGCCGATCGGGTGCGCCGGGCGCGTCGGCACCGCACCGACGAGGACTAGGCGCCCGGGCCGATCGGGACGTACCAGTCGGCGTTGGCCAGCAGCACTCGCGTGCCCAGGTCGCGGTTCCACTCGGGTTCGATGCCGTGCCGCCGCAGGACGGGGAAGACCACCTCGTCGAGCATGCGGGTGACGTCCGCCGCGTATCCGGCCCGCTTCTCGGCGTCGCTGAGGTCCGCGTACGCGACCTCGTCGAAGTCCGCGGGCGGGAATGCGCCGTAGCCGATGTAGGTGCTGCCGGTCTCGATCAGTCCCTCGGTGTCCTGGCTGTGGAAGTAGACGTACCCGGACCAGTGCCGGCTCTCGTCCCGCTCGTCGCCGATCTCCGCCGCCGCGCAGGTGCCGCAGCAGGTGAAGTCGCCGCGCGCGAGGATCCCGTGCTCCGCCAGCTCCGCGAAGGCGGCGGTGGTGCGCGAGCGCAATCCACCGAACCCGGCCTGCTGCCGGATGCGGGCCTCGCGCAGGCCTCGGAAGGCCGCGATCAGCTGCTCCGGCGAGAGGTCGTACTCCTCCGCCGCGTACTCGGCGAACTCCTCGGGGTCGTCCCGCCCGACGACGAGCAGCGACCAGATCTCCGTCCGCAGCGCCTCCGCGTCCTCGGCGCCCAGCCCGAGCGGGGGCAGCGCCGCGTCGTCGGGCACGGCGTTGGGATTCGACGGTGCGATCATGGCGCCACCCTTTCCGGCGGGATCGGGTGACTCACCCGGCGGTGACGATCGTAACCTCGGTCGGCGACGACAGTTCCGCGCGCAGGCCCGCCTTCTCGGCGACCTTGACGACGGCCTTCGCGTCACCGGGCTCGGCGCGACTGATCACCAGCGCCCGGGCCAGCAGGCCCTTGTGGTGCTTGTTGAAGTGCGAGACCACCGAACGCGAGCCGTCGGACTTCTCCGTCACGACGGTCGCGGTGACCGCGTCCGGCACCTTCCCGAGCGCCGCGTAGCCGCCGGAGCGCAGGTCCACCACCAGGCCTCGGTCGGCATCGGCGAGCGCGTCGGCGAGGTCCGGCTTCCACTGCGCCGCCAGGGTTCCCAGCCCGGGCAGCTTCGAGCCCGACGAGAGCCGGTAGGCGGGGATCGCGTCGACCGCCCCGACGACCCCGAACAGTGCCGAGCCGACGGCCAGCCGCGCGTCCGCCTTCGCGCGCTGCGCCCGGGTCAGTCCGCGCACGTCGAGGGCGTCGTAGAGCACGCCCGTGTACTGCTCGATCGCGGGTCGCGTGGCGGCGGTGCGCAGCGCCCGGTTGCGCTCGAGCTCGTCGGTCTGCCCCTCGGACAGGCCCAGCGCGGCGCGGGCTGCACCGTCGTCCTGCGACAGCGTGACGAGCGCGTCGAGGAGGCGCTGGCGGGTCGGGGTGAGCGACGGGAAGGTCAGCGCGGCGAGGTCGAGCGGCGCGCCCTTCCCGCCACCGGCCTTGGTTTCGGACGGGGGAAGCAGGATCAACACACCGGACACACTAAGCTGTGGCGTCGTGATCACCCGATTCTCCCAGCTGTTCCTGCGCACGCTCCGCGACGACCCGGCGGATGCCGAGGTGCCCAGCCACAAGCTGCTCGTCCGTGCCGGCTACGTGCGCCGCATCGCACCCGGCGTCTACTCCTGGCTGCCGCTGGGCCTGCGGGTGCTGCGCAACATCGAGCAGGTCGTCCGCGAGGAGATGAACGCGATCGGCGGCCAGGAGATTCTGCTGCCCGCGCTGCTGCCGCGCGAGCCCTACGAGACCACCAACCGGTGGACCGAGTACGGCGACGCGCTGTTCCGGCTCAAGGACCGCAAGGGCGCCGACATGATGCTCGGCCCCACCCACGAGGAGATCTTCGCCCTCACCGTGAAGGGCGAGTACAACTCGTACAAGGACCTGCCGGTCATCCTGTACCAGATCCAGACCAAGTACCGCGACGAGGAGCGCCCCCGCGCGGGCATCCTGCGCGGTCGCGAGTTCGTCATGAAGGACAGCTACAGCTTCGACACCTCCGACGAGGGCCTGTCCGAGGCGTACGCCAAGCACCGCGCCGCCTACCAGCGGATCTTCGCGCGCCTCGACGTCGAGCACGTGATCGTCTCCGCGACGTCGGGCGCCATGGGCGGCAGCGCCTCCGAGGAGTTCCTCGCGGTGAGCGAGGTCGGCGAGGACACCTACGTGCACTCGACGGAGTCCGACTACGCGGCCAACGTCGAGGCCGTGATCACCCCCGCGCCCCCGGCGATCCCGCTCGCCGGGCTGCCCGCCGCGCAGGTCCACGACACCCCGGACGCGCCCACCATCGAGACCCTCGTCGCGTGGGCCAACGAGGGCGCCGACGGTGCCTCCGTGCTCGGCCGCGAGGTCACGGCGGGGGACACCCTCAAGAACGTCATGGTCAAGACCCGCGCTCCGGGCGGCGACTGGGAGCTGCTCGGCGTCGGCGTCCCCGGCGACCGCGAGGTGGACTTCAAGCGCCTCGAGGCGTCGCTGGAGCCCACCGAGGTCGCGCTGCTCGAGGCCGAGGACTTCGCGAAGCACCCGTTCCTGGTCAAGGGGTACATCGGGCCGAAGGCGCTGCTGGAGAACAAGGTCCGCTACCTCGTCGACCCGCGCGTCGTCGATGGCACCGCCTGGATCACCGGCGCGGACGCACCCGGCAAGCACGTCGTGAACCTCACCGCCGGCCGCGATTTCACCCCCGACGGCACGATCGAGGCCGCCGAGGTCCGCGACGGCGACGCCTCGCCCGACGGCAAGGGCGTGCTGCAGTCCGCGCGCGGCATCGAGATCGGTCACATCTTCCAGCTGGGCCGCAAGTACACGGATGCCTTCGAGATCGACGTGCTCGGCGAGAACGGCAAGCCCGTGCGCCTGACGCAGGGCTCCTACGGCGTCGGCGTCTCGCGCCTCGTCGCCGTCGTCGCCGAGCAGCAGCACGACGACAAGGGCCTGCGCTGGCCCAAGGGCATCGCCCCGTTCGACGTGCACGTCGTCATCGCCAACAAGGACGAGGGCGCCTGGAGCGGCGCCGAGGAGATCGCCGCCGCGCTCGACGCACAGGGCCTGCAGGTGCTGCTCGACGATCGCAAGGCCTCGCCCGGCATCAAGTTCAAGGATTCCGAGCTGATCGGCGTGCCGACCGTCGTGGTGGTGGGCCGGGGCTGGGCCGATGGTGTCGTCGAGCTCCGGGACCGCCTGAGCGGCGAGTCCCGCGAGATCCCCGTCGCCGACGCCGCGACGGAGATCGCCGCCGCCGCGAAGTAGCCCGAGCGACGCAGGAAGCCCGCACCGGAACGGTGCGGGCTTCCCGCGTTGAAGAACGGGTGCTAGCGCAGCAGCGAGAGCAGGAAGTCGGTGCCGCTACCGAAACCGTCGGTCGCCACGTACGCGATGCCGAAGATCAGGCCGATCACGAGCAGGACCAGGTAGACACTTCCGAGGACGATGCCCGCGATGGCCATGCCGCGTCCCTGCTGTCCGGTCTGTTTGGCCTGCTTCATCCCGATGATGCCGAGCACGATCGCGGCGATCGCGAGGAACGGAGTGACGTACCCGAGGAACGGGATGCACGCGAGCGGGAAGGCGAGGACGCCCGTCACGAGCGCGGCGATCGCGAGGCCGTTGGTCCCGGACTGCTGCTGGGCCGGGTATCCGGGGTAGCCCGGGTAGCCGCCGGCCTGGCCCGGGTACGCGGGGAAGCCCTGCTGGCCGTAGCCCTGCTGACCGAACGGCTGCTGCTGCCCGAAACCCTGCTGGCCGTAGGGATCCTGACCGTACGGCTGCTGCCCGTACTGCGGCTGCTCGCCGCCGAACTGCTGTCCCGGGTACTGCGGTGGCGCGGCGTACGGGTTCGCGTACGGGTCGGCCGGGGCCGCGTAGGGGTTCTGCTGCGCGTACGGATCCGCCGGTGCCGCGTACGGATCGGCGGGCGGGGTGTACGGCGCGGCGTACGGATTCGGCTGCGCCGTGTTGTGCACGGTGGTCGCCGCGTCCGGGTCGCCGACGTTCTGATCGCCTGCGCTCGCCGTCCCGCCGTCCCGCTTGGTCAGGTCGGGGGCGGACGGGGTCGGCTCGGCCGGGCGGATCACGGTCGGGTCGTCGGTCCCGTCGCCGGGCTGCTGCGGATCGCTGGACGTCATTCCCCGAGTGTAGGGGTACGTAATGACGACGTCAGGTGCGGATACCGGGGAACGGCGTGGTCACGGGGGAGTCGCCGAGAGCGACGCGCCAGCGGGCGCCGCGCACGGCCGCGCCGCCGAGGCCCGTGACGCCGAGGTGCCGGATGCCGTCACCGTCGGCGTGCGCGAGCACGTTGCGGTGCGCCGCGGCGACGTCGTCCTCCGCCGCGGCCGCGACCTTGGCCGCGCTCACGGGATCGGTGACGGTCTCCGGCGGCGTGTAGGCGGGCGCCGCGGCGGGCACCTCGACGCCGGCGGCGCTGAGCACCCGGATCAGGGCGTCGCGCTGCGCGCGGTGGTCGGCGGCGTAGGTCGCGATCTCACTGCGGCGGGTGGGGGCGGCGTACGCCTCCACCAGGCCGTAGAGGTACACGGCGGCGTGCTCGGACTTCACGGCGGCTGCGACCGCCTCCTGCGCGGGGGTCATGCGAGCACCACCTCGGCGTGCACCCGGGTCGCGGCGGCGACGGACCCGAGCAGCGCGGACTGGTACCCGGAGGCCGCGACTGCGGCGTCGCCCGCATCCTTCGCGGAGCGGACCAGCTGGGCGTGCAGCGACTGACGGGTCAGCGGGGACGGCGGCGCCGGGGTCGACGACGGCGCGGCGGTCACGGACGTGGTGCGCTCGACGTACCGCGACAGCTCGTCGGCCAGCGCGGAGGCGTGCTGACCGCGCTGGTCCGCGATGACCCGCAGCTGCGCCCCGGCGGCACCGTCGAGCACCGCGAGCCCGCGGGCGGCATCGGCGTCGGCCTGCGCCTGCGCGGCGGCGGCCTGCAGGCGCACGGCCTGCGGGTCGTCGGCGCGGTCGTCGGGCGTCGTGCACCCGGCGAGGGCGCCCGAGCCTACGAGTGCGCCACCCGTCACCAGGGCGGATGTCAGGGCGGTGCGCCGATTGATACCGCGGCGGCCGCTGTGCGGTTGGTCGATCACGCGGTCGAGTCTATGGGGCGCTGCCGGGCTCGCGCGCACGCGACCTGATCGTCGTTTCGCTCCGAGGCCTGTGGCGGGCGTCACGACCCCGGCTCGGTGATAGAACTTGCGCCCACATCTATCGGTCGCTAGGTTCGGTACACCGATCAGTCTAGTCGGCACCGACCGTGGCGGTCGTCGCCGCTCGGTCCGGTTCCCGCTCGAACCGGGCCACTGAGCAAGGGGAGAGGTTCTGGTATGGGACGCACAGACGGTCGTGCCGGCTTCGGGCGCGTCTCGCGCCGGTTGCGCGACGGTGGGTGGATCGCCCTCGTGGTGGTGCTGGTGATGAGCGTGTCAGGTCTGTACGTCGGCCGACTACGGCTCAGTGAGATCCCCGATCGGGCGATCGGTCATGCGCCGCCTGCTCCTGAAGCCGGCCTCCCGCGGGACAGATCGATCGAGTACACGGTCGCGGGACCCGCCGGAACCACGGCGCGGGTGTCCTATCTCGGTGCGGCGGGCCGCGCCCAGGACGAGCAAGTCGTACTGCCGTGGCGAAAGGTCGTCACGTCGAGGGAGTTCACCGTGTCCGCGGGCGTCCTCGCCCAGGTCTCGGGATCCGGTTCGGTGTCCTGCACGGTCCGGGTCAACGGCGTGCAGCGGGCGACCGAACGTGGAACCGGGCCGGCGGGAACAGCGGCCGTCAATTGCGCCGTGCCGGTCGCGTAGACGAAGGGGAGTCGACGATGAAGATCTCCGCGCGCGATGTGCGCCACCGCGTTTCCGATGTCACGAAGGGCCTCGGAGGCGAGCTCCGCCATCCGGTCCGCCTCGATGTCCTTCGTCGACCGGTCGACGGTCGTTCCCGGTTCGCGCGATTCCTGTATGCGTGTTCGCTGCCGGTGATCGGTGTGTGGCTGGTGCTCGCCGGCGTGCTGAATCTCACTGTTCCGCAGCTGGAGTCGACGGTGACCGCGCACGCGCAGTCCTTCCTTCCGGACGAGGCGTCCTCGGTGCAGGCGCTGGTGAAGATGGGGAAGTACTTCGGTGGCGGCGGAAGCAACAACTTCGTCTACGTCCTTCTCGAAGGCGACGAGCCGCTCGGCGACGACGCCCGGACGTACTACAACGGCCTGCTGACCAGGCTGACCGCCGACACCGAGCACGTCGGATCCGCGATGGACCTGTGGTCCAATGCCGATCTCGCGCCGGTCGCGGAGAGCCGCGACGGCAAGGTCGCCTACGTGCTGGTGAACCTCACCGGCAACATGGGGACCGCGCTGGCGATGGAATCGACGCAGGCGGCACGGGACATCATCGCCGCGAATCCGCCGCCCGCGGGTATCACCGCGCACCTCACCGGTCCGTCCGCGGTCGTCAATGACGAGATGGTCGCGATCAACGATTCGATGATCCTGCTCATCGTCCTGTGCTCGCTCCTCGTGACCTTGGTCCTGATCCTGGTGTACCGGTCGGTGGTGACCGCGCTGGTGCCGCTCCTCGGAGTGGGCATCGCGCTCGCCGTGGCCCGCGCGACGATCTCCCTGCTCGCCGAGCACGAGGTCATCCAGGTATCGATCTTCGCCGCGTCCCTGTCCGCAGTCGTCGTGCTGGGCGCCGGGACCAATTACGGGATCTTCCTCGTCGGTCGGTACCAGGAATCACGCCGCAAGGGAATGACTCCCGAGGACGCGTACTACGCGGCGCTCGCCGGGGTCCAGCACATCGTCATCGCGTCGGCGCTGACGGTGGCGGGCGCCATGGCCTGCCTCGCGGCGACGCGTCTCGCGATGTTCAGTACGTCGGGGCTGCCGTGCACCATCGCCATTCTGGTCACCCTGGCGGCGGCGTTGACGCTGGGACCCGCGATCCTCGCGGTCACGACCAGGCTCGGATTCGTGGAACCCCGTGCGAATGATTCGGGGCGCCGGTGGCACCGGATCGCCACCTGTGTGGCCAGGTGGCCCGGACCGGTGCTGGCAGGCGCGCTCGCAGTCCTCGCCGTGATGATCGTTCCACTGGCGTTCTACGCACCGAGCTACAACGAACGCCGGGCGCAGCCGTCCGATTCACCCGCCAACCTGGGCTTCGCCGCGGCCGACCGGCACCTGCCCCCGAACATCATGTCCCCCAGTGTGTTGATCGTCGAATCCGATCACGACATGCGCAATCCGGGCGATCTCATCGCCCTCGCCAAACTCACCGACGCTGTCGCATCCATCGACGGCATCAGCGCGGTGCAGGGAATCACCCGCCCGCTCGGGCAACCCTTCAACCAGGGGTCCCTGACCAGCCAGGCCGCCTACATCGGCAACCGGTTCACGCAGATGACGACCTTGCTCCGCGACCGGCTCGCAGACCTCGACTCCGTCTCGGCCACGATCGATCAGCTCGACACCGCGATCAACGGTCTCGATTCCGCCCTCAAGCAGGGAGGTGCCGGCGCCGCGGGCCTCTCCACCGCAACCAGGTCCTTGGCGACGATCAGCGATTCCGCGTTGAAGAAGGTCGTGGAGCTCAGCACGGCGATCGCTCCGGCGCGCGGTCTCATCAGTTCGATCCCGCAGTGCGCCACGCTCGCGCCATGCAAGGCGGCGCTCACCGGGCTGTCCGTGCTCGACGAACTGCCGCAGCTGCGACGGTCCGTCCAGTCGCTCACGGACGGCACCACCGCGCTCAGCGCGGCTCTGCCGGACGCCGCTCGCCAGATCCCCGTCATGCGCGCGGCGGTCGCTCAGACGCGCCAGCTGATTTCGCCGCTGCGAACGACTCTCGGGGCGCTGATCCCGCAGACCGGCGAGATCACGGACTTCGTCAACGAGGTCAGCTCCGCCTATGCGGCCGGCAATCCGGGCACGTCGTTCTTCCTCCCCAGTCAGGCGCTCGAGAGCCCTCTCTTCAAGAGCGGCATGCCCTACTTCTTCTCCGCGGACGGCAAAGCCACGCGCATGGTCGTGACGCCGCAACGCGAGGGGTTCAGCCGCGACGCGATGGACGTCAGCGCGAAGGTGATCCCCGCGGCGCTCACCTCGATGAAGGGCACCTCGCTCGCGGGCTCGACTGTCAGCATCGGCGGACCGGGTGGCACGCTGCTCAACATCGAGTCGTTCGCGCACGAGGACTTCATCGCGATCATCGTCGCGGCGTTCGCGTTCGTCTTCTGCGTCGTCCTCATCCTCCTCCGGAGCCTGATCGCCGCGCTCGCGGTCATCGGCACCGTCGGACTGTCGTACCTCGCGGCCCTGGGCGTCGCGGTGTTCCTCTGGCAGGACGTCATCGGCAACCCCCTGCACTGGTCGGTCGCACCCATCGCGTTCACCTTCCTCGTGGCGGTCGGCGCCGACTACAACATGCTGCTCGTGAGCAGGCTCCGGGAGGAGTACGCCGCCGGACCGGGAGTCGGTCTCATCCGCGCGATGGTGGGCACCGGCAGCGTCGTCACGCAAGCAGGCCTGACCTTCGGCGTCACCATGTTCGCGATGCTCGCCAGCTATGCGCCCAACGTCGCCCAGATCGGTACCACCGTCGGCATCGGGCTCGTGATCGACACGCTCATCGTCCGCACCCTGGTCATGCCCGCCATCGCCCGGCTCGCGGGGCGCTGGTTCTGGTGGCCGACGAGCTTCCTGAGCTCGACTACACCGAGGTCCGCGGCGTGACGCTCCTGTCGTCCGGCGCGACCAACTCCTCCAGGACGCTCAGCGCCTGGTGGAGCGGCTCGACCGATCGGGTCGCGGCACTCATGATGATGGCGCCCTCGACGGTCGCGACCATCGTCGTGGCGACGGCCCGCGCCCTACGCGGCTCCATCGCGCTGTGCTCGACGAGCGAATCCGTCAGTGTCTCGATCCACTGCCGGAACGCATCGCCCGCGGCGTCCGCGGCCTCGGGCGCCTCGGCGCGCCCGAGCGCCGCAGCGACGATCGGGCATCCGGACAGGAACCGGCTTTCGATCAGGGTGGTCTCCCAGAGGGCGCCGAACCGGCGGATCGCCGCGGCCGGATCCTCGAGCGGTAGCGCCGCGATGACGTCGGCCATGAACTGGCCGGCGGCGCGCGTCGCGGCTTCCACGAGCTGTGCCTTGCCCTGGGGGAAGTTGAGGTAGATCGTGCGCCGCGACCGCCCGCTCGCCTCCGTGATCGCGGTCAGACCCGTTCCGGCCACGCCGTGACGGCGGAGCAGACCGACGGTTGCTTCGATGAGGCCGTCCCGTGCTCGCATCGTGTGCCCCTCCCACAGGGATCTCCGGTGATATCCCGATCAGTCTACCGACGGCCCGCTAGTCCGATCGGTGTGTTCGATCGACGTGGACGCAGTCGCGCACTCGCCGCGTGGGACATGAGTACACTGGCCGCAGCGTTCGACACCGGGCACGTCCGGTGACAATTTCACAGGGAGGCGCGTATGGCTTACGACGAATCGGCGGTGAAGGCCGTCCTCGCGCCCCACCTGGATGCGGCTGGACTCGATCTCGAGCAGCTGAAGATCAACAACGCGGGCAGCAAATCGACCATCGCGGTGGTCGTGGACAGCGATGCCGGACCCACCCTCGACGAGCTGGCCGAGGTGGCGCGCACCCTGTCGGCCGCGGTCGACGACGCCGACGAGGTCTTCGGCGGTCAGGCGTTCACCCTCGAGGTCACGACTCCGGGCGCCGAGCGTCCGCTCGTCGAGCCTCGCCACTGGCGCCGCGCTCGCGGCCGCCAGGCGGCGATCGAACTGACCGACGGGACGAACCTCCTGGCCCGGATCGGACCGCTGTCGGACGACGGCGCCGGGGTCACCGTCGTGCTGCCGGGGGCGAAGGGATCCGCCCCCACGACCCGCGAGCTCGCGCTGGACGAGGTGGCCGCCGCCGCCGTCCGGGTCGAGTTCCGCAGGCCGAACCCCAGGGAGATGGAGCTCTCGGGCATCACGCCCGGGCGCGTGGAGTCGGGCGCCGAACCGGCGGACCTGACGGGTGATGACGCCGGAGCGGCGCAGAGCGAGGATGAGGAATAGATGAACATCGACATGGCGACCCTGCGGGCGATCGAGGCGGAGAAGGACATCTCGGTCGACACCGTCATCGAGGCGATCCAGGTGGCGCTCCTCACCGCGTACAAGCACACCGAGGGGCATCAGCCCCACGCGCGCATCGACGTCGACCGGCGCACCGGCGCGGTGAAGGTGCTCGCGCAGGAGCTCGACGCCGACGGCAACATCATCACCGAGTGGGACGACACCCCTGAGGGCTTCGGGCGCATCGCCGCCGACTCGGCGCGCCAGCTGATCACTCAGCGCCTGCGTGACGCGGAGAACGACCGCACCTTCGGCGAGTTCGCCGTCTACGAGGGCGAGGTCGTCTCCGGTGTCGTGCAGGCCGACGCCCGCGCCGCCGCCCGCGGCTTCGTGGTGGTCCGCATCGGCAGCGAGCGCGAGGGCCACGAGGGCCTCCTGCCGCCCGCCGAGCAGGTGCCGGGGGAGAGCTACGAGCACGGCGACCGGATGAAGTTCTACGTCGTCGGCGTCAGCCGCGGCCAGCGCGGCACGCAGATCACCCTCTCGCGCACGCACCCGAACCTGGTCAAGAAGCTGTTCGCGCTCGAGGTGCCCGAGATCGCCGACGGCAGCGTCGAGATCACTTCCGTGGCCCGCGAGGCCGGGCACCGCTCGAAGATCGCGGTGCGCACCTCGGTGGCGGGGCTCAACGCCAAGGGCGCCTGCATCGGCCCGATGGGCCAGCGCGTGCGCAACGTGATGAGCGACCTCGAGGGGGAGAAGATCGACATCATCTCCTACGACGACGACCCCGCGGTCTTCGTCGGCAACGCGCTCTCGCCGTCGTCGGTGGTCTCGGTGACCGTCGTCGACGCGAAGGAGAAGGCCGCCCGTGTGGTGGTGCCCGACTTCAAGCTGAGCCTCGCGATCGGCAAGGAGGGCCAGAACGCCCGCCTCGCCGCGCGGTTGACCGGCTGGCGCATCGACATCCGCTCGGACGCGGACAGCGCGGCGTCGGAGGGATGACCCCGTCCGGCCCCGTGCGCACCTGCATCGGATGCCGTCGCCGGGCGCCGGCGGGCGAGCTGATCCGGGTGGTCGCGGTCACCGGTGACGACGGTGCGCGCACCGTCGTCGTGGACGACCGGCGCCGGCTGCCCGGCCGCGGGGCGTGGCTGCACGACGATCCGGGCTGCCGGGAGGCGGCGGCGAAAAGGAACGCGTTCCGCCGCGCTCTGCGGGTTTCGGGCCCGTTGGACGACTCCCTGCGGTGAATCGACTTGCCAGGACGCGCTATGATTATGAGCGGTCTGAAGACGGTAGGTCTTTCCCAAGGCCGACCTACTCGGAAATGAAGGAATCGAGCTGAAGACATGAGCACACCGTGAAGCACCAGCGATGAACGGCAATCGGAGTAACTAACCGAGGTCGGCGGGACCAGTGATGCCCTCGACCTCACATTTGAGGAGAAGAGTGGCAGGCAAGGCCCGCGTGCACGAGTTGGCAAAAGAGCTCGGTGTCACCAGTAAGGAAGTTCTCGCTCGGCTCAGTGAGCAGGGCGAGTTCGTGAAGTCCGCGTCGTCGACGGTGGAAGCACCCGTCGCGCGACGCCTGCGCGAGTCGTACGGAACCAAGTCCGACGCCGCGAAGCCGGGCCCCGCCCCGGCCCGCAAGCCCGGCCCCGCGGCCGCGAGCACCCCCGCACCGTCGGCACCCGCCGCGGATGCGCCCCGTCCCACCTCGGCCCGACCCGGCCCGCGCCCCGCTGCGCCGGCCGCGCCCGAGCCGACCCCGGAGCCCGCCGCACCGGCGGCTCCCGCCGCGAGTGCCGCACCGTCGGCGCCCGAGGCGCGCCCCGCGGCTCCCGCCGCACGCCCGGCTCCGCGCCCGGCCGGCCCCAAGCCCGGCCCGCGCACGCCCAAGGTGGGTAACAACCCGTTCTCCTCGCAGGCTCCCGTCGAGCGTCCCGCGGCCCGTCCGCAGCCGGGTCCCGGTGGTCCCCGCCCGCAGGGCGGCGCCCGTCCGGCGCCCGGCCAGGGTGGTCCGCGTCCGCAGGGCGGCGCCCGTCCGGCGCCCGGCCAGGGTGGCCCGCGTCCGCAGGGCGGTCGCCCCGCGGCCGGTCCCGGCGGCCCCCGTCCGACCCCTGGCAGCATGCCTCCGCGCCCGACTCCGGGAGCGATGCCCGCACGCGCCGCACGTCCGGCCGCTCAGGGCCGTCCCGGCCCCGGTGGTCGTGGCGGGCCCGGTGGGCGTCCCGGCGGTGGCGGCGGCTACCGCGGTGGGCCCGGCGGCGGCACCGGTACCGGTGCTCCCGCGGGCGGCTTCCGCGGGCGTCCCGGCGGCGGCGGTCGTGGCCGTCCCGGCGGTACCGCGGGTGCGTTCGGTCGTCCCGGTGGCGCTCCGCGTCGTGGCCGTAAGTCGAAGCGGGCGAAACGCGCCGAGTACGAGAACATGCAGGCGCCGATCGCCGGTGGCGTCCGGCTGCCCCGCGGCCAGGGCGAGACGATCCGTCTCGCCCGGGGCGCGTCGCTGAGCGACTTCGCGGAGAAGATCGACGCGAACCCGGCGTCGCTGGTCCAGGCGCTGTTCAACCTGGGCGAGATGGTCACCGCCACCCAGTCGGTGAACGAGGAGACCCTCGTGCTGCTGGGCGAGGAGATGAACTACGTCGTCCAGGTCGTCAGCCCCGAGGACGAGGATCGCGAGCTGCTCGACAGCTTCGACCTCACCTACGGCGAGGACGAGGGCGGCGAGGAGGACCTCGAGCAGCGTCCGCCGGTGGTCACCGTCATGGGCCACGTCGATCACGGTAAGACCCGACTGCTCGACACGATCCGTAAGGCCAACGTCCGCGAGGGCGAGGCCGGCGGCATCACGCAGCACATCGGTGCCTACCAGGTGCTGACGGAGCTCGAGGGCAACGAGCGCCTGATCACGTTCATCGACACCCCGGGTCACGAGGCGTTCACCGCCATGCGTGCCCGTGGTGCGAAGGCCACCGACCTCGCGATCCTCGTGGTCGCGGCCGACGACGGCGTCATGCCGCAGACGGTGGAGGCCATCAACCACGCGCAGGCGGCCGACGTGCCGATCGTCGTGGCGGTGAACAAGATCGACAAGGAGGGCGCGCAGCCGGAGAAGATCCGCGGGCAGCTCACCGAGTACGGCCTGATCCCCGAGGAGTACGGCGGCGACACGATGTTCGTCGACATCTCCGCCAAGCAGGGCACGAACGTCGAGGAGCTGCTCGAAGCGGTGCTGCTGACGGCCGACGCCTCGCTGGACCTGCGGGCGAACCCCGACATGGACGCGCAGGGCGTGGCCATCGAGGCGCACCTCGACCGCGGCCGCGGCCCGGTGGCCACCGTGCTCATCCAGCGCGGCACCCTGCGGGTGGGCGACTCGATCGTGGCGGGCGACGCCTACGGTCGCGTCCGGCGCATGGTCGACGAGAACGGCGACGACATCACCGAAGCGACCCCGTCGCGTCCGGCGCAGGTCATCGGCTTCACGTCGGTCCCCGGTGCAGGCGACAACCTGCTCGTGGTCGACGAGGACCGCATCGCCCGGCAGATCGCCGACCGGCGCGCGGCGCGCAAGCGCAACGCCCTGGCGGCCCGCTCGCGCAAGCGCGTCTCGCTCGAGGACCTGGATGCGGCTCTGAAGGAGACCAGCCAGCTCAACCTCATCCTCAAGGGCGACAACTCGGGCACCGTGGAGGCGCTCGAGGAGGCCCTGCTGGGCATCGAGATCGACGACGAGGTGCAGCTGCGCGTCATCGATCGCGGTGTCGGTGGCGTCACGGAGACCAACGTCAACCTGGCGTCGGCGTCGAACGCGATCATCATCGCCTTCAACGTGCGCGCCGAGGGCAAGGCCACCGAGCTCGCCAACCGCGAGGGCGTGGAGATCCGGTACTACTCGGTGATCTACCAGGCCATCGACGAGGTCGAGGCCGCGCTCAAGGGCATGCTCAAGCCGGTCTACGAGGAGAAGGAGCTCGGCCAGGCCGAGATCCGCGCGATCTTCAAGTCCTCCAAGGTGGGCAACATCGCGGGCTGCCTCGTCCAGTCGGGCATCATGCGGCGCAACGCCAAGGCGCGCCTGCTGCGTGATTCGACCGTCGTGGCCGAGAACCTCACGGTCACCTCGCTCAAGCGTGAGAAGGACGACGCGACCGAGGTCCGCGAGGGCTACGAATGCGGTCTGACGCTGTCGTACTCCGATATCAAGGTCGGCGACGTCATCGAGACCTACGAGCTGGTCGAGAAGCCGCGCGTGTGATTCACGGGTCCAGGGGCCGGGCGCAGTCGCGCCCGGCCCGTGGGCTCCCTACCCCCTGGGCCGGGTGGCCCGACTGAATGTTCCTCGGTGCTCTGGAAATCGATCTGCTGCTGGGCGACGTCCACTCGCTCAAGCAGAAGCGATCGCTCATCAAACCCGTTCTCGCCGAGCTGCGGAGGTTCTCCGTCAGCGCGGCGGAGGTCGGCGGTCAGGATCTGCACCGCCGCGCGGTGCTCGGGGTCGGCGTCGTCGGCCCGGATCATGCGCACGTCGTCGAGGTGCTCGACCGGTGCGAGCGCACGGCCGCCGCGCATCCCGAGTTCGAGGTGCTGTCGGTGCGCCGGAGGCTTTTCGGCCCCGAGGATTGAGCGTCCCCGACGCAGGTTCCGGCACGACCGCACCGTGCCGGGATATGCTCGCTGTTCCATCGGATGACACACGACTCCGATGAAGTTCGTTCGACGTGTAAGGGAGAATTGGCCATGGCTGACCCGGCACGGGCCGCTCGGCTCGCCAAGCGGATCGGGACCATTGTCGCGACCGCGATCGAGCACGACATCAAGGACCCGCGGCTCGACTACGTCACCGTCACCGATACCCGCGTGACGAACGACCTGCACGACGCGACCGTCTTCTACACCGTCATGGGACCGACGCTCGACGTCGAGCCGGACTACGAAGCGGCCGCGGCCGGCCTGGAGAAGGCCCGCGGCCAGCTCCGCAGCAAGGTCGGCGCGGGCACCGGCGTGCGGTTCACGCCCACCCTGCGCTTCGAGCTCGACGGGGTGCCCGCGGCCGTCGCGAACATGGAGGCGCTGCTCGCCAAGGCGCGGGAGCAGGACGAGCGGGTGGCCGCCGTCGCCGCCACCGCGCAGCCCGCCGGCGAGGCGGACCCGTACAAGCACGACGACGAGGACCCGGACGACGAGCCGGGCGAGGACGTGCGGTGACCGACGCCGCTGCCGTCGCCGCGGCCCTCGACGGCGCCCGCAGGGTGGCCGTGTACTGCCACGTGCGACCGGATGCGGACACCCTGGGCTCCGGCCTGGGACTCGCGCGGGTGCTGCGCGCCCGGGGTGCCGAGGTGAGCGTGAGCCACCCGGGGCCCGATCTCCCCTCCGGCATCGGCCGGCTCCCCGGCGTGGACGGATTCTCCGCCCCGTTCGCCGATGCGGAGGTCGCGGTCGCCGTCGACTGCGCGAGCGCGGAGCGGCTCGCCGGGCTCGAGGAGTCCTTCCACGCGCATCCCGTGCGCGTGGTCATCGACCACCACGCCACCAACCCGGGCTTCGGCACCATCGACCTGATCGACCCGGGAGCGAACTGCACCACCGAGCTGGTGCTGGCCGTCATCGACGCGCTCGGTGCCGAGCTCGACGCCGGAACGGCGGACTGCCTCTACGCAGGACTGGTCACCGACACCGGATCGTTCCGTTGGTCGTCCCCCGCGGGACACACGATGGCCGGCCGGCTGCTCGCCGCGGGCGCCCAGGGCCGTGAGCTCTCGCGCGACCTGCTCGACAGCCATCCGCGCGCCTGGTTCTCGATGGTCGCCGCCGTGCTCGGTTCGGCGACCGCGGTGCCCGAGGCCTTCGGCGGTCGCGGCGCGGTCTACGCCGTGTGCCGTGCCGCCGATCGCGGGCCCCTGGGCTGGGACGCGGCGGAGTCGCTCATCGACCTGTTGCGCACCGCGGAGGACTGCGAGGTCGCCGCGCTGTTCAAGGAGGCCGACAACGGGGACTGGTCCGCCTCGCTGCGGGCCCGCACCGATCTCGACGTCGCGGCGTTCGCGCGCGCCTTCGGTGGCGGCGGCCACAAGCTGGCCGCGGGCTACTCGGCGCGCGGCACCGGCGAGGACGTGGTCTCCGCCTTCCTCGCCCGCACCTGACCGCCCCGCCCGATTCCGACGTGACCCGTATGACCGAGACCGACGCCGTGCCCAGTGGGCTCGGTCGGCGCATCCTCGGGCAGGCACTGCCCGCTCTCGGCGTACTCGCCGCCGAGCCGTTGTACCTGTTGTGGGACACCGCGATCATCGGCCGGCTCGGCGCGCTCCCGCTCGCCGGGCTCGCCGTCGGCGCGCTGATCCTCGCCACCGTCTCCACCCAGTTGACGTTCCTCTCGTACGGCACCACGTCGCGCTCCGCGCGCCGCTTCGGCGCCGGCGATCCCGGCGGAGCCGTCGTGGAGGGCGTGCAGGCCACCTGGATCGCGCTGGCCGTCGGTGGCGCCCTGCTGGCTCTCGTGCAGGGCCTCGCCGGTCCGATCACGCGGGCGATCGCGGGCCGCGCGGAGATCGCCGGGGCCGCGGAGTCCTGGCTGCGCGTGGCGGCCTTCGGGATCCCGCTGATCCTGATCACGATGGCCGGGAACGGGTGGCTTCGCGGCGTGCAGCGGCCCCGCGCTCCACTGGTCTTCGTGCTGGTCGGCCTCGGGCTCTCGACGGTGCTCTGCCCGGTCCTCGTCTTCGGGTGGGCGGGCGCACCGGAGCTGGGGCTGGTCGGCTCGGCGTGGGCGAACCTCGCCGGGCAGATCGTCAGCGGGTCGCTCTTCCTCGGCGCGGTCGTGCGCGCGGCGGGCGGCGGCGCGGCCGGGCCCGTCGCCGCACTGCGCCCGCAGCCCGCTCTGATCCGGGCGCAACTGGTGCTGGGGCGCGACCTGATCGTGCGCAGCCTGTCCTTCCAGGTGTGCTTCGTCTCGGCCGGTGCGGTCGCGGCCCGGGCGGGCGCGCAGTACGTGGGCGCGCATCAGATCGCGATGCAGCTGTGGAACTTCGTCTCGCTGGTCCTGGACTCGCTGGCGATCGCCGCACAGACCCTGGTGGGTGCGGCCCTCGGGAGTGGGAAGGTGGCCGCCGCACGCTCACTGGGGCACCGGGTCACCGCCTGGTCGACTCTTGTCGCGGTGCTGATCGCCACGGCCCTGGCGGCGGCGTCGGGCGTGCTGCCGCACCTGTTCACCTCGGACCCCGCGGTGCTGGACGCGCTGCGGGTCCCGTGGTGGTTCCTGGTGGCGATGATCCCGATCGCGGGCGTGGTCTTCGCGCTCGACGGTGTGCTGCTGGGCGCCTCCGACGCCGCGTACCTGCGCTCGGCGACGCTGGCCGCGGCGCTGGTCGGTTTCCTGCCGCTGATCTGGCTGTCCTACGCCTTCGGGTGGGGCCTGGCGGGGATCTGGTCGGGCCTGGCGACGTTCATGGTGCTGCGCTGCCTCGCCGTCGTGGTGCGTTTCCTGGGGCATCGGTGGGAGCGGGTGGGCACCGCACCGGCGTGAGCGGGCTTGCAATGCGGCCGCGAATGCGATCCTATGTTGCCTATGTCGTTCACTGTGATTACGAGCACGAACCCGCTCCGCCGGATCCTCGCCGGTGCCGCCGTCGTCGCGGCGTGCGGTGTGGCGGTCGCCTGCTCCCCGTCGGCCCCGGAATCGGTGCCCTCGTTCACGGTGAATCCGTCGGCGCCGAGCGCGCCGTCGGGTTCGGCCTCGGCCGGTGCTTCCGCGTCGTCGTCGGCCTCCGCGGCCGCCGCCACCACGACGGCGCCGCCGCGGACCGAGGCGCCGCAGCAGCCCTACACCCCGCCGTACACGCCGCCCACCACGACGTACACCGAGCCCGAGACCACGCAGGCGCCGGCGGCGACGCAGGAGCCGTACCCCACCACGGTCGTGATCCCGCCGGCGATCCAGTTGCCGCCGGGCGCGCCGCGCACCATCACCATCCCGCCGGGGCTGCCCGTTCCGCGCTGATCCCCGGGCGAGCGTGCTGACCCGCGGCTACCTGCGGATCTCGGACCCGTCCGACGGTCCGGATCAGGTGTGGGTCCCGGGACGGCGGGGGCTGCGCCCCGTCGCCGACTGCGCGAGCCGGGAGGGCGTCGCCGCCGGAACGGTACTGCCGGTGGTGCTCGACATGGACCGCCCCACCACGGCGGTCCTGCTCGACACGCGCGACGCGATCGACGGGGTCGACCCCTCACGGCCGTCCGCGGTGGAGTCGCTGTGCCCGGCGCCGACGGTGGCCGCCCTGCTCGAGGCGGTGAGTGCCGGGGACCGCGGCGTCTTCCCGGCGGAGGAGCCGGGGGAGCGGATGTCGGAGCTGCAGTGGGCGCTCGCGCTGCGCCTGGGGCAGCTGAGCGTGCACGAGGTCCATCGCATCGCCGAGGTGAGCGTCGCGGCGGGAGTGGACGCGCCGGCGCTACGGGCGCGGCTCGAGGCGATCGGTCCGGTCGCCGCCGGGCTGTCGTACCGCCCGGCGACCGTCGAGCGCGCGCTCGATCACCTCCCGAACACCATGATCGGTACCGCGCATACGGTCCCCGTCCTCGCCGCCTTCGCCGCGATCACCCGGATCGAACGACGTGGGCCCCGCGCGGTGCTCCGCAGCCGGTCGCCGGGGGCGGAACCGCGCTGCGGCTCGACGCCTCCGACGACGAGACGATCACCGTCGGCGACGTCGTGGCCGTCGTCGCGCGCGAGGGCGTCAGCTACGCCTCCGTGGCGGTCGGGGCCGGGTGCACACTGCATCGGGTCACCGTGGTGAACGGGCCGGCGCGGGGCTCGCTCACGGTGCGGGTCGTCCCCGCGGTGCCGTCGCACGCCGCCGACCGGGTGCGCGTGCTGTCCGTGGAGCGCTGCCGCGCACACCTCGCCGGCGATCCCTCCGCGGGGGCGCGGATCGTCGAGAACCGGCCCGCGCGGGGCTACCGCCGTCCGCCGCCCGGGCTGCGGGTCGGGGCGCCGGCGGCGCCACCGGTCCCGCGACGCACGCGATCGTGGTGGCGCCGCGCGCCGCGCCCGTCCCCGGGGCCGTCGCCCGCAGAGCTGCTGTGGCGCGCGGCCACCGCGGAACACGATCGGGTCCTGGGCGCGTATCTGCCGTACGAGAGCGACCCCGCGGTGATCCTGGCGTACCCGGCCGTCTCCGACGTCACCGAACAGCCGACGGCCGATTTCCACGACGCCCTCGGCCGGGCACAAGCCCTGCGCACGGAGTCGGGTCCGACGGGAACCGAGCACGCGCAGCAATACCACCGCGCGGTCACCGAGACCGCGCGACGGTGGGCGGTGTGCGAGGACCACGGCCGCCGGACCGGCCACGCACGGCTCACGGCACCCGACGCCGCCGATCTCGATCGCGCCGTGAGACTGCTCCGGCACGCCGTCGGCGCCGCCACCGAGGCCGAGCGGATCGCCTACCTGGACCGGGCGCGCGATCTGGTGGACGACATCGCGGGCCGGGCCACGGTACGCCTCGGCCCCGGGGCGCGGCGGCAGCTCGGCGAGTTCGCCGTGGCCGCGCTCCCGGGGCCGGGGTCGGGCGGAGATCAGCGCGAGGCGCGCGGGGCCCCCTGACCCGGATCGATCCGCACCGGTCCGTCCTTGCCGGGGGTGACGTCGAAGTCGAAGATCGACGTCGGAATGTACACCGTGGCACAGGAGTTCGGGATGTCGACCACGCCCGAGAGGCGGCCCTCGATCGGCGCGGCGCCGAGCAGCAGGTACGCCTGCTCCGGGCTGTAGCCGAACTTGGTCAGGTAGTCGATCGCGTGCAGGCACGCCCGCTGGTAGGCGAGATGGCTGTCCAGGTAGCGCTGTTCGTCGTCGAGCGTGACCGACGTGCCGGAGAAGGCGAGGAACTGCTCGTAGCGCGGACCCACGTCGCCGCCGGGCAGGAAGATCGCGTTCTCGCTGACGCCGTAGGTCTCCATGCCGCCCGAGATGATGTCGACGTGCAGATCGATGAAACCGCCCATCTCGATCGCGCCGCAGAAGGTGATCTCGCCGTCGCCCTGGCTGAAGTGCAGGTCGCCCACCGACAGGTTCGCCCCGTCCACGAACACCGGGTAGAACACGCGGGTGCCGCGGGTGAGGTTCTTGATGTCCTGGTTGCCGCCGTTCTCGCGCGGCGGCGCCGTGCGGGCGCCCTCCGCGGCGGCCGCGGTGAAGGCGTCACCGGTCAGGGAGCCGAGGATGGCGTCGTTCGGCTCGGGCGGCAGCGCCAGCGGCGGAACGCGATCGGGGTCGGTCGCGATCAGCGCGGCCTCGCGGGCGTTCCACCGGGCGAGCAGGTCCTTCGACGGTGCCGTTCCCATCAGGCCCGGGTGGATGATGCCGGTGAAGCTCACGTGCGGCACGTGCCGCGACGTGGCGGTGTGGCCCGTGAAGTCCCAGACGGCCTTGTAGGCGTCGGGGAACTGCTCGGTGAGGAAGCCGCCGCCGTTGTCCTTGGCGAAGATGCCCGTGTAGCCCCAGCCCTGCCCGGCGAGCGGACCGCTGTCCTCCTGCGGGATCGGGCCCACGTCCACGATGTCCACGATCAGCAGGTCGCCCGGCTTGGCGCCCTCCACCGCGATCGGCCCGGACAGCGTGTGCACCGTCGTCAGCGGGGCGTTGAGGATGTCCTCGGCGGAGTCGTCGTTGTGAATGGCACCGTCGAACCACTCGCGGCAGTGCACCCGGAACGTGTCGCCGGGCTTGACGGTGACGGCCGGCGGAATGGCGTAGTGCCACCGGTTGTGGCCGATCTTCTCCTGATCGGTGAACTTCTTACTGGAGTCGAGCGGAAAGACGACTTCGGGCATGGAGCGGGCCTTTCTTCAGTGGACGGTCTTCGGTGGTCTAGGGGCGGGGCAGGCGCGCGTGCCGGGGGTCCGACGGTGCGCCGCCGCCCCCGCTCCGGCCGGGCGGTCCCGAGACGACGGCGGGCCGCTCCGCGGTGGCCTTGGTGGCGTCGAGCAGACGCATCGCGCCGGTCGCGCCGGTGCCCAGCCGGGGAGCGGAGATGCCGCGACGCGCCGGGGCGCCGCACCGGCACGGCGTCGTCGCGGGGACCTCGCGCATGCTGAACACCGCGTCGAAGGGTCCGCAACCGCTGCAGCGGAATTCATAGGTAGGCATGAGTGGACCGTATTCCTTTCGTCCGGTTCCCGAGGGGGAACTACCGAATCGGTACCGCTTGCGGTGAGTACCGTGGGCGCGTGCCCCCGAAGTCGACGCCGCCCGCGCGGACCCGCAAGGCCAGGATCGCCCGCCGCCGCGCCCGGCGCGTGGCCGCCGCCGACAACGATCTGACCGGCGCGCAGTGGGAGGAGTTGCTGCGGCTGTGGGGCGCGTGCGCGTACTGCGGGGGAGAGGGCCCCTTCCAGAAGGACTGCGTCCTTCCGATCTCCCGCGGCGGCCGCTACACCCGGGACAATGTGGTACCCGCGTGCCGTTCGTGCAATGCGAGCAAGTGCAACGCGGAGGTCACCGGGTGGATGCGCCGCAAGAAGCTCGACGAGAAGGCGTTCCTGCAGGGGCACGCCGAGATCCTGATGCATCTGCGCCTGCGCGACGACGACGGCGCACCGACCGGGGAGGTCGGCGCACCGTCGGCGTCCTGACGATCCCTACCGCACCGGCGGATCGGCGGGCAGGATGTGCTCGCCCGACTTGTCGGTCGAGAGGGCCAGGGAACTGATGTACTGCTTCGCGCCGTCGGGGCCGGGCACCGCGGAGGCCAGCATGTCCGGGCGCTCGAACTCGATGCCGGTCACGCAGCACAGCAGCTTCTCGCCCGACGGGTTGCCGTCCTCGTCGAACATCGGCAGGTCGATGCCGTCGTCGCCGCGGCGCAGGTAGTACTTGCCGCGGGTGGCCACGGCCAGTACCGGCGGCAGTACGAGGGCGAGGACCAGCGCGACGAGCGGCGAGTACGGCTGCAGGCCCGAGCCGAGCAGTCCGAAGAACGCGGCGATGGACAGACCACCGGCGACGATCAAGGTGACGACGCCGACCGGATTGACGTTGTAGAGCATGCCGCGGCGGAACTCAGGATCCTTGGGCGAGATCTTCAGCAGGTACTTGTTGATGGCGATGTCGCTGGCGACGGCCACGATCCAGGCGATGCCCAGGTTGGCGTAGAAGCCGAGGATCGAGTTGAGGAAGCTGAACATGTCGGCCTCCATGAGCACCAGGGCGATCGCGACGTTGAGCACCACGAAGACCAGGCGTCCGGGGTAGGTGCTCGTGACGCGGGTGAAGGCGTTCGTCCAGGCGAGCGAGCCGGAGTAGGCGTTGGTGACGTTGATCTTGATCTGGCTGATCACCACGAGGATCACGGCGAGCGTGATGGCGAGCCAGCCCGGGAGGAAGTCGGAGTAGATCTCCACGAACTGGTGCACGGGCTCATTGGCGATGCCGGCGTTGTCCGCGGTCTGCGCGATCAGGTACACCGCCAGGAACAGCCCGACGACCTGCTTGATGGCGCCGAAGACGACCCAGCCCGGTCCGGCGGTGAGCATCGCGGTCCACCAGGCGCGCCGATTCTCGGCGGTCTTGGGCGGCATGAATCGCAGGTAGTCGATCTGCTCGGCGATCTGGGCGATGAGCGAGAGGCATACGCCGGCGGCCAGCATGGTGCCGGCGAGACTGACGCCGTGCCCGGCGGACGTCGCGGAGAGCACGTTCCCGGCGTCGTCGCGCACGATGTCGGTGCCCGAGTACGCGAAGAAGTCGCCGATCGCGGACGGGTGGCTGATGAGCAGGTATGCGAACGGCAGCACCATCATGATCAACCAGATCGGCGTGGTCCACACCTGCAGCTTCGCGAGGGTGTTCATGCCGTAGATGACCAGCGGGATCACCATCACCGAGCTGACGAAGTAGCCGACGGGCAGCGGGATGCCGAGGCCGAGCTTGAGCCCCTGCGCCATGATCGCGCCCTCGAGGGCGAAGAAGATGAACGTGAACGACGCGAAGATCACGTTGGTGAGCACCGACCCGTAGTAGCCGAAGCCGCTGCCGCGGGTGATCAGGTCGAGGTCGATGTTGTACCGGGCGGCGTAGTAGGCGAGGGGCAGTCCCGTGGCCATGATGACCAGGGCGAAGAAGCCGATGCCGAGCAGCGCGTTGCCGGTGCCGCCGGCGATGCCGATGTTCGCGCCGATCGCGAAGTCGGCGAGGTAGGCGATGCCGCCGAGCGCGGAGGTCGCCACGACGGCGGGCCCCCACTTGCGGTAACTGCGCGGCGCGAACCGCAGGGTGTAGTCCTCGAGCGTCTCGCGGGAGGCGGCGTCGCGGCGGGCGGCGGACGGGGCGCCGTCGGCCTGCGCGGGTTGCAGTGCGGTCACGAAGGATTCCTTCCGGTCCCGGCCGTGCGGCGGGACTGCAGGGAATCGTGCTGGCGGCGGGTTCAGAGCCGATGACCCCGCCGTAACGGTCGGGTTACGAGGCCGGCGGTGATGTCACGACGGTGTTGCCCGTGCCGGGGCGCGCGGCCGCCTCCTCCTTGCGCTTGACGGTGTCGCGGATCTGGTCGATGTTCTCGCGCAGCATGTCCGAGACCAACTCGTCGGTGCGCTCGTCGGCGAGCACCTGCAGCACCATGCGGAAGGTGGTGTCCACGATGAGCTGGATGATCTCGTCGTGGAAGGGGATGTACTTGACCCGCTTGGTCTGCGGATCGTTCTTGATCGTCTCGAGGATCATGCCCGTCATCTCGGGCTTGTTCTCCTCGAGCGCCGCGGCGATGTTCTTGGTGTAGTGGCCCGCCTTGAGCACGGCGGCGACCTCGTCGAGTACGGCGATCGTGATCGGCCGCTTGACCGCGTCGACGACGGTGTCGGTGGCGCGGTTGACCACGGCAGCGGTGATCCGGTCGCCGTAGAGCCGGTCGATGGCACGGGCGAGGCGGGCGAGGGCGACGGCGATCCGGATGAGGCGGAACAGTCGCGGCGCCGGGCTCGGGACGATGATGGCCGGGACCATGCCGAGCAGCTCGTACCAGTTCACCAGAAGGAACCGCCGGTGCCAGCCCACCTGCCGCCAGCGGTAGAGGAACTCCACGGCGAACACGACGCAGATCACCGCGTCGGCGATGAGCACGGTGGTACGGGTGGTCTCGGAGACGTCGAAGAAGGTGATCCACACGATCAGCCCGACGGAGACGAAGGCCAGTACGACCATCGCCCAATCGGTCCACAGGACGGGCGGTTTGCGCGGGTACGGCGCGAGCTGGGCATCGGTCGTGGGAGTCATCGCACCCGACATTACTGAGCCGCCGACGTCGCGGTGGGCGGTCCGTGCGGACCGCCCACCGGAGCGGGTCAGGGCTTGGGCTTCACGAGGCGCTGCACGTCGTCGATGATGCGGCCGGCGCCGAGCACCCCGATCCCGACCATCCAGGTCTCGTCCTCGACCGCGAACGCGCGACCGGCGGCCACGGCGGGGAGCGCTCCCCATCGGCCGGTCACCGTCTTCGCCGTCGCGGCGGCGTTGGCGCCCTCGGTGTAGAACACGGTGTCGCCGTCGATCTCGGCGAAGTTCTCCAGCGAGGTCTCGATCATCGAGTACTGGCCCCACGCCTTCTGCGGCAGGCTGAATCCCATCGAGGCGATGACGCTGCCGGAGAAGGTCTCGGGCCCGTAGAGGCGGAAGCCGTTGGCGCGGAACCGCACGATCGAGAGGGTGGTGCCGGGGGCGCCCACCTGCTTGCCGACCGCGGTGGCGCGGGCGTCGAGCTCGGCGAGCTTGGTGTCCATCTCCGCGGTGCGGTTGACCGCCGACGCGGTGATGTTCGCCTGCTCCTTCCAATTGGTGCCCGTGTCCACGGAGAAGACGGTCGGCGCGATGCCCGAGAGCTGCGCGTACATCTTCTCGTGGCGCACCTTCGAGCCGATGATGAGGTCGGGGCGCAGTGCGGCGATCTCCTCGATGGTGGGGGAGGTGGTCGATCCGACGGAGACCGTGCCGCTCAGCTTGTCGCGCAGGTACCCCGGGAAGCCGTCGTTCGCCGAGGAGACCGTGGCGCCGACGGGCGTGATCCCGAGCGCCACCAGGGCGTCCAGGTGCGGCGAGTCGATCACCACGACCCGCTTGGGGTCGACGGGGACCGAGGTCTCGCCCATCGCGTGCCGGACGACACGGGTGTCCGACGGGCCGGCCTCGGAGTCGCCGGATCCGCACGCGGCGAGCGTGGCGGCGGTCGCCACGGCGAGCGTGACGGCGAGGAATCGACGGCGGTTCGGGCGCGATGCGATGGTCATGGCGGTAGACGCTAGCAGGTGCAGTTAGGGTTACCTTGCCTAATGATCGCGGCGCCCGCCCGGCGCGCCCGGCGACCGCCCGGGGCCGGTAGCGTGGAGGGGTGGCGAATCTCTGGGCGATCAGTGACCTGCACGTGGGTCATCGGGGGAACGAGGGGATCGTCGATCTCATCCGACCCGCCGCCCCCGACGACTGGCTCATCCTCGCCGGTGATCTGTGTGAGCGGACCGACCAGCTCGACGAGGTGCTCTCCGCCCTCGCGCCGCGGTTCGCGACGGTGATCTGGGTGCCGGGCAACCACGAGCTCTACACCACCTCCAAGGACCCCATGCAGGTCTTCGGTGAGACCCGCTACGACCACCTGGTCGAGATCTGCCGGCACCACGGCGTGCTCACGCCCGAGGACCCGTTCCCGGTCTTCGAGGACGCGCAGGCGGGGCCCGTCACGATCGTCCCGATGTTCCTGCTCTACGACTACAGCTTCCGCGACGAGGGACTGACCGCGCTGCAGGCCCTCGCGCGCGCGAAGGAGAAGAGCGTCGTCGCCACCGACGAGTTCCTGCTCTCCCCGGAGCCGTACGCCACGCGCGACGCCTGGTGCCGCGCCCGCCTCGAGTACACGCGTCGCCGGCTCGCGGCGCTGCCGGCGGGCACGCGCACCGTGTTGGTCAACCACTGGCCGTTGCGGCGCGAACCGACCGACGTGCTGTTCTACCCGGATTTCGCTCTCTGGTGCGGAACGACGGAGACCCGTGACTGGCACGTGCGGTACAACGCCGAGGCCGCGGTGTACGGCCACCTGCACATCCCACGCACCACCTGGTACGACGGCGTGCGCTTCGAGGAGGTCTCGGTCGGCTATCCGCGGGAGTGGAACAAGCGCGGCCTGCCCGATCCGCTTCTGCGGCGGATCCTGCCCGCGCCGGAGTACACCCCGGAGTCGCTCGGGCACTACGGCGTGCACTTCGAGGTGGACCCCGAGTACCGGGACGATCCGGAGAAGTTCGCCGCCGAGCGGGCCGCGGCCCAGGAACGGCTGAGCGACCGTCGCACCGCCGCACGGGAACGCATCGCCGAGCGCCGGGCGGCGCGGGCGAAGGAGGGGGAGCAGTGATCCTGCAGTCCATGCTGCCGCGCGGCGTCATCGCCCGCGAGGCCCACGGCGACGTCGAGGCGCCGCTGCACCCGCGCGAGGCCGCGCAGATCGCCAAGGCCGTGCCCAAGCGGCAGGCCGAGTACGCGACGGTGCGTCATCTGGCCCGGGAGGCGCTGGGCGAGTTGGGCATCGGCGACGCCGTGCTCGTCAAGGGCGAGGGCGGCGGCGTGGACTGGCCCCGCAACGTGGTCGGTGCGCTGACCCACTGCGACGGCTACCGCGGGGCCGTCGTCGGCTACCGGATGGGTGTGCGCACCGTCGGGATCGACGCGGAGCCGCACCTCGCGCTGCCCGACAAGGTGCTGCCCACCGTCTCCGTCGAGTCCGAGCGCGAGGTGCTCGCCTCGCGCCCCGACGACGGACTGCACTGGGACCGGCTGCTGTTCTGCGCCAAGGAGGCCACCTACAAGGCGTGGAACCCGATCACGGGCCGCTGGTTGGGCTTCGAGGACGCCGAGATCACCTTCGAGGTCACCGACCGCACCGACGACGCCGCCGAGGGACTCTTCCACTCGCGGATCCTCATCGACGGGCGGGCGACCGACGGCGGCGCCCCCGTCGCGTCCTTCGACGGCCGGTGGCGGATCACCGACGGCCTCATCGTCACCTCGATCGCGGTGGTCTGAGATGACCTCGGCGAGAGGATTCCTCGAACCCGACGGCGCCGGCCTGGTCATCGTCGACAAACCGGCGGGCTTGACCAGCCACGACGTCGTCGCGCGCTGCCGGCGCGCGATGGGCACCCGCAAGGTGGGCCACGCGGGCACTCTCGATCCCATGGCGACCGGTGTGCTGGTCATCGGTATCGAGCGCGCGACCAAGCTGCTCGGCCACCTCGCCCTGACCACCAAGGCCTACTCCGCCACCGTGCGGCTGGGGGCGTCCACGTCGACCGACGACGCCGAGGGCGAGATCACCGGCGGCGCTTCGGCCGCCGCGGTCACGGAGCAGGACGTGCGCACCGCGATGACGCCGCTCACCGGGGCGATCGAACAGGTCCCGTCCACCGTCAGTGCCATCAAGGTCGACGGTAAGCGCGCCCACCAGTTGGTGCGCGAGGGTGCGGAGGTACAGCTCAAGTCCCGCCCGGTCACCGTCGACGAGTTCGCGGCGCACGCGTTCCGGCGCGACGGCGAGTACCTCGACGTCGACGTGAGCGTCGAGTGCTCGTCGGGCACCTACGTGCGGGCGCTGGCCCGCGATCTGGGCGCCGCGCTCGGCGTGGGCGGACACCTCACCGCGCTGCGGCGCACCCGTGTCGGCCCGTACGGACTCGACCACGCGATCACCCTCGACGACCTCTTCGAGACGCCGCGCCTGTCCTACGGGATCGACGAGGCGATCGCCGCGGGCTTCGCCACGCGGACGATCACCGACGAGCAGGCCGTGGATCTGGCACTCGGCCGGTGGCTCGATCCCGTCGGCATGCCGGGCGTCTACGCCGCCGTCACCGCGGACGGGCGGGCCTTCGCGCTGCTGCAGGAGAGCGGCAAGCGCGCGAGCTCGGTGTTCGTGGTCCGCCCCTCGGCGTGACGGGGCGTCACTGCTCCCGGTAGCGGGTGAACATCTCGCGAGGCGAGTCGGCGTCGCCGATCGTCGGCAGGGTCTGTCCCTCGGAGACGAAGTCGATCCCGATGAGCGGGTCGCGTGCGCCCGCGTGCCGATCGGCCAGCGCCACCGTCAGTCGCCTGGTGTTCTGGCGCTCCGCCAGGACGCGGCAGGCCGCGACGGTGGCCGCGGTCGCGATCTCCTTGGGTGCGTCCGGACGCAGCCACTCGATGAGCTCCGTCGTCGAAGTGCCCGGGTCGACCGTGATCTGCACCTGACCGATCCGCGTGCCGTCGGCGGTCACCGTGTAGCGCTGGTCGGGCCCGGGGACGAACGCGATGGCGTGACCGTCCTCGGTCGTGGCCGCGGGCAGGAGTACGGCTGCCGCGCCCGAGGACGCCCCCGCCCCGCGGCGGGCGCGGGCGCGGCGCACGCCCGCGCGGGCCAGACCGAGCAGCGCCTCGGGCGACGGGGCGGCCGCGCGGCGCGGTGCCACGCGTTCCACACCGAGCGAGGCCACGAGCTTCTCGAGGTGGTCCTTGTACTCGGGGGTGTTGGGCCCCGCGTACAGCGTGTGATCGATGGGGACGCCGCTGTACTCGCGGAAGCCGCGCATGTCGTTGATCCAGGTGAGGTTGACCGCCTTCGCCAGCGCGATGGCGGGCGCGTTCGTCACGGCGAGCGGCGCAGTGGCCCACGTCACCTGCGGATGCAGCCGGAACAGCTCGAGCATGTTCATCGCGCAGAGCCATACCGCGACCTTGCTCGAATCGTCGAGGCCGGCGATCCACGTCGACGATTCGGCGTGGCCGGTGCGCGGATCCGGGCCGGCGTAGGCCTGCTGACCGACGACGCGATCGGTGTCGCCCTCCTCGAGGAGGATGAGGCGAGAGAGGGGGATCCCTACGCCGGACCGGTCCGCCAGCCACTTCTGCGCCCATGCGGTGGCCGAATGCTCGGCGTCCCAATCCGAGCTGGGGCTGCCGAAGGCGGGCCGGAGCCGCTCCTCGTGCTCGAGATTGGTGCGCCGCCAGGAGCGTCCGTCGGAGAGACGGGACGTGCGGAGCTCGATGATCCGGTCCCCGAAGCGGTACCGGCCGGAGTTCGACTGTGTGGTCACGCGATGATGCTACTGCAAAATTCGGCCGGTGTAGCGCGCGGACGGGCGGATGATTTTTCCCTGCGCGACCTGCTCGAGGACGTTGGCCGTCCACCCGACGACGCGTGCCGTGCCGAAGGTGGGCGTGAACATGGACGGCGGCAGTCCCACCTCGCTCATCACCACCCCTGCGTAGTACTCGACGTTCGCGTACAGCCGCCGACCCGGCTTGAGCTCGTTGATCGCGGTCTCGATCTCCGACTCCACTTGCAGCGCCTGGCGGACCAGCACCGAGTCGTAGCGGCGGGCCACGCCCTTGAGCAGCTCCGAGCGCGGATCGTGCGTGCGGTAGACGGCGTGCCCGAAGCCCATGATCCGCTCGTCCCGGGCGATCTTGTCGCGCACCCAGTCCCGGGTGTTGCTCGGGTCTCCGATCTCGTCGAGCGCGGCCAGTGCGCGGCTCGGCGCACCGCCGTGCAGTGGACCGAGGAAGGCGCCCAGGGCGCCGAGCAGGCACGACGCCATGTCCGAGCCGGTCGACGCGATCACCCGCCCCGCGAACGTCGAAGCGTTGAAACCGTGATCGATGGTGGCGACGAGGTAGGTCTGCAGTGCCGCGGCGTCGTCCGGTGCGACGTTCCCCGTCGCCATGCGCAGGTAGTCGGCGGCGTGGCCGGCAGCGGGGTCGGCGTCCACGGGCGCCTCTCCGCGGGCCAGACGGTGTGCCGCCGCCAGGATCGTCGGCGTCAGCGCGGCGTACCGCAGTGCGGCCGCCGTACGTTCGTCCTCCGGCAGGTCCATGAGCGGCCGCTCACCCAGGCCGAGCGCCGCGAGCGCGACGCGGAGGGCGTGCATGGGCTCGGTCCCGGGTCGAACGGTCGCCCGCAGCAGGTCGACGGTGCGTCCGTCGAGCTCGCGGAGAGCGCCCACCCGTCGTCGGAAGGCGGCGGCCTCGTCGGGCCGGGGGAGTGCACCGAACAGCACGAGGTGCCAGGCGTCCTCGAAGTCGACGTCCCTGGCCAGGGCTGTGGCGTCGTGGCCGCGGTAGTGGAAGTAGCCCTCTTCGCCTCGGACATCGCCGAGTTCGGTGTCGGTCACGATGACGTTCTTGAGCCCCGCCGGGGCGATGAGCGGTGTGGTCATGGCCCGAGTCTGGGCGATGTTGATCAACATCCGCAATGTTGATTGAATCAAGGTCGTGGACAGATGGATCACGACCTCGGAAGCGGCCGAGCGCCTCGGGGTCAAGCGCGGGACGCTGTACTCGTACGTGAGCCGGGGCGTGCTGCATTCGCAGCGCATGCCCGGCCAGGCCGAGTCGCTCTTCGATCGCACGCAGGTCGACTCGCTCGCCGCCGCGAAACACGACGGCCGCCGCGAAGCGGACCGCCTGCTGCGCTTCCGAGCCGTGACCACGCGCGTCTCCGCGCTCCGCGGGGACGCGCTCTCCCTGCGCGGCCGACCGATCGCGCAGGTGTGCGCGGAGATGGACTTCGCCGCCGCCGCGCGTTTCGCCCTCGAGGCGCGGACCGCGGAGGCGCCGCCCGTCGTCGATCTCGGCGCGGCGCGGGCCGTAGCGCTGGAGCGCAGGATCCCGCTCGCCGTCGCGCTGCTCGCGGCGCAGGACCCGTTGCGGGCGGACCGTTCCCAGGTGGCAGAACGGGCTCTCGGACTGTTGCCGGTGCTCGCCGAGCTCGTCCCCGAGGTCCATCTCGAGCACCCCTGGGTCGACGCGCTCGCGACCTGCCTCATCGACAACGGGCTCGCGGCGTCCACGACTGCCGCCCGGGTCGCGGCGTCGGCGCGGGCGGGTCTGTACGACGCACTGCTCGCGGGGTACGGGGCGATGGCGGGGGTGCTGCACGGCGGTGCGCCGGCCGCGGCCTACGCGATGCTCGGGCGGGTGCTCGCGGGCGGCGACGTGGACGCGGCGATCGCCGACGCCTCCTGGGGTGGGCACCTGTCGGGGTTCGGACACATCGTCTACACGGGCGAGGATCCGCGGGCCACCGTCGTCCTGGGGATGATTCGCCAGGACCGGCCCGATGCCCCTGCTCTGCGGGCGGTCTCGGCGCTCGCGGACCGCGTCGGCCGGGCGGTGAACATCGATCTGGCGGGCGCCGCGGTCGCGCACGCGCTGGGGCTGCCGGAGCGCGCCACAGAGGTGCTCTTCCAATACGGGCGCACCGTCGGGATGGCGGCGCACATCGCCGAGGAGTACGAGGAGGCGCCGCTGCGCTGGCGCGGCGCCAACAGTAGCGCCGTGCGCTGACGACGACTGTGATTCACTAGGTTAGCCAAGCCTTAGGAGAATAATGAGTGCCGTAGTCTCGCCCACCCGTCGCGCCCTGTTCCGTGGCGCGGGACTGCTCGGTGCGGCCGGTCTGGCGGCAGCGTGCGGCGCGGGCGGGGGTTCGGTGGTCGAGTCCGGGCGGCGCACCGTCGACCATCTGCGGGGGAGTACCGCGGTGCCCGACGATCCGCGGCGCATCGTCGCGGTCGGCTTCAGCGATCAGGACCCCGTTCTCGCGCTCGGTGGGCGTCTCGTCGGGGTGACCGATTGGTACGGCGACTACGAGTTCGCCACCTGGCCGTGGGCGCAGGCGCAATTGGGGGATCAGCGGCCCGCCGTGTTGAACAAGGGGAAGTTCACCGGGACCCCCGACTACCGCTACGAGGAGATCGCCGCGCTGCGCCCGGATCTGATTCTGGGTCTCTACACCGAGATGAATCCCGATCAGTACGAGCGGCTTTCGCGGATCGCGCCCACCGTCGGGCCGCCCCCGGGCTACAAGGAGTTCACCGCGCCGTGGGATGCCGCGACCCGGCTCGCGGGCGATGCCCTCGGGCGGCGGGAGGCGGCCGAGCGTGCGATCACTGCTGTGAACGAGCGGCTCTCGGCGGCACGAGCGGCACACCCCGAGTTCGCCGGGCGAACGGCGGTCGTCGTCGAACGGTTCGAGCCCGGAGCGACCTTCGTGCGCTCCCCGGGTGATCCCCGCTCACGGCTCCTGAGCGCACTCGGCTTCACCGTCGCCGAGGTCGCCGGCAACGACTCGGGTGGCAACGACGGCGTGAGTCTTCCGGACGAGAACATGTCCCGGCTCGATCAGGACGTGCTGGTGTGGAACATCGGCAGCACCCCCGCGGTGCGCACCGAGATCGAGGGGCTGCCGATCTATCGCACGGTGCCGGCGGTGCGTGCGGGACGATCCGTGTTCATCGATGATCCGGTGGTGTCGGGCGCCTGGACCTGGGGCACCGTGCTCAGCATTCCCACGGTCGTCGACGCCCTCGCGAGTAGCATCGCGCGCGTGATGACGAGGTGAAGCTGGTCGACCGGATCCGCACCGACCTGCGCGCGGCCGCCGATGCCGAGCGGGCGCCGGCGATGCAGGCGTACATGAAATCCGCGATGCCCTTCCTCGGCGTGCCCGCGGCGGCGGTGCGCAGCATCACGTCGACCGCGCTTCGGACGCACCCGCCCGCCGATCTCGACGGATTGCGCGCCGCCGTGCTCGCCCTGTGGGACGAGGCCGAGTTCCGCGAGGAGCGTTACGCCGCGCAGAACCTGCTCCGCCACCGGCTCGGCCGGGGTGAGCCGGCACTCCTCCCGCTGCACGAACACATCGCGGTTACCGGGGCCTGGTGGGATCACGTCGACGAGACCGCCCGGCACATCGCGGCCCTGCTCGATGCGCATCCCGAGGACACCGCGGCCGTCGTCCGCGCCTGGAGTCGCGGCGAGGACCTGTGGTTGCGACGGCTGGCGATCCTCGCCCAGCTCGGCCGCAAGGACCGGCTCGACACCGCACTCCTGGCGGAGGTGATCGAGCCGGCGCTGTCCGAGTCGGAGTTCTTCCTGCGCAAGGCGATCGGCTGGGCGCTGCGCGAGCACGCCAAGACCGATCCGGACTGGGTGCGCGCCTATGTGACGGCCCACGAGAATCGGCTCAGCGGGCTCTCGCGACGCGAGGCGCTCAAGCACCTGTGAGGCGGTGCACTCAGCTGCGGACCCAGATCGCCTGTGCGGCCACGTCGCCCAGGTCGAGCGGCGCACCGTCGTCGACGGTGACGGCGATGGTTCCCAGGAACTTGCGCAACTCCACGACCACGATCCGCGCGTCGGGGGCGATGCCGACCTCCTGGAAGTAGCGCAGCATCTCGGGGTCGGAATCGGAGATCCGGGCGACGGTGCCGCACTGCCCGGCCTCGAGCTCGGAGAGCAGGCAGGCGTCCGGTGTCGGCACCGTGCCGTCCGGCTGGGGGATCGGGTCGCCGTGCGGGTCACGCAGCGGGTGGCCGAGGCGCTCGTCGAGCCGCACGAGGAAGCGCTCGGAGACGGCGTGCTCGAGGATCTCGGCCTCGTCGTGCACCTCGTCCCAGCCGTAGCCGAGCTCGGAGACGAGGAAGGTCTCGAGCAGCCGGTGGCGGCGCACCATCGCCGTCGCGGCGGCGCGGCCGTCGTCGGTGAGCGTGACCGCGCCGTACTTCTCATGGTCCACCAGCCCCTGGTCGGCGAGCTTGCGGATGGCCTCGGAGGCGGTGGAGGCGGAGACGCCGAGCGCGTCGGCCAGCGACTTGGTGGTGACCTTGACATCGGACCACTCCTGGGCGGTCCAGATCTGCTTGAGGTAGTCCTGCGTGACCGCGGACAGCTCGCCGACGGGGCGCGGCGAATCGGGCAGGGGAGGCTTAGTCACGCACCCACCATATGCCGTCCGATAGGGTGAGTGCGTGCTTCGCTGGCGAGGGCTCGATGACGTTCCCGCGGACTGGGGACGCTGTGTAGTGACGATCGGCGTGTTCGACGGTGTACACCGTGGACACGCCCAATTGATCGCACGAGCGACCGCGGAGGCCCATGAACGTGGGCTCCCGGCCGTACTGATGACGTTCGATCCGCACCCCGCTGAGGTGGTGCGGCCCGGATCGCATCCACCGCAGCTCACGACGCTGACGCGGCGTGCGGAGCTGGCGGAGGAGCTGGGCATCGACGTGTTCTGCGTCATGCCCTTCACCGCCACGGTGATGGCGCAGCCGGCCGAGGACTTCGTGCACTCCGTGTTGGTCGAGAGGCTGCACGCCGCCGCAGTGGTGGTCGGCGACAACTTCACCTTCGGCTACCGCGCTCTCGGCAACGTGGAGATGCTGGCGCAGTTGGGCCAGAAGTTCGGCTTCTCCGTCGATTCCGTGCCGCTGCTCACCGAGCACGCGGTCACCTACTCGTCGACCTACATCCGTTCCTGCGTCGACGCGGGCGACGTCAAGGCCGCCGCCGAGGCTCTCGGGCGTCCGCATCGCGTCGAGGGTGTCGTCGTGCGCGGCGACGGTCGCGGGCGCGAACTCGGTTTCCCGACCGCGAACGTGGCCCCGCCGATGTTCGCGGCGATCCCCGCCGACGGCGTCTACGCGGCCTGGTTCACGGTTCTCGGCCCCGGGCCGGTGGTCGGCCAGGTCACGCCCGGCGAGCGGTACCCGGCGGCGGTGTCCGTGGGAAGCAATCCGACGTTCTCCGGGCGCACCCGCACCGTCGAGGCGTTCGTCCTGGACACCTCGGCCGATCTCTACGGCCAGCACGTCGCCGTGGACTTCGTCGATCGCGTCCGCGGGATGGAGCGTTTCGAGTCGGTGGAGGCGCTGCTCGAGGCGATGGGTGGCGACGTCGACCGGACGCGCGCGATTCTGGGAATCGCCTGACGCCTGGTAACGTGGCCTCTCGTGCCTGCTGCAGTTCGCGGTGGCGGCACGGAATTCTGACGACGCGATACTGAAACAAGGAGCAATCCATGTCGCTCACCACTGAGCAGAAGAAGTCGATCCTGGCCGAGTACGGCCTGCACGAGACCGACACCGGCTCGCCCGAGGCGCAGGTCGCGATGCTGACCAAGCGCATCACCGACCTCACCGAGCACCTCAAGCAGCACAAGCACGATCACCACAGCCGCCGCGGCCTGCTGCTGCTCGTCGGCCGTCGTCGCCGCCTGCTGAAGTACGTCGCCTCGGTCGACATCAACCGCTACCGTTCGCTCATCGAGCGTCTCGGCCTGCGTCGCTAAGAACCTCCACGCCAGCGGCCCGCTCCCGGATCTCCGGGAGCGGGCCGTTCGCGTTGCCGGGGAGCGATGCGCCCAGCGCATACCCGCGCCCACCTGGTCCGATGCGCGTCCGGTGATGCGTCCGCCGCATCACCAACGCGCATGGAGACGGCGGTGGCGCAGGCGGCGAGCGCTCGTCACCCGCGCCCGAGCAGCGTTCCGCCGTTCACCTGCAGGATCTGTCCGGTCGTCCAGCCCGCGTCCGGAGCGGCTAGGTAGGCGACCGCCGCCGCGACTTCGTCGGGGGTCCCGGGGCGCCCGGCGGGGATCTGCGCGATCCGACTCGTCGCCAGTTCGTCCGTCAGCCGGTCGGTCCAGAACTCCGTGGCGGGCACGAATCCCGGGGCTACCACGTTCACGGTGACTCCCTCGGGTGCCATCTCGGTGGCCAGCCCCGAGGACCATGCGTGGACGGCGGCCTTGGCGGCACCGTACGCACCCGGTCCGCGCAGGCCGGCGATGGAACTGATCGAGACGATGCGCGCGCCCGGGCGGGTGAGGTGCGGTGCCAGGGCGTTCGTGACGGTCACCGCCGTGATCACGTTGAGTCGGAAGACCTCCGCGTAGGCGGCGGCGATCTGGGCCGAGTTCTCCTGCGGCAGTGCGGGGTTGCCGCCGACGTTGTTGACCAGGACGTCGACCGTGCCGCCCGCTGCGATCCGTCCGGCGAGGGCGTCGACCTCGCCGGTGTCGGTGAGGTCGGCGATCTCGACGGATACCCTCGCGATCTGCACGGCCGCGTCGATCTCGGTGGCCGCCCGCTCGAGAACGTCGCCGCGCCGTCCCACGATCACGACGTCGTTCCCGTCGGACGCCAGACGGTGCGCGATCGCGCGTCCGATGCCCGTGCCGCCACCCGTCACCACTGCTCGCCTCGTCATCCTTCGAATGTCTCACGATCGCGGCCGGTGTGCATCCCGGCCGATTCCGGATCGCATTCACGGCGGGTTCACGTCGAAGGGTGACGCGGGACACTTCGCGGTGAGGGGGCGGCCACCTCCCTTCGGTAACACAAGTACCCATGCCCGACACCTCAGCCTCCTTCCGTGTCCTGCCCGACAAGACCGTGACCGCCGGCACCACCCGGCGCAGGTTCATGACCTGGATGGGTTTGGTGGGCGGCGTCGCCGCCGCGCCCCAGCTGATGCGGCCGGCGTTCGCAGGTGCGGAACCGGGCACGGGGGATCCGTTCACGCTGGGCGTCGCCTCGGGCGATCCGCTTCCGGACGGGGTGGTGTTGTGGACCCGACTGGCCCGCCGTCCGTTGCAGCCCGGCGGTGGGATGCCGAACGCGCCCGTCCCGGTGCAGTGGGAGATCGCGGCCGACCGGGGATTCCGCTCCGTCGTCCAGCGGGGGAGCAGTGCCGCCGTGCCGGAGGACGGGCACAGCGTGCACATCGACGTACGCGGCCTGCGTCCGGCGACCGACTACTTCTACCGATTCCGCTGCGGCAGCGACCTCTCGCCGATCGGCCGGACCCGCACGGCGCCGGCTCCCGGGGCCCGGGTCTCCGAGATGACCTTCGCCGCCGTCTCCTGCCAGGCGTGGACCGACGGCTACTTCAACGCCTTCGCCGACCTGGCGGCGCACGCGCCCGACGTGGTCTTCCACCTCGGCGACTACGTCTACGAGTACGAGATCAAGCCGGCCACCGTCCGTCGTCCCACGACCGACGTCCCGGCATCGGCCTGGCGCGAGATGACCACTCTCGCCGACTACCGGGACCGCTACGCGCTCTACAAGCTCGATCCCGATCTTCAGGCCGCGCATCGCGCCGCGCCCTTCATCTGCGCCTACGACGACCATGAGGTCGAGAACAACTGGGCCGCGGGCATCCCCGAAAAGGGGCAGTCGCCCGAGGAGTTCATCGTCCGCCGCGCCGCGGCTTTCAAGGCGTGGTGGGAGAACATGCCCGTCCGGGCGGCGCTGCGGCCGAACGGCCCCGATCTGCGCATGTACCGGCGCTTCTCCTACGGCGACCTCGCCCGGTTCAGCGTCCTCGACACCCGGCAGTACCGCAGCGATCAGGCCAACGACGACAAGAGCAGCCCCCAGGACGCCGCCACCGCCGATCCGTCGCGCACCATCACCGGTGCGGCGCAGGAGAAGTGGATCCTCGACGGTCTCGCTGCCGGCGGTGCGCACTGGAACGTCCTGGCGCACCAGACCACGATCGCCGACCTCGCCCGGAACACGGACGGCCGGCGCACCGTCTCGATGGACGGATGGAGCGGTTACGAGGCCTCCCGGGCGCGGATCCTCGACGGTGCCGTGCAGCGCCGGGTGCCGAACCTGGTGTCGGTCGTCGGCGACATCCACCGCAACGTGGTCTCCGAGCTCAAGTCCACCTACACCGCGGATGCAACCACGGTGGGCGTCGAGCTCGCGGGCACCTCGATCGCCTCGGGCAAGGACGGCAAGGACAGCGACGACGCGGACAAGGCGATCAAGGCGGCGTCGCCGCACGTGAAGTTCGGGAACGCCCAGCGCGGCTACATGCTCAACCGCCTCACGCCGCAGGAGTGGCGGGCGGAGTTCCGCGTCGCGGACTCCATCGCGAGCCGCGGACTCGGGCTGCACCGGCGCGCCGTCGTCACGATCCCCAGCGGCCGGCCGGAGATCCAGGTCGACTGAGCGATCTCACCCGTTCGGGGGAGGTCGGGACGCGGGACGGCTCGATACCGTGCGGCCATGATGGGTTCGATTGGGGCGGCACGTCGATGGGCGGCGGTGGTGGCGGTTCTGGCCGCGGTGGTCGGCGTCGGGGCCGCGCCATCGCACGCGCGCACGGCGGCGACCCTTGTGGCGACGGCGGACCGCTGGGGGATACCGGGATTGGCGCTGCGCGTCGTCGGACCGCACGGTGTCGAGGGCGCTCGGCGCTCTCCTGGTGGTGCGCGAACTCGCCGCTCGCCGTGGAGGCGAACAGCCCCTCAGCGGTCCTGGGGCTTGACGAAGGGGAACGCCAGGGTGGCACGGATGTTCACGCCCGCGAGCAGCATGACGATGCGGTCCACGCCGATGCCCAGGCCTCCGGTGGGCGGCATCGCGTAGGAGAGAGCGTCCAGGAAGGACTCGTCGAGCTCCATCGCCTCGGGATCGCCGGCGGCGGCCGCCATCGACTGCTGCGTGAGCCGCTCGCGCTGGTCGATCGGGTCCGTCAGTTCCGTGTACGCGGTGCCGAGCTCGGCACCGAAGCCCACCAGATCCCACTGTTCGGTCAGCCGAGGATCATCGCGGTGCTTGCGCGCCAGCGGGGAGACCTCGATGGGGAAGTCGCAGTAGA
Organism: Tsukamurella pulmonis; assembly: GCF_900103175.1. Classification (NCBI taxonomy): domain Bacteria; kingdom Bacillati; phylum Actinomycetota; class Actinomycetes; order Mycobacteriales; family Tsukamurellaceae; genus Tsukamurella; species Tsukamurella pulmonis. The sequence continues at coordinate 2,006,514 of NZ_FNLF01000002.1, forward strand.
ACGTGGGGAACTCGGTCTGCTTCTCGACCAGCGCCTCGTACAGCTCCATGACGAGCTTGCTCGCGGTCGCGCCCCGGGGGACGGCGACGCGATGGCGTGCGCACACCGCGGCCACCTCGTCGAAGCTCGACGCCGAGGTCAATTCCGTTCCGGCGGCGGCGGAGACCGCCGCGTGCACGGCGATCACCGGCCATTCGGCGGTGAGGTCCACCTCGCGGGTGCCGCCGGCACCGTCGGGCCGCACGGCGACGGGCCGTCCGTTGACCGCGACCGCGGCGGCGAGGATCACCTCCCGGGTCAGCGTGCGCATGGTGTTGTAGTCGCCGTAGGCCTCGTAGGCCTCGAGAGCGGTGAACTCCGGGTTGTGCGTGGCGTCGGCGCCCTCGTTGCGGAAGTTGCGGTTCAGCTCGAAGATCCGGCCCATCCCGCCGACCGCGAGTCGCTTGAGGTAGAGCTCTGGCGCGATCCGTAGGTACAGGCCCATGTCGTAGGCGTTGATGTGCGTGGTGAACGGACGGGCCGCGGCGCCGCCGTGCACCGTCTGCAGCATCGGAGTCTCGACCTCGGTGTAGTCGCGACGGGTGAAGACCGCACGCATCGCCGCAACGGCCCGCGAGCGCCGGTACAGCAGGTCCACGGCGCCGTCGTCGGTGATCAACTCGAGGGGACGGTTGCGCGCCCGCGTCTCGTCGCCGAGCCGGGCCCGCGTCTTCGGGACGGGCGACAGGCACTTGCCCGCCATGGCCCACGAGGTCAGGAGCACCGACAACTCGCCGGAGCGGGAGCGGACCACCGGCCCCGTCACCGAAACGAGATCGCCCATGTCGATCGCGCTGCGCCACAGCGACCGTGCGTCCTCGGGGGTGCGGGAGCGCTCCGCGATCACCTGGAGGTGCGCCCCGTCCTCGTGCAGGTCGACGAAGGTCACGCCGCCGTAGTCGCGCACCGCGCGGACCCGGCCCGTGACGGAGACGACGGTGCCGGCACCGTCGGCGGGTGGAGCGGCGTCCTGCGCACGCACGGCCTCGAGGGAGGTCGTGCGAGGGACCGACGGGGGATAGCCGGGCATGCCCGCCTCCTCGAGGGCCCGCAGCTTGCGCCGCCGCACCCGCTGCTGCTCGGAGAGCCGCACCGGCGGAGCCTCGCGGCGCAGTAGGCGCTCCTCCTCGGCGAGCAACCGATCCACGAACTCCGGATCACGCGGAACCTCGTCCGGAATCGACGGTCCGGCCAGGAACTTCGGTCCGATCTGCGGCAGGAAGCCCTCCGCGATGCCGACGGCGATGCCGGCCCGCACCGCGGTGAGGGTGGGGTCGTAGCAGAGGATGCGCGGCACCCAATCGGGCCGGTACTTGTCGTTCGAGCGGTACAGCGACTCCAGCTGGTAGAACTTCGACGCCAGGCTGAGCGCCGAGTCGACCATGCGGGTGATCGGCCCCGCGCCGACGCGGTCGGCCTCGGAGAAGACGGAGCGGAAGACCGCGAAGTTCAAGGAGATCCGGCGGATCCCGAGCTCCCCGCACTGCTCGATGAGCGTGGCGACCATGAACTCGTTGAGCCCGTTCTCCGCATCGCGGTCGCGCCGCATCAGGTCCAGGGACAGGCCGCGCGTGCCCCACGGGACGAAGCTGAGCAGGCCCCGCACGGTGCCCGTGGCGTCGTGGGCTGAGACCAGGACGCACCGACCGTCCACCGGATCGCCGATCCGGTTGAGGGCCATGGAGAAGCCGCGCTCGGTCTCCTCGCCGCGCCACGCCTCGGCGAGCTCGGCCACCTCGGCGAGCTCCGCGGCGGACAGGTCGCCGTGCCGGCGGACCTTGAGCGTGTACCCCGCGGCGGCGACGCGGGTCACGGCCTGGCGCACGGCCCGCATCTCGCGGCCCTTGAGCGTGAAAGCGTCGACGTGGATGATCGCCTCGTCGCCGATCATCAGGGTGCGCAGCCCGGCCTCCTCGTACACCTGCGCGCCCTCGGCGCTGGCGGCGAGGACGGCGGGGTAGAGGCTGTGCGCGCGGCAGTCCTCGATCCAGGCGCCGACCGCGGCGGGCCAGGAATCGCGGTGTCCGATCGGGTCCGCGCTGGCCATCGACACGGGGCCGACGGCGCGGCAGGTCACCACGGCGCGCCGGTCCGGCGCCGCGATCACCGCCTTGTCGCGGCGGGTGGCGAAGTAGCCGAGCGAGTCGTCCTCGCCGTATTCGAGCAGCAGGCGGCGTACCTCGAGCTCCTCCGGCTCGGTCATCAGCTCGTCACCGCGTCCCGCGCGCCAGAACGCCATGAGCGCCAGGATCAGGACCGACGCGGACATCACGCCGGCGAGGGAGTAGATCCACACCGGACCGCTGTGGCCGTTGAGAGCCAGGTCGAGCCGTCGCGGCACGGCCACGCCGAACGTGGAGCGCAGTGACCACACCAGCACTTCGACGGTGCCGTCGAGCCGGTTCGGCCCGCGCCCCGGGAAGGTGTAGGCCAGCGCCACGACCACGAGGTAGACGCTGACGAAGCCGCCGGCGAGCACACCGATCGCGGCGCGCCGCGAGCCGCGGGCGAGCCGGGCGGGGAAGCGCGGCCGGGAGGCGATCACGAACGCCAGACAGACGGCGCTGGTCACGGCGGCCAGCGCGGCACCGGGCAGCGAGTAGCGCACGGCCACGAACGACGCGAGGTAGGTGGGGAGGTGGTGCGCCTCGTCGGGGTCGATCTCCTCGGTCGCGATGATCACCAGCGTCGCGATGTTCGCGAGGACCTGCAGCGACATCAGGACGACGGTGACGGTGTGCGCGGCCCGCAGCCGCCGGCGCAACGCGCCGCTGAGCACGGTCAGCACCGCGACCACGAGCAGGCTCGGATACGACGGGATGCCGACGACGCTGAGCAGATCGGCCACGTAGAAGGAGCGGTCGTTGCGGATGAGCGCGCTGAGCAGCGAGAGGATCGCCGCGACCAGCATCATTCTCGCGATCCACACCGCGGTCGCCTCCTGAGCGCGTTCACGGCTGGTCTGCGACACGAGCGATTCCCTCTCGGTGTGCGCACGGCGTGTGCGGCTCACGTGGAAAAGACTCCCGATGATAGCCTTGTTGCAGGTCCGTCCGACGTCGGCACCGGTAGATCCGGCCCGTCGACATCTGCGGTGCGCCATCTCGGTGTCACTCCCCGCGGGGTGGTCCTCGGTAGTGGTTGCCGGAAACCTCGCCCTCACGGGCGGGAGGGTCCGGCGGCTTCGATCGATGACCGCGCCAGGGCGCCCCGCCGCCACGTCGAACGACTTGGGCCGCGCGCAGCATGCGCGCCGCCGGGTGGGGACGGTCCGCGCGAAGAAGAAAGGTTTCTTCCCCCTTCATGACAGACAACACGCAGGTCGAATTCGACGACGACATCACCGAAGCCGTCGCCGTCATCGACAACGGTTCCTTCGGCACGCGCACCATCCGGTTCGAGACCGGCCGGTTCGCGCAGCAGGCCGCCGGCTCCGTCGCCGCGTACCTCGACGACGAGACGATGCTGCTCTCGGCCACGTCGCACAGCAAGCACCCCAAGGAGCACTTCGACTTCTTCCCCCTCACGGTGGACGTCGAGGAGCGCATGTACGCCGCGGGTCGCATCCCCGGCTCGTTCTTCCGTCGCGAGGGCCGCCCGTCGACCGACGCGATCCTCACCTGCCGCCTGATCGACCGGCCGCTGCGCCCGTCGTTCGTCGACGGTCTCCGCAACGAGATCCAGGTCGTCGTGACCGTCATGTCGCTCGATCCCAAGGATCTGTACGACGTGGTCGCGATCAACGCCGCCTCGGCGTCGACCCAGATCGCGGGCCTGCCCTTCTCCGGTCCCGTCGGCGGCGTGCGCGTCGCGCTCATCGACGGCCAGTGGGTCGCGTTCCCGACCGTCGAGCAGCTCGAGCGCGCCGTCTTCGACATGGTCGTCGCCGGCCGCATCGTCTCGGGCTCCGGCAAGGACGCCGACGTCGCGATCATGATGGTCGAGGCCGAGGCCACCGAGAACGTCATCGAGCTCATCGCGGGCGGCGCCACCGCGCCCACCGAGGCCGTCGTGGCCGAGGGCCTCGAGGCCGCCAAGCCCTTCATCGCCGTGCTCTGCGAGGCGCAGAAGCAGCTGGCCGCCGGTGCCGCCAAGCCGACCGGTGAGTTCCCGCTGTTCCCCGCGTACCAGGACGACGTCTTCGCCGCCGTCGAGGCCGCGGGCGCCGCGAAGCTCAACGACGCGCTGTCTATCGCCGGCAAGCAGGAGCGTGACAACGCCACCGACGTCGTCAAGGCCGAGGTGCTCGAGGCCGTGGGCCCGCAGTTCGAGGGCCGCGAGGGCGAGATCGGTGCGGCCTTCCGCTCGCTGACCAAGAAGCTCGTGCGCCAGCGCATCCTGACCGACCACTTCCGCATCGACGGCCGTGGCATCACCGACATCCGCTCGCTGAGCGCCGAGATCGCCGTGATCCCGCGCGCCCACGGCAGCGCGCTGTTCGAGCGCGGCGAGACCCAGATCCTGGGCGTCACCACGCTGGACATGGTGAAGATGGCGCAGCAGATCGACTCGCTGGGACCCGAGACCAGCAAGCGCTACATGCACCACTACAACTTCCCGCCGTACTCGACCGGTGAGACCGGCCGCGTCGGCTCGCCGAAGCGCCGCGAGATCGGCCACGGCGCGCTCGCCGAGCGCGCCCTCGTGCCGGTGCTGCCCTCGGTGGAGGAGTTCCCCTACGCCATCCGTCAGGTCTCGGAGGCGCTGAGCTCCAACGGCTCGACCTCGATGGGCTCGGTCTGCGCCTCGACGATGTCGCTGCTCAACGCCGGCGTGCCGCTCAAGGCGCCCGTCGCGGGCATCGCCATGGGCCTGGTGTCCGACGAGGTCGACGGTCAGGCCCGCTACGTGGCCCTGACCGACATCCTCGGCGCCGAGGACGCCTTCGGCGACATGGACTTCAAGGTCGCCGGTACGTCCGACTTCGTCACCGCCCTGCAGCTGGACACCAAGCTCGACGGCATCCCGTCGCAGGTGCTCGCCGGCGCGCTGGGCCAGGCGAAGGACGCCCGCACCACGATCCTCGAGGTCATGGCCGAGGCGATCGACGCGCCCGACGAGATGAGCCCGTACGCCCCGCGGATCACCACGATCAAGGTGCCGATCGACAAGATCGGCGAGGTCATCGGACCCAAGGGCAAGACGATCAACTCCATCACCGAGGAGACCGGCGCCAACATCTCGATCGAGGATGACGGCACCGTGTTCGTCGGTGCGGCCGACGGCCCGTCGGCCCAGGCGGCGATCGACCGGATCAACGCCATCGCCAACCCGCAGCTGCCGAAGGTGGGCGAGCGCTTCCTGGGCACCGTGGTCAAGACCACGGCGTTCGGCGCCTTCGTCTCGCTGGTCCCCGGCCGCGACGGCCTGGTCCACATCAGCAAGCTGGGCAACGGCAAGCGCGTGAACAAGGTCGAGGACGTGGTCAACGTCGGCAGCAAGCTGCAGGTCGAGATCGCCGACATCGACGAGCGCGGCAAGATCAGCCTGATCCCCGTCGTGGAGGAGCAGGCCGCCGAGGCCGCTCCCGCTGGCGAGGAGTAGGAACTGAGCAGCCTGACATCACGGGCTGCGCGGGCGGGGGCATCCGGATCGGGTGCCCCCGTTCGTCGTAGCGTCCTGCCCGGCGGCCTGCGGGTGGTCACGGAGACGGTGCCGGGGTCCCGGTCCGCCGCCGTCGGCCTGTGGGTCGCGGTCGGCTCCCGCGACGAGCACCCCGCCTCCGCCGGCTCCGCGCACTTCCTCGAGCACCTGCTGTTCAAGGCGACGCCTCATCGCGACGCGGCCTCCCTGGCCGCCGAGGTGGATGCGGTCGGCGGGGAGATCAACGCCTTCACGTCGAAGGAGCACACCTGCTACTACGCGCACGTGCTCGACACCGATCTCGACCTGGCCGTCGACGTGGTGACCGATGTCGTGCTCGGGGGGCTCTGCCGCCCCGCGGACGTCGAGGTCGAGCGTGAGGTCGTGCTCGAGGAGCTCGCCATGCGCGATGACGACCCCGAGGACCTGGTCAACGAGGCCGCCACCGCGGCGCTTCTGGGCGATCATCCGCTGGCCCGGCCGGTGCTCGGCACCGAGGACTCGGTCTCGGCGATGACCGCGGCGCGGCTGCGCGGTTTCCACCGCCGGCGGTACACGCCGGAGCGGATGGTGCTGGCCGTCGCCGGCAACGTCACGCACGCCCAGGTGGTCGGGTTGGCGCGCAAGGCCTTCGCGGGCCGGCTCGACGGTGCCGCGGAATCGACGCCCGTGCGCACGGGCATCCGTCGTCGCCCCGGCGCACCGACGCTTCAGGTGGTCAATCGCGACGGGGAGCAGTCGCACCTGGTCGCGGGAACGCGCGCCTACGGGCGTTTCCACCCCGACCGCTGGGCGCTGTCGGTGCTCAACACCGCGATCGGCGGTGGGCTCAGTTCCCGCCTGTTCCAGGAGATCCGGGAACAGCGGGGCCTCGCCTACACCGTGTACTCGGCGGTGGACACCTACGCCGACACGGGTCTGTTCTCGGTGTACGCCGGGTGCTCGCCCGAGCGTCTCGGCGAGGTCGCGACGGTCGCGCGCAAGGTCCTGGAGGACGTGCGGGACGACGGCCTGACGGCTGAGGAGCTCTCCCGCGCCAAGGGTTCGCTCCGCGGTGGGCTCGTGCTGGGACTCGAGGACGCGCAGTCCCGCATGCACCGCATCGGCCGCAGCGAGATCAACTACCAGAACCAGCGCACCGTCACCAGAACGCTGGCGCGGATCGACAAGGTCTCGGCGGCGGACGTGAACCGCGTTGCGCGGGATCTGCTCTCGCAGCCCTTCGGTGGCGCCGTTCTCGGCCCGCACCGCGGGAAGCGCGGCGTTCCGTCGCCCGTCCGGAACTGGCTGGGCTGAACCGCGCGTTCCGGGTGCGGTACCCCGACCGCACCCGGAACACCCGAGCGCACCCGGCACGCCGGGTGCGCCCGGGCGCCGCGGGTGCGGGAGTGCCTCCGCCCCGGTTCGCCGGAAGTTACATCGTTCCGACAATCCCCAGGCGCAGTCGAACGTGCTCGCGCAGAGCGGATCCCGCCGCGAGGAGGGGGTCCGGGCTGCGCAGCGATCGAGCGAGGATGAACGCGCCCTCGAGCGAGCTCAGCACCGCCAGCGTGAGCTCCCGCGCGGCGTCGTCGTCGAGGCCGCGCCGGGCGAAGTACGCGGTGCCGCCGGCGATCCAGTCCACGAAGACCTCAGCGGCAGCGGCCGCCACCTCGGGCTCGGAGTCCGCCACCTCGCCCGCCACGGTGCCCACCGGGCACATCGTGATCCAGCCCGCCTCGGCGATGTGCTCGGCGGCCAGGGCGAAGGCGTCCGGGATCGCTTCCGACAACTCCGGTGCACGGTCGAACAGGACGGCGAGCAGATCCGCGTACGCCGCCCCCGACGCGCGCAACGCCGCAGCGGCGACCTCGGGCTTTCCGCCCGGGAAGTGGTGGTAGAGCGAGCCCATCGTCGCGCCCGCCGCCTCCGTGAGCTGCTTGACGGAGGTGGCTCCGTATCCCTGGCGGCGCAGCAGTTCTCCCATCGCGACCACGAGCCGCTCGCGGGTGGGCATTGACCGGTCGATCATCACGGAATACATTCTAGAGTGTCCGCTCTAGAGTGATCGCTCCACTGGAGGTGATGGGAATGCCGGAGGCCGCCGTCCCCGCCGGCCGGGTCCACTACGAGGAGCGCGGGCAGGGGCCGCCGGTGGTCCTGCTGCACGGACTCCTGATGGATCACACGCTGTGGGATCAGGTCCTGCCGCTGCTGCCCCCGGGGTACCGCTACGTGCTGCCCGATCTGCCTCTCGGTGCCCACCGGATCCCGCTGCGGCCGGACGCGGACCAGAGCAACGAGGGGATCGCGCACCTGATCGCGGACCTCCTCGACGCCCTCGATCTGCGTGACGTCACGCTGGTGCACAGTGATTGGGGCGGGGCGCTGCTGCTGACCGCGCTCGGCCGGGACGAGCGGATCGGGCGCCTGGTCATCCTGCCGAGTACCGCCTTCGACAACTTCCCGCCCGGACTGCCGGGCAAGGTCGCGACGATCGCTGCGCGCCTGCCCGGACTGCGATTCGGCCTGCGCGCCATGCGGATCGGGGTGGTGCGCCGTTCGCCCTTGCTCTTCGGGCGCATGGCTCATCGCATCCCGGATGGCACGATGCGGGCATGGACCGAGCCCGCGATCAACGACCCGGCGATCCGTCGGGACCTGCTCCGGCATGCCCGGGCACCGTTCGACCGCGCAGAACTGACGCGGGGCTGTGAGGCCTTGCGCGATTTCGGCGGTCCCGCGCTGGTGCTGTGGTCGACCGACGGCGCGGTCATGCCACGCGAGCACGGGCGCAGACTGGCTGATCTCCTGCCGCGGGGCAGGCTCGTCGAATTGGAGGACTGCGCCGTGCTGGCGATGCTGGACAGGCCCGACGCCGTCGCCGCTGAACTCGCCGACTTTCTCGGGGCAACATCGCCGGCCTGACCCGGGTGGCGCGGAGCGGTAGGGCGCTCGAGCACGGCGATGCGGCGCGCGGGCGGCCCGTGTGTACACTTTGCGAAGTCAAAAGCTGCTTCGAGAATCAGGGGATGCCCATGACCACCCTCGTCCGTCGCGCGATCGCGACCGCTCTCACCGCGGGAACGGTGCTCGCACTCGCCCCGGCCGTGGCCAACGCTTCCGGTTCCGTGACCTTCCGCGGCACCGTCACGGGCGGAACGTCCATCCGCACCACCGCGCCGAACGCGACCGCGACCTGGGTCGGCGACTACGACGACGCGGGCAACCTGGTGATCCGCACCAACTGCGTCATCGCCCGCCACGAGCTCGGCGTGATCGGCATCCCGCCGTCGCCCCTGCCGCCGGAGCGCTGCGAGTCGATCCAGGGCATCGACCTCTCCGACCGCCTCCTGGTGTGGGAGAACAGCACCACCGGCGCCACCGGCACCGCGCGCTCCGAATACGACGGGACCTTCATCGTCAGGCCGGGCAAGGGCAACGTGAACGTGATGATCACGGGCATCGTCGGCACGGCGGTCGCCACCTACGTCGCCTGATCCCGTACCCGACACGGCGGCGGCCCACCGGAATCCGGTGGGCCGCCGCCGTGGTTCGCTACTTCGTGAACGCCCGGGGGAGCGGCTCGCCCGCGTCGGCGAGCACGCCGCGCAGGCGCGTGGGGTAGTCGGTGATGATGCCGTCGACACCGAGCGCGAGCTGCGCCCGCATATCGGCGGCGTCGTTCACCGTCCACGGGATCACCTTCAGGCCGGCGGCGTGCGCCGCGGACACCGTCTTCGCATCGGAGAGTTCGTAATCCGGAGAGAGCACGTCGAAGCCCGCCGCCTTCGCCGCGCGGACCACGTCGCCGTCGAACTCCTCGTAGCGGACGGGGCCCAGCCAGGCCGAGCCCTTCTTCCACGTCGTCGCGTCGTAGAGCGCCACCAGGGGCACCGACGGGGCCTGCGCCCGCACCAGTGGCAGTGAGCGCCAGTCGAAGCTCTGGATCTCGATCCGGTCGAGGACGCCGGCGCGGCGCGCGGCGCCGAGGATCTGCCCGACGAACGCGGCGGGCGCGGCGGACTTCGACCGCTCCTCGGCCTCGATCTTGGTCTCGATGTTGAACCGCACGGTGTTGCCCTTGTACTGCCCGACCAGATCGAACAGCTGTGGCAGGGTGGCGATCCGATTGCCCTCGACCACCTTCGCGTCCGGGAACTTCGCCAGCTTCTTCGCGCACACCAGCGTCTGGACCTGCGCGTAGCTCAGGTCGTGGACGGTCTTGCCGACGTACGGGAACTGCGGGTCGCCCGGGGTGGCCGGGGCGGTGTCGGCGCACTTGTCGGCCTGCACGGTCGGGTCGTGCCAGATCAGCGGCACGTCGTCCTTGGTCAGTACGACGTCCAGCTCCAGCGTCGTCACGCCGAGCTCCAGCGAGCGGGCGAAGCCGTAGAGGGATTCCTCGGTGTGCTCGCCCCGGCCGCCGCGGTGCGACTGCAGATCGAAGCCGGTCGACGGTGCCGCCTGGACCGGCGCGGCCAGCGCGGCACCACCGAGAACGACGACGGCGGCCGCGGCGAGCGCGGAGAGGCGGGAAAGGGTGCGGGAGGTCATGGCGGCAACGTAATCGCACACGATGAATCCCCGGTGAACGGACGAACGCCCGCCGGAGGCCGGCGGGCGTTCGTCGCGGAGCGGATCGTGCTTACTTCTTGTCGAGGTCGACGTTCGTCGCGTCGTCCATCGACCAGGTCGGGGAGAGGTCCCCGCCGGTGTGCTCGAGCACCTTGGGCTTCACGACGATCCAGCCGATGGCGAGGATCGCGACGAATGCGGGGATGCCGAGGATGACCACGATGAGGTTCGTCTTGTCCCAGAAGCCACCGTCGGACTTGTAGCCCGAGTAGGCCATCCCGACCAGGACCAGGAACAGGAAGACGAGGCCGACGTAGCTCATCATCGGCGCGAGCGGAGCGCGGAACGGGCTCTTCGCGACGATCCCGGCGTCGGAGAGCTTCCGGTAGCGGATGTGGCACAGGAAGATCAGGCTCCACACGCCGACGACCGCGATCGCGGACGCCTCGAGCGCGATGTCGAAGGCGTGGCCCGGGACGAGCGCGTTGAGGACGGCGCCGAGCACGTAGAAGATCGACGTCACGATGATGCCGGTGGCGGGGACGCCCGACTTGCTCATCTTCAGGAACATGTTCGGTGCCTCGCGGCTGGCGGCGAGGCTGCGCAGCATGCGGCCCGTGGTGTAGAGGCCGGCGTTGAGCGAGCTCATGGCCGCGACGATGAGCACGCCGTTGATGAGGGTGGCCATCCAGCTCACGCCCATGCGCTCGAAGACGGTGACGAACGGCGACTCCAGGTCGCCCTCGGCGTTGCGCTGCCCGTACTGGCTGGTGGGCAGGATGCACACGAGCAGGAAGATCGAGCCGCAGTAGAAGACGGCGATCCGCAGGATCACCGAGTTGACGGCCTTCGGTACCTCGCGCTGCGGGTTCTGCATCTCGCCGGCCGCGATGCCGACCATCTCGATGGCGGCGTACGCGAAGACGACGCCGGACATCACGACGATCGGTGCGATCCACCCGAACGTGTCGCTGTGCGGCCAGAATCCGCCCGGGTTCGACCACAGGTTGGAGATCCCGGCCCGGTGCGCCTGCTCGCCCTCGCCCACGGTGATCTGGCCGACCACGATGACGAGGCCGACGACGAGGAAGATGACGATCGCGGCGACCTTGAGCACGGATGCCCAGAACTCGAACTCGCCGAAGGCGCGCGCCGAGAGGAGGTTGATCACCAGCACCACGGCGAGAGCGATGATGACCGAGATCCAGTTGGGCAGTTCCCACCACTTCCTGACGTACACCGCCACCGCCGACAGCTCGGCGACGCCGGTGAGCGCCCAGAAGATCCAGTACAGCCATCCCGCGGCGTAGGCCGCGGCCTCGCCGAAGAACTCCCGGGCGTACGAGACGAACGCGCCGGAGCTCTGGCGGTAGAGCACGAGCTCGCCGAGCGCGCGCATGAGGAAGAACGCGATCACGCCGACGAAGGCGTAGGAGAACAGCAGGGCGGGGCCCGTGCTGTTGAGGCGGCTGGCGGAACCGAGGAACAGGCCGGTGCCGATGGCGCCACCGATGGCGATCATCTGCACGTGTCGGCGGCCGAGGGTCTGCTTGTAGCCCTCCTGCTCGGCCGCGAACTTATCGACGGATTGCGTCATGGATGAGTCTTTCTCCTCGACGTGGGAAGTGCGCGTGGGGTTGTGCGCTGGATGGGAATGTAGACCTCGCAACGCTTCCGCGGATGCGTTACCGGGAGATGACTTCGGGATGTCGATCGGTTCAGGCGTGTAAACATAGGTCCATGACCGACTTCTCGGACCTCGGGGAGCTGTTCGCCTTCCTGTCCGGACACGCGCCCTTCGACGGCCTCCCCGACGACGTTCGCGCACGTCTGGCGGCCGAGTCGACGATCAGCGAGTTCGCCGAGGGGGCCACGATCCTGGACGGGTTGTCCGCTTCGCCCGATCACGCGTTCGTGGTGCTCTCCGGCCGGGTGGGGGTGTGGAACTTCCCGACCGCGGTGCCGGGCGAGGCCCGCGACGTCGACGAGGTGGTCGGGCCCGGCGGCGTCTTCGGGTACGTGGTGATCCTGGTCGGCGCGAAGGGCGGCCCGCGCGCGGTGGCGCTCTCGGACGTCACGCTGCTGCGCCTGCCGGCGTGGGCCGTGGGCGACATGTTCTCCACGCCGGCGGGCGCGGCCTTCCTCGCCACCGAGCTGGCGAAGCCGACCACGGCCGTCTCCGCGGAGGAAGTGCGCGAGCGGACCGCCGGCGAGATCGTGCGCCGCGCGCCGGTGGTGTGCCCGCCGACGGTCACGGTGCAGGAGGCGGCCACGGCCATGACCGAGGCGAAATCGGGCTACATCGTGGTCGAGAACGCCGCGCGCGAGCCGCTGGGCATCGTCACCGATCACGACCTCCGCGCCCGGGTGATCTCCGTGGGCAGGCCGGTCACCGACCCTGTCACCGCGGTGATGACCGCGCCGCTCGCCGCGGTCCCGGAGTCCGCGCTCTCGTCGGACGTGCTGATCGAGATGCTCGACCGCAAGCTGCACTACATGGCGGTGCTCGACGAGCACGCCGCCGTGCGGGGCGTGGTGCAGGACGTCGACTTCCTCACGGTGCCCACCACCTCGACCTTCGCCCTGCAGCGCCGGATCGAGCGCGCGAGCGCGGCGGAGCTGCCCGAGATCGGCGCCACGATCCGCGAGATCTTCCCGGTGCTGTGGGGGCAGCAGGCGCCGGTGCGGCACATCTCCGGCGTGGCCGCCGTCGCGATCGAGGCGATGGTGCGCCGCTGCATCGAACTCGAGCTGCCCGTGCACCCCGAGCTGCGCGAGGGCGACTTCACGTGGCTCTCGCTGGGCAGCGTCTCCCGCCGCGAGGTGGTCCCGAGCTCGGACGTGGACAGCGCGATCATCCTGCGCGACCTCCCCGGTGCCTCGCCGGAGGAGATCGAGGTCCGGCGGTCCGCCGCGCTCGCGCTCGCCGCCGCCGTGCACGGGCGGCTGGAGGAGTGCGGGATACCGTCGGACACCAACGGCGCGGTCGCCGCCCAGCCGCGGTTCTGCCGCACCGAGGCCGAGTGGCTCTACGCGGCCGGCGAGTGGATCGAGGCGCCGCTGTCGAACAACGCCATGATGATGGCGTCGCTGCTGGTGGACGGTCGCCCTGTGTGGGGCGACCTGACACTGCAGCCGGTGGCCGGTGTGTACCAGCATCTCTCGGAGCATCCGCGGGCCTTCATGTTGATGTTGCGGGAAGCGCTGACCGCGAAGGCGCGGCTGCGGTCGGTGCGCGACGTGATCTCGTTGCGGGGCGGCACCTTCGACATCAAGGCGCACGCGCTGGTGCCGGTGGTCAACATCGCGCGATGGGCCGCGCTCAGCCGCGGCTCCACGAAGTTGCAGACCCGCAACCGGCTCGCGGCCGGTGCGGACTCCCCGGTCCTGCCCGACGACTCGGCCGAGGTGCTGCGGGAGGCCTTCTCCATCCTCGAGCGACTCCGGCTCGAGCACCAGGTGGAGCAGATGGCGGCCGGGCGCACGCCGGGCGACGTGCTGTCGATCCGCCGGATGTCGTCCCTGGATCGCGGCCTGCTCGAGCAGTGCGTGCGGCAGGTGGCCGCGGTGCAGCGCCGGATGGCCAACCTCGCCCAGTACCTCGACGCCGGCGAGTGGTGAGCCTCAGGCGAGCACGGACTCCGGCGACGTCGCATCGATGCCGAGGGCCTCGCCGACACCGTCGTTGAGCAGCACGCCGTCGTGCGTGGACAGGCCCGCTGCGAGCGCCGGATCGGTGACGCAGGCCGCGCGCCAGCCCTGATCGGCGATGCGCAGCACGTACGGCAGGGTGGCGCCGGTGAGCGCGAAGGTCGAGGTGCGCGGCACCGCGCCGGGCATGTTGGCGACGCAGTAGAAGACCGTTTCGCCCACGGTGAAGGTGGGATCGTCGTGCGTGGTCGGGTGCGAGTCGGCGAAGCAGCCGCCCTGGTCGATCGCGATGTCCACGAGCACGGCGCCGGGGCGCATGCGGTGCACCAGCTCGGTGGAGACGAGCTTGGGCGCGGCGGCGCCGGGGATCAGCACGGCGCCGATCACCAGATCGGACTCGACGACGGCCTCCTCGAGCGCGAGCGAAGTCGAGTAGCTGGTGTGCACCCGACCGCCGAACTGCGCGTTGACGGCGCGCATCTTGCGCACGTCGAGGTCGAAGACGGTGACGTCGGCGCCCATGCCCGCGGCGATCTGGGCGGCGTTGATGCCGGACACGCCGCCGCCGAGCACGGTGACCTTCGCGGGCGCGGTGCCGGGGACGCCGCCCATGAGCACGCCGCGTCCGCCCTTGGACCGCATGAGGTGGTAGCTGCCGACCTGCGGTGCCAGCCGGCCGGCCACCTCGGACATCGGCGCGAGCAGGGGCAGCGAGCCGTCCGCGAGCTGGACCGTCTCGTAGGCGATCGACGTGGTCCTCGACGTCAGCAGCGCGTCGGTGCACGGGCGCGAGGCGGCCAGGTGCAGGTAGGTGAAGATCGTCTGCTCGGCGCGCATCCGGCCGTACTCGGCCTCGATCGGCTCCTTGACCTTGAGCAGCAGATCCGCCGCGCCCCAGACGTCGTCGGCGGTCGGGACGATGCGGGCGCCGGCCGCGACGAAGTCGTCGTTGCCGATGGCCGAGCCGAGTCCCGCACCGTCCTCGATCAGCACCTCGTGGCCGCGGCGGGCCAGTTCGGCGACGCCGCCCGGCGTGATCGCCACGCGGTACTCGTTGTTCTTGATCTCGGTGGGGATTCCGACGCGCATCGTGTGCTCCTGTCAGGTGAGTGTCGTGTGTCACATAGTCTGAAGAAACATCGAGAACCGATCAAGGCACCAGAAGAAGATTCTGAAAGTAGGCGCGATGAGTGACGTGCATTCAGTGAGAACGGCATATCGGCCGCAGTCGTCGAACGATCGTCGCCCCCTGCTCGATGATGCCGACCGGCGCATCCTGCTGGTCCTGCAGCGCGACGGCCGGGTCTCGAACGCCGCGCTCGCCGCGGAGGTCGGGCTGGCGCCGTCCACCGTGCACACCCGCGTTCGACGGCTCACCGATGCCGGGGTGATCCGCGGCTTCTTCGCCGACGTCGATCCCGCGGCCGTCGGCCGTCCGCTGCGCGCCATGATCGCGGTGACCCTGAGGTCGACCGCGCGGCACCGGATCCGGCAGTTCGTGGAGTCGGTGATCGATCTGCCGCCGGTGATCGACGCC
Source organism: Tsukamurella pulmonis (assembly GCF_900103175.1). Taxonomy (NCBI): domain Bacteria; kingdom Bacillati; phylum Actinomycetota; class Actinomycetes; order Mycobacteriales; family Tsukamurellaceae; genus Tsukamurella; species Tsukamurella pulmonis. The sequence continues at coordinate 2,021,881 of NZ_FNLF01000002.1, forward strand.
TACTTCCTCGCCGGCGGCGACGACTACCTCCTGCACGTCGCGGCCGTGGACACCGACGACCTGCGGCACCTCGTCGAGTACCTCAGCGCGCGGGAGGAGGTCGCCGGCACCAACACCTCACTGGTCTTCGAGCACGTCCGCGGCTCGGCGCCGCTGTAGGTGTGCAACCCGCTGCAACGATCGACCGCGAGGGACCGGCGCGGCCAGTGTGGGACGCATCACACGTACCGGCTTGGAGGCCCCCATGCGAGCAGCGCGCTACTACGACCGAGGCGACGTCCGGATCGAGGACGTCCCCGCACCCGAGACGACGGCCGGCACCGTCGCCATCGACGTCGCGTGGTGCGGCATCTGCGGGACCGACCTGCACGAGTACGTCGACGGCCCGATCTTCGTGCCGCCCTGCGGTCATCCGCACCCGGTGAGCGGCGAGGCCGCGCCGGTGACGATCGGCCACGAGATGTCCGGCGTCGTCGCGGCCGTCGGCGCGGGCGTCGACGATCTGCAGGTGGGCGATCACGTGGTGGTCGAGCCGTACATCATCGCGGACGGTGTCGACACCGGACCCGCGAGCACGGACTACCACCTCTCGCCGAACATGAACTTCATCGGCCTCGGCGGCCGCGGTGGCGGCCTCTCCGAGCGCATCGTGGTGCAGCGGCGCTGGGTGCACCGGGTCTCGAAGGACGTGCCGCTGGATCAGGCCGCCCTGATCGAGCCGCTCGCCGTCGGGTACCACGCCCTGCAGCGCTCCGGCGCGGGCGCGGGAGCCTTCGCGCTCATCACCGGCGCCGGGCCGATCGGGCTGCTGACCGCTGCGGTCTGCAAGGCCAAGGGGCTCACCGTCGCGATCAGCGAACCGAGCTCGCTGCGTCGCAGTCGCGCCGCCGAGACCGGGGTCGCCGACCACGTCTTCGATCCGACGCAGGTCGACGTCGTCGCGGCGGTGCGCGATCTGACCGGCGGCCGCGGCGCCGACGTCGGGTTCGAATGCACCTCGGTGCAGCCCGCCCTCGACACCCTCTTCGACGCGCTGCGGCCGCAGGCCGTGCTCGTCGTGGTCTCCATCTGGGGGCACCCCGGCACCGTCGACATGCAGAAGCTGGTGCTCAAGGAGATCGACATGCGCGGCACCATCGCCTACGTCAACAACCACGCCGAGACGATCGCGCTGGTGGAGAGCGGCACCGTCGACCTGGCGCCGTTCATCACCGGACGGATCGGCTTGGACGAACTCGTGAGCACCGGCTACGAGACCCTGTTGCACCACAACGAGAGCGCGGTGAAGATCCTGGTCTCGCCGTCCGGAGCGGGGCTGCCTACGCTGGCCGGGTGAGCGAGAGCAGGATCATCCCGGCCGCCGACCGCACGCACTGGCGGGGCGAAGGGCTGTACACGCGGCAGTCGATGCCGTTCACCGGCAAGTTCGACCTCGGGGCGAACGCCCACGGCCAGCTGCTGGTGCACAACGACGACCTCATCGATCCGGGTTCCGGCGTCGACCGGCACTTCCACCGCGACGCCGAGATCGTCACCTGGGTGGTCACCGGCGAGATGCATCATGACGACTCGTCCGGTGCGACCGGGGTGGTCCGGGCGGGCCAGGTGCAGGCGATGAGTGCCGGCACCGGGGTCAACCACCGCGAACAGAACCCGCGC